>NZ_JBFRHM010000001.1:5305000-6295087 GCF_056337105.1 Pseudomonas sp. S1_E05
AGGCAAAAGCGCGCTTGACTGCGAGACAGACACGTCGAGCAGGTACGAAAGTAGGTCTTAGTGATCCGGTGGTTCTGTATGGAAGGGCCATCGCTCAACGGATAAAAGGTACTCCGGGGATAACAGGCTGATACCGCCCAAGAGTTCATATCGACGGCGGTGTTTGGCACCTCGATGTCGGCTCATCACATCCTGGGGCTGAAGCCGGTCCCAAGGGTATGGCTGTTCGCCATTTAAAGTGGTACGCGAGCTGGGTTTAGAACGTCGTGAGACAGTTCGGTCCCTATCTGCCGTGGACGTTTGAGATTTGAGAGGGGCTGCTCCTAGTACGAGAGGACCGGAGTGGACGAACCTCTGGTGTTCCGGTTGTCACGCCAGTGGCATTGCCGGGTAGCTATGTTCGGGAAAGATAACCGCTGAAAGCATCTAAGCGGGAAACTTGCCTCAAGATGAGATCTCACTGGAACCTTGAGTTCCCTGAAGGGCCGTCGAAGACTACGACGTTGATAGGTTGGGTGTGTAAGCGCTGTGAGGCGTTGAGCTAACCAATACTAATTGCCCGTGAGGCTTGACCATATAACACCCAAGCAATTTGAGTCGAAAGGCCAGATTGTGGTGTTGTGAAGACGAAACGAACCGAAAGTTTGCAGCTCACAAAGCACCGAAAGACATCACATGCCCGATTCGCTGGAATGTCGAAAGACACGTCAGCTCAAGAATTTCTTGACGACCATAGAGCATTGGAACCACCTGATCCCATCCCGAACTCAGCAGTGAAACGATGCATCGCCGATGGTAGTGTGGGGTTTCCCCATGTGAGAGTAGGTCATCGTCAAGATTAAATTCCGAAACCCCAATTGCGAAAGCAGTTGGGGTTTTGTTTTTGTCGCTCGCAAATCTGCCTGACACGCTTTCTATGCAAGGGATCAAGGCGTGGCTATCATGCGTGCCTCATTGTGAGGCGAGACCTGCATGCTGACGTTGTTAGAGCTTCTTAAGGATGGTCGATTTCATTCGGGGCAGGCGCTGGGTGCTGCGTTGGGTGTCAGTCGCAGTGCCGTATGGAAACAGCTTCAGCTTTTAGAGGCTGAGCTGGGTCTGTCTATCCATAAGGTGCGAGGTCGTGGCTATCAACTGGCTGCTCCGTTGACCTTGCTGGATTCGGACGCGATCACGGAGCACTCGCCTGGTTGTAATTGGCCCATCCTGGTATTTGACTCAATTGACTCGACCAATGCCGAAGCGTTGCGCGCGATAGAGCGGGGCGTGGCTGCGCCATTACTGGTGCTTGCTGAACGGCAGACTTCAGGGCGCGGACGTCGGGGGCGCCGGTGGGCGAGCCCGTTCGCGGAGAACATCTACTACAGCCTGGTGTTGCGTATTGACGGTGGAATGCGACAGTTGGAGGGGTTGAGTCTTGTTGTCGGGCTCGCAGTCATGCAAACCTTGCGAGGCCTGGGTGTATCGGGTGCTGGATTGAAGTGGCCTAACGATGTTCTGGTCGGCCGCAAGAAAATCGCCGGGATCCTGCTTGAATTGGTCGGCGATCCCGCTGATGTCTGTCACGTCGTTCTCGGTGTGGGAATCAATGTGAACATGCAGGTGACCGATGAGGTTGATCAGCAATGGACATCCATGCGGCTTGAGTCGGGAGTCGCAGTCGATCGCAATCACCTGGTCGCGAAATTAGGGCAAATGCTACGGCTTTACTTGGATCGTCATCGTAATGGCGGATTTGCTGCGATCCAAGTGGAGTGGGAACAGAGTCATCTGTGGCAGGGACGGGCGGTGTCGTTGATCGCTGGAGTCAACCAGGTCGATGGCGAAGTGCTTGGTATTGATAGTCAGGGTGCGCTGCGCTTGAAGGTGGAAGGTGTGGAAAAAGTCTTTAGTGGTGGTGAGCTCAGTTTGAGGTTGCGCGATGATTCTTGAGCTCGACTGCGGAAACAGTTTCATCAAGTGGCGGGTGCTTGCTGCTGACAAGTGCCGCACGATAGGTGAAGGTGTCGTCGATTCGAATCTCGCGCTTCTAGAAAGTCTGGGAGCGCTCGCCGGGCTGGATCTCAAATTCTGCCGGTTGGTCAGTGTGAGGACGGATGAAGAGACTGCTGCGCTGGTCGCCCTGTTGACCGGCGCCTTTGGCGTTTCAGTGGCATGTGCGGCCCCTGCGCGCGAAATGTCGGGGGTCCGCAACGGCTACGAGGAATTCGAGCGCCTCGGTCTGGATCGCTGGCTGGCGATGCTTGGCGGATATCATTTGGCTGCCGGTGCATGCCTGGTGCTGGATTTCGGGACCGCCGTCACGGCGGATTTTATTGCCGCTGATGGTCAGCATCTTGGGGGCTTCATTTGCCCTGGAATGCCGCTTATGCGAAATCAACTGCGCACCCATACTCGTAAAATTCGCTATGGAGACTTGGCTGCCGAGCGCGCCCTGGAGAGCCTTGTGCCGGGGCGGACGACTGTCGAGGCGGTAGAGCGTGGTTGCTCCCTGATGTTGCGGGGGTTCGTTCTGACTCAACTGGAACTTGCGCGTACCTATTGGGGGGCAGATTTTTCGTTGTTCCTGACAGGAGGGGACGCGGGGTTGGTGTCCGGGGTCGTGCCTGAGGCCAGGGTGGTTCCTGATCTGGTATTCGTGGGTTTGGCTATGGCATGTCCTTTGTCCTGAGGTTCTTATGCGTTGGTTGTTCCTGCTGCTGCTCGTTCTCAATGTGTTCTATTACATATGGCATCAACAAGAGGCTCCCCTGCGCGCGAAGGACGTCACCCCTTTGAGTCTCTACAAAGGAAATCAGCAGGATATTCGCTTGCTGAGCGAGGCGACTGATGCGTCTCGGGCCAAGGGAAAGCCTGTGCAGTCGGACAATGAATGTCTTTACCTGGGTGGTTTCGCGCGACAGGAGTCGCTCCAGGCGGTGGAAGCGCGCTTAAAAGGTATGGAGATCAAATATCAGCCTCTCTCGAGGAGTAACCCGGAACTCGCGGGTTTCTGGGTGCAGGTGGCCCCTGAAAGCCGACGCTGGCTTGACGATGTGCAGCTTCAAAACCTTTCCAGAGAATTCAATGACTTAAAACATAAAATAATGCCCTGCGAGGGGGTTGCGTCCGCCGAGTAGTTTGCATAGAATGGCGCCCGCTTCGCAGTGAAGACCTTTAAAGGGCTACGGTGTGAAGTGAGGTCAACGCAGCTAAGCTCAGGTTTTTAATGAGAAAAATGCTTGACAGAAGGCTGGCATGATGTAGAATGCCGGCTCGCTTAGGAGGGGTTCCCGAGCGGCCAAAGGGATCAGACTGTAAATCTGACGTCTACGACTTCGAAGGTTCGAATCCTTCCCCCTCCACCATTTTTAGCGAGAGCTGCAAGCTCCGCGGGTATAGTTTAGTGGTAGAACCTCAGCCTTCCAAGCTGATGATGCGGGTTCGATTCCCGCTACCCGCTCCAAACTTGCAGGTTTTGCAAGGTGTTACGCTCTTGTAGCTCAGTTGGTAGAGCACACCCTTGGTAAGGGTGAGGTCAGCGGTTCAAATCCGCTCAAGAGCTCCATATAACAAGGCAGATATGAAAATATCTGCCTTTGTTTTAATGGCTTGCTTGGTTTGTTCTGCTCCTTTCCTGGGAGGGTTTTTGCTCAGGAGGGTAGTCATCCCGCCGGTGTTGAGGGCTGGGTTGTCGAGTAAGTTGTTGTAATGTCTTTTTCGGGCCGGCATAATGGTCGGCCTGATTTTGTTTTAGGTCAGTAGCTCAATTGGCAGAGCGACGGTCTCCAAAACCGTAGGTTGGGGGTTCGATTCCCTCCTGACCTGCCAGATTCACTCGGTGTATCTGGCTTTCTTTTCACAGGATCTTCATAGATGACTCCTAAAGCTGAAGCTCAAGGCTCTCGCTTCGATCTGCTCAAGTGGCTAGTAGTAGTCGCTTTGGTGGTCGTTGGCGTTGTTGGTAATCAGTATTACTCTGCTTCGCCGATCCTGTACCGCGTACTAGCGTTGCTCGTCATTGCTGCTGTAGCTGCCTTTGTAGGCCTGCAGACCGTCAAGGGCAAGTCTTTCTTTGTACTGGTTAAGGAAGCTCGCACCGAGATTCGTAAAGTCGTATGGCCAACGCGCCAAGAGACCACGCAGACCACGCTGATCGTTGTGGCTGTGGTGCTGGTTATGGCGCTGCTGTTGTGGGGTCTTGATTCCCTGCTCGGTTGGCTTGTCTCCTTGATTGTCGGCTAAGGGTGTCCCGTGGCTAAGCGTTGGTATGTTGTGCATGCTTACTCCGGTTACGAGAAGCATGTCATGCGCTCGCTGATTGAGCGCGTAAAGCTGGCTGGCATGGAAGATGGCTTCGGCGAAATTCTGGTTCCCACTGAAGAAGTGGTTGAAATGCGTAATGGCCAGAAACGCAAAAGCGAGCGTAAGTTCTTCCCAGGTTATGTGCTGGTTCAGATGGATATGAACGAGGGTACTTGGCACTTGGTCAAGGATACTCCTCGTGTGATGGGCTTCATTGGCGGTACCGCCGACAAGCCTGCACCTATCACGGATAAAGAAGCGGAAGCGATTCTGCGTCGCGTTGCTGATGGTAGCGACAAGCCTAAGCCGAAGACGTTGTTCGAGCCGGGCGAGTCGGTGCGTGTCAATGATGGTCCGTTTGCCGACTTTACCGGCACCGTTGAAGAAGTTAACTACGAAAAGAGCCGGATCCAAGTGGCGGTGCTCATTTTCGGTCGCTCTACTCCGGTAGAGTTGGAGTTCAGCCAGGTCGAAAAGGTCTAGCTGTACAAGCATCCCAACCCCGCAGCCCCAGGCTGTGGGGTTTTGTCGTCACTGGGATAAACGCGCAAGTAACCGGGGAGCCTTTCGAGGCGTTCGAACCCGTAATTGGAGTGCCTCATGGCCAAGAAGATTACCGCTTACATCAAGCTGCAAGTGAAGGCCGCTCAGGCTAACCCAAGTCCACCTGTTGGCCCTGCACTGGGTCAGCACGGCGTGAACATCATGGAATTCTGCAAGGCTTTCAACGCCCGTACTCAGGGTCTTGAGCCAGGTCTGCCGACTCCAGTGATCATCACTGTCTACAGCGACCGTAGCTTCACTTTCGAAACCAAATCCACCCCTGCTTCGGTTCTGCTGAAGAAGGCGGCCGGTCTGACCAGCGGTTCCGCTCGTCCGAACACCGTTAAGGTTGGCACTGTGACTCGTGCTCAGCTGGAAGAAATCGCGAAAACCAAAAACGCGGATCTGACTGCAGCTGATATGGATGCGGCTGTGCGTACCATCGCCGGTTCTGCTCGTAGCATGGGCCTTAACGTGGAGGGTGTGTAATGGCTAAGCTGACCAAGCGTCAAAAGGCTATCGCCGGCAAAATCGAAGCAGGCAAGGCCTACAACTTTGTAGACGCTGCTGCTCTGCTGTCTGAGCTGTCGACTGTAAAGTTCAGCGAGTCGTTCGACGTTGCTGTAAACCTGGGCGTTGACCCGCGTAAATCCGACCAGGTCGTTCGTAGCGCTACCGTGCTGCCACACGGCACTGGCAAGACCGTACGCGTTGCTGTGTTCACCCAGGGTCCAGCTGCCGAGGCCGCTCTGGCTGCCGGCGCTGACCGTGTAGGTATGGACGAACTGGCTGCCGAAATGAAAGGCGGCGACCTGAACTATGACGTAGTTATCGCATCCCCGGATGCCATGCGCGTTGTAGGTCAGTTGGGTCAGATCCTCGGTCCACGTGGCCTGATGCCTAACCCTAAAGTCGGCACCGTTACTCCAGACGTAGCTACCGCAGTCAAGAACGCGAAGGCTGGTCAGGTTCGTTATCGCACCGACAAAAACGGCATCATCCACACTTCCGTTGGCAAGATCGGCTTCGATGCCGTCAAGCTGAAGGAAAACGTTGAAGCCCTGATCGCTGATCTGAAGCGTATCAAGCCAGCTTCTTCGAAAGGCATTTACGTCAAGCGCGTTACCCTGAGCACCACTATGGGCCCAGGTCTGGTCATCGACCAAAGCTCGCTCGACGCGTAAGGCATAAATTGGCGCAAGTGATTGCGCCAATTGAAAAATTGGGGTCCCTGCCTGGCGGGGGCTATCCAAGACCGTAGGCGACGCAAGTCTTAAACCACAAGCCTACGCAGATGGTGCTCCCGGTTCCTTACCGAATCAGACACCAAAACGACATCCGGTTCCGACTGGATGAAACGGTAACAAGCAGGAGTTAAACCCGTGGCAATTAAACTCGAAGACAAGAAGGCCATCGTCGCTGAAGTCAACGAGGCTGCCAAAGTCGCTCTGTCCGCTGTCGTGGCTGATGCCCGTGGCGTAACAGTAGGCGCAATGACCGGACTCCGTAAAGAGGCTCGTGAAGCTGGCGTTTACGTACGTGTTGTACGTAACACCCTGCTCAAGCGCGCTGTTGCTGACACTGAATTCAGTGTCCTCAACGACGTGTTCACCGGCCCTACCCTGATTGCATTCTCCAAGGAACATCCAGGCGCTGCTGCCCGGATTTTCAAAGAGTTCGCCAAGGGTCAGGACAAGTTCGAGATCAAGGCAGCTGCGTTTGATGGCAAGTTTCTTGCCGCTAACCAGATCGACGTGTTGGCTACCCTGCCGACCCGCGACGAAGCTATTGCGAAACTGATGAGCGTGATTCAAGGCGCTACCAGCAAGCTGGCTCGTACTCTGGCAGCCGTTCGCGACCAGAAAGAAGCTGCTGCAGCCTAAGGCTCAGTCGAATCTTTCCAAATCATATGTTTAATTTGATGGCTGCGTAAGCTGTCACCCCAATACAGGATTCAAGTCATGTCTCTGACTAACGAACAAATCATCGAAGCAATCGGCCAGAAAACCGTTCTGGAAGTTGTTGAGCTGATCAAAGCAATGGAAGAAACCTTCGGCGTGACCGCTGCTGTTGCTGCTGCTGGTCCAGCTGCTGCTGCCGCTGTTGTTGAAGAGCAAACCGAATTCAACGTTGTTCTGCTTGAAGCCGGCGAGAAGAAAGTAAACGTGATCAAGGCAGTTCGTGAACTGACTGGTCTGGGCCTGAAAGAAGCCAAAGAGAAAGTCGACGGCGCTCCTCAGGTTGTAGCTGAAGGCGTTTCGAAAGAAGCTGCTGAAGACGCTAAGAAGAAGCTGGAAGAAGCAGGCGCTAAAGTCGAGCTGAAGTAAGCATCGACTTTGCTCCTCCAGCCCGAGCGTTAAGCGACAGGCTGATGGCTGGTGGCTCTTGCCACCGGCCTTTTTCCGTTATTGGCAGCCGACTGGGTCGGTGCTGATAACGAGCTGTAACCACCCGATATGGTGGCGCAAACCATGGGGTTTGCACGATTTTCTGGCTGCTCCCGTCGGGAGGGGCCAAACAAGCAGGTGACCAAGCTGGGGAACGCTGATGGCTTACTCATATACTGAGAAAAAACGTATCCGCAAGGACTTTAGCAAGTTGCCGGACGTCATGGATGTGCCTTACCTCCTGGCCATCCAGCTGGATTCGTATCGTGAATTCTTGCAAGCGGGAGCGACTAAAGATCAGTTCCGCGACGTGGGCCTGCATGCGGCCTTCAAATCCGTTTTCCCGATCATCAGCTACTCCGGCAATGCTGCCTTGGAGTACGTCGGTTATCGCCTGGGCGAACCGGCATTTGATGTCAAAGAATGCGTATTGCGCGGTGTGACTTACGCCGTACCTTTGCGGGTAAAAGTGCGCCTGATCATTTTCGACAAAGAATCGTCGAACAAAGCGATCAAGGACATCAAAGAGCAAGAAGTCTACATGGGTGAAATTCCCCTGATGACTGAAAACGGTACCTTCGTAATCAATGGTACTGAGCGTGTAATCGTTTCCCAGCTGCACCGCTCCCCTGGCGTGTTCTTCGACCACGATCGTGGCAAGACGCACAGCTCCGGCAAGCTGCTGTACTCGGCGCGGATCATCCCTTACCGCGGTTCGTGGTTGGACTTCGAGTTCGACCCGAAAGACTGCGTGTTCGTGCGTATCGACCGTCGCCGCAAGCTGCCAGCATCGGTATTGCTGCGCGCGCTCGGTTACACCACTGAAGAAGTGCTGGACGCGTTCTACACCACCAACGTATTCCATGTGAAAGGCGAAAACCTGAGCCTGGAACTGGTGCCTCAGCGTCTGCGCGGTGAAATTGCGGTCCTGGACATCCAGGATGACAAAGGCAAGGTTATTGTCGAGCAAGGTCGCCGTATCACTGCTCGTCACATCAACCAGCTGGAAAAAGCCGGGATCAAAGAGCTGGAAGTGCCTCTGGACTACGTCCTGGGTCGCACCACCGCCAAGGTCATCGTGCACCCGGCTACCGGTGAAATCCTGGCTGAATGCAACACCGAGCTGACGACAGAAGTGCTGGCAAAAATTGCCAAGGCTCAGGTCGTTCGCATCGAGACGTTGTACACCAACGATATCGACTGTGGTCCGTTCGTCTCCGACACCCTGAAGATCGATTCCACCAGCAACCAATTGGAAGCGCTGGTCGAAATCTATCGCATGATGCGTCCAGGCGAGCCGCCAACCAAGGATGCTGCCGAGACCCTGTTCAACAACCTGTTCTTCAGCCCTGAGCGCTATGACCTGTCTGCGGTCGGCCGGATGAAGTTCAACCGTCGTATCGGTCGTACCGAAATCGAAGGTTCGGGCGTGTTGTCCAAGGAAGACATCGTTGCGGTACTGAAGACGCTGGTCGACATCCGTAACGGCAAAGGCATCGTCGATGACATCGACCACCTGGGTAACCGTCGTGTTCGCTGTGTAGGCGAGATGGCCGAAAACCAGTTCCGCGTTGGCTTGGTGCGTGTTGAGCGCGCGGTCAAAGAGCGTCTGTCGATGGCTGAAAGCGAAGGCCTGATGCCGCAAGACCTCATCAACGCCAAGCCAGTGGCTGCGGCGGTGAAAGAGTTCTTCGGTTCGAGCCAGCTGTCCCAGTTCATGGACCAGAACAACCCGCTGTCCGAGATCACCCACAAGCGTCGTGTTTCCGCACTCGGCCCAGGTGGTTTGACTCGTGAACGTGCAGGCTTCGAAGTTCGTGACGTACACCCGACTCACTACGGTCGTGTATGCCCGATTGAAACGCCGGAAGGTCCGAACATCGGTCTGATCAACTCCCTGGCTGCGTATGCGCGCACCAACCAGTACGGTTTCCTCGAGAGTCCGTACCGTGTGGTGAAAGACGCTCTGGTCACTGACGAGATCGTATTCCTGTCCGCCATCGAAGAAGCTGATCACGTGATCGCCCAGGCTTCCGCCACGATGAGCGACAAGAAAGTCCTGATCGACGAGCTGGTAGCTGTTCGTCACCTGAACGAGTTCACCGTCAAGGCGCCGGAAGACGTCACCTTGATGGACGTGTCGCCGAAGCAGGTAGTTTCGGTCGCAGCGTCGCTGATCCCGTTCCTCGAGCACGACGACGCCAACCGTGCGTTGATGGGTTCGAACATGCAGCGTCAAGCTGTACCAACGCTGCGCGCTGACAAGCCGCTGGTCGGTACCGGCATGGAGCGTAACGTAGCTCGTGACTCCGGCGTTTGCGTCGTGGCTCGTCGTGGCGGCGTTATCGATTCCGTCGACGCCAGCCGTATCGTGGTTCGTGTTGCAGATGATGAAGTTGAAACTGGCGAAGCCGGTGTCGACATCTACAACCTGACCAAATACACCCGCTCCAACCAGAACACCTGCATCAACCAGCGTCCGCTGGTGCGTAAGGGTGATCGGGTTCAGCGTAGCGACATCATGGCTGACGGTCCGTCCACCGATATGGGTGAACTGGCTTTGGGTCAGAACATGCGTATCGCGTTCATGGCATGGAACGGCTTCAACTTCGAAGACTCCATCTGCCTGTCCGAGCGTGTGGTTCAGGAAGATCGCTTCACCACGATCCACATTCAGGAACTGACCTGCGTGGCTCGTGACACCAAGCTTGGCCCAGAGGAAATCACTGCGGACATCCCGAACGTGGGTGAAGCTGCGCTGAACAAGCTGGACGAAGCCGGTATCGTTTACGTCGGCGCCGAAGTTGGCCCGGGCGACATTCTGGTCGGCAAGGTCACTCCGAAAGGCGAGACCCAACTGACGCCAGAAGAAAAACTGCTGCGCGCGATCTTCGGTGAGAAGGCTAGCGACGTTAAGGACACTTCCCTGCGCGTACCAACCGGTACCAAAGGTACTGTCATCGACGTTCAGGTCTTCACCCGTGATGGCGTTGAGCGCGACAGTCGTGCCCTGTCCATCGAGAAGAGCCAGCTCGACGAGATCCGCAAGGATCTGAACGAAGAGTTCCGTATCGTTGAAGGCGCTACCTTCGAACGTCTGCGCTCCGCTCTGGTTGGCCACAAAGCCGAAGGCGGCGCTGGTCTGAAGAAAGGCCAGGACATCACCGATGAAGTGCTCGACGGTCTTGAGCATGGTCAGTGGTTCAAGCTGCGCATGGCTGAAGATGCTCTGAACGAGCAGCTCGAGAAGGCTCAGGCTTACATCGTCGATCGCCGCCGTCTGCTGGACGACAAGTTCGAAGACAAGAAGCGCAAACTGCAGCAGGGCGATGACCTGGCTCCAGGCGTGCTGAAAATCGTCAAGGTCTACCTGGCAATCCGTCGTCGCATCCAGCCGGGCGACAAGATGGCCGGTCGTCACGGTAACAAGGGTGTGGTCTCCGTGATCATGCCGGTTGAAGACATGCCGCACGATGCCAATGGCACGCCGGTCGATGTCGTACTCAACCCGCTGGGCGTACCTTCGCGTATGAACGTTGGTCAGATCCTCGAAACCCACCTGGGCCTCGCGGCCAAAGGTCTGGGCGAGAAGATCAACCGCATGGTTGAAGAGCAGCGTAAGGTTGCCGAGCTGCGTAAGTTCCTGCACGAGATCTACAACGAGATCGGTGGTCGTCAGGAAAGCCTCGATGACTTCTCCGACCAGGAAATCCTGGATCTTGCGAACAACCTGCGTGGCGGCGTTCCAATGGCCACTCCGGTATTCGACGGTGCCAAGGAAGTTGAAATCAAGGCCATGCTGAAACTGGCAGACCTGCCGGAAAGCGGCCAGATGCAACTGACTGACGGCCGTACCGGCAACAAGTTCGAGCGCCCGGTTACCGTTGGCTACATGTACATGCTGAAGCTGAACCACTTGGTAGACGACAAGATGCACGCTCGTTCTACCGGTTCGTACAGCCTGGTTACCCAGCAGCCGCTGGGTGGTAAGGCGCAGTTCGGTGGTCAGCGTTTCGGGGAGATGGAGGTCTGGGCACTGGAAGCATACGGTGCTGCATACACTCTGCAAGAAATGCTCACAGTGAAGTCGGACGATGTGAACGGTCGGACCAAGATGTACAAAAACATCGTGGACGGCGATCACCGTATGGAGCCGGGCATGCCCGAGTCCTTCAACGTGTTGATCAAGGAAATTCGTTCCCTCGGCATCGATATCGATCTGGAAACCGAATAACACGTGACGCGAATCGAGAGCGGGGCAGGATTGCCCGCTCTCTGCTCCGCCAGGAGGAAAGGCCTTGAAAGACCTACTGAATTTGCTGAAAAACCAGGGTCAAGTCGAAGAGTTCGACGCCATCCGTATCGGGTTGGCATCGCCTGAGATGATCCGTTCGTGGTCGTTCGGTGAAGTTAAAAAGCCGGAAACCATCAACTACCGTACGTTCAAACCTGAGCGTGACGGCCTGTTCTGCGCCAAGATCTTTGGCCCGGTGAAGGATTACGAGTGCCTGTGCGGTAAGTACAAGCGCTTGAAGCACCGTGGTGTGATCTGCGAGAAGTGCGGCGTTGAAGTCGCACTGGCCAAAGTTCGTCGTGAGCGCATGGCGCACATCGAACTGGCTTCGCCGGTTGCTCACATCTGGTTCCTGAAATCGCTGCCGTCGCGTATCGGCTTGCTGATGGACATGACCCTGCGTGATATCGAGCGCGTTCTCTACTTCGAGAGCTATGTCGTTATCGATCCAGGCATGACCACCCTTGAAAAAGGTCAGTTGCTCAACGACGAGCAGTACTTCGAAGCGCTGGAAGAATTCGGTGACGATTTCGATGCCCGCATGGGTGCCGAAGCTGTCCGCGAACTGCTGCACGCTATCGACCTGGAGCACGAGATTGGTCGTCTGCGCGAAGAAATTCCGCAAACCAACTCCGAGACCAAAATCAAGAAGCTGTCCAAGCGTCTGAAGTTGATGGAAGCCTTCCAGGGTTCCGGCAACTTGCCAGAATGGATGGTGCTGACCGTTCTGCCGGTTCTGCCGCCAGATCTGCGTCCACTGGTCCCGCTGGATGGCGGTCGCTTCGCGACTTCCGACCTCAACGATTTGTATCGTCGAGTGATCAACCGTAACAACCGCTTGAAGCGCCTGCTCGATCTGTCCGCTCCGGACATCATCGTGCGCAACGAAAAGCGTATGTTGCAGGAAGCTGTCGATGCACTGCTCGACAACGGCCGTCGTGGCCGCGCCATTACCGGTTCGAACAAGCGTCCTCTGAAATCCCTGGCTGACATGATCAAGGGTAAGCAAGGTCGTTTCCGTCAGAACTTGCTCGGTAAGCGTGTTGACTACTCCGGTCGTTCGGTAATTACCGTAGGTCCGACCCTGCGTCTGCACCAGTGCGGTCTGCCGAAGAAAATGGCTCTCGAGCTGTTCAAGCCGTTCATTTTCGGCAAGTTGGAAATGCGTGGTCTGGCGACCACCATCAAGGCCGCCAAAAAGATGGTCGAGCGCGAGCTGCCGGAAGTATGGGACGTTCTCGCTGAAGTCATTCGCGAACACCCGGTACTCCTCAACCGTGCACCGACCCTTCACCGTCTGGGTATCCAGGCGTTTGAACCAGTACTGATCGAAGGTAAGGCTATTCAGCTGCACCCGTTGGTTTGTGCTGCGTACAACGCCGACTTCGACGGCGACCAAATGGCCGTGCACGTACCGCTGACGCTGGAAGCCCAGCTGGAAGCGCGTGCGTTGATGATGTCGACCAACAACATTCTGTCGCCAGCCAACGGTGAGCCAATCATCGTTCCGTCGCAGGACGTTGTACTGGGTCTGTACTACATGACTCGTGAAGCGATCAACGCCAAGGGCGAAGGTCGTGTGTTCGCGGATCTGCAGGAAGTTGACCGTGTGTTCCGTGCCGGCGAAGCCGCACTGCACGCGAAAGTCAAAGTGCGGATCAACGAAACCGTCAACGATCGTGACGGTGGTAGCGTGACCGGTACCCGTATCGTCGACACCACTGTCGGCCGTGCGCTGCTGTTCCAGGTTGTGCCAAAAGGTCTGTCCTTCGACGTCGTCAACCTGCCGATGAAGAAAAAGGCGATCTCCAAGCTGATCAACCAGTGCTACCGCGTGGTCGGTCTGAAAGAGACCGTGATCTTCGCTGACCAGTTGATGTACACCGGTTTTGCCTATTCGACCATCTCCGGCGTTTCCATCGGTGTTAACGACTTCGTTATCCCGGATGAAAAAGCTCGAATCATCGGTACCGCTACCGACGAAGTGAAAGAGATCGAAAGCCAGTACGCCTCCGGCCTGGTAACCCAGGGCGAGAAGTACAACAAGGTGATCGACCTCTGGTCCAAGGCGAACGACGAAGTTTCCAAGGCGATGATGGCCAACCTCTCGAAAGAGAAAGTCATCGACCGTCATGGCGACGAAGTCGACCAGGAATCCTTCAACTCGATGTACATGATGGCCGACTCGGGCGCACGGGGTTCTGCTGCGCAGATCCGTCAGCTCGCCGGTATGCGTGGCCTGATGGCCAAGCCGGACGGTTCCATCATCGAAACGCCGATTACTGCGAACTTCCGTGAAGGTTTGAGCGTACTCCAGTACTTCATTTCCACTCACGGTGCTCGTAAAGGTCTGGCGGATACCGCGTTGAAAACTGCGAACTCCGGTTACCTGACTCGTCGTCTGGTAGACGTGGCGCAGGATCTGGTCGTGACCGAGATCGATTGCGGGACCGAGCAAGGCTTGCTGATGACGCCGCACATTGAAGGCGGTGACGTTGTCGAGCCGTTGGGTGAGCGCGTATTGGGTCGTGTCATCGCCCGTGACGTATTCAAGCCGGGTACCGAGGACGTCATCGTTCCTGCTGGCACCCTGGTAGACGAGAAGTGGGTCGAGTTCATCGAGCTGAACAGCATCGACGAAGTGATCGTGCGTTCGCCGATCAGCTGCGAAACCCGCTATGGCATTTGCGCCAAGTGCTACGGCCGTGATCTGGCTCGTGGTCACCAGGTGAACATCGGTGAATCGGTCGGCGTTATCGCTGCACAGTCCATCGGTGAGCCGGGTACCCAGCTGACGATGCGGACGTTCCACATCGGTGGTGCGGCAAGCCGGACCTCCGCAGCCGACAGCGTTCAGGTTAAGAACGGCGGTACCGTCCGTCTGCACAACCTGAAGCACGTTGAGCGAGTGGATGGTCACCTGGTTGCTGTCTCCCGTTCCGGTGAGCTGGCTATCGCTGATGACTTCGGTCGTGAGCGCGAGCGTTACAAGCTGCCGTACGGTGCTGTGATTTCGGTTAAAGAAGGTGACAAGGTCGACGCTGGCGCAATCGTTGCCAAGTGGGATCCGCACACTCACCCAATCGTTACCGAAATGAAAGGTACCGTGACCTACGTGGGCATGGAAGAAGGCATCACGATCAAGCGTCAGACTGACGAATTGACCGGTATGACCAACATTGAAGTACTCGACGCCAAAGATCGTCCAGCTGCCGGCAAGGACATTCGTCCAGCCGTGAAGATGGTCGACGACAACGGCAAGGATCTGTTGCTGCCAGGCACTGACGTTATCGCTCAGTACTTCCTGCCAGCCAACGCCCTGGTCGGTGTAGCGGATGGTGCGAAGATCGCGATCGGTGATGTTATCGCTCGTATCCCGCAAGAGACCTCGAAGACTCGTGACATCACCGGTGGTCTGCCGCGTGTTGCCGACTTGTTCGAAGCCCGTCGTCCGAAAGAAGCGTCGATTCTGGCTGAAGTCAGCGGCACCATCGCGTTCGGTAAAGAAACCAAGGGCAAGCGCCGTCTGGTCATTACTCCGAACGACGGTAGCGATCCGTACGAAGAGCTGATTCCGAAGTGGCGTCACCTGAACGTCTTCGAAGGCGAACAGGTAAACCGTGGCGAAGTTATCTCCGACGGCCCGAGCGATCCACACGACATCCTGCGTCTGCTGGGTGTGAGTGCGCTGGCCAAGTACATCGTGAACGAGATCCAGGACGTTTATCGCCTGCAAGGCGTGAAGATCAACGACAAGCACATCGAGACCATCCTGCGTCAGATGCTGCGTAAAGTTGAAATCGCTGAATCCGGCGATTCCAGTTTCATCAAGGGCGACCAGATGGAACTGACTCACGTACTGGTAGAGAACGAGCGTCTGGCTGCGGAAGACAAGTTTGTCTCCAAGTTCACTCGCGTACTGCTGGGTATCACCAAGGCGTCGTTGTCCACCGAATCGTTCATCTCGGCGGCTTCCTTCCAGGAAACCACCCGTGTACTGACCGAAGCGGCGGTAACCGGCAAGCGCGATTACCTGCGCGGCCTGAAAGAAAACGTGGTCGTGGGTCGTCTGATCCCGGCGGGTACCGGCCTGGCCTATCACAGCGAGCGTAAGCGTCGCCGTGAAGCCGACAAGCCGTTGCGCGTAAGCGCCAGTGAAGTAGAAGCTGCGCTGACCGAAGCGCTGAACTCGAGCGGTAACTGAGTTCTGCGATAAACGAGCGTAAGGCCCTGGCCATTCCGTTCATCGAATCGAGGCAAATTGTCGAGGTTGGATGAGCGGGGAGGTCGGGGCCTTGCCTTGACTGGGGCCAAGATCCTCTTTAGACTCTTGTACCCCTAAATTTGGCGGGAACTCGTTCCTGCCATTTTGCTTTTCTTGCAAGACAATAGCGTCGCAAGACAACAGTGGAGCTAGTAGATGGCAACTATCAACCAGCTGGTACGTCAGCCGCGTAAGCGTATCGTCGAGAAATCCGACGTGCCTGCGCTGCAGAACTGCCCGCAACGTCGTGGCGTGTGCACCCGTGTGTACACCACCACGCCGAAAAAACCTAACTCGGCACTGCGTAAAGTATGCCGTGTGCGCCTGACCAACGGTTTCGAGGTTTCCTCGTACATCGGTGGTGAAGGTCACAACCTGCAAGAGCACAGCGTGGTACTGATCCGCGGCGGTCGTGTAAAAGACTTGCCAGGTGTTCGTTATCACACCGTTCGCGGTTCGTTGGATACTTCCGGTGTCAAAGGTCGTAACCAGGGTCGTTCGAAGTACGGTACCAAGCGTCCGAAGTAATTGGCCGCTTTGCAGTTTTCTAATTTATTGAGTCGATAAGAGTAAGGTCGGGCACGTATCTCTAGAGATCTGTTCCGAACTAACCTGAAGACCGTTTGAGGGCTTATCAATGCCAAGACGTCGCGTAGCAGCAAAGCGTGAGATTCTGGACGATCCGAAATACGGAAGCCAAATCCTCGCCAAATTCATGAACCACGTTATGGAAAGCGGCAAGAAAGCCGTTGCCGAGCGTATCGTTTATGGTGCCCTGGAAACCGTTGCGGCTCGTAAGGCTGGCACCGATCCCCTGGAACTCTTCGAAAAAGCACTCGACGCCATCGCTCCGCTGGTCGAAGTGAAGTCGCGCCGCGTTGGTGGTGCTACTTACCAGGTTCCGGTCGAGGTTCGTCCTTCCCGTCGTAACGCTCTGGCAATGCGCTGGTTGGTAGACTTCGCCCGCAAGCGCGGCGAGAAGTCCATGGCTCTGCGTTTGGCTGGCGAACTGCTGGATGCTGCTGAAGGCAAAGGTGCTGCAGTTAAGAAGCGTGAAGACGTGCACCGTATGGCCGAAGCCAACAAGGCTTTCTCGCACTACCGCTTCTAATTTAAGCTTCACTAATTTTGCGAGGGCTTTATGGCTCGTACTACTCCGATTAGCCGCTACCGTAACATCGGTATCGTCGCTCACGTGGATGCTGGTAAAACCACCACCACCGAGCGCGTCCTTTTTTACACCGGCAAAAGTCACAAAATGGGCGAGGTGCATGATGGCGCCGCGACCACAGACTGGATGGTGCAGGAGCAGGAGCGTGGTATTACCATTACTTCTGCTGCCATCACCGCCTTCTGGAAAGGTTCCGAGAAGCAGTACTCGCACGAGCATCGCTTCAACGTTATCGATACCCCGGGCCACGTAGACTTCACCATTGAAGTAGAGCGCTCCCTGCGCGTACTCGACGGCGCTGTCGTTGTGTTCTGCGGTACTTCGGGCGTTGAGCCGCAGTCCGAAACCGTATGGCGCCAAGCCAACAAATACGGTGTTCCACGTCTTGTTTACGTAAACAAGATGGACCGTGCCGGCGCTAACTTCCTGCGCGTGATTGGTCAGATCAAGCAGCGTCTGGGTCACACTCCGGTGCCGATTCAGTTGGCTATCGGTTCCGAAGACAACTTCCAGGGTCAGATCGATCTGATCAACATGCAAGCTGTCTACTGGAACGACTCCGACAAGGGTATGGTCCCTGTTCGCAAGGACATCCCTGCCGAGCTGCAAGAGCTGGCTGAAGAGTGGCGCAACAACATGGTTGAAGCCGCTGCCGAAGCCAACGAAGAGCTGATGAACAAGTACCTGGAAGGCGAAGAGCTGTCGATCGAAGAGATCAAGGCTGCTTTGCGTCAGCGTACTATCGCCGGCGAAATCGTTCTGGCTGTTTGCGGTTCTTCCTTCAAGAACAAGGGTGTTCCCCTGGTTCTCGACGCCGTTATCGACTTCCTGCCTGCTCCAACCGACATTCCTGCTATCAAGGGTTCCAACCCTGATAACGAGGAAGAGGAAATGGAGCGTCATGCAAACGACGAAGAGCCGTTCGCAGCACTGGCGTTCAAGATCGCTACCGACCCGTTCGTGGGTACTCTGACCTTTGTCCGTGTTTATTCGGGCGTGTTGAACTCCGGTGACGGCGTGATCAACTCGGTCAAAGGCAAGAAAGAGCGCGTGGGCCGTATGGTGCAAATGCACGCAAACGCCCGTGAAGAAATCAAGGAAGTACGCGCTGGTGACATCGCGGCCTTGATCGGCATGAAGGACGTCACCACTGGTGAGACTTTGTGCAGCGCTGACAAGCCAATCATCCTGGTTCGCATGGACTTCCCGGAGCCGGTTATTTCGGTTGCCGTTGAGCCTAAGACCAAGGATGACCAGGAAAAAATGGGTATCGCTCTGGGCAAGCTCGCTCAGGAAGACCCGTCTTTCCGCGTCAAGACTGATGAAGAGACTGGTCAGACGATCATCTCTGGTATGGGTGAGTTGCACCTGGACATCCTGGTTGACCGGATGCGCCGTGAGTTCAACGTTGAAGCCAACATCGGTAAGCCTCAAGTTTCGTATCGTGAGCGCATCACGAAGAACTGCGAAATCGAAGGCAAGTTCGTTCGTCAATCCGGTGGTCGTGGCCAGTTTGGTCACTGCTGGATTCGTTTTGCCCCTGCTGACGAAGGTCAGGAAGGTCTGCAATTCGTGAACGAAGTAGTGGGTGGTGTGGTTCCTAAGGAATACATCCCGGCTATCCAGAAAGGTATCGAAGAGCAGATGAAAAACGGCGTAGTTGCCGGTTATCCGCTGATCGGCCTGAAGGCTACTGTGTTCGATGGTTCCTACCACGACGTCGACTCCAACGAGATGGCGTTCAAGGTGGCTGCTTCCATGGCGACCAAGCAACTGGCCCAGAAGGGCGGTGGTGAGTTGCTCGAGCCGATCATGGCGGTAGAGGTTGTTACGCCTGAAGACTATATGGGTGATGTGATGGGCGACCTTAACCGTCGCCGTGGCATGATTCAGGGTATGGAAGACACGGTCTCCGGCAAAGTTATCCGCGCCGAAGTTCCGCTGGGTGAGATGTTCGGTTATGCGACCGACGTTCGTTCCATGTCCCAGGGTCGCGCAAGCTACTCTATGGAATTCAAAAAATACGATACAGCTCCGTCGCACATCGTCGAAACTGTAACCAAAAAACAAGGCTGATTCAGCCCCTTTAGGCTAGGAGTTAATTGTCGTGGCTAAAGAAAAATTTGATCGTTCCCTTCCGCACGTCAACGTTGGCACCATCGGTCACGTTGACCACGGTAAAACCACTCTGACCGCAGCTCTGACTCGCGTCTGCTCCGAAGTTTTCGGTTCGGCCGTAGTTGAATTCGACAAGATCGACAGCGCGCCAGAAGAAAAAGCTCGTGGTATCACCATCAACACCGCGCACGTTGAATACAACTCGCTGATCCGTCACTACGCTCACGTTGACTGCCCAGGTCACGCTGACTACGTGAAGAACATGATCACCGGTGCTGCCCAGATGGACGGCGCGATTCTGGTTTGCTCGGCCGCTGATGGTCCGATGCCACAAACCCGTGAGCACATCCTGCTGTCCCGCCAGGTAGGCGTTCCGTACATCGTGGTTTTCCTGAACAAGGCTGACCTGGTAGACGACGCTGAGCTGCTGGAACTGGTTGAGATGGAAGTGCGCGACCTGCTGAGCACTTACGACTTCCCAGGTGATGACACTCCAATCATCATCGGTTCTGCTCGTATGGCGCTGGAAGGCAAAGACGACAACGAAATGGGCACTACCGCTGTTAAGAAGCTGGTAGAGACTCTGGACAGCTACATCCCAGAACCAGTTCGTATGATCGACAAGCCGTTCCTGATGCCAATCGAAGACGTATTCTCGATCTCCGGTCGCGGTACTGTGGTAACCGGTCGTATCGAGCGCGGTATCGTTCGCGTTCAAGATGCACTGGAAATCGTTGGTCTGCGTGACACCACTACCACCACCTGCACCGGTGTTGAAATGTTCCGCAAACTGCTCGACGAAGGTCGTGCTGGCGAGAACTGCGGCGTTCTGCTGCGTGGTACCAAGCGTGACGACGTTGAGCGTGGCCAGGTTCTGGTTAAGCCAGGTTCGGTTAAGCCGCACACCAAGTTCACCGCAGAAGTTTACGTTCTGAGCAAGGAAGAAGGCGGTCGTCACACTCCGTTCTTCAAAGGCTACCGTCCACAGTTCTACTTCCGTACTACTGACGTGACTGGTAACTGCCAGCTGCCAGAAGGCGTTGAAATGGTAATGCCAGGTGATAACATCCAGATGGAAGTTACCCTGATCAAAACCATCGCGATGGAAGACGGTCTGCGTTTCGCTATCCGTGAAGGCGGTCGTACCGTCGGCGCTGGCGTCGTAGCTAAAATCATCGAGTAATCTCTTTTTGAGATAGCTTCGATGCTTTGAAAAAGCCCCCGCTCAGCGGGGGCTTTTTTATTGGGTTGACACCTATCTGGGGCGTCTATAGAATTGCGCCTCCTTTTAACGGGCGTATTGCGCCCGGTGGGAATAGCAGCCGGAGTCTGAAATCCAATGCAAAATCAGCAAATCCGTATCAGGTTGAAGGCTTTTGACCATCGCCTGATCGACCAATCAACCCAGGAAATCGTGGAAACCGCGAAACGTACTGGTGCTCAAGTGCGTGGTCCAATTCCACTGCCTACCCGTAAAGAGCGGTTCACCGTTCTGGTCTCCCCGCACGTCAACAAAGACGCGCGTGACCAGTACGAGATCCGTACTCATAAGCGCGTTCTGGACATCGTCCAGCCAACGGATAAAACCGTTGATGCTCTTATGAAGCTTGATCTTGCGGCCGGTGTGGAAGTGCAGATCAGCCTCGGCTAAGACTCGGTCTTGGTCGTGTAACGCTCTGAAATGGGCGGCCATAGCGGGTGAAAGCCCCGTACACTCATGAGGTTTACAACATGACTATTGGTGTAGTCGGTCGTAAATGCGGTATGACCCGTATTTTCACCGAAGAAGGTGTCTCCATTCCGGTCACGGTCATTGAGATCGAGCCGAATCGCGTCACCCAGTTCAAAACTGAAGAAACCGATGGCTATCGTGCAGTGCAAGTCACTGTCGGCGAGCGTCGCGCTTCGCGTGTAACAGCAGCTCAGGCTGGCCACTTCGCCAAGGCGAACGTAGCCGCTGGTCGTACCGTAATGGAATTCCGCCTTGAAGAAGGCGAGTACCAGGCCGGCGATCTGATCAACGCTGAACTCTTCGCCGCTGGTCAACTGGTTGATGTAACCGGTCAGTCCAAGGGTAAAGGCTTCCAGGGTACGATCAAGCGTTGGAACTTCCGCGGGCAAGATAACACCCACGGTAACTCCGTATCCCACCGCGTTCCAGGCTCTATCGGCCAGTGCCAGACTCCTGGTCGTGTATTCAAGGGCAAAAAAATGTCCGGTCATATGGGCGCTGAGCGCGTGACCGTGCAGTCCCTCGAAGTAGTGCGCGTGGACGCTGAACGCAATCTGTTGTTGGTCAAGGGTGCTGTTCCTGGCGCTACTGGCGGCAACGTGGTTGTACGTCCAGCAGCCAAGGCTCGCGGTTAAGGGGAAGCTGACATGCAATTAAATGTAAATGACGCTCAAGCGATCGAAGTTTCCGAACTGACATTTGGCGGCGAATTCAACGAGACGCTGGTTCACCAAGCAGTCGTGGCCTACATGGCCGGCGGCCGTCAAGGTAGCAAGCAGCAAAAGACCCGTTCCGACGTTTCCGGTGGCGGCAAGCGCCCATGGCGTCAGAAAGGTACTGGCCGTGCTCGTGCCGGTACCATTCGTAGCCCAATCTGGCGTGGCGGCGGTACCACTTTCGCAGCTCGTCCTCAGGATCACTCCCAAAAGCTGAACAAGAAGATGTATCGCGCAGCAATGCGTTCCATCCTTGCTGAGCTGGTGCGTACTGATCGTCTGGTTGTGGTTCAGGATTTCGCTGTTGAAACCCCGAAAACCAAAGACCTGCTGGGCAAACTGACCAACATGAGCCTGACCGACGTTCTGATCGTGTCGGACGCTGTTGACCAGAACCTGTACCTGGCTGCTCGCAACCTGCCACACGTCGATGTACGTGATGTGCAAGGTTCCGATCCAGTTAGTCTGATCGCATACGACAAGGTGTTGATCACCGTGTCGGCCGTGAAGAAATTCGAGGAGCTGCTGGGATGAACCAGGAACGCGTATTTAAAGTTCTGCTTGGCCCGCACGTTTCCGAAAAGGCTACGGTTCTGGCTGACAAAAAAGGCCAGTTCGTTTTCAAGGTTGCTACTGACGCAACCAAGCTGGAAATCAAGAAGGCCGTCGAAAGCCTGTTCAGCGTGAAAGTAGAGCGTGTTACTACCCTGAACGTTCTGGGTAAGAGCAAGCGCACTGCTCGCGGTCTGGGCAAGCGTAATGACTGGAAGAAGGCAGTTATCTCCCTTCAGCCAGGCCAAGATCTCGATTTCAGCAGCAGTGCTGAGTAAGGAAGGGGTGCATCATGGCAATCGTTAAATGCAAACCGACTTCCCCTGGCCGCCGTTTTGTGGTCAAGGTGGTCAACCAGGAGCTGCATAAAGGCGCTCCTCACGCACCGCTGCTCGAGAAAAAATCGAAGTCTGGTGGTCGTAACAACAATGGCCGTATTACCACGCGTCACGTTGGTGGTGGTCATAAGCAGCATTACCGTCTGGTCGACTTCCGTCGCAACGACAAAGATGGCATCGCTGCCACTGTCGAGCGTATCGAATACGATCCAAACCGTACTGCTCACATCGCTCTGCTGCTGTACGCAGATGGCGAGCGTCGCTACATCATCGCCCCTAAAGGCGTGAGCGCTGGCGACCAGCTGATCGCAGGTGCCTTGGCGCCGATCAAGCCGGGCAACGCTCTGCAACTGCGCAACATTCCAGTTGGTAGCACCGTACACGGCATCGAATTGAAGCCAGGTAAAGGCGCGCAAATCGCTCGTTCCGCTGGTGCTTCGGCTCAGCTGATCGCTCGTGAAGGTGTCTACGTGACCCTGCGTCTGCGTTCTGGTGAGATGCGTAAAGTGCTGGCTGAATGCCGTGCGACCCTGGGCGAAGTCTCGAACTCCGAGCACAGCCTGCGTTCGCTGGGTAAAGCTGGTGCCAAACGCTGGCGTGGCGTTCGCCCAACCGTTCGTGGTGTTGCCATGAACCCGGTTGACCACCCACATGGTGGTGGTGAAGGTCGTACCTCTGGTGGTCGTCATCCGGTATCGCCATGGGGCTTCCCGACTAAGGGCGCGAAGACTCGTGGTAATAAGCGTACCGACAAAATGATCGTCCGTCGTCGCAAGTAAATAGAGGGATACGACAGTGCCACGTTCTCTGAAAAAGGTCCTTTTATCGATCTTCACCTACTGAAGAAGATCGAAGTGGCGGCGGAAAAGAATGATCGCAAACCGGTGAAAACCTGGTCGCGTCGTTCGATGATCCTGCCACAAATGGTCGGTCTGACCATCGCAGTACACAACGGTCGTCAGCACGTCCCAGTTCTCGTGAACGAAGACATGGTCGGCCACAAACTGGGCGAGTTCGCCGGTACCCGTAACTATCGCGGGCACGTGGCTGACAAGAAAGCCAAGCGTTAAGGGGTTAGGAAATGGAAGTAGCCGCTAAGTTGTCGGGCGCTCGAATCTCCGCCCAGAAAGCCCGCTTGGTCGCCGACCAGATCCGCGGGAAGAAGGTGGGCGAAGCGCTCAACCTGTTGGCTTTCAGCAGTAAGAAAGCCGCCGAGATCATGAAGAAAGTGCTGGAGTCGGCCGTAGCCAACGCCGAGCATAACGAAGGCGCAGACGTTGATGACCTGAAGGTCAGCACCGTTTTCGTCAACGAAGGGCGTTCGCTGAAGCGCATCATGCCACGTGCCAAAGGCCGTGCTGATCGCATCGTCAAGCGGTCTTGCCATATCACTGTCAAGGTTGCTGACAAGTAACGGAGTCGAAGAGATGGGTCAGAAAGTACATCCCATTGGCATTCGCCTGGGAATCGTCAAGGAGCACACCTCCGTCTGGTACGCAGACGGTCGGACTTATGCGGACTATTTGCTCGCAGATCTGAATGTGCGTGAGTACCTCCAAGACAAACTAAAAAGCGCGTCCGTAAGCCGTATCGATATCCATCGTCCGGCCCAAACTGCACGCATCACCATCCACACCGCTCGTCCAGGTATCGTTATCGGGAAGAAAGGTGAAGATGTTGAGAAACTGCGTCAGGACCTGACCAAGCAAATGGGTGTGCCTGTGCACATCAATATCGAAGAGATCCGCAAGCCGGAGCTCGACGGTATGCTGGTTGCGCAGAGCGTAGCTCAGCAGCTGGAGCGTCGCGTAATGTTCCGTCGCGCTATGAAGCGCGCAGTACAGAACGCCATGCGCATTGGTGCCAAAGGCATCAAAATCCAAGTGAGCGGTCGTCTCGGCGGTGCTGAAATCGCACGTACTGAATGGTATCGCGAAGGTCGTGTGCCATTGCACACCCTGCGTGCCGACATCGACTATGCCAACTACGAAGCTCACACCACCTACGGTGTGATCGGTGTAAAGGTTTGGATCTTCAAAGGCGAAGTAATTGGTGGTCGCCAAGAAGAGCTGAAGCCACAAGCACCAGCGCCTCGTAAAAAAGCTGCTAAGTAAGGGGTACGCCAAATGTTGCAACCTAAGCGTACGAAGTTCCGCAAGCAGATGACCGGCCACAACCGTGGTCTGGCACTGCGCGGTAGCAAAGTCAGCTTCGGCGAGTTCGCGCTGAAGTCTGTTGCTCGTGGTCGTCTCACCGCTCGTCAGATCGAGTCAGCGCGTCGTGCTCTGACCCGTCACGTAAAACGTGGCGGCAAGATCTGGATCCGTGTATTCCCGGACAAGCCTATTTCCAAGAAGCCACTCGAAGTTCGGATGGGTAAAGGTAAGGGTAACGTCGAATACTGGGTTGCCCAGATTCAGCCAGGCAAAGTCCTGTATGAAATCGAGGGTGTTTCTGAAGAGCTGGCGCGTGAGGCTTTCGCCCTGGCTGCTGCAAAGCTGCCGCTCGCCACCTCCTTTGTTAAACGGACGGTGATGTGATGAAAGCGAATGAACTTCGTGAAAAATCCGCACAGCAGCTGAACGAGCAACTGCTCGGCTTGCTGCGCGACCAGTTCAATCTGCGCATGCAGAAAGCAACTGGCCAGTTGGGGCAGTCGCATCTGCTCTCGCAAGTTAAGCGCGACATCGCTCGCGTGAAGACTGTGCTCAACCAGCAGGCAGGTAAGTGATCATGGCTGAAGCCGAAAAGACTGTCCGTACGCTGACTGGCCGTGTTGTCAGCGACAAGATGGACAAAACCATCACCGTACTGATCGAGCGTCGCGTTAAGCACCCGATCTACGGTAAATACGTTAAGCGTTCGACTAAGCTGCACGCGCACGACGAAACCAATCAGTGCCACATTGGCGACAAAGTCACTATTCGTGAAACTCGTCCTTTGGCCAAGACCAAGTCTTGGGCGCTGGTTGATGTTCTCGAACGCGCTGTGGAAGTCTAAGGACTAGGGGTCGGAGAAATTATATGATTCAGACTCAATCCATGCTCGATGTGGCCGATAACAGCGGCGCTCGCCGTGTTATGTGCATCAAGGTGCTGGGTGGCTCCCATCGTCGTTACGCTGGTATCGGTGACATCATCAAAGTTACCGTCAAGGAAGCAATTCCTCGCGGTAAAGTGAAAAAAGGCCAAGTGATGACTGCTGTTGTAGTCCGCACTCGTCACGGCGTACGTCGTGCTGATGGCTCCATTATCCGCTTTGATGGCAACGCTGCTGTTCTTCTGAACAACAAGCAAGAGCCGATCGGCACCCGTATCTTTGGGCCAGTGACCCGTGAACTTCGTACTGAGAAGTTCATGAAGATCGTCTCGCTCGCCCCAGAAGTGCTGTAAGGAGATCCGACATGCAAAAGATTCGTCGTGACGACGAGATCATCGTGATCGCCGGCAAAGACAAAGGTAAGCGCGGTAAGGTGCTGAAGGTTCTTGCTGACAACCGTCTGGTTGTTGGTGGTCTGAACCTGGTCAAGCGCCATACCAAGCCTAACCCGATGTCGGGCGTACAGGGCGGTATCGTCGAGAAAGAAGCGCCACTGCACGCTTCCAACGTCGCCATCTTCAACGGCGAAACCAACAAGGCTGACCGCGTTGGTTTCAAAGTAGAAGACGGTAAGAAAATTCGTGTCTTCAAGTCGACCCAAAAAGCGGTTGATGCTTGAACACTGCTAGGTAGAAGACCATGGCACGACTAAAAGAGATTTACCGGAAGGAAATCGCTCCGAAACTTAAGGAAGAACTTAAGCTTTCGAACGTGATGGAAGTTCCGCGCGTTACCAAGATCACCCTGAACATGGGTCTGGGCGAAGCGATCGGCGACAAAAAAGTCATCGAGCACGCTGTTGCTGACCTGGAAAAGATCACCGGCCAGAAAGTCGTTGTGACCTACGCTCGTAAATCCATCGCTGGCTTCAAAGTCCGCGAAGGATGGCCGATCGGCGTCAAAGTGACCCTGCGCCGTGAGCGTATGTACGAGTTCCTGGATCGTCTGCTGTCGATCTCCCTGCCTCGGGTCCGCGACTTCCGCGGCCTGAATGCCAAGTCCTTCGATGGTCGTGGTAACTACAGCATGGGCGTTAAAGAGCAGATCATTTTCCCGGAAATCGACTACGACAAGATCGATGCTCTCCGCGGTCTGGACATTACCCTGACCACCACTGCCAAGAACGATGATGAAGGCCGCGCTCTGCTGCGTGCTTTCAAATTCCCGTTCCGCAACTGATTGGAGTAGGAAAATGGCCAAGAAGAGCATGAAAAACCGTGAGCTGAAGCGTCAGCTCACCGTTGCCAAGTACGCCACCAAGCGTGCAGCGCTCAAAGCGATCATCGTGGATCTGAACGCAAGTCCAGAAGCACGTTGGGAAGCTACCGTAGCTCTGCAGAAGCAACCACGTGATGCAAGCGCTTCGCGCATGCGTAACCGTTGCCGCCTGACTGGTCGTCCGCACGGCGTTTACCGCAAGTTCGGCCTGGGCCGTAACAAACTGCGTGAAGCGGCAATGCGTGGTGACGTTCCAGGTCTGGTTAAAGCCAGCTGGTAAGCAATGTCAAAGTCTCGGCGTTCAGGGTTGCAATTACCTGACCGCCGGTGACCTTGTACTTGAATCAAGCCCCTATTGGGGCTTGATTCATTTCTGGGGTGTGTCTAGAATACCCGGCTCGCCTGAGCCCGTGCTTTTTTGCACGGATGTATTCGGCGACACGTAGTAGCCGAAAGGCTAATTTTTTGTGTATTAGGAGCGTCTAGCCCATGAGTATGCAGGACCCGTTAGCGGACATGCTAACTCGAATCCGTAATGCCCAGATGGCTGAAAAGTCCGTCGTAAGCATGCCATCTTCTACTTTGAAGGTAGCTGTTGCCAAAGTCCTGAAGGACGAGGGTTACATTGCGGGTTATCAGATCAGCAGCGAAATCAAGCCACTGCTGTCCATCGAGCTGAAGTACTTCGAAGGCCGTCCGGTCATCGAGGAAGTGAAGCGCGTCAGCCGCCCAGGCCTGCGTCAGTACAAGTCCGTCGAGGATCTGCCAAAAGTTCGTGGCGGTCTCGGTGTGTCTATCGTCTCCACCAACAAGGGTGTGATGACGGATCGTGCTGCGCGCGCTGCCGGTGTCGGCGGCGAAGTTCTTTGCACTGTGTTCTAAGGGGGGATAAGCATGTCTCGCGTCGCTAAGAACCCCGTTAAGCTGCCAGCCGGTGTCGAAGTCAAATTCGCAGGCCAACAGCTTTCGGTGAAGGGTGCCAAGGGCACTCTCGAACTGAACGTCCATTCGTCCGTTGAGATTGTTGAAGAAGCTGGTGAGCTGCGTTTTGCTGCTCGCAATGGCGATCAACAGACTCGCGCAATGGCCGGTACCACTCGTGCGTTGGTAAACAACATGGTCCAAGGCGTAAGCCAAGGCTTCGAGCGCAAGCTCCAGCTGGTCGGTGTTGGTTACAAAGCGCAAGCAAAAGGCACAGTGCTGAACCTGGCTCTTGGCTTCTCGCACCCAGTGGATTATGAACTGCCGGAAGGCATCACCGCTGAGACTCCTAGCCAGACCGATATCCTGATCAAGGGCATCGACAAGCAGCTGGTAGGTCAAGTGGCCGCCGAGATCCGCGACTTCCGTCCACCAGAGCCGTACAAAGGCAAAGGTGTGCGCTACGCGGACGAAGTCGTCCGTCGTAAAGAAGCCAAGAAGAAGTAGGGCATAGCAAATGACCGACAAAAAAGTTACTCGACTGCGTCGCGCTCGCAAAGCACGCCTGAAAATGCACGAACTCGAAGTCGTGCGTCTCTGCGTGTTCCGCTCGTCGCAGCACATCTACGCCCAGGTCATTTCGGCCGACGGCAACAAAGTCCTGGCAAGTGCTTCGACTTTGGATAAAGAACTGCGTGATGGTGCTACCGGCAACATCGACGCGGCCACTAAGGTTGGCCAGCTGGTCGCTACGCGTGCTAAAGCCGCTGGCGTCTCGCAGGTGGCTTTCGACCGCTCTGGCTTCAAGTACCACGGTCGCGTCAAGGCGCTGGCTGATGCTGCTCGTGAAGCTGGGCTGGAGTTCTAAGTTATGTCAAATAACGACCAAAAGCGCGACGAAGGCTACATCGAGAAGCTGGTTCAAGTTAACCGCGTAGCCAAAACCGTTAAAGGCGGCCGTATCTTCACCTTCACCGCGTTGACCGTGGTAGGTGATGGTAAAGGGCGTGTTGGCTTCGGCCGTGGCAAGTCGCGTGAAGTGCCTGCTGCGATCCAGAAGGCAATGGAAGCTGCTCGCCGCAACATGATCCAGGTTGATCTGAACGGCACCACCCTGCAGTACGCAACGAAGTCCGCCCATGGCGCTTCGAAGGTATACATGCAGCCTGCTTCTGAAGGTACCGGTATCATCGCTGGCGGCGCTATGCGTGCCGTTCTCGAAGTTGCTGGCGTTCAGAACGTTCTGGCCAAGTGCTACGGCTCGACTAACCCGGTAAACGTGGTTCACGCCACTTTCAAGGGTCTGAAAGCCATGCAATCTCCTGAGTCCATTGCCGCCAAGCGTGGCAAAAGCGTCAAGGAGATCTTCTGATCATGGCTACCGTTAAAGTAACGCTGATCAAAAGCATGACCGGCCGCATCCCTAACCACAAACTGTGCGTTAAGGGTCTGGGTCTGCGTCGCATCGGTCACACTGTAGAAGTCCAGGATACTCCCGAGAATCGCGGGATGATCAACAAGGCTTACTACATGCTGCGTGTCGAGGGTTAATCGATGAAACTCAATGATCTGAGTCCAGCGCCGGGTTCCCGTCGCGAAAAGCATCGTCCGGGCCGTGGTATCGGTAGTGGTTTGGGCAAGACCGGTGGCCGTGGCCACAAAGGTCAGACCTCCCGCTCCGGTGGCACCATTGCTCCAGGCTTTGAAGGCGGTCAACAGCCGCTGCATCGTCGCCTGCCGAAGTTCGGTTTCGTTTCCCTGAAAGCCATGGACCGCGCAGAAGTGCGTCTGTCCGAGCTGGCCAAAGTGGAAGGCGACATCGTCACCGTGCAGTCCTTGAAAGATGCCAACGTGATCAACGTCAACGTACAGCGTGTGAAAATCATGCTGTCCGGTGAAGTGACTCGCGCTGTAACCATCGGGAAGGGAATCGGCGCCACCAAAGGTGCGCGTGCGGCTATCGAAGCAGCTGGCGGCAAGTTCGAGGAATAAATGGCTAAGCAAGGTGCTCTCTCTGCGCTCGGCAAAGGCGGTATGTCTGAACTCTGGGCTCGTCTGCGTTTTCTGTTCCTGGCGATTATCGTCTACCGAATAGGCGCACACATCCCGGTTCCAGGTATCAACCCGGACCGACTCGCGGACCTGTTTCGACAGAATGAGGGGACCATTCTTAGCTTGTTCAACATGTTTTCCGGCGGCGCGCTGGAGCGGATGAGCATTTTTGCACTGGGGATCATGCCGTACATTTCGGCATCGATCATCATGCAATTGATGACCGCCGTCAGCCCGCAGCTGGAGCAGTTGAAGAAGGAAGGTGAAGCTGGCCGTCGCAAGATCAGCCAGTACACCCGCTACGGCACTGTCGTCCTCGCTCTCGTCCAGGCAATTGGCATGTCCATTGGTCTGGCAGGGCAGGGCGTTGCGTTCACTGGTGACTTTGGCTTCCATTTCGTCGCGGTATCCACTTTTGTGGCTGGTGCGATGTTCATGATGTGGCTGGGTGAGCAGATTACTGAGCGTGGTGTTGGCAACGGTATCTCGATGTTGATTTTTTCGGGTATCGTCGCCGGTCTTCCGAGAGCAATCGGGCAGTCTTTCGAGTCTGCGCGTCAGGGTGATATCAATATCTTCGCCCTGGTTGCCATCGGTTTGCTGGCAGTAGCGATTATCGGTTTCGTGGTGTTCATTGAGCGTGGTCAGCGTCGTATTGCTGTTCACTACGCCAAGCGTCAGCAGGGCCGCAAGGTTTTTGCTGCGCAGACCAGCCACCTGCCGCTGAAGGTGAACATGGCCGGTGTTATTCCGGCCATTTTCGCGAGCAGCATTCTGCTGTTCCCGGCTTCGCTGGGTGCCTGGTTTGGTCAGTCTGAGGGTATGGGCTGGTTGCAGGACATCTCGCAGTCGATCGCTCCTGGTCAGCCGTTGAATATTCTGCTGTTTAGTGCAGGGATTATTTTCTTCTGCTTCTTCTATACGGCGTTGATGTTCAATCCGAAAGACGTAGCGGAAAACCTGAAGAAGTCCGGTGCCTTTATTCCGGGCATCCGTCCAGGTGAGCAGTCTGCGCGCTACATTGATGGCGTTCTGACTCGCTTGACCATGTTCGGTGCTCTATACATGACGGCCGTGTGCCTGTTGCCCCAGTTCCTGGTGGTTGCGGCAAACGTTCCGTTCTACCTTGGCGGGACCTCGTTGCTGATCGTCGTCGTGGTTGTGATGGACTTCATGTCCCAAGTACAATCGCACCTCGTTTCGCACCAGTACGAATCCCTGATGAAGAAAGCCAACCTGAAGGGTTACGGCAGCGGCATGTTGCGCTGAGTACCCATAAGGTTCGAGGAGTTGGTGATGAAAGTTCGTGCATCGGTGAAAAAGCTGTGCCGTAACTGCAAGATTATTCGCCGCGAAGGTGTTGTTCGAGTAATTTGCAGCGCGGAACCGCGTCACAAACAGCGCCAAGGCTGAGTGTGATTGTGCTTCAAACCCGGTAGCTAGTGTGCTACCGGGTTGATTATTTGTTATTACAGCGATATTATCTCGCGCCCTATTTCTTGGCTTCCGGGGCGTAGGTAGCTGTCAATTGGAGTCCCACTGAATGGCCCGTATTGCAGGCGTTAACATTCCAGATAACAAGCATACTGTTATCTCGCTGACCTACATCTATGGTGTTGGTCGCACAACTGCGCAGAAAATCTGTGCAGAGACTGGGGTAAACCCAGCCGCTAAGATCAAGGATCTGAGCGACGAGCAAATTGAACAGCTGCGTGGCGAAGTGGCGAAGTTCACCACTGAAGGTGACCTGCGTCGCGAAATCAACATGAAAATCAAGCGCTTGATGGACCTCGGTTGCTATCGCGGTCTGCGTCATCGTCGCGGTCTTCCAGTACGCGGTCAGCGTACCAAGACCAACGCGCGTACCCGTAAAGGTCCGCGTAAGCCGATCCGCAAGTAATCGCCCCAGCGAATCGACAGGAATTTAATCATGGCAAAACCTGCTGCTCGTCCTCGTAAAAAAGTTAAAAAGACAGTGGTTGATGGCATCGCCCACATCCATGCTTCTTTTAACAACACCATCGTGACCATCACCGACCGTCAAGGTAACGCTCTTTCCTGGGCTACCTCCGGTGGTTCGGGTTTCCGCGGTTCCCGTAAGTCCACCCCGTTCGCTGCTCAAGTAGCTGCTGAGCGTGCTGGTCAAGCTGCGCTGGAATACGGTCTGAAAAACCTCGACGTTAACGTCAAAGGTCCAGGCCCAGGTCGTGAATCTGCAGTCCGTGCTTTGAACGGCTGTGGCTACAAGATCGCCAGCATCACCGACGTGACGCCAATCCCGCACAACGGGTGCCGTCCGCCGAAGAAGCGCCGCGTGTAATCCAGGAGATTGTGAAGAATGGCTCGTTACATTGGTCCAAAATGCAAACTCGCTCGTCGCGAAGGCACCGATCTCTTCCTGAAGAGCGGCGTGCGCGCGATCGAATCGAAGTGCAACATTGAAGCAGCACCTGGTATCCACGGCCAACGCCGCGGTCGCCAGTCCGACTACGGCACCCAACTGCGTGAAAAGCAGAAGGTCCGTCGTATCTACGGCGTTCTCGAGCGTCAATTCAGCGGCTACTACAAAGAAGCTGCTGGCAAGAAAGGTGCAACAGGCGAAAACCTGCTGCAACTGCTCGAATGCCGTCTGGACAACGTTGTATACCGTATGGGCTTTGGTTCGACTCGTGCCGAATCCCGTCAGCTGGTATCGCACAAGTCGATCAGCGTAAACGGCAAAACCGTTAACGTTCCGTCCTACCAGGTTCGTGCTGGTGACGTGGTTGCTGTTCGCGAGAAAGCAAAAAACCAACTTCGCATTGTCCAAGCTCTCGATCTGTGTGCCCAACGTGGCCGCGTAGAATGGGTAGAAGTAGACACTGAGAAGAAGTCGGGCGTTTTCAAGAACGTTCCAGCTCGCAGTGATCTGTCCGCCGACATCAACGAAAGCCTGATTGTCGAGCTCTACTCCAAGTAAGGGCTAGAAAATAGGTGCATCCATGCAGATTTCGGTAAATGAGTTCCTGACACCACGCCATATTGATGTGCAGGTTGTCAGTCCAACCCGCGCCAAGATCACGCTCGAGCCTCTCGAGCGTGGTTTCGGCCACACCCTGGGCAACGCGCTGCGCCGCATCCTGTTGTCCTCAATGCCCGGCTGTGCAGTAGTCGAGGCCGAGATTGACGGTGTACTCCACGAGTACAGCGCCATCGAAGGCGTACAGGAAGACGTAATTGAAATCCTGTTGAACCTTAAAGGTCTGGCTATCAAGCTGCACGGTCGTGACGAAGTTACGCTGACCTTGTCGAAGAAGGGTTCGGGGGTGGTTACCGCTGCCGATATTCAGCTGGATCATGATGTCGAGATCGTTAACCCCGATCACGTAATCGCTAACCTGGCGTCTAACGGCGCCCTGAACATGAAGCTCACCGTAGCTCGTGGTCGTGGTTATGAACCGGCAGACTCGCGTCAGAGCGATGAAGACGAAAGCCGCAGCATTGGTCGCTTGCAGCTCGACTCTTCGTTCAGCCCGGTTCGCCGTATCGCATACGTGGTGGAAAACGCCCGTGTCGAACAGCGTACTAACCTGGACAAGCTGGTTATTGATCTGGAAACCAACGGTACCCTGGATCCTGAAGAGGCTATCCGCCGTGCTGCAACCATCCTGCAACAGCAGTTGGCTGCGTTCGTCGACCTCAAAGGTGACAGTGAACCAGTGGTTGTCGAGCAGGAAGACGAGATCGATCCGATCCTGCTTCGCCCGGTTGACGATCTGGAACTGACTGTACGTTCGGCTAACTGCCTTAAGGCGGAAAACATCTACTACATCGGCGACCTGATTCAGCGCACCGAAGTAGAGCTGTTGAAGACTCCGAACCTGGGCAAGAAATCCTTGACTGAAATCAAGGACGTTCTGGCCTCCCGCGGTCTGTCCCTCGGCATGCGCCTCGACAACTGGCCGCCTGCAAGTCTTAAGAAGGACGACAAGGCGACTGCCTGATCGTCGTAATCACCGAACGTTGTGTTTGGTAAGGAATGAACCATGCGTCATCGTAAAAGTGGTCGTCACCTGAGCCGCACCAGCTCGCACCGCAAGGCCATGTTCCAAAACATGGCGGTGTCGCTGTTCGAGCACGAGCTGATCAAAACTACTCTGCCAAAAGCCAAAGAACTGCGCCGCGTTGCCGAGCCGCTGATCACTCTGGCCAAGACAGACAGCGTTGCTAACCGTCGTCTGGCTTTCGACCGTACTCGTTCGAAAGCTATCGTTGGTAAGCTCTTCAACGACCTGGGCAAGCGTTACGCTACCCGTGAGGGTGGCTATCTGCGCATCCTCAAGTGCGGTTTCCGCGCTGGCGACAATGCGCCTATGGCGTACGTCGAGTTGGTTGATCGTGCTGTCGGCGGTGAAGCTGTATCCGCTGAGTAAGACGTCAGTCTGAAACGAAAAACCGGGCCTTGTGCCCGGTTTTTTGTGGGAGCTCAAAAAGTTTTGCGTCTGAAGTGGTGGATTAGATATTTCTATCGAATATCAAAAGTTAATGAATTTGTACGTGTAACATTTGTGGTCAATACTCTCCACCAAGCCGATTAGCCGGCAGACCGAAGAGGAAGAGATCGCATGAGCCAAAATAAAATACTCACCACCGCCAGTGGCGCTCCTGTCGCTGATAACCAGAATTCTCGCTCCGCCGGCCCTCGCGGTCCGCTGCTTCTCGAGGACTTCCACTTGCTGGAAAAACTGGCCCACTTCAACCGGGAAAACATTCCTGAGCGCCGTGTGCACGCAAAGGGTTCGGGCGCCTACGGTACGTTCACGGTGACGCGCGACATCACCGAATACACCAGCGCCAAACTGTTTGAATCGGTGGGTAAGCAAACTCCAACCTTCCTGCGTTTTTCTACCGTTGGCGGCGAGCGCGGCTCGGCTGATACCGAACGAGATCCACGGGGCTTCGCGTTGAAGTTCTACACTGAGGAAGGTAACTGGGACATCGTGGGCAACAATACGCCCGTGTTCTTCATCCGTGACCCACTCAAATTTCCGGACTTTATCCACACCCAGAAACGTCTGCCGCAGAGCAATCTGAAAAGTGCTCAGGCCATGTGGGATTTCTGGTCACACTCTCCTGAGGCGCTGCACCAGGTCACTATTCTGTTTTCGGATCGCGGCATCCCTGACGGCTACCGTCACATGCACGGCTTCGGGAGTCACACTTATAGCCTGATCAATGCCAGCGGCGAGCGCCGGTGGGTGAAGTGGCACTACAAGACCAAGCAGGGGATCAAGAACCTGGCGCCGGCAGAGGCTGCCCGGCTGGCCGGTACCGATCCAGATTACGCACAGCGTGATCTGTTCGAAGCGATCGAGCGTGGCGACTTTCCTAAATGGAGTGTCTGCATCCAGGTCATGACCGAAGCCCAGGCTGAAGGGCACTACGAAAACCCGTTCGACGTGACCAAGACCTGGTCGCAGAAAGAGTTTCCGCTGATTGAAGTCGGCGAACTGGAGCTTAACCGCAACCCGCTGAACTACTTCGCCGAGGTTGAGCAGGCGGCGTTCGGGCCGAGCAACATGGTGCCGGGTGTAGGCTTGTCGCCGGATCGCATGTTGCAAGGTCGGGTATTCGCCTATGCGGATGCGCACCGCTACCGCGTCGGTACCAATCACCAGCAGTTGCCAGTGAATGCACCGCGTAGCCCGGTCAACAGCTATCAACGTGATGGTTCGATGGCGTTTGGCAGCAATGGCGGCGCCGCACCGAACTACGAGCCGAACAGCTACGTAGAATCGCCGAAGCAAGCGCCTCGTTATGCCGAACCAGCACTGAAATTGAGTGGCGTGGCTGATCGCTACGATCACCGCGAAGACACCGACTACTACAGCCACGCCGGTGCGCTTTTCCGCCTGATGAGTGATGAGCAGAAATCCCTGCTGGTCAACAACATCGCCGGCGCCATGGGTGGTGTGTCCGGGGATGTGGTAGACCGCCAATTGCAGCATTTCTACAAAGCCGACCCGGCGTATGGAGAAGCAATCGCGAAGGCGTTGGGTGTACAGCTTAACGAAGTCTAAACGAGAAGCAGAACCGCCCTCATTCGGGCGGTTTTTGCGTTATTTCGGCTGCTTTTCTCAGAATATCTTCGCTTTTGTTGCGTCAAGTGAGTGACCTTCCGGTCAGGTTGGTTCAAACTACAGACTTTCAAGCAGGGAGATGTAGGGCGATGCAAGGCCACCCAGACGTAATCGATTACCTCAACACGTTGCTGACCGGAGAACTGGCAGCGCGTGACCAATATTTCGTTCATTCGCGCATGTATGAAGACTGGGGTTTCACCAAGCTCTACGAGCGAATCAACCATGAGATGGAAGAGGAAGCCGGCCACGCTGACGCCCTGATGCGCCGCATTCTGATGCTCGAAGGCACGCCACGTATGCGTCCGGATGATGTAATCGTTGGAGTGACGGTGTCCGACATGCTTGCTGCGGACCTGCAACTGGAATACAAAGTCCGCGCTGCACTCTGCAAAGGCATCGAGTTGTGCGAAAAGCACCAGGACTATGTCAGCCGCGAGATCCTGCGCGTTCAATTGAACGATACCGAAGAAGATCACACCTACTGGCTGGAAAAGCAGTTGGGCCTGATCAAACTCATCGGTATCGAGAACTACCTGCAATCCCACGCCTGATTTGCAGCGGCTACAAAAAAGCCCCTGTCACCGATAACGTGACAGGGGCTTTTTCATGCGCAGGACTAAGCCCTGTCGCGTTCCAACAGCGGCTTGAGGTAGAAGCCGGTGTGCGACTGCTTCATCTCGGCAACCTCTTCCGGGGTACCCACGGCAATGATCTGCCCCCCTTTGGAACCACCTTCCGGCCCGAGGTCCACCAGCCAGTCGGCGGTCTTGATCACGTCCAGATTGTGCTCGATTACCACCACGGTGTTGCCGTGGTCGCGCAAACGGTGCAGCACGTCCAGCAGTTGCTGAATATCCGCGAAGTGCAAACCGGTGGTTGGCTCATCGAGGATGTACAGGGTCTTGCCGGTATCGCGCTTGGACAGCTCGCGGGACAGTTTCACCCGCTGCGCTTCACCACCGGACAGCGTGGTCGCCGACTGCCCCAGCTTGATGTACGACAGGCCGACGTCCATCAGCGTCTGGAGCTTGCGCGCCAGGGCTGGGACGGCATCGAAGAACTCCCGCGCTTCCTCGATGGTCATCTCGAGGGTTTCGTGAATGCTCTTGCCCTTGTATTTGATCTCCAGCGTTTCGCGGTTGTAACGCTTGCTCTTGCAGACATCACACGGAACGTAGATGTCCGGCAGGAAGTGCATCTCAACCTTGATCAGGCCATCTCCCTGACAAGCTTCGCAGCGCCCCCCTTGACGTTGAAGGAGAAGCGCCCCGGGCCGTAACCACGCGAACGGGACTCCGGAACCCCGGCGAACAGCTCGCGAATCGGTGTGAACAGCCCGGTGTAGGTCGCCGGGTTGGAGCGCGGCGTGCGGCCGATTGGGCTTTGGTCAATGTCGACGACCTTGTCCAGGTGCTCCAGTCCTTTGATGCTGTCGTGCGCGGCCGCTTCAAGCGTGGTGGCGCCGTTAAGGGCGGTGGCGCTCAACGGGAACAACGTGTTGTTGATCAACGTTGACTTGCCGGAGCCGGAAACCCCGGTAACGCAGGTCAGCAGGCCAATCGGGATATCCAGGTCGACGTTACGCAAGTTGTTGCCGCGAGCCCCTTTCAGAGAAAGCGACAGCTTCTTGTTGCGCGGCGTGCGCTTGGCCGGTACTTCGATTTTCACCCGGCCCGAGAGGTACTTGCCCGTCAGCGAATCCGGGTGGGCCATCACTTCCTTCGGTGTACCTTCGGCAACGATGTTGCCGCCATGTACGCCAGCGCCCGGGCCGATATCCACGACGTAGTCCGCCAGGCGGATGGCATCTTCATCGTGCTCGACCACGATCACCGTGTTGCCGATGTCGCGCAGGTGCTTGAGCGTACCGAGCAAACGGTCGTTGTCGCGCTGATGCAGGCCGATCGATGGTTCATCGAGGATGTACAACACGCCCACAAGCCCGGCGCCTATCTGGCTCGCCAGGCGAATGCGCTGGGCTTCACCGCCCGACAGGGTGTCCGCGCTGCGGTCCAGGGACAGGTAGTCCAAGCCGACGTTGACCAGGAATTGCAGGCGCTCGCGGATTTCCTTGAGGATCTTGTCGGCAATCTCGCCACGGCGCCCGCTGAGCTTTAGCACGCCGAAGTAGTCGCAGGCATCACCGATTGGCAGATTGGTGACCGCCGGCAGGTTCTTCTCGCCTACCCATACATGCCGCGCCTCGCGACGCAGGCGGGTGCCACGGCAATCCGGGCAAGGCTGGGTGCTGAGGAACTTCGCCAGTTCCTCGCGCACGGAAGCCGACTCGGTTTCTCGGTAGCGACGTTCCAGGTTGGGAACGATGCCTTCGAACGGGTGCGAGCGTTTGACGATGTCGCCACGGTCGTTCAGGTACTTGAAGTCGACGCTTTGCGAGCCGCTGCCGTGGAGGATGACTTTCTGTTGCTCGGCCGGCAGTTCGTTGAACGGCACTTCCAGGCTGAACTTGTAGTGTGAAGCCAGCGAGCCGAGCATCTGGAAATAGTAGACGTTTCGCCTGTCCCAGCCGCGAATAGCGCCTTCAGCCAGGGTCAGATCACCATTGACCAGTCGCTTGATGTCGAAGAATTGCTTCACCCCCAGACCATCGCATGTCGGGCAGGCGCCGGCCGGGTTGTTGAAGGAGAACAGCTTGGGTTCCAGCTCGCTGATGGCATGGCCGCAGATCGGGCAGGCGAAACGTGCGGAGAAGATGATCTCCTCGCCCGGTTCGTCATCCATCGGTGCCACCAGCGCGATGCCGTCCGCCAGTTTCAGCGCCGTCTCGAAGGATTCGGCCAGGCGTTGCTGCAGGTCGGCGCGGACCTTGAAGCGGTCGACCACTACGTCGATGGTGTGTTTTTTCTGCTTATCGAGCTTGGGCGCTTCGTCCAGCTCGTAGAGCTTGCCGTTGATCCGGGCACGCACGAAACCCTGGGCGCGCAGCTCTTCGAAGACCGACAGGTGTTCGCCCTTACGCTCGCGAATCACCGGGGCCAGCAGCATCAGCTTGCTACCTTCCGGCTGGGCGAGCACCAGGTCGACCATTTGGCTGACGGTTTGTGCTTCGAGCGGAATATCGTGGTCCGGGCAACGCGGAATGCCCACCCGCGCATAGAGCAGGCGCAGGTAGTCGTAAATTTCGGTGATGGTGCCGACGGTCGAGCGCGGGTTGTGCGAGGTCGACTTCTGTTCGATGGAGATGGCCGGCGACAGGCCTTCGATGGTGTCGACGTCGGGTTTTTCCATCATCGACAAAAACTGCCGGGCATAGGCCGACAGCGACTCGACGTAGCGGCGCTGGCCTTCGGCATACAGCGTGTCGAATGCCAGGGAAGACTTGCCGGACCCGGACAGGCCGGTGATGACAATCAGTTTGTCCCGTGGCAGGGTCAGGTCGATGTTCTTCAGGTTGTGGGTTCGGGCCCCACGAATCAGGATCTTGTCCAAAGTGGCCTCGCTCGGCGGGCGTCGAAAACGTGGAGTATACGGGCAAATACTGGATGGATAAACACTATGGAGCGAGTGGATAATGCGCGTTCATGAAGAGTCTGTCAGCGGAACGCGTCAAAGCGTCGCGATTTACCCTGTCATTCGATGGGACTGGTAGAATCGCGGCCGGTTCACACGAGGTTTTTCCATGCACGATCCCCACAGCGAACGCATGAGTGGCAGTGAGACCCGCGCGGCAAGCGGTCTGGCCCTCGTGTTCGCCTTCCGTATGCTTGGCATGTTCATGGTGTTGCCGGTATTGGCGACCTATGGCATGGATCTGGCGGGAGCGACCCCGGCCCTTATCGGGCTGGCGATTGGCGCTTACGGCCTGACCCAGGCGATTTTTCAGATTCCTTTCGGGGTCATATCCGACCGCATCGGTCGCCGCCCGGTGATTTACCTGGGCCTGATCGTCTTTGCCCTGGGCAGCGTGCTGGCCGCCAGTGCCGACTCGATCTGGGGCGTGATTGCCGGTCGCATCCTGCAGGGTGCCGGGGCGATTTCCGCTGCCGTGATGGCGCTGCTGTCCGACCTGACCCGAGAACAGCATCGTACCAAGGCCATGGCCATGATCGGGATGACGATCGGCCTGTCGTTCGCCGTCGCGATGGTGGTCGGTCCGTTGCTGACCCGCGCATTCGGCTTGTCCGGACTTTTTCTCGCCACCGGCGGCATGGCCCTGGTGGGCATTCTGATCGTCGCGTTCATGGTGCCGCGCGCCAGTGGGCCGTTGCAGCACCGGGAGTCCGGCGTCGCGCGCCAGGCCTTGATACCGACGCTCAAGCACCCGGACCTGCTGCGACTGGACCTGGGCATCTTTGTGTTGCACGCGATGTTGATGTCGAGCTTCGTCGCATTGCCCCTGGCCCTGGTCGAAAAAGCCGGGCTGCCCAAGGAGCAGCACTGGTGGGTCTACCTGACTGCGCTGTTGATTTCATTCTTCGCCATGATCCCGTTCATCATCTATGGCGAGAAGAAACGCAAAATGAAACGAGTTTTGTTGGGCGCGGTGCTGACGCTGATGCTCACTGAGCTATTCTTCTGGCAGTTCGGCGATAGCCTGCGAGCCCTTGTGATCGGGACGGTGGTGTTCTTTACCGCGTTCAATTTGCTGGAAGCTTCGCTGCCATCGCTGATCAGCAAGGTTTCACCAGCGGGTGGCAAGGGTACGGCGATGGGCGTTTATTCCACCAGTCAGTTCCTCGGATCGGCACTGGGCGGGATACTCGGCGGCTGGATGTTCCAGCACGGCGGTCTGTCGGTTGTGTTCCTTGGATGCGCCGCCCTGGCTGCCATCTGGCTGGCCTTTGCTGTTACCATGCGCGAACCTCCCTACGTGACGAGCCTGCGCTTGCCGTTGTCGCCCGAGGCGATCCGCGAAGCGGGTCTGGTCGAGCGCCTGATGGCCGTTGTAGGGGTAACAGATGCAGTGATCGTTGCAGATGAGGCGGCGATTTACATCAAATTGGACACCGAACTATTGGATCGCACTACCCTCGAGCGTCTGGTGAACAACCCGGCCGCGACAGCGTGCGAAGCCTAGGAGAACGTTATGGCCCGTGGGGTTAACAAAGTCATATTGGTCGGCACTTGCGGCCAGGATCCCGAAGTTCGCTACCTGCCTAACGGTAACGCCGTGACCAACCTGAGTCTGGCGACCAGCGAACAGTGGACCGACAAGCAAACCGGCCAGAAAGTCGAAAAGACTGAATGGCACCGTGTTTCGATGTTCGGCAAGGTGGCTGAAATCGCCGGCGAATACCTGCGCAAGGGTTCGCAGGTCTACATCGAAGGCAAGTTGCAAACCCGCGAGTGGGAAAAAGACGGCATCAAGCGTTACACCACCGAAATCGTGGTCGACATGCAAGGCACCATGCAACTGCTGGGCGGCCGTCCACAACAGGGAGACCAACAAGGCGGTGGCAACAACTACCAGCAATCGGCCCCACGCCAGCAGGCTCCGCGTCCGCAGCAGTCGGCACCGCAGCAGCGCCCTGCGCCTCAGCAGGCCGCCCCGCAACCGGCTCCGGATTTCGACAGCTTCGATGACGATATTCCGTTCTGAGGCAGCTATAAGCCGCAAGCTTCAAACGGCAAGCTGAATCAAAAACCCGCACCTGGACAGAGGGTGCGGGTTTTTTTATGGGCGGTGGGTTCAGGCCGCGATGAACTCGTCTGTAGACACGACCTTGGCATAGGCAAAACCCAGCGCAGCCATGAAGGCGGCGTGCACGTGCGAGGCGGGTACCGTCACACCGTTGAACTCCAGGTCCCGGGAGGCGCAGGCATCGTGAATCACGGTAACTGCATAACCCATGTCGGCGGCGGCGCGGGTGATGCCGTCGATGCACATGTGGCTCATGCTGCCGACCACTACCAGCTCCTTGATGCCCTGCTCGTCGAGGATCGATTTGAGTTCAGTTTCGCGGAACGAGTTGACGAAGTGCTTGAGCACGACGGGTTCGTCGGTGCGATTGAGGACTTTGGGGTGCAACTGGGCGCCTTCGGAGCCGGGGGTGAAGAAGGGGGCCTCATGGGACGTGAATTCGTGGCGGATGTGTACCACCGAATCGCCAACACTGCGAAACGTCTCGATCAATCGTGCTGCGTTGTCTGCCGCGGTGTCTGCTCCGGCCAGCGGCCACTTGCCTTGTGGGAAGTAGTCGTTTTGGATATCGACTACGATGAGTGCTTGCTTGGCCATGGCTGTTTCCTCTAAGTGCGGATTGGGTGTGGAATGAAGTATCGGCTCGGGCCGACCCTCCGAGGATTGGCGGCACCGACAATAGAAAGGGGAAAACTGACAATGGACGCACAAAGGCCAGTCGCCGAACTCGGTGTGCTGATTTACCCTGGCGCGCAGATGGCGGCGGTGCATGGGTTGACGGACCTGTTTGGCGTCGCCAACCGGATTGCCGCCGACCAACAGGCGGCGCAGCTACCGCTATTCAGGGTCAGCCATTGGCAGGTTGACGAGCACCAGGCGCCTCGGCGGGGCTACGACAGCCATCCAGCGGCAGATGACGGTTTGGTGGCATTGCTCATTCCGCCGTCGATTGCCGGATTTTCCGAAGGTCAGGCGTCCCAGGCGTTACTGGACTGGATTTGTCAGCAACACGCCCGGGGCGCGACCATCGGCGGCGTGTGTGTGGGCTCCATTCTGTTGGCCGAAAGCGGCTTGCTCGACGGGCGTAGTGCCACCACTCATTGGACTTCCGCCAAGTCCTTCGCCGAGCGTTACCCCGACATCAAACTCAAAGCCGATACACCCATTGTCGACGATGGCGACCTGATTACTACTGCTGGCTTGATGGCGTGGTCCGAGTTGGGGCTGCGCCTGGTCGACCGTCTGATGGGGCCAAGCATTGCCACCGCTACCGCGCGTTTCCTGGTGGTGGAGCACAGCGACAGTGCCAGTGAGTGCGGCAGTAACTTTGCACCGATCCTCAGCCATGGCGATGCCTCGATTCTGAAGGTTCAGCATTGGTTGCAGAGCACCGGTGCCACTGATGTCTCGCTGACGGCGATGGCCGAGCGGGCGGGGTTGGAAGAGCGCACGTTCCTGCGTCGTTTCCGTGCGGCCACCGGCCTCAAACCCACCGAATACTGCCAACACCTGCGGATCGGCAAGGCCCGGGAGATGCTTGAGTTCACCAATGGCACCATCGACCACATTGCCTGGACCGTGGGCTATCAGGACCCCAGTGCATTTCGCGCCACATTCAGGAAAATCACCGGTTTGGCGCCGAGTGATTACCGGTCGAGGTTTGGCAGTCGCTAACCGATGAACTGTAGGAGCGAGCTTGCTCGCGATAGCGGTGTGTCAGCTGCAAATCTTCCGACTGACACGACGCAATCGCGAGCAAGCTCGCTCCTACAGGGGGCATGGCACCTGGCAAGAATCGTGCAATTTGCACGGGGCGTCGTGCAGAATAAAACGGCGCCTGTCCTGGAGCACGCCCGAAAGCTCCTGATTTACAACGGCGTTTCCTCACAAGGTCAATTGGCCTGATCTCTGCACCCCTTCAATGACATTCATCCAGCGCCGATTGAAGGGGGACGCATGACCCCAACAAACCGCAAGAAACTGGTAGTCGCCCATTCCGTGCGACCCGATGCTCCACAGCACGAAGTCGAGACCAATCGTGCACTGGCTCGATGGCTGGCGCAGATCCTCGGTTACAAGTACGGCGGCAGTTACGACCCCGAGCGCCATCAGGGGCGAGACCTCTACCTGTTGCCGACCCAGACTCTGGTGGGCGCTGCAATTGCCCGACAACTGGGGGTCATGGGACCCCAGGATCTCTGGGGTGGTTATGTCGAACATGATTTCATCTGCACCAAGGCCATCAGCCACGGCCTGCGCGACAAGAACGCCTTGGCCCCGCCGGGTTGGTCGCCGTTGTTTTCCGAGCGGGTGCGCGGCGTGGTGCTCGACGGGCTCAGCGTGTTTTCGTTCGACGATGCACGATCAGCGGCGGAGCACTTGCTCTACGCCGGCCCGATTCGCCTGAAGCCCATTCATGCCTGCGCCGGACGTGGCCAAGAGGTGATCAAGAGCCTGGACGAGTTCGACGCGGTCCTCGCTCGGTCCGAGGCCCGGGCGTTGTTCACTGAAGGCGTGGTGCTGGAGCAGGATCTGTCTGAGGTGGTCACTCATAGCGTCGGGCAGAGTTTTTTCGGTGACATCGTGCTGAGCTACTGCGGCGATCAATACCTGACCCGCGATGCTCAAGGCGAAGAGGTCTACGGCGGTTCGAACCTGATCGTGGTGCGCGGTGATTACGATGATTTACTGGAGCTGAAGCTGCCCGACGACGTGCGGCTGGCCATCCATCAGGCCCAGGTGTTCGACTGTGCTGCGGATCAAGCGTATCCCGCGTTCTATGCTTCGCGCCGCAATTACGACATTGCCCAGGGCGTGGACAGCAACGGCAGGCGCCGCAGTGGTGTGCTCGAACAATCCTGGCGCATGGGCGGTGCCAGCAGCGCGGAAGTGGCGGCGTTGCAGAGTTTCATCAATGACCCGCAAATGCGTGCGATCCGTGTGTCCTCGGTGGAAACCTACACCGACACCGCGCTGCCGGCGGACGCCATCGAGGTGTACCGCGGGCCGGCCCAGAACAGTGAGTTCCTACTCAAATATGTAACGGTCCAATCCTATGACGGCTAGAAGCGAAAGCATTCAAATCGACATCGATGACGAACAGATGAGCGGGACGTTTCTGAGTCCCAAGTCCAAGGTACCCGGCGTGTTGTTCGTGCACGGTTGGGGCGGCAGCCAGGAGCGTGATCTTGAACGGGCCAAGGGCATTGCCGGCCTGGGCTGTGTGTGCCTGACCTTCGATTTGCGCGGGCACACCGGCGGCACCGGCATTCCACTGACGCGGGTCACCCGTGAGGATAATCTGCGCGATCTTCTGGCGGCGTATGATCGATTGCTCGCGCACCCGGCGCTGGACACTTCAGCGATTGCCGTGGTCGGTACCAGTTACGGCGGTTATCTGGCGTCGATCCTGACGTCATTGCGTCCGGTGCGCTGGTTGGCGCTGCGGGTGCCGGCGCTGTACCGCGACGAGCAGTGGCATACGCCCAAGCGTGAACTGGACAAACAGGATCTGCGTGATTACCGCAGCACCCTGGTCCGCGCCGACAGCAACCGCGCATTGCACGCCTGTTCGCAGTTCACCGGGGACGTTTTGCTGGTTGAATCCGAAACCGACGATTTCGTGCCTCACGCGACAATCATGAGTTACCGCGCGGCGTGCCAGCAGACGCATTCGTTGACCCACCGGATCATCGACGGCGCCGACCATGCGTTGAGCGAACCGGTTTCGCAGCAGGCCTACACCTCGATCCTGGTGGACTGGATTACCGAGATGGTGGTGGGTGAGCGGTTAAGCATCATTCAGTCCAAGTGATGGGGTGGCCTTACTGGCGCCTTCGCGGGCAAGCCCGCTCCCACAGTGTTCTCCAGTGTTCATGTATTTGTGGAACGCCGAAGAACCTTGTGGGAGCGGGCTTGCCCGCGAAGGCGTCCTTGCCGTCACACCCATTACTGAGGCTTCTTGGCAATGCGCAACGACTTCGCCTTGGCCTCCACCACCAGATACATCACCAACGTAATCAACAACGGCAGGATGAAGTAAATCGCCCGGTACGCCAGCAAACCCGCTACAAGACTGCCACGCGAGGCTTCGTGCTGTAACAGCGCGACAAACACCGCCTCCAGCACCCCAAGCCCCGCCGGAATGTGCGTAATGACCCCGGCAATGGCACTGATCAGCAACACCCCGAGCACCAATGGGTAATCCAGTTTGCTCGGCAGCAGAGTAAAGATCACCGCGGCCATCAGCGACCAGTTGAGCGCTCCCAACGCCAATTGCAGAATCGCCATGCGCACCGATGGCAGGTTGATCTCCACGCCGCGTATCGACCACTCCCGCCGCTTGGAAAACCGGCATGCGGCCAGATATCCCGCGCTCACCAGCAACAGTAAAAAGCCCACACCCTGCAATGCATCGCTGCTGAGTTTCCAGCCTGGCGGCATGCGTACCAAGCCGCTGCTGAACACCGCACCGGCGATGAGCATGTAGCCGAACCAGTTTGTCGTCAGGCTAAGCCCGAGGATCTTCGCGATGTTGCCCTTGCTCACGCCAAGCCGCGAGTACAGGCGAAAACGCATAGCGATGCCGCCGACCCAGGCACTGAGGTTGAGGTTGAAGGCGTAGCTGATGATGCCCACGGGCAGGATCTGCTTCCAGGTCAGGTCCTGTCGGATGTAGGTGCGGCCGATCAGGTCATAGCTGGCGTAGGTCAGGAAACTCAGCAGAGTCAGGCCGGCAGCGATGACCAGGGTGCGCACCTTGAAGTCGGCGAGGGTGTCGAACACCTCGTTCCATTCGATGCGCTGGGCCAGCATCGTCAACAGCACGATCAGCGCCAGGAAGAACAACATCGTCAGCGGTTTTTTCCACTTGGCCCAGCGTGATGAATGTTGGCCGTCAGTGCGCGTGGGCGATTGAGTATCAGTGCGTTCCATGGCGATCGCCCCCGGTGGCGTGAGTGAACAGTTTCAAACGTGGCTTGTGCGCCGGCAGCCACCCCGCCCAGGACGGGAAATGGCGAAGGAAGTGAAACACCAGGAAACCCACGGTCATGTGCCAGATTCGTCCGCGCGGCGCCTTGTCCGGATCCATGGCTTTGCAATGGTTTTCACTGAGGATTTCCAGGCGATCGAACAATTCCTGGTTGAACACCCGATCACGGATCAGCACGTTGGCTTCCAGGTTCATCGACAGGCTCAGCGGGTCGAGGTTGCTCGAACCTACGGTGGCCCAATCCTCGTCGACCAGCGCGACTTTGCCGTGCAGCGGGCGCTCACAGTATTCGTGGATTTGCACACCAGCCTTGAGCAGGTAGTCATAGGTCATGCGGGCCGCCAGTTTGGCCACCAGCATGTCCGGCTGGCCTTGCAGGATCAGTCGTACCTCAACGCCCCGGCGGGCGGCGTTGCGGATTTCGCGCAGCAAACGGTATCCGGGGAAAAAGTACGCATTGGCAATCACCACCCGGCGCTGGGCCGTGCGCAACACCTGCCGGTAAACCTCTTCGATGTCGGTGTTGTGATCGCCGTTATCGCGATAAACGAGGCGTACCTGGCCATCGTGGTCGCTGATCGCCAGCTCTGAGCGCCGCTGCCGGCGCCGTTGCCACCAGTATTTGGCGCGCGCCGGGCGACCGCTTTGCAGCAGGGCGAAATGATGAATATCCGCCACGGCCGGCCCCTGGATTTCAACTGAGTAATCCTGCTTGGCTTCCGGCCCGAAATCAGCGAGGTGGTCAGCGGAAAAGTTGATGCCGCCGATGAATGCAATCGTGCCGTCCACTACCACAATCTTGCGATGCAAGCGGCGGAACCAGTTGGTGCGAAAGCCCAGGTGCTTGGGGGCGGGGTCGAACATCTGGATGTGTACGCCGGCCTGGCTCAACGCGGTCAGGTAGCCGGTGGTCAACTCTCCGCAGCCGAAACCATCGAAGTTTGCGGTGACGCGCACGCCGCGTTGCGCCGCCTCGATCAGCACTTGCTGCAGTTCGTTGCCCACCTTGTCCTCGAACACGATGAAGGTTTCCAGGAGGATTTCGGTCTTGGCTTCACGCATGGCCTCGAACACCCGGGGAAAATAGGCTTCGCCATTTTCCAGCAGCCTCACCAGGTTGTTGCCTTGCCAACCGTACTCGACATCGACCACGCCAGGGGCTCGGACGCCCGGCTCCATGGCCACATGCTCCACGCGGGTCTCTTCCAACGGGGCGCTGCTCATAATTCGATCTCCACCGAAAGGGGGGCGTGGTCGGAAAGGTGCGACCAGGGGCGCGTTGACAGTACTTGCGGGCGGCTGGCCTTGAGGTTGCGCACATAGATGCGGTCCAGGCGCAAAGCAGGCAAGCGCGCCGGGAAACTGCGTGCCGGTTTGCCGTGGTGCTCGGCGAATACTTCGCGCAGGCCGCACGGCTTGAGTAATGCGTCGGCACGCTGGCGCCAGTCATTGAAGTCACCGGCGACGATTACCGGCGCATCGGCGGGCAATTTGTCGAGAAGCCGGGCCAGCAGTTTCAGCTGTTCGTTGCGATGTGTTTCGCGCAGTCCCAGGTGAACGCAGATCGCATGCACCTGCGGACCATCGCCCGGCAGGCGCAACACGCAATGCAGCAGGCCGCGGTTCTCGTGGCCGCTGATGGACACGTCGAGGTTGTCATGCTGGATGATCTGGAATTTCGACAGCAGCGCATTGCCGTGATCGCCTGCCGGGTACACCGCATTGCGCCCGTAGGCAAACTGCGGCCAGAGCGTGTCGGCGAGGAACTCGTATTGCGGCATCGCCGGCCAGTTGCTGTAGCGCTGGGGGTGATGTTCGTGGGCGCCGTGGACCTCCTGCAGGAACACCACGTCGGCCGACACGCTGCGCACGGCCTCACGCAGCTCAGGCAGAATGAAACGCCGATTGAGCGCCGTGAAGCCCTTGTGCGTGTTCACGGTCAGCACCGTGAAACGATGCACCGGCGGCGGGGTTGGGGTTCCCTGTACGGGGGGGCTCAACGGCAAGGATTCACTCATGAAAGCACCCCATCGGCCACCGGTTCGCCCGGCGTGGTCTCAAGGTTCTTGTCCAGGCCGAACCGCTTGAGCAAATGGCGGGCGTCGTAAGGCGCATGCACTTTGACGTCGTTGTCGAAAAAGCAGAACACGTCGCGAGATTTGCGCGGTTTTGGTTTCTGTCGGGGCGCGATCAGGTGCGGGTCCGAGGGTTGCTGGCCGTGGTGCCAGGCCTCGATCCGATCGCCCCAGCGTTTTAGGGCCTCTGGCGTGTAGCCACTGGCATAGAGTTCCTCGGCTCCGTGCAGGCGCACATAGACGAAGTCGCTGGTAATGTCTTCACGGTAAGGCCATTTGCCGGCCGTGTCGGCGACCACCAGGGCGACGTTGTAGCGCTTGAGCAAGCGTACGAACTGTGGGTCGATGAAGCTGTCGTTGCGGATCTCCACGGCATGGCGTAGCGGCTTCTTCCTGTACGCTCGGGTGCTGGCCTGGCCGTGCAGGTGGTCATCATGCTGGCGGGCGAGGGCCGCAGCCTCGGAGGTGTCGCGGGGCAGTTGTTCAAGAAAATGCTCAAACAGTTCGGGGTCGAACTTGAAGTTGGGTGGAAACTGCCAAAGGAACGGGCCGAGTTTTTCCTTGAGCTCCAGTACCCCGGAGGCGAAGAAGTTGGCCAGGGGCAGGTGGATGTCCCGCAGGCGCTTGATGTGCGTGATGAAACGTGGGGCCTTGACGCTGAAGATGAAGCCTCGCGGAGTTTCGTCATACCACTGGGCATAACGCTCCGGGCGTTGCAGGGCGTAAAACGATCCATTGATCTCGATACTGTTGACGGCCCGTGAGGCGAAGTGCAATTCACGCTTCTGGGTAAGCCCCTTTGGGTAGAAATCCCCCCGCCAGGGCGTATAACGCCAGCCTGAAATTCCGATGTGAATCGCCGCCATGTCGCCTCCTGTCCGAGTGCCCCATTTACAGGCTGACTGCGCGAGGGCGGCGAAAGTTTCGAGCGAGTGACGCATGACCTGTAGGAGCGAGCATGCTCGCGATGGACGCAAGATCACCGCGGGGCATCAGGCCGCCAGCGTCATCGTTCAAGACCATCGCGAGCATGCTCGCTCCTACAGGCTGCTTAGCAAAAACCGAACTTGCCGGGCAAATGCTGATCAGTTCCTAACAGACCCTTGTCGAGGAGCTCTCCGTTTTGCTCAAGTTCAGGATCATGATGTTACTGGGGGCGTTGCTGTGTTTGGGCAGCAACGGGTTGCAAGCCGCTGCGCTGCCGGGCGTTCCCGCAGCTGCCGAGGAACCGGCGAAACCCGAGCCGCTGGTCCAGGGTGGCCTGCTGGGCGCCATCAGTTCCAGCATCGATGACGTGCAGGACAAACTCGACCTCAACGAAAACCTGGTCGACGCCTGGCGCCTGCGCGCGGACCGGGCGGCGGACGAGGTCGGTAAGCTGGTGAACCAGCCGTCGTCGCGATCACCCATGAGCGTGGCGGGCGACTTCATGCTCTTGTCCGGTGTTTGGCTCGGCGTGTTCGCCTTGCTCACGGTGCTCGGCGGCTTGCTGGCGCGGCGCTTGAGTCAGGGACGTTGGCTGCGCGAGCGTCATCGTGCGCAGGATCTGCTTGGCTACGTGTTGCCGTACACGTTACCCGCGCTGGTCTGCCTGCCGTTGACCCTCTATGCCAGTCATTTCATGCCCGTCTCGGTAGGCAGGGCGCTGGCGCTGTGTTTTGCCTACGCCACCAGCAGCGGCATTTTCTCTACGTCGATGTTCTTGTGCGTGGTGGTGTTGTTCAAGACTGGCCACAAGCGCCCGGCAGTGCAGATTATCCGTGATTACTGCCCCAGACCGCTGTTCCTCATTGGCTTCCTCGCTGCCCTCAGCGATGCCTTGACCAGCCCGCAAATCGCCCGGCAAATCGGTGGCAATCTCACCAGCAGTATTGCGGTGTTCACCGGCCTGTTCGCCTCGGTCATCTTCGGCCTGTTGGTGATTCGCCTGCGCCGGCCGGTGGCGCACCTGATTCGTAACCGCTCGCTGGCGCAGCGCTTGAAACAGCCCTCATTGCAGGAGTCACTGCGAATATTTTCCGGACTCTGGTATCTGCCGATCCTGCTGATGGTGCTGGTCTCGGTGATCAACCTGATCGGTGTTGGCGAAGACAATCAAAAAGCCCTGCGCTGCGCGCTGCTCACGACCATCTTGCTGATCGCCACCGTGTTCCTCAGCACGGTGTTCCAGCACCTGTTCAAATCCCGCAAAGCCGAAGCGATCCAGCGCAGCAGCGCCTACAAGGAACGTTTTCTCAGTTTGCTGCATGCCTTGCTGCGGATCGTCATCGCCGTGGCGTTCATCGAAATTCTCGGACGCATCTGGGGTGTCTCGCTGTTTGAATTCGCCGAGCGCAACTCAGTGGGACGGGCGATCAGTGATTCGCTGAGCAGCATCGGCCTGATCCTGCTCGTGACCTGGCTGCTGTGGGTGGTGCTCGACACGGCGATCCAGGAAGCCTTGAAACCACCGGTCAACAAGCGCTCGGCGCGACAGCCGAGCACGCGGGTCAAGACCATCCTGCCGCTGCTGCGCAACGCGATCAAAATCATTCTGGTGGTGATCTGCGCGATTACCACCATGGCCAATCTGGGCATCAATGTCGCGCCGCTGCTGGCGGGTGCCGGTGTGGTCGGCCTGGCCATCGGTTTTGGTTCGCAACAACTGGTGCAGGACGTGATCACCGGTCTGTTTATCATCATCGAGGACACGCTGTCGGTGGGTGATTGGGTGGTGCTCGATTCCGGTCACGCCGGTACGGTCGAAGGCCTGACCATCCGTACCTTGCGCCTGCGTGACGGCAAGGGTTTTGTCCACTCCGTGCCGTTTGGCCAGATCAAGGCCGTTACCAACCAGTCGCGGCAATTCGCCTTTGCGTTTTTCTCCGTGCAGTTCACCTATGACACCGATGTCGACCAGGCCATCGCGCTTATCCGAGAGGCCGGGGATTCGATTCGCGAGGACGCGTTTCTCAAGTACAACCTGCAAGGCCCGCTGGATGTATTCGGTGTCGACAAGATGGACCTCAACGGCGTAGTGCTGACGGCGCAATTTCGCACGGTGTCCGGCGGGCAATATGCGGTGAGCCGGGCGTTCAACCAGCGCTTGAAAAAGCTTGTGGATAACAACCCATCGGTGCATTTCGCGCAGACTTATCCACAGCAGGTTTTCATGCCGAAGCGGCAGGCGGCGCAGGAGGATGTGCAGGAGGAGAGTGCGGGGGTGGTGTTGCCGGATCCTTCGCGGACTTAGGCAGGGTTTTTTAGTGTACGAACGCCCTCTGTAGGAGCGAGCACGCTCGCGATGAAGGTCCGGACACCGCGGGGCTCCAGACAGCCAGCGTCATCATCGACGACCATCGCGAGTAAACTCGCTCCTACAGGGGGCTTGTGTAGGAGCGGGCATGGCCCTCAAAACGGTCGGATCAGCTTGTCCTGCAACGCCACATCTGCCTCCACCCAATAAACGGGCTTGCCGGCAATCACCGCCGCGACCGGCAACCCATCGCGGTACACCAACCGATTACTTGCCAATGCCGGCACTTTCGCCCCCGGCAGCAATGTGCCAGCCAGGTTCAGCGGGTCAACGCCGCACACCACGATCAGACTGCCGTCATGTCCACGCCGGCGGACTTCGCGTAGTAAGGGAATCGCCTCGGGCAAGGCGAACTGCTCACCGGCCAGGCCACTGACAAACCGTCCGCCGCGAATCTCGCCCCTGGCTTCCAGGCGATGAAAGGTGCGTAGCAACTCACGCCAACTCGGCAGCCAATCCGCCTCGCGCTCCAGCAGACGCCAGAACACTGCGCCGTAACGCCGAAGCAGGGTCATGGCGATGTGTTCGAGAGTGTCACTGGGGATGGGCTGGTTTTTATCCCGCGCGGCGCCTGTCGGCCCGCGTCGCAGTAAAGCCCAGCGCCCGGCATCGTCCATGCCGCCGATGAATGCCCCCCGTCCGCGTCGACTGCTGCGGGTTTGGCGTTTGCTGGCGGGTGTGATCAGGGCGCGCAACCCGGCAAAACTGTCAGCATTCACCAACCCGGCACCCACCAGTTCCTGCAAGGCGATTTCCAGCTCGGTACGCAGCAGATGGGCCTCATGCATCAGCTCATCGAAAAACAGTGCGCCGTGCTGGTTGAAGGCGTCGTAGACCTTCTGCGCTTTAGGCGACAGTTCACTCACCGGCGTTTGTTCCGTCAGGCCGCTCCACAACCCGACCTGGCTGCGCGGCAGCAGCACAATCGGAGTGCTGCGCAAGGCGCTGCTGGCGCTGTGCGCGGTCAGGCGCGTCCACACCAGTTTGCCGCTGCGGCACAGCTCATCCAGCCAGCTCGGCGAATAGTCTGTGACGCGCGCCGGCAGGATGTCGCTGTCCCAGGCTGAAGCAGCGGCGGGGTAGCCTTCGAACTGGCCGATAATCGCCGGCAAGACCGCGCTGCCCTTGCCTTGAGCGCTCGCGGACGCATGCTGCCAGTCGAACAGAAAACGCATGAAGTCCTGCAACGCCACCGGTTCGATTTCACGGCGCAGACGCTTGACCGTGTAACGATGAATTCGGGCGAGCAGATGCCGCTCGCACCATTGTTCCTGGTCCGCGCCCGGAGTGAAAAATCCGCGCAGCACATAACCTTCGCGCTCCAGTTGCGCCAATGCCTGGGCGACTTGCGTCGATGGCAATTGCAGGGGATCGGCAATTGCCTGCAACGGCAACGGACCAAAAGCGCCGAGCCGCGCACGGATGACTTCCACCACTGCGTCGTCTGCGTTCCAGGCTTCATCGAACCCCGGCAGCACCTGTAGCGGCGGTCGCAGAATCGCCTGTGGATAAATCGCTTGCAGGCACGTCAGCCGTTCCACGGGTAGCCATAACGATTTCCCGTCATCCAATTGCAAAAGGCTGGCGCGACCACGTTCCGCGAGGGTGGCCAGCCAGTCGTGCCATTGGAGATTGGCCTGCGCCTCCACTGCGCTGATGCAGGCCAGGCTCATCAGCGTTTCGTGCATTTCATCGACACTGGCCGGTGTCGGCCAGGCTTCGTCGCACACCGCTTGAATCGCCTCGGCATCCAGGGCCCCGAGGTCGTCGGTGGATTGCGCATCGGTCCAGCGGCGGTTGATCACCGCTTGAGTGCGCCGCTCTTCCAGCGGTGCGTCGTCGAGAAAGGTGTAAGGCCGTGCACTGAGGATTTCTGCCGCCAGTGGCGAGGGTGCCGGCAGATCGCGGCTGATCAGTCGAATCTCTCCGCGTTCCATGCGCCGCAACAGCGTGAGCCAGCCTTCGCAGTCCATGGCTTCGTGCAGGCAGTCGTCGAGAGTCTGCTCCACCAAAGGATGCTCGGGCACCTCGCGCTCGCCAGCGAGGTTTTCAACGCAGGCGATCTGGTCGGGAAATACGCTGGCGATCAGGTCTTCGCTTTTCATCCGCTGGATCTGTGGCGCAACCTTGCGCCCGCCGGTAAAACGCGGCAGCGCCAGTGCGACCCCGGCGTTCCAACGCCAACGCACACCAAACAGTGGCGCCTCGAGCACGGCTTGAATCAGCAGGTGTTGGGCGCTGTTGCTGTGCAGATAGCGCCAGACTTCGTCCAGTTCAAAACTGTGGCTGGTGGACAGTGACAGCACGATGGCATCTTCACTGGCGGCGGCCTGCAGTTCGAAGTTGAAGGTGCGGCAGAAGCGCTTGCGCAAGGCCAGGCCCCACGCGCGGTTGACGCGGCTGCCGAAGGGCGTGTGGATGATCAATTGAGTCCCACCGGACTCGTCGAAAAAACGCTCCATCACGAGCGTATCCTGCGAGGGCAGGGCACCCAGTGTCAGGCGCGCCCGGGCCAGGTAGTCGACCAATTGCTCGGCGCTGGCGAGGTCCAGGCCGAGGGTGTCGGTCAGCCAGTCGACGGTGGGTTGCAAGTTGCCGGGGGTGGCGCTCAGCAACTCGTCGATGTGCCCTTGCAGGCGCGCCACGGCGAATGACAACTCGCTACTGCGTCCTGGCGCTTCACCGAGCCAGAACGGAATGGTCGGTGGCTGACCCTGTGCGTCCTCGACCCTGACCTTGCCCGTCTCGACCCGCAGGATGCGGTACGAGGTGTTGCCCAGCTGGAAGACGTCGCCAGCAATGCTTTCCACGGCGAAATCTTCATTGACGCTGCCAATGTTCAGGCCCTGGGGTTCGAGCAGCACGCTGTAGTCGGCATTGTCGGGGATCGTGCCGCCGCTGGTCACGGCGGTCAGCCGACTGCCGCGACGGGCGCGCAGTGTACGGGTCACGGCGTCGCGGTGCAGGAACGCGCTGCGGATACCCTGGCGCCCGTTGTAGCCTTCGGCGAGCATTTGCAGCAGCGCCTGATAGTGCTTGTCATCGAGTCCGGCGTAGGGCGAAGCCTGCCGGAACATGTCCAGCAACGCCTGTTCGTGCCATTCCTGGCAACTGACCTCGGCGATGATCTGCTGGGCCAGCACATCCAGCGGCGCGAGTGGAATGTGCAGGATGTCGAGCTCGCCACGCCGCACGCAGTCGAGCAGGGCGGTGCATTCGATCAGGTCGTCGCGGGTGGTGGCGAACAAGCGGCCCTTGGGCGTGCCACCCACCTGGTGGCCGGAACGGCCGACCCGTTGCAGAAAGCCTGCAATCGACCGTGGCGACGCAATCTGGCACACCAGGTCAACGTCGCCAATGTCGATACCCAATTCCAGCGAAGCGGTGGCGATCAGCACTTGCAGTTCGCCGCGCTTGAGCCGTTGTTCGGCGTCCAGGCGAAACTCCTTGGCCAGGCTGCCGTGGTGGGCCGCGACGGCCTGTTTGCCCAGGCGTTCGCTCAGATGCCGGCTCAGGCGTTCGGCCAGGCGCCGGGTGTTGACGAATATCAGCGTGGTGCGGTGCTCCCGGGCGAGCGTGGCGAGGCGGTCGTAGACCAGCTCCCACACGTCATTGGTCATCACCGCCGACAACGGCACCGGCGGCACTTCGATGGCCAGGTCTCGGGGACGGGCGTGGCCGATGTCGATGATCTCGCAGGGGCGGTCGCGTCCGACCAGGAAGCGTGACACCGCCTCGATGGGTTTTTGCGTGGCCGACAGACCGATGCGCATCAGCGGTGTTGAACTCAACGCCTGCAGACGTTCCAGGCTCAGGGCCAGGTGACTGCCGCGTTTGCTGGCGGCGATCGCATGGATTTCGTCGACGATGACCGTGCGCGTGGATTTGAGCATGTGCCGGCCGGAATCGGAGCCGAGCAGCACGTATAGCGATTCCGGGGTGGTCACCAGAATGTGCGGCGCGGTCTTGCGCATGGCCGAGCGCTCTTTTTGCGGCGTGTCACCGGTACGTACGGCGGTGTTGATGCGCAGCTCGGGCAAACCCATGGCGCGCAGTTGCGCGGTGATGCCGGCCAGCGGGGTTTGCAGGTTGATCTGGATGTCGTTGGACAGGGCCTTGAGCGGCGACACGTAGACCACCAGCGTTTCGTCGGGCAACCCTTCGCCGCTCTCCAGCCCGCGATGGACCAGGTCATCGAGCACGGCGAGAAACGCGGTCAGCGTCTTGCCCGAACCGGTGGGCGCGGCGATCAAGGTCGAACGGTGCTGGCGGATCAGCGGCCACGCCCGGGCCTGGGCGGCTGTGACCGTTGGGAAGGTGCTGCTGAACCAGGCGCTGACGGCAGGGTGGAAGCCGTTCAGGGCACTGTTTGCGGGGATGGGCAGGTTCATGGGGCCAGTTATGCGGGTGGGGGCGGGAAGATGCAAGACCCGGACATCGACACTTTACGGATGACGGTTGCGCACTAAACCCGCAAAATGCAACGATTCCGACAACTTTCTTTTTTTCCACCAAGACTGGGCCTGCTGACTCTATGCGAATGCGCCTTATGTTACTGGGCGGCGGAAATGCCCTTGGGCAGGCGCTGATTCGCCTCGGTGCGGAGGAAGACATCGGCTTCCTCGCCCCCCGCCCTCCGCAAGACGGCTGGGATGCCGCGAGCCTGACGCAACTGCTTGACGATACCCGCCCGGATGCGGTGATCAACCTTGCCTACTACTTCGACTGGTTTCAGGCGGAGGCCGTCAGCGAGCTGCGTCTGGCCGGGCAGGAACGGGCCGTCGAGCGCCTGGCCGAATTGTGCCAGCATCACGACATCGTCCTGCTGCAACCGTCGAGCTATCGCGTATTCGACGGCTCTCGCGCCACCGCCTACAGCGAAAAAGACGAACCCGTACCGCTTGGCCTGCGCGGCCAGGCGTTATGGCGAATCGAGCAGAGCGTGCGTGCCACGTGCCCGCAACATGTGTTGCTGCGTTTCGGCTGGCTGCTCGATGACAGCCCCGAAGGTACACTCGGACGATTCCTGGCTCGTGCCGAAAACCCAGAAGAGCTCTTGATGGCCGATGACCGTCGGGGCAATCCGACACCGGTGGACGATGCGGCCCGGGTGATCATTTCGGTGCTCAAGCAACTCGACTGTGCGGCGCCGCTGTGGGGCACCTATCACTACGCCGGGCACGAGGCGACCACGCCGCTGGCGCTCGGTCAGGCGATTCTCACCGAAGCCCGCGCGCTGCATCCGCTGGCCATCGAAGAGCCCACCGCCCAGGCTCACGCCGCGCGCCCGGACGCTGCCGAAGAGCCGCAACACGCGGTGCTGGCCTGCAAGAAAATTCTTCACACCTTCGGGATCAAACCACGCGCCTGGCGTGCGGCACTCCCGGGTTTACTGGACAGGTTTTATCGCCATGGCTGACGGCCCCGTTCTCATTACCGGTGGTGCCGGTTTCATCGGCTCGCACCTGACCGATGCCTTGCTCGCCAAGGGCTACTCGGTGCGGATTGTCGATGACCTGTCCACGGGCAAGCGCAGCAATCTACCGCTGGATAACCCCAGGGTCGAACTGATCGTCGGCGATGTCGCTGATGCGACGCTGGTTGCGCAGGCGATGAGTGGTTGCAGCGCGGTGGCGCACCTGGCAGCGGTCGCGTCGGTGCAAGCTTCGGTGGACGATCCGGTGAGGACCCACCAAAGCAATTTCATCGGCTCGCTCAACGTCTGCGAGGCCATGCGCCAGGCCGGGGTCAAGCGTGTGCTGTTTGCCTCCAGCGCGGCGGTCTATGGCAACAACGGTGAAGGTGAGTCGATTGACGAGGACACGCCCAAGGCGCCGTTGACGCCCTACGCTTCGGACAAACTGTCCAGCGAACATTACTTCGACTTCTACCGCCGCGAGCACAAACTGGAACCGGTGATTTTCCGCTTCTTCAACATTTTCGGCCCGCGCCAGGATCCGTCCTCGCCGTACTCCGGGGTCATCAGCATTTTCAGCGAGCGTGCGCAGAAGGGCTTGCCGATCAGCGTGTTCGGCGACGGTGAGCAGACGCGGGATTTTGTCTACGTCGCAGACCTTGTCGATGTGTTGGTGCAGGCGATCGAGCAACCGCAGCCCGAGGTGGGAGCGGTCAATGTTGGCTGGAACCAGGCCACCAGTCTCAAGCAGATGCTCGATGCCTTGAAAGAAGTGGTCGGCGAACTGCCACCGGTGAATTACGGTCCGGCGCGTTCTGGCGATATCCGCCACTCACGGGCGAATAACCAACGCTTGCAGGCGCGTTTTGTCTTGCCTGCCCGCACGTCGATGAGTGTCGGTTTGGCGCGTCTGCTCGGACGTTGAGCGGATGCCGCGGCAATAGAAAAAGGCGCCTTCACAGGCGCCTTTTTTTTGCAGCTCGTTCCCACCACGTGAACGATTTTAGAACTTGTAGCCCAGGCCGACCATGTAGATGAACGGGTCGACATCCACGTTGACCTTCGCCCGAGTACCCGGTGCGACGGCATTGTTTTCAACGGTCGCCTGGGTATCGATGTCGATGTAACGCACTTGGGCGTTGAGCAGGATGTTGTCGGTGATCATGTAGTCGGCACCGACCTGGAAGGCCATGCCCCAGGAGTTTTTCGCCTTGAAGTTGCTGAAGCCACTGGACTTGGCATCGCTGCTCAGCTCTTCATCGAAGATCCAGGTGTAGTTGATGCCGGCGCCGACATAAGGCTGGAACGCCGACTTCGAATCCAGAGGGTAGTACACGACACTCAGGGTAGGCGGCAGGTGTTTCAGGCTGCCGAGTTTGCCGTTGGCTGCGTCCAGCGCCGTGTTCTTGAGTTTCACGTCATGCTGGAATGGTGTGGCGGCCAGCAGCTCGATACCCCAGTGGCTGTCGAGCATGTAAGCGAAGTTCAGACCCAGTTGGGTGTCGCTGTCCATGGTTGCCTTGCCGCCCAGGTCAGCACCTTTGAGCGGGCCCTGATCGACCTTCACGCTGGAACTGTCGGCTTTCGGGTTGACGGTGATGGCACCGGCCCGGATCAGGATGTCGCCCGCTTCGTGGGCGTGGGCGATCGGGGCGGCGAGTGCGAGGGCGAACAATGAAGCGCTGAGCAAAGACTTGTGCATGGAGGCTCCCAAAGGACGTTTTAAATGTTTGATGTCCCAATGGTACGGAGCCGCCTGATACGGTCTTTTGATTCAGCTCAATGAAACAGTGATGGGTGAAATTTTTGCGGAACTTCGAGGGCCCCATCGCGGGCAAGCCCGCATCTACAGAGGATACCGGCGCCTCGATTCACTCCGGCAACTCATACATGTAAATCTTGTCCGCCTCCATCTGATATCCAGCATCGGCCAGTTCACTGGTGGACGCTTTCACCTGCATCGCTCCTTCCACCCAGTACGGCTGATACAGCTCGTCGACCTTGACCCCCACTTCGCTTTTCACGTGCACGATCTGGTTCGACGGCGGTGGCGGCACGTGGATGCAGGCGCCGAAATACGGCACCAGCAGGAACTCCGTGGTGCGGCCCTCCTCGCTGACTTCCAGCGGCACGATGTAGCCCGGTAGTCGAATGTTCTGTCCATCCAGACTCATCACCACCGGTGCGTTGGGCATCGCCTGTTTGGCCGCTGGCGCCGACTCGGCGGACAGCGCATTGCTCATCTGCGAAAGGTCGTGCAGGGGTCTCATGTCCGGCACTTCGGGCATGGCATCCGGCGGGATCATTTCCGACCAGGTCAGTTCTTTCGGCTCGGCGGCCCAGAGCGGCAGGGCGACCAGCATCAACAGCGCAAGCAAAGCGCGGGGCATGTTCAACTTCCTCATAAACGGATCGACAGGCCATCGGCCAGGGATTGGCGATACGCGCGCCAGGCCGGCACGCTGCCCATCAGCAGAGCAGCGATCAGGATGCCACCGAGCAGCGTCCATTCATATTCGCTTGGCCAGGCCAGCGGCAGATACAAACCGTAATTGGCCTGCACGTAACCCTGTGCAGCGGCGATGCCCACGTACAGCAATGCCACGCCGGCAATCACCCCCGACAGCGCCAGGGCGAACGCCTCCAGCACCAGCAATGTCGCGACGTGCCATGGCCGGGCGCCAACCGAGCGCAAAATCGCCATCTCGCGACGGCGCTCATTGAGACTGGTGAGAATCGCCGTCAGCATGCCGATCAACCCGGTCAGCACCACGAACAACGACACCACGAACAAGGCTTTTTCCGCGGTGCTCATCAAACTCCACAGCTCTTGCAGCGCCACGCCCGGCAGGATCGCCAGCATCGGCTCGCCGCGAAATTCGTTGATCTCGCGTTGCAGGGCGAAGGTGGAAATCTTGCTGTTGAGGCCCAGCATGAACGCTGTGATCGCCTGGGGTGTCAGGTCCATGTTGCGTGCCTGATCGGCGCTGATCCGCCCGTTGCCCCGCGCCGGGACACCGTTGTGCCAGTCGATGTGAATCGCCTCCATGCCGCCGAGGCTGATGTGCAACGTGCGGTCTACCGGGGTGCCGGTGCGTTTGAGAACGCCCACCACGGTGAAGGGTTTATCGTCGTGCTTGACCAGGCTGATCGCGGCAACACCGTGGGCCAGCACCAGTTTGTCACCGAGTTTGTAATGCAGTGCCTCGGCCACTTCTGCGCCCAGTACCACTTCAAACGGATCGATGGCGAAGGCGCGTCCGTCCGCCAGCTCCAGATGCTGCTGGCGCCCATATTGATAATGCTCGAAGTACGCCTCGGTGGTGCCCATGACGCGATAGCCGCGGTGGGAATCGCCCAGGGACATCGGGATCGCCCACTTCACTTTCGGGTTGTTGGCGAAGTGTTCGAAGCTGTCCCAGCGAATGTTGTTGGTGGCGTTGCCGATGCGGAACACCGAATACAGCAGCAGGTTCACCGAGCCCGAGCGGGCGCCGACAATCAGGTCGGTGCCGCTGATGGTGCTGGCGAAGCTGGCCTTGGCCTCGGTTCGCACACGCTCCACTGCCAGTAGCAGGCAGACCGACAGGGCGATGGCGAAGGCGGTGAGGATCGCGGTGAAACGGCGGTTAGCCAGGCTGGCCATCGCTAGACGAAACAAATACATCTCAGACCTCTGCGGGCGTGGCGGCGCGATTGAGTTCGGCCAGCGACAGGTTGCGATCGAACAGCGGCGCGAGGCTCTGGTCATGGCTGACGAACAGCAGGCTCGATCCCGCTTCACGGCACTCGGCAAACAGCAGGCGGATGAAATTTTCCCGCGCGTCGTAGTCCAGGGCCGAAGTGGGTTCGTCCGCGATCACCAGTTCCGGTTGACCAATCAACGCGCGAGCGGCAGCCACCCGTTGTTGCTGGCCGATGGACAGCGAGTCGGCGCGCCGACCCAGGATGCTTTCATCCTTCAAGCCCAGATGCGCGAGCAGCGTCGCTGCGGCCTGGTCGACGCTGCCGTGGCGCTGCTTCGCGCGTTCGGCGCGCAGCCTGGAAAAGTGGCAGGGCAACTCGACGTTCTCGCGCACCGAAAGAAACGGCAGCAGGTTGAACTGCTGGAAGATGTAGCCGGTGTGGTCGACACGGAAGCGATCACGGGCTCCGGCGCCCAGTTCAGTGAGTTCCTGGCCGAGCAGGCGGATGCTGCCGCGATCCGGCTTCTGCACGCCGCCAAGCAGCCCGAGCAGGGTGGTCTTGCCACTGCCACTGGGGCCCTTGAGGAACAGGGTTTCTCCGGGCTCTAGGCGAAACGCCGGGATGTCCAGCAGTGGCGGGTGACCGGGCCAGCTGAAGCCCAGGTCTGACAGTTCGATGAGTGCTTGGGTCATGTGAAACCGATTGGGTGAATGACTCGTTACTTACCCTGTAGGAGCGAGCTTGCTCGCGATGGACTCAAGACTTGCGCAGGGCATCATTCCAGCCCGCGTTATCGTTGACCTCCATCGGGAGCATTCAAGCGTCAGGAGTTAGAACTTCAGCGCCGCTGCCTTGGACGTCACTTCAACACCTTGCTGGCCGCTCGGGCTGATCAGTTGTACCTGAATTTTCTGGGTGGCTGGAAAGGTATTGAAGATGTTTGCCAGATCCAGGGTGTTCAGCGCGCCAGGCGTGGCGCAGGTGAATTGGTAGTGAGCGTGGATTTCGCTGTGCTCGTGGTGGTGCTCGCCCTTGGCGTCCTCGTCGTGGTCGTGATCATCGTCGGCCTCGGGTTTGTCACCGAACAACGGGCTTTCCAGTGCCTGGCTCGCGACCACACAACCGGCAGCTTTCGGCAGACTGAACAGGGCCAATGGCTTTTCAAGCTGTGCGCGGACAGCAGCGACCTTGGCCTTGTCGGCGTCGGTCGTGGCGGCGTGTTCGAACCCCACCAGGTTCATCGCAGGGCTTTCCAGCTCAAGCTCCAGGGTCTGACCATCGAGCGCGGCATTCAGGCGGCCGACGCCATGTTCGTGGGCACCGAGGCTGCCGTGCTCATGGTCGTGGTTATGTTCTTGCGCCGCCTGAGCGACAGCAAGTGGCAACAGGGCGAACGGCAAAGCGAGGAGCAAACGACGCATGGGGAAGTCTCCGGAACCTGAGATGAATAATTTGTTATGTAATCTTATAACGTTGGTGCGCAGAGTTTGACTGTCTGCTTGGCGTTGCACAAGTCCCATGGGAGCATGTGAGCCAGAAATGTGCGGGAGCAGACTTATGGTGCGGATACGCGGAACCATCGGCGACTGGCCGGTGGATTTGACCCTGGAGATGGACGACGCCGACTGGGCGCGGCTCGGAGCACAGGTTCAGGTGGACAAACCTGAAGCCAGTGCGGCGCCGACCCGAGCGCAAAGCCAGGACGACACGCAATGGCAAATCGCGAAGGATCTGCTGCGCAAGGCAGGGCAATTGACCGGGCCGGATTTGCTCGATCAGTTGCAAGGGCTGACCGGCAACGGGGCGTCAGGCAAACGCCTGCTGGTGCGCCTGCGCCATTGTGCCGAGGTGAAAGTGTCGAGCGGCGGGGACACGCCGCTCTATAGCTGGATCGGTCAGGCTTAATACAAGGCAGCGAACAGTTTGCGGCGATAAGTGGTCACCAGTGGGTGATCATTGCCCAGCAGTTCGAACACTTGCAGCAAGGTCTTGTGTGGCAAGCCCTCGCTGTAGCTGCGGTTACGGATGAACAACTTGAGCAGCGCATCCAGGGCCGCGTCGTACTGCTGGCGCGCCAGTTGCTGGATCGCCAGTTGATACACCGCTTCATCGTCCTGCGGATTTTTCGCCAGGCGCGCCTTCAGGTCCGCGGCGTCCGGCAGATCCCTGGCCTGGCCGAGGAACTTGATCTGCGCCTTTGCACCTGCCAGGGCCGCTTTGTGCTCATCGGTCTTGACCGCGTCGAGCACGGTTTGAGCCTCGCCCAGCTCACCGCGCTCGGTCAGGCAGCGGGCGTAGAGAATCAGCGCCCTGGCGTTGGTATTGTCTTCACCCAGCAGCACGGTGAGCACGGCTTCGGCATCAGCGAAACGGCTCTCGTCGAACAGCGCCTGGGCCTGTTCGAGCGGGTCGGCTGCGGCCGGAGGCGGCATCTGCACATGCGGCTCGAGCATCGCCCGCACGGCCGACTCCGGTTGAGCACCGGCAAAACCGTCTACAGGCTGGCCATCCTTGAACAGCACCACGGTCGGCAGGCTGCGAATACCGAAGCGGGCCACGATGTCCTGTTCGACATCGCAGTTCACCTTGGCCAGCAGCAACTCGCCCTGATAGCTCTCGGCAATGGTCTGCAGCATCGGCATCAGCACTTTGCAGGGCGCACACCACTCGGCCCAGAAGTCCACCAGCACCGGCTTGTGAAAGGAGTTCTCGATCACCGACTGCTCGAAGTCGGCGGTCGTGGCGTCGAAGATGTAGGGCGTTTCCTGACTCATGGGGGATCTCTTGGCAAGCTAGATTGGGTTCACTATACGGCTTGGCGGGGGGTGGCCGGAAGCGCCCCTGTAGGAGCGGACTTGTCCGCGATGGTGGCCAACGATGACGCGGGGTACCTGATGCCCAGCGGTGGTGCTGAATCCATCGCGGACAAGTCCGCTCCTGCAGGGGGATTTTAACGCCGGCGTGCGTGATACAGGCTCACATGCCGAAACTCCTCGGGTTCGGCCAGGTCCGGCAGGGTTAATGCCTGCAACATCTCGATGCGCTGATACGTCGGGTGACGAAAGTCCCGGACGCGCGAATCAGCCACCAGTGCTTCCTTGCCGCGATTCAGGAACTGATCGAGCAGCGGCAGGTTGGCTCGGTCATACAGCACGTCGGCCACCAGGATCAGGTCGAAGCGGTCGGTTTCGGCGAAAAAGTCCGCCGAATATTCCAGCTGCACATTGTTGAGTTCGGCGTTCGCCCGGCAAGCGGCCAGTGCCAGCGGGTCGAGGTCGCAGGCCACCACTTCCAGCGCGCCCGCTTTCACCGCCGCTATCGCCGCGACCCCGGAGCCTGCGCCGAAATCCAGCACGCGCTTGCCCTTGACCCAATGGGGAAACTCGGCGAGGTAACGGGCCACCGCCAGCCCGCTGGCCCAACAGAAACTCCAGTACGGCGGTTCATGCAGAATCCGTCGCGTTTCTTCGGGACTGAAGGCGCGGTCCATGCGGTCGCCGTCGATCAGCCAAAGCTTGAGCTCGGTGTCCGGCAACTCACACGTCACCAGTCGTGCATCGCCCAACAGTTCACTCAATGCCTGTTGCAGGTCCTGCGGTGCCATCATGGTGCTTTGACAAATTGCAGCTCGCCCAGGGCCTGGGTCGTCGGCTGGGTAATGAGCTGCGAGGGCAGATGCAGAATCAATTGGCCAGATTGGCTGGCGCGACCGCGCAGTTCAACCCGGGCTCCGACGGGAAAGGCATCCGGGTTGAAGCGCAGGTGAAAGGGCAGCACCTGGTTGGTGCCGATCAGGCTGGAACTGGCGAGCAATTGTTGCGGACGGTCCTTTTCGTCGATCACCAGCAGGGCCAGTTCTACCTCGGCGCCCTCCGGGACGCCTTGCAGCGTGCCGCTCAGTTCGCGTTGGTAAGCGGGCAGCGGGCCGAGCTCTGTTGCCTGTCGGGCTTTCTTCTGTGCCGCCTGGGGGGCAGGGCCGGGAGTGGGCGGCTGGGGCTTGGGGGCGTCACTGCCGCAGGCCACCAGCAAGCTGAAAACACTGAGCAGTACGAGCGGTTTTAGGGGCATTAGGTGCTCCAGCAAGATGAAATCCATGAATTGACACGATTGCCAGTCTGTATACCGCAAACCCTATGGCTTGTCTTGCCACGGGGATGCGCTACCATGGCCCTCCCTTTTTTTGTTGCCTGCCACCATGCACTGTCCCTTCTGCGGTGCCAACGACACCAAGGTCATCGACTCGCGTCTGGTCGCCGAGGGCGAACAGGTGCGCCGCCGGCGCGAATGCCTGGCCTGCGGCGAGCGTTTCACGACGTTCGAAACCGCTGAGCTGGTGTTGCCGCGCCTGATCAAAACTGACGGCAGCCGTCAGCCATTCGACGAAGATAAACTGCGTGCGGGCATGCAGCGGGCGCTGGAAAAGCGCCCGGTGAGTGTCGAACGCCTTGAATCGTCATTGGTGCACATCAAGCACAAACTGCGCGCCACCGGCGAGCGCGAGGTCAAATCCCTCGTAGTCGGCGAACTGGTGATGACCGAGCTGAAAAAGCTCGATGAAGTCGCCTACATCCGTTTCGCCTCGGTGTATCGCCGCTTCCAGGACCTCAACGAGTTCCGCGAAGAGATCGATCGCCTGGCCAGTGAGCCGGAGAAAGAATGAGCGCGTCTGCCGAGCAAGCCATCCTCGATGCCCATTACATGGCTCGCGCCCTCGAACTGGCGCGCAAGGGTCATTACACCACTCACCCCAACCCACGGGTCGGCTGTGTGGTGGTGCGTGATGGGCAGATTGTCGGCGAAGGCTGGCACGAGCGCGCTGGCGAACCCCATGCCGAGGTTCACGCCCTGCGCGCGGCGGGTGACAAGGCCAAAGGCGCCACCGCCTACGTGACCCTTGAGCCGTGCAGCCACCACGGTCGCACGCCGCCCTGCGCCGATGCGCTGGTGAATGCCGGCGTCGCCCGCGTGGTGGCAGCGATGCAGGACCCGAATCCGTCGGTCGCCGGACGCGGCCTGCAGCGCCTGGCAGAGGCCGGGATCGCTGTCGAAAGTGGCGTGCTGGAAAGCGAGGCGCGCCACCTCAATCAAGGTTTCCTCAAGCGCATGGAACACGGACTGCCTTTTGTGCGGGTCAAGTTGGCCATGAGCCTGGATGGCCGCACGGCGATGGAAAACGGCGAGAGCCAATGGATCACGGGCGCAGCCGCACGTTCGGCGGTGCAACGCCTGCGTGCCCAGGCCAGCGTCGTCCTGACTGGCGCCGATACCGTGCTGGCCGATAACGCCCGCTTGACCGTGCGCGCCGATGAGCTGGGCCTCGATGCCGGGCAAACCGCGCAGGTCATGAGTCGCCCGCCGCTGCGGGTGTTGATCGATGGCCGTCTGCGGGTGCCGCTGGATGCGCCGTTTTTCAAGGCCGGCCCGGCGCTGGTCGCTACCTGCATGGCCGTTGAGGAACAGTACGCCAACGGTCCGGAGTGCCTGATCGTGGCCGGCGGCGATGGCTTGGTCGACTTGCATCAGTTGCTGGTCGAACTGGCCCGTCGAGGTGTCAACGAAGTGTTGGTCGAGGCCGGCCCGCGCCTGGCCGGTGCCTTCGCTCAACAAGGCCTGGTGGATGAATTCCAGATCTTCATTGCCGGCAAGTTTCTCGGGTCCACGGCCAGGCCGCTGCTGGACTGGCCACTGGTGCACATGAAGGATGCGCCCGAGCTCAAAATCACTGACATTCGCGCGGTGGGCGATGACTGGCGAGTCACTGCCATTCCTGCACCCAAGGCGAGCGTATAATCCCCGGCTGCGCCACACGACGGCCCTGTTCTCGAGGAGAACTCCATGTTTACCGGCATCATCGAATCCATCGGCAGTATTCGTGCATTGACCCCAAAAGGCGGAGATGTGCGGGTACATGTAGAAACCGGCAAGCTCGATCTGAGCGACGTCAAACTGGGAGACAGCATTGCGGTAAACGGTGTGTGCCTGACTGCAGTCGAACTGCCGGGCAATGGTTTTGCAGCAGATGTCAGCCGCGAAACCCTCGACTGTACCGCCATGAACGATCTGAAAAGCGGAAGTCCCGTCAATCTGGAAAAAGCCCTGACACCCACCACTCGCCTCGGCGGGCATCTGGTCAGCGGTCACGTCGATGGCGTGGGTGAAGTGGTTGCCCGCACCGAGAACGCGCGCGCCGTGGAGTTCCGCATCCGCGCACCGAAAGAACTGGCCAAATACATCGCCCACAAAGGCTCGATCACCGTCGACGGCACCAGCCTGACGGTAAACGCAGTCGATGGCGCCGAGTTCCTGCTGACCATCATCCCGCACACCCTCAGCGAAACGATCATGGCGTCTTACCAGCCGGGTCGCCGGGTGAATCTGGAAGTCGACCTGCTGGCCCGTTACCTGGAGCGTCTGCTGCTGGGCGACAAGGCCGCCGAGCCAAACGCTTCAAGCACCATTACCGAAAGCTTTCTGGCCGCCAACGGCTACCTCAAATCCTGAAAGAAGGGGGTGCCCTGTGGCGCTCAATAGCATCGAAGAACTGGTTGAAGACATCCGCCAAGGCAAGATGGTCATCCTCATGGATGACGAAGACCGCGAGAACGAAGGCGACCTGATCATGGCCGCCGAGTGCTGCCAGCCCGAGCACATCAACTTCATGGCCAAGCACGCCCGTGGCCTGATCTGCATGCCGATGAGCCGCGAGCGTTGCGAGTTGCTCAAGCTGCCGCTGATGGCGCCGCGCAACGGTTCCGGTTTTGGCACCAAGTTCACCGTGTCGATCGAGGCCGCCACCGGCGTGACCACCGGCATCTCCGCCGCCGACCGCGCGCGCACCGTGCAGGCTGCGGCTGCAAAGGATGCCAAGGCTGAAGACATTGTCAGCCCAGGTCACATCTTCCCGCTGATGGCCCAGGCCGGTGGCACGCTGGCTCGCGCCGGCCACACCGAAGCGGCCTGCGACCTGGCGCGCATGGCCGGTTTCGAGCCAAGCGGCGTGATCTGCGAAGTGATGAACGACGACGGCACCATGTCCCGTCGCGCTGAACTGGAAACCTTTGCCGCCGAGCACAACATCAAGATTGGCACCATCGCCGACCTGATTCACTACCGGATGATCCATGAACGTACCGTTCAGCGGATTGCCGAGCAGCCGCTGGACAGCGAACTGGGCCAATTCAACCTGGTGACCTATCGTGATTCCGTGGAAGGCGACGTGCACATGGCCCTGACCCTGGGCAATGTCTGCGCCGAGGAGCCAACCCTGGTGCGGGTGCACAACATGGACCCGCTGCGCGACCTGTTGATGGTCAAGCAACCCGGCCGCTGGAGCCTGCGTGCCGCCATGGCCGCGGTAGCCGAAGCCGGCAGTGGCGTGGTACTGCTGCTCGGTCACCCGCTCGATGGTGACGTGTTGCTGGCGCATATTCGCGAAAGCACCGATCAGGCCGTCGTGAAAAAACCGACCACCTACAGCATCGTCGGTGCCGGTTCTCAGATCCTGCGGGACCTGGGTGTGCGCAAAATGCGCCTGATGAGTGCGCCGATGAAGTTTAATGCGATATCCGGTTTCGACCTGGAAGTTGTAGAATACGTGCCCTCCGAATAAGGATCGGTTGTTCCCGGCCCTGTATTCGCGGTTCAAATATCACTGAGGGACGCGCATTAGACGCGTCCCGGCTCTTTAAGAGATCTATCGAATGACCCTGAAGACCATCGAAGGTACGTTCATCGCCCCTAAAGGCCGCTACGCTCTGGTAGTAGGCCGTTTCAACAGCTTCGTCGTTGAAAGCCTGGTCAGCGGTGCCGTTGACGCCCTGGTTCGCCATGGCGTGAGCGAAAGCGACATCACCATCATCCGTGCCCCTGGCGCCTTCGAAATTCCGCTGGTTGCGCAGAAAGTCGCTCAGAAGGGCGAATTCTCGGCAATCATCGCCCTGGGTGCGGTCATTCGTGGCGGTACTCCGCACTTCGAATATGTGGCTGGCGAATGCACCAAGGGCTTGGCCCAGGTGTCCATGGAGTTCGGTGTACCGGTCGCTTTCGGCGTACTGACCGTTGATTCCATCGAGCAAGCCATCGAACGTTCCGGCACCAAGGCCGGTAACAAAGGTGCTGAAGCTGCCCTGTCCGCTCTGGAAATGGTCAGCCTGCTGGCGCAGTTGGAGGCCAAGTGATTAGCGACGATAGCGATCGTTTCAACCCGCGCGATCCCAAGCCTGCGGATGCTGGCAAACCATCGAAAAGCGCCAAGCGCCGCGAAGCTCGTCAGCTCGCGACCCAGGCGCTGTATCAATGGCACATGGCCAAGCAGTCGCTGAACGAGATCGAAGCTCAGTTCCGGGTCGATAACGATTTCACCGATGTCGATGGCGCGTATTTCCGCGAAATCCTCCACGGGGTTCCGCAGTTCAAGACTGAAATCGACACCGCGCTCAAGCCTTGCCTGGACCTGACCATCGAAGAGCTGGACCCGGTTGAACTGGCCGTTCTGCGCCTGTCCACCTGGGAGCTGCTCAAGCGCGTCGACGTGCCGTACCGCGTTGTCATCAACGAAGGTATCGAGCTGGCGAAAGTCTTCGGTTCCACCGACGGCCACAAATTCGTCAACGGCGTACTCGACAAGCTGGCCCCAAGCCTGCGTGAAGCTGAAGTGAAGGCGTTCAAGCGCTGATCCGCGCTTGCATCTGCGATGGGTGAGTTTGAGCTGATTCGCAACTTCTTCGCCGCCGCGCCTTGTGCGCAGGGCGGCGAAGGTGTTGCCCTCGGGATCGGCGATGACTGCGCCCTGCTGGCTGTTCCCGCCGGGGAACAACTGGCGATTTCCACCGACACCCTGGTGGCCGGTGTGCATTTTGCCGATCCTTGCGATCCGTTTCTGCTCGGCCAGCGCTCGCTGGCCGTGGCCGTCAGCGACCTGGCGGCCATGGGCGCCGCGCCCGTTGCCTTTACCCTTGCCCTGACCTTGCCGACGGTGACCGCCGATTGGCTGCAAGCCTATGCCCGTGGTTTGAACGTGATGGCGCAGCAATGCAGCGTGGCGCTGGTGGGCGGCGATACCACACGCGGGCCGTTGAGCCTGACCGTGACCGTGTTCGGTCGCGTGCCGGCCGGCCAGGCGTTGACCCGCAGCGGCGCCCGGGTGGGCGATCTGTTGTGCGTTGGCGGCGATCTGGGTAATGCCGCAGGCGCGTTGCCACTGGTGCTCGGCCAACGCACGGCGCCCGCTGAGGTCACCGATGCCCTGCTGGCACATTACTGGTCGCCAAGTCCGCAACTGGCGCTGGGGCAGGCACTGCGTGGCAAAGCCACTTCAGCGCTGGACATCTCCGATGGCCTGCTCGCCGACTGCGGGCATATCGCGCTTGCGTCGAAGGTCGGCATTCAGGTTGAACGGGACCGATTGCCGTTGTCGAAAGCCTTGGTGGCCTTTCTCGGCGCGTCTGGTGCGCAAGAGGCGGCACTGAGCGGTGGCGACGATTACGTGCTGGCCTTCACCTTGCCGTCCGTCGAGTTGCCGCGCCTGTTGGCAGATGGCTGGCCAATCCATGTGATCGGGCAAGTCGTAGCGGGGCAGGGCGTTGTGCTGCTCGATACCGATGGACAAGACATCACCCCGCAGACACGGGGTTATCAACATTTTCGGGAGACAACGTGACAGATCATCCCAAACAGGTGCCGGCAGAGTTCGTTCCGCCGTCGGTCTGGCGCAATCCCTGGCATTTTCTCGCGTTTGGCTTCGGTTCGGGCACCTTGCCCAAGGCGCCAGGCACTTGGGGGTCGCTAGTTGCGCTACCCTTCATCCCGTTGTGGCAAATGTTGCCAGACTGGGGTTACTGGCTGATGTTGGGCATCACCATGCTGTTCGGCTTCTGGCTGTGCGGCAAGGTGGCCGACGATTTACGAGTGCACGACCACGAAGGCATCGTCTGGGACGAAATGGTCGGTATGTGGATCACCCTTTGGCTGGTGCCTGAAGGCTGGTACTGGTTGCTCGCGGGTTTTGTCGTGTTCCGTTTCTTCGACATCCTCAAACCGTGGCCGATACACTGGGTCGACCGGCATGTGCATGGCGGCGTCGGGATCATGCTCGACGACGTACTGGCCGGGGTGTTTGCATGGCTGGCGATGCAAGGGTTGGTATGGATCTTCGCCTGATTGGCGAGAAAAGGAGGGCTGGGATGGCTCGGCGCTGGTTGGCGGTGATGGTATTTGCGGTGTTCGGCGCTCTCGCCCAGGCGGGAGAGGACATGACGACGCCCACGGTCATTCATCTGGCCAGCGAAGACTGGGAGGACTACACCGCCGCCGACGGCCATGGCCTGGGCTGGGACGTTCTGCGCGAGGTGTTCGAACCGGCCGGGGTCAAACTGGACATCCGCACCGAACCCTACACCCGCTCCATCGGCCTGGCTCAGCACGGCGAAGTGGACGCGTGCGTGGGTTCCTACCATAAGGAAGTCAGCGACCTGCTGTACCCACGCTGGAACTTCGATACCGATCACATCTATGCCCTGGGCCTGGCGAGCAGTCCGGTGCCAACAGCGCAGACCCTGGGCAATTATCGACTGGCCTGGGTTCGTGGCTACGATTACCAGGATCGCTTGCCCAACGTGACTCGTTATAACGAAGTCGTGCGCCGTACCGGCATTCTTTCGATGCTCCTGCACAACCGCGTGGACTACTACATCGACGCGCTGACAGAGGTGGATTACGTGATCCGCCGGGCCAAGGACCCGTCGCTTTTCCGGCGTACGCACGTTGCCGAGCTGCCGCTGTACTTGTGCTTTGCCGACAACCCCAAGGCGCGAAAATTGATGGCGCTGTTCGACCAACGTATGGACTTGTTGGTGAAAAACGGCCAGTTGAAACCGATCTTCGAGCGCTGGAAGCAGCCATACCCCTTTGAATAGCCCGCCATCCCTGTAGGAGCGAGCTTGCTCGCGATGGCGGTCTTTCGGTCGGCGTTGTAGTCGCCTGACACACCGCCATCGCGAGCAAGCTCGCTCCTACAGACAGCGATGAGCGAGCAGCGATCAAACATTTGGATCGTTATGCCCCATAATTCAGCCTAAGCGTCTCTCGGAACGTGCTGTTACAATGCCGCCTCTGTGAAACTCCAGTACCTAGATCAGGAGCACCCCGGTGTCCGTCGTTTTTGTCGCCGCTTGCAAGCTGCCAATGCCCTTTGCGCAATTCACCATGCATGGTTTCCTCGATGAGGAAAGTGGGCGAGAGCACGTCGTGCTGAGCCTGGGTGAGTTCGACGACGGCACGCCGGTACTCGGGCGTTTGCACTCCGAATGCCTGACCGGTGACGCTCTGTTCAGCCAGCGCTGCGACTGCGGCTCGCAACTCGAAGCCGCGCTGCGGGCCATCGCCCGTGAAGGCCGTGGCGTATTGCTGTATCTGCGCCAGGAAGGCCGGGGCATCGGTCTTTTGAACAAGATCCGCGCCTATGAATTGCAGGATGGCGGTGCCGATACCGTGGAAGCCAACGAGCGCCTGGGTTTCGCCGCCGACCAGCGTGACTACGCCATGTGCCTGCCGATGCTTGAACACATGGGGGTGAAGTCCCTGCGCCTGATGACCAACAACCCGCGCAAGGTCAAAGCCCTGACCGACATGGGCATCGTGGTCGCCGAGCGTGTGCCGCTGCACACCGGCCATAACCCGCACAACAAACTCTATCTGGCGACCAAGGCGACAAAGCTCGACCATATGATGGGGAACGAGCACCAGGGCGAGGTAGATCGGGCGTGACCCGTGGCCAAGTGCGACGGCGACTGGCCGTCAGTTGGTGGCAATACCTGGCGCTGGGTCTGTTGCCACTGTTCGTGATCAATGGCGTGTTTGGCACCAGTGAGCCATTTCTGCCGGTGCTGGCGATGCCAATGTTCATCGCCGGCATGGCATCGATGTTTGTCAGCTTGAAGTTTTTCAATCGCTACAAACATGCATTGATTGCCACCGGAAAAGCCCTCGATACGCCTGAAGAGCCCGCTGCCTGGATCATCCTGGCCGCCCGACGTCGCGCGGCCTTTCTCGCGGCTGGCCTGCCCGCCTGGATCGGCGCTCTGGCCGTGTTCGTAGGGTTGGAGGCGGTGCCCCTGGTGCTGTTGGCCATTTCGACTGCCGTGCTGTTTTACCTCTACCGCATCCCGCGTCAACTCAGCTGATGCCGCGTGCCTGGCTGGCGGTTCTGTTACTGGCTGCCAGCGGTTTGGCCAGCGCTGCCGAGCGTGTCGTCAGCCTTGCGCCGTCATTATCCGAAGTCGTGATTGAACTGGGCTCCGCCGACCTTCTCGTTGGTGTGCTGGATGCTGGAGAGCGCCCGGTTGAAATCAGGTCGCTGCCGTCCGTGGGTCGTTATGGCCAATTGAACATCGAGCGCCTGCTCAGCCTGCAACCCGACTTGCTGCTGCTTTGGCCTGGCAGCGTGGGTCCGGCCCAACGTGACCAGCTCAAGCGCCTGGGTATCCCCACCTACGTCGCCGAACCGCACGACCTTGAGCAAATGACCGCGCAAATCGAATCCATTGCCGTGCAACTGGGTCGACCCGAGCGTGGCGCTTCATTGGCCAGCGGCTTGCGCGAACGCCTGGCATCGCTGCGCCAGCGGTATCGGCGTGATGAGCCACTGCGAGTGTTTTATCAGGTCTGGGATCGCCCGCTGTATACCGTCGGCGGCGGACAGATCATCAGTGATGCGCTTCAGGTTTGCGGGGCACGCAACGTGTTCGCCGACCTGACGCTGCCGGCGCCGCAGGTCAGTGTCGAGGCCGTGTTGCAGCGTAATCCCGAGGTGATCCTGGCCGGTGATCAGGCGCAGCTCAATGCGTGGCGGGCCTGGCCGCAGGTGGCTGCGGTGGCGGGTGACAGGTTGCTGCTGGTGACTGACAAAGGCCTGGAGCGGCCGAGTGGGCAGATGGTTGAGGCGACGGCCAGGTTGTGCCGGGTGATTGCGCCTGACCGTTGAACCGAGGTGCGGCTATCGCGAGCAAGCTCTCTCCTACAGGGGGTTGTGGCGCTCTTGAAATCTGTAGGAGCGGGCTTGCCCGCGATGAGGCCAGTCAATACACCGAACAATCCGGATCAGAGCTGCGGCGTCCAGGTCACCCCGAACATCCACGCCCGACCTTCCTCACGATACCCGTACTCACCGCCGTCATGGCTGTAAAGCGCCCGGCTGTAACCCTTGTCCAGCAGGTTATCCACCTTCAGCTCCAGCGTGACTTCGCGATTGAGCGCCCAACTGCTGCGCAGTCCCAGCAGCGCGTAGCCTCCCAGCGGCTGCAGATTGTTCTCATCGTCAAAACTGCTGCTCACCGCTTGCCAACTGGCACCGAGACCCAGGCGACCGAACTGACGGTCCAGGTCCAGGCTCAAGGTGCGTCGCGCACGCCGGGCCAGGGTGTGGCCGCTGTCGCGGTCGCGCGGGTCGATGATCGCGACCCCGAGATTACTCTGCCAACCGAACAGTTCTTGCTTTAATCCCGCCTCAAAGCCGTTGATCCGCGCCGAGGCGACGTTCTGCGGGCGATTGTTGCTGCCGAAGATGATCGCGTCCTTGAGGTCGGTGCGGTACAGCGAGGCTTCGAGCCGGCTGGTATCGGTCAGTTGGCTGCGCCATTGCAGCTCGTAGCTTTTCGAGGTTTCCGGCTTGAGGTCCGGGTTGCTGAAATCCGGGTAGTACAGGTCGTTGAAGGTCGGGGCGCGGAAGCCCTCGCTGTAGGTCAGCAGCAGGTCATTGTCCGCGTTCAGCGGCAGGGTGACGGTGCCGCTCCAACTGTTCTGGCTACCGAACTGCTGGTTCTGGTCGCGGCGCAGGCCCAGTTCCGTGGAAAAACTGTCGGCCTCGAAGCGATGTTGCACAAACGCAGCACGGTTCCAGCGACTGTCTTCATCGAAGGCAGTACTGCTGTTGATGCGGTCCTCGTACCAGTCCCCGCCCAGGATCAGGCTGTTGCGGGCGTCGAGCGTGAGGTCGTTCTGCCAGGTCACCGAATCGCGGTAAGTGTTGAATACGCTGCGTTCGTCGCTGAGCTCATCGAAGGTTTTTTCACGGTTTTCGCTGTGGCCGAATTCGACTCGGGTTTTCCACCGTTCGTTGACACGCCCATCGATGTAACTGCTCAGGCTGCTGACGGTGAAGCGGTTGTAGGGTTGCTGCTGGACAAAGGGGCTGTCGAACGCGCTTTTACCGCGGTTATCCAGGAGGTTGGCGCCCACTTCCAGGTCTTCGTTGACCGCATGGCTCAAGGAAAGGCTGATGGATTTGTTGCGGTACTCATCATGATCGCCATCGTTGGGATAGGACTCCCGGGTGCGATCGATCCCGGCGGTTTCATCGAGACTGGCGCCGAGATTAAAACGGGTTTGCTCGTCACCTCCGGACAAGCCCACGCTGCGTTCCCAGGTCTGGTTGCTGCCCCAACCCACGTGAAGGCGCGGCTGCAGGCCCTGCTCGCCACCGCGTCGGGTGAATATCTGAATCACCCCGCCAATCGCGTCACTGCCGTAGATCACCGAGCGCGAGCCGCGCAGCACTTCGACGCGCTCGACCTGCTCAATGTTGATGTGTTGCAGGTTGCTGTCGCCGGAGGTCGAGTTGCCGATGCGTTGGCCATCAACCAATACCAGGCTCTGTGCCGATTTGGTGCCGCGAATGTAGACGCCCGGCAGGCTGCCGCGACCGCCGGTTTGCCCAACCTGCACGCCCGGCACGCGTCGCAGCAGATCAGTCACGCTGCTCGGTTGCAGGCGGTCGATGTCTTCGCGGGTAAATACGGTATTGGCGGCGCTGCTGTCATTGCGTGCCTCGACCTGGCGATTGGCGCTGATCAACACGTCTGGCAGCTTGAGGGCCTGGTCGCGTTCGAAGGTGTCGGCCAGCAGCGGGGCGGATGGCACGAGGGTCAACGCCAGGGCGAGGCGGGGGAGGTTCATGGGTAATCCATTTGGCACTAAAAACAAATGTCGAACCGTCGCACCGCCGCTCCCACAGGTTTTGTATTGGGTGTGAAATTTAAGTGTTCAACAATGCGAGGCGCTTGCGCACCGACGCCTCGATCCCCGCTTCATCCAGGCCGCACTCAGCCAGCATCTGCGCCGGTTTGGCGTGCTCGACATACGTGTCCGGCAGGCCCAGGTGCAGGATCGACTTGAGGATGTTTTCCTGGGCGAGGAATTCGCTGACCGCGCCACCGGCGCCACCCATGATCGCGTTTTCCTCGATGGTCACCAGCAGATCGTGGTTGCCGGCGATTTCGCGCACGAGGGCTTCATCCAGCGGTTTGACGAAACGCATGTCGACCACGGTCGCGTCCAGCGTCTCGGCGACTTTCAGGGCTTCGGCCAGTTGTACGCCGAACACCAGCAGCGCGACTTTTTGACCGCGGCGACGAACCACCCCCTTGCCGATCTCGATCGGTTGCAGGTCTTTCTCGATGGTTGCGTTCGGGCCGGTGCCGCGCGGATAGCGCACCGCCGCCGGGCCGTTGTACAGATGGCCGGTCGTCAACATCTTGCGCAGTTCGTTTTCGTCGCTTGGGGTCATCACCAGCATGCCGGGAATGCAGCGCAGGAACGACAGGTCAAAACTGCCTGCGTGGGTCGGGCCGTCTTCGCCTACCAGGCCGGCGCGGTCAATGGCAAACAGCACATCGAGGTTTTGCACCGCGACGTCGTGCACCAACTGATCGTAACCGCGTTGCAGGAACGTCGAGTAAATCGCCACCACCGGTTTGGCGCCTTCGCAAGCCATGCCGGCGGCGAGGGTCACGGCGTGTTGCTCGGCAATCGCCACATCGAAATAACGCAGCGGGAAACGTTCGCTGAACGCCACCAGGTCGGAGCCTTCCTTCATCGCCGGGGTAATGCCCACCAGGCGAGGGTCGGCGGCGGCCATGTCACACAGCCATTCGCCGAACACACCGGAATACTTTGGCCCGCCGGCCTTTTTCGGCGCAGTGGCCGGGGCATCGACCGGCTCAAGCTTGGTGATCGCGTGGTAACCGATCGGGTCGACTTCCGCCGGGGCGAAGCCTTTGCCTTTCTTGGTGACCACGTGCAGGAACTGCGGGCCCTTGAGGTCACGCATGTTGCGCAGGGTGGCGATCAGCGTCGGCAGGTCGTGGCCGTCGATAGGACCGATGTAGTTCCAGCCCAACTCTTCGAACAGGGTGCCGGGGACCAGCATGCCCTTGGCGTATTCTTCGGTGCGGCGGGCGATTTCCCAGGCGCCCGGCAGGCGCGACAGGACCTTTTTGCTGCCCTCGCGCATGCTGGCGTAGGTGCGGCTGGAAAGGATTTTCGCCAGGTAGTTCGAGAGGCCACCGACATTGCGCGAAATCGACATGTCGTTGTCGTTGAGGATCACCAGCATGTTGGCGTCCACTTCCGGCGCGTGGTTCAGCGCCTCGAAGGCCATGCCGGCGGTCAACGCGCCGTCGCCGATCACCGCAATCGCCTTGCGCTCGCTGTTTTGCAGGCGAGCGGCAATGGCCATGCCCAGCGCGGCGCTGATCGAGGTGCTGGAGTGACCGACGCCAAAGGTGTCGTACTCGCTCTCGGAGCGGCGCGGAAAGGCGGCTACGCCGTCCTTCTGGCGAAGCGTGCCCATGCGCTCGCGACGGCCAGTGAGGATCTTGTGCGGATAGGCCTGATGACCGACGTCCCACACCAGCCGGTCGTCCGGGGTGTCGAAGACGTAATGCAGCGCGATGGTCAGCTCGATGACGCCCAGGCCGGCACCGAAATGCCCACCGGTCTGGCCGACCGTGTAGAGCAATTCCAGGCGCAACTCATCGGCCAGGGTTTCCAGCTCGGCTTCACCTAGCCGGCGCAGGCCGTCCGGCGTGTTGGCGCGGTCGAGCAGGGGCGTGGTCGGGCGCTTGCGGGGAATCTCATGAAACGTCGTGGGCATCAGGCGAATCGTTATAGGTATAAAAGATGCGGCAGTTTACCTGATGCATCGCCCCCTGCCCACGCGTTGGTCTTTTTTGGCCGATACGCCGTCAGCTGCGGCGGCCGACGATATACCGGGCCAAGTCGCGCAATGGTTCTGCGTCCGCGTCAAACGGTCGCAGCGCGTGCAGCGCCTGATCGCGCAGTTCCAAGGCGTAGGCCTTGGCCGCGTCGAGCCCCAGCAAGGCCGGGTAGGTCGGCTTGTCGCGGGCGATGTCGGCACCCTGGCGTTTGCCCAGGGTCTCGGTATCGCTTTCGACGTCGAGAATGTCGTCCTGCACCTGGAACGCCAGGCCGATGGCCTGTGCATAAGTCTTCAGCGACTTCAGTTCGTCTTTTTCGGCACGGCCGCTGGCCAGGGCACCGAGTTTGACGCTGACCTCGATCAGCGCGCCGGTCTTGTGCCGGTGCATGTATTCGAGGGCTTTCTGGTCAAGCTTCAAACCCACCGAACCGAGGTCGATGGCTTGACCGCCAACCATGCCCGCGGGACCTGCGGCCAATGCCAGCGCGCTGACCATTTGCAGGCGGATTTGGGCATCGACCGAGCTAAGGTCCGGATCCAACAAAGCGCTGAAGGCCAGGCTCTGCAAGCCGTCGCCGGCGAGAATCGCGCAGGCTTCGTCGAATTTCTTGTGGGTGGTCGGCTGGCCGCGACGCAGATCGTCGTCGTCCATAGCCGGCAGGTCGTCGTGCACCAGGGAATAGGCGTGGATCAGTTCAACTGCGCAAGCGGCGCCGTTGGCTTGCTCGGCCTTGCCACCCAGCGCTTCGCAAGCGGCATAGGCCAGCAATGGACGAACGCGCTTGCCGCCGTTCATCACGCTGTAGCGCATGGCTTCGTAAAGCCGTGCCAGCTCAGGGCTCGGCGCGGTGAACAGTCTTTCCAGTGCCGCGTCGACGCGGGCCTGGCTGGTCGCGGAGTACGCAGCAATCATTCTGGCTGGTCCGCGTCGAAAGGTTCTTCAGCCAGTTCGCCGTCTCGCTCGAGCAGCACTTGCACTTTCTGCTCGGCCTGGGCCAGCGCCGCCTGGCAATCACGGGTCAGACCGATGCCTTGCTCGAAAGCCGTCAGCGAGTCTTCCAGCGACAATTCGCCGTTCTCCAGTCGCTCCACCAGCGTTTGCAGGTCGGCGAGGGATTGTTCGAAATCCAGTGCAGCTTTTTTGCGGGCCATGGCGGCTAATTCCGGTTGACGTTAAACCGGCGGGACACTAGCAGATAGGGGGGTTATGGGCAAATTGACGGGTGTGAATCGCGACCCTTCCCCTGTAGGAGCGAGCTTGCTCGCGATAGCGGAGTGTCTTGCAGCTCAATGTTGACTGACACACCGACATCGCGAGAAGGATGGCCCAACAACAGGGTATTGGGCCAATCCGGTTGCTGCCAGATCCATTGCGGTGCCATGGCGCTTCGCTCCGGGTTGAGATGAGCCGAATAATCGCTTTATTCGGCTCACCGTCCAGCAACAGACGTGAACGGGGCCGCATTTAAGAAGGCCACCAATTGTTAAAAAGCCACCAAATGGCTAACCTTCGCGCCTTCCCTGACCCAACGGTCATGGGGCTTTCTGACGAAACGCAGGTTTTGCCTCTGTAACGCGCCGAGGATCGGGTGCAAGGTTTCGTTGTGCATGGCAGGAGGCGTCACATGCGTTCATTCATTCTGGTGCTGATGGGCCTGGGCTTGGTAGCTGCATCGGCAGCCTGGGCCGGGCCGACGGCCGAGTTGTCCGAGCCGGTGGGCGGCTGGCGTTACAACGGCTTGCTCGATCGCAGTGAAAACCCTCGAGTGGCCTACCCCACGCCACCCATTGCCCGGGGCGTGCAGCGCAATCGCACGATGATCGAAGGTCAGCTCAAGGCCATCGGCCGCCAGCGCGGGCCGCATACGCTGGCGGTCAACGGCAACCCATTGAACCTTTACACCGACGATACGGGCCGTTTCGCCCGGCCGTACGCCTTTGGCGCGGGCTCCAACAGCGTCGAAGTGCGCAGCGCCGAGGGCCAGTCGCTCAGGCGTGTTCAGTTCTATGAAGCCAATAACCTGCGCACCCCGGCCCGAATTCGCGTGGTGCTGGGTTGGGACGACCCCAAAGCCGAACTCGACCTGCATATCATTACCCCGGACGGCCAGCATGCGTTTTTTGCCCACACGGCATTGACCAATGGTGGCGGCCTGGACCCGGACGGCGTCGACGGCCCGGGCCCCGAGATGTTCACCATGACCGCTCCCATGCGCGGCACCTATCTGGTCTACGTGAACTATTGGGGCAACTTCGGCAGCGGCGGCTATAACTTCGATGAGACCAGCAACCAGAACGAGGTGATCACCTCGCAGATCAATCTGGTGCTCAACGAGAACACCGTCGACGAAAAACGCGAGACCTTCGTCGTCCCCCTGCGCGCCATCGGTGACCTGCTGCTGGTCAAGACATTCAACTATTAAGCATCCCGCTCCACGGATGAATTGGGCTTTGTGAACATGAGCGATAACACTGTTACCCCGGCCGCCGAAGCACCTGCCGGCAAGATTCCCCGCCGCTGGCCGGCGTTGCTGATTGGCTTGTGCCTGGTGGCCGGCGTGGCGGGCGGGCTGGGTTGGTTCCTGCACAAGCCCAAGTTGCCAGCCGCACAACTGGCCAGCGACAAACTGGGCATGAGCCGCCCGGACGGCCTGCTCGAAACCCACTCCTTGAGCCAGTTGCCCAAGGACTTGCTGGCGGTGCCCTTCCTGAAGGAAACCCTGACGGAAGATTTCGTCTTCTATTACCAAACCCATGCCGATCGCCTCGGCCTGATCGGCAGTCTGCGGCGGATCATCTATGAGCATGACCTGAAGTTGCAGGACAGCCTGATCGAACAACTCTTCGACCAACCGGCAGACGTGGCACTGTGGCGCGGGGCGGATGGCCGCCTGAAGGACTTCTTGTTGGTGATGGATCGCGGTGGCCTGGCCAAGGTGCTGGAACCACTGGCGAAAGTGGCGCTGGACGATACGCAGTTGAGCAAGGTCGGCGACGTGAAAGTCGGGGCCGACGATGTGGCGCTTTATCAACTGACTTATAGCGCCAGCAAGGCGCTGTTGTTCGCTTCCCATGGCGACAAACTGGTGGTGCTGTCCAACCCGACGAAACTCTATGACGCGCAATCCGGCGAGCAGCAGGAGCCGGGCAACGTCTCGACGCAAGCCATTGGCGCCTTGCTCAGCGGTGACAAACTGTTCCCTGAAGCCTTTGGCCTCGCCCCTCGTGCACCCGAAGTGAAGCAACGCCTGGCCGTCAATGCCAGCGTCCTGGCCATGGGGTATCAACGCTTCATCCCCAACTTCGCCGGATTGCGTTTTGACATGGACGACAAGGGCTGGCACAGCTACCTGGCCATGGACGAGCTGGAGAACCAGCCGGACTTCGACTTCAAGCCGATCTGGCAAGCCATGCCGATGGGCGCCAGCGCCTGCGTGGCGCTGCCACTGGCCGCCGAGCAGCAGAGGCCCCTGCTGGTGAAGTTGGGTGCCGAGGAAAAGGTCGCCCAGGCGCTGACCGAACAGCTGGCGGGCGCCGCCGGGCTCTGCTGGTACGCCGATTCGCGGTTGTACACGCCGCTGCTGGTGGCCAGCCTCAACGACAAAGACAACGCCAGTCTCGACGGCGAGTTGGGCACGCTGTTCGGCTCGATGGTCGGCGCCTATGAGGGCAATGTCGAAGATAAAGTATTCCCGATAGCGGAGAAGCAGGAAGGCGCCAGCCATCAGTGGGTGCGTCAGGTCAGCTCCAATTTTGGCCCGTACAAGGCCAAAGACGCCGAGAACCCCGACGCGATCACGGGCAAGGCGTTCATGAAAGTCAGCCTGGCGCGCCATGGCTCGACCCTGTTGTTTTCCCTCGACGACAAGCTGGTGGGCAAGGCGCTCGACACCCTCGACAAGCACTTCCCGCCAATGGCCGACGTGGTGCCCAAGGACCTGCTGATGCCGGTCTATTTCGGCCCCGATTCCATGGCGCAACTGATGCAGCGCGAAACCCTCGACAGCCTGCCGCAAGACATGGAACCGGTGTTCTACAACGCCGCACAAACCTACTTGATCCCCAAGCTGCGCAAGTTCGGCGGCTACGGCAAATATGCGCTGACCCTGCCAGAAGGCAGCGAGCCTGACGGTCACTGGCAATGGCTGCCACTGGAGTGGAAGGCGCTGTGAAGTCGCTTATCCGCAGCCTCGGCCTGCTGGCGCTGTTGCTGGGCGGTCGCGCATTCGCCAATGAGGCGGCCGCACTCGATCCGCAGCAATCCCAGGTCTTCCGCGCCTGGTTTGTGCGCATCGCCCAGGAACAATTGAGCCAGGGGCCCAGCCCTCGCTGGTTTCAGCAGGACTGCGCGGGCCTGGTCCGTTTTGCCGCCAACGAAGCGCTGAAGGTGCACGACGACAAATGGCTGCGCAGCAATGGCCTGTCCAACCGCTACCTGCCACCGGAAATGCAATTGAGCGAGGCCCAGCGCGGTTTGGCGCAGCAATGGCAACAGGGCGGCGGCAAGATCGGGCCGTATGTGAATGCGATCAAACTGATCCAGTTCAACAGCCACCTGGTGGGCCGTGACGTGACGCAAGCGCGGCCCGGCGACCTGATGTTTTTCGATCAGGGTGACGACCAGCACCTGATGATCTGGATGGGCCGCTACATCGCCTACCACACCGGCACCACCACCCCTACTGACAACGGCATGCGCTCGGCAAGCCTGCAACAACTCATGACATGGAAGGACACCCGATGGATACCCGATGCAGCCAACCCCAACTTCATCGGCGTCTATCGACTGAATTTTCTCACCCAATGACCGGTGCCCGCATGCTGCGCATTTGCTCACGAATTTCTTTGTTGTTGGCGCTGCTGGTGCCGTTGGCCCACGCCGAAGACACCGTTGAGCCGAGCGGCTACACGCCGGTGGCCGGTGAAAGTTTCTTCCTGCTGGCCGACAGCAGTTTTGCCAGCGACGAACAGGCGATGGTGCGCCTTGAAGCGCCGGGTCGCGACTATCGTCGTTTCCGCATGGAGCCCTACGGCGGCGCCGATATTCGTGTCTACCGCATCGACAAGCCACTGGACTTCCTCAAGCGCCAGAAGAACCTGCATCGGGTGGTCAGCGACGGTCAGTTCAAGGGCGAGGGCCTGTCCAACACCCTCGCTTACCTGTGGGACAACTGGTACCGCAAATCCCGTCGGGTGATGCAACGGGCGTTTTCCTACGAATCCCGTCAGCAGGTCACCGAAGAGGTGCCTGAGTTGAAGATGGGCGCCGCGATCGCCGCGCCGACACCTTACGACGCGCAACCGCAATTCGCCCTGATACCGGGCTTGCCGGTGGTCAGCCAGTTCCGCTACCCGCTGTGGCAAGCCAAGCCGATCCAGCCACCACCCGGTGTCAACCTGGCCGGCTCGTCCAGTGAGTTCGTCAGCGTCGCACCGGGTAACGTCTACATTCCGTTGGGCAACCTCAAACCGGGCCTGTACCTGGTGGAAGCGCTGATCGGCAAGTACCGCGCCACCACCATGGTGTTCGTCTCCAACACCGTGGCGGTGAGCAAGATTGCCGGTGATGAACTGCTGGTATGGGCGGCGCGCAAACACGAAGGCAGTTCGGTGCCCAAGGTGGATGTGCTGTGGACAGATGGCCTGGGCGTGATGAGCAGCGGCGCGACCGACGCCGATGGCCTGCTGCGTTTGAAACACGTCAGCCCCGAGCGTTCGTTCGTGATCGGCGAGGACGAAGAGGGCGGGGTGTTCGTCTCCGAGAACTTCTATTACGACAGCGAAATCTACGACACCAAGCTCTATGCCTTTACCGATCGGCCGCTGTATCGGCCGGGGGATTGGGTGTCGCTGAAGATCGTTGGGCGCGAGTTCAAAAACGCTCGTGACTCGGTGGCGCCCGGCGCCGCCGACGTCAACCTGACCGTGCTCGACGCCACGGGCACCGCGCTGCAATCGCTGGCACTCAAGCTGGATTCGAAGGCGGGCACCCAGGGCCGTTTCCAGTTGCCGGAGAACGCGGTGGCCGGTGGTTATGAGCTGCGTTTCAACTACAAGGATCAGGCCTACAGCAGCGCCTTCCGTGTCGCCGAATACATCAAGCCGCACTTCGAAATTGCCCTGAACCTGGCAAAACAGGATTACCGCACCGGCGAGCCGGTGAAGGGCAACCTGGTGTTGCTCTATCCGGACGGCAAGCCGGTGGCCAACGCCAAGTTGAGCCTGAGCCTGCGTGCGCAACAACTGTCGATGGTCGACAACGAGCTGCAATACCTCGGGCAATTCCCGGTGGAGCTCACCAGCGCCGAACTGACCTCGGACGCCAAGGGCACTGCGACCCTCGACCTGCCGGCGACCGACAAACCGAGCCGCTACATGCTCACCGTGTTCGCCAGCGATGGCGCGGCGTATCGGGTCAAGACCACCAAGGAAATCCTCATCGATCGTGGTGCCGCGACCTTCCGGTTAAGCGCGCCGCAACGCTTCAGTGCGGTGGGTGACAAGGTGGTTTTCAACTACCTCAATGAAGGCGGCAGCGAGCAGGGCAAGGCGTTGACGCCGAGCGCTTACAGCTGGGTGCGCCTGGAAGACCAGAGCACCGGTGAGGGCAAACTCACGGCCAGCGACCAGGGCTTTACCCTGGCTTTCGAACGGCCAGGCACCTACAACCTGACGTTGAAAGACGAGCATGGGCGGGTGGTCGGCGCTACCGGCCATTCGGTCACCGGTGACGGCATCAAGGCGGTACCCGGGACCGTGGAAATCGTCCTCGACAAAGCCGAGTACAACGCAGGTGACGAGGCCCTGGCGCTGATCACTTTCCCGGAGCCGGTCAGTGATGCCTTGCTTTCCCTGGAGCGTGACAAGGTCGAGGCCACGGCGCTGATGTCCAAGGGCGGCGACTGGCTGAAGATGGAAAAACTCAGCGACACCCAATACCGCGCGCGTATTCCCGTGAAGGATAATTTCGCGCCGAACCTGACTTTCTCCGTGCTGTACACCAAGGGTGGTCAGTACAGCTTCCAGAACGCCGGCATCAAAGTGATCGCGCCGCAGATCGACGTCGCCATCGCGACCGACAAAGAGGCCTATCAGCCAGGTGAAACCGTGTCGGTGGACCTCACCGCTGCATTCGCCGGCAAGCCGATTGCGGCGCACCTGACGGTCAGTGTGGTCGATGAAATGGTCTACGCGCTGCAACCGGAAGTCGCGCCCAGCATCGACCAGTTCTTCTACCACCCACGGCGTAACAACGTGCGTACCAGCGCCAGTCTGTCGTTCATCAGCTACGACGTTGCGTTGCCGGGTAGCCTTGGTGCGCCGGGCAAGGCCAATCGCAGCGAGCGCGGTGTAAAAGTACTGGAGCGCCCGCGTCGCGAAGACGTCGACACCGCTGCGTGGCAGCCGGAACTGGTCACCGACGCCAGTGGCAAAACCCGCTTCACCTTCACCATGCCCGACTCGTTGACCCGCTGGCGCATCACCGCCCGGGCCATTGCCGATGACGGGCAGGTTGGGCAGAAGAAGCAGTTCGTGCGTTCGGAGAAGCCGCTGTACCTGAAGTGGAGCGGTCCGACCCGGTTCCGTAATGGCGACAAACCGGATCTTGGTGTGTTCGCGTTCAGCCAGGCCGAGCAACCGGTCAAGGCCGAGTTGCTGATCCATTACGCCGGCAGCGAACAGCGCTTGCCGGTCACTCTGAGCAACGGCATCAACTACGTCGCGCTTCCAGCGTTTGCCCTGAGCGATGGCGAGTGGCGCGCCGAGCTGGTCCAGGATGGCAAAACCGTGGATGCCCTGGCCGTGAACCTGGCGTTGAGCGGTAACGGCTGGCAGGTCACGCAGAGCCAAAGCCTGGACGCCACCAGCGGTGATACTGCGTTGAATGTGCCGAGCGATGCGACGGACATTCGCCTGCGGCTGGACGACAGCCCGCAAGCGCTGTTCCGTTCGGCGCTCGACGATCTGCTGAGCTACCCGTACGGCGGCGTCGAGCAGACCGCCAGCCGTTTGCTGCCGTTGAGCATTGCCTATCCGACACTGGCGTCGAACCCGCAGATTCGTGATCGCTTGCGCCTGATCATGCAGAACAGCCGTCTGCGGTTGGTGCAAATGGCCGGGCCATCGGCGAGTTTTACCTGGTGGGGCATGGACGGCGAACCGGATGCCTTCCTCACTGCGTATGCCTACTACGCCGACTGGCATGCGAGCAAAGCGTTGGAGCTGAGCCTGCCGCCGGAGCATTGGCAGAGAGTACTGGAGGTCTACTCCAAACAGGCCAGGAACACGCCGTTGTTGCAACGGGCGCTGATTCTGTCGTTTGCCAAACAGATGCAATTGCCGGTCAACACCTTGCTCAGCGGCTTGATGGACGATCTCGCCGCAGCAGGCGAGGGCCATGCCGCGAACCCGATGGAGGATGGTGAAGACAGCCTGGTCATGAGCGACCCGGATTCGGCCTTGGGGCTGGCGGCAGCGCGTACATTGACCGCCGCGTTGGCCAGGCAGGCGAAAGTCAATCTGCCGGACGCGTTCAACCGCCGCCTGACGGAGGCGCAACAGCGTCTGGCGGTCAGCTCGCAGCCGTTTGCCGAGGCCTTGAACCTGTCGTTGCAGGCCTTCGATCAGAGCCGCGCACAAGCGTTGTTGCAGCGTCTGTTACCGCAGCAGTCGACCCTGGAGCGGGCACTGGCGCTGACCTGGCTGCAGCGCAGCATCGAGCAGGCGTCGCCGACCATTGCGCTGGCGCCAGGCGAAGGCTGGAAGAAACGCTACGGTGCCAGCGGCGAGATGTTCTGGACGTGGCAGGGCCCTGCGCCCGTGCCGAGTGTGCTGTCTCTGAGCGGCACCCAGGAACGTCCGCTGCGCGCGATGCTGAGCTATCAGACCCAACAGCCGGCGCTTGACCCGATGGCGGTGAGCATTACCCGCCGCCTGTCGCGACTGGTGCCGGGTGACGAAGCCTTCACCTTCAAGCTCGAAGCCGTCGGCCCGCAGCCGTTGTCCAGCGACAGCCTGTACCTGGACGAAGTGATCATCACCAGCAAAGCCGCCAAACCGCTGCGCTACGGCATGCTCGAAGTGCCGCTGCCGCCGGGTGCGGATGTCGAGCGAACCACCTGGGGTATCAAGTTACTGGGCAAGGCAGGTAGCGAACCGACGGCGCTGGAGAAGGCGCGGTTCGAACCGGGGCAGATGACCTATGCGGTTCCCGTGGATGCCCTGAGCGGCGAGCTGCGCCTGCGGCATCTGGTGCGTTTCTCACAAAAGGGGCAGTTCAATCTGCCACCGGTACGCTTCACTCAGGTCTACGCACCGCAACATCAGGCCCAGGAGCAAAAACCGGCGCTTGGCCAGGTCACGGTCCACTGACATGCCCTGGCGTTGGCTCGGGTTTTGGTTGTATTTGATCCCTGCGCTGGCAACGGCGCAGGAAGGACCGCTGCGCCTGGGTTTTAACGGTGAGCTGTTATCGCTGAGTCGTACCCAACTGATTGCCCGCGAACCGCTTTCGGCTAACGTGCAGACACCCCTGGGCAGCCTGTGGAAATTGTTCGTATACGCCTGGCTGGTGGACACAGGCGCCCAGGAACCGCCTTATGAGTGTCGCGGGCAGTCGAAAGAGGAAGTGTATTGCTGCGCGACGGGTGAGCACATAGGTCGCGATCAGGCGCTGGTGAAGTCTTGCGGATTGTATTTCGAGCCAGCGCGCCTGGGCATTGTCGACACCGATTGGAGCCGATACTGGCAGGCCCGGCGGGCACCGCCATGGCTGCTGGAGTTGCCATCGTTGCAGCCTGCTGCGCGTGTGCCGGTCGTCGAGTTGCTCCAGGTGCTGGCCGCCATGCCGGCCCAGGAACAGGCACGGCGAGTGTTGCTTGATGTGGTGCTCAACGCGGCGGATGGCAATGTGGTGGGTGAACTCGGCGGTCGGCTGCGTGTGAAGACCTGGAGCTGGCTGGGTGATCTGGACCCCGCATCGCGCCAGGGTGGGTTCGCCGGTTGGACCCTTGACGGCACGCCGATCTGGGCAGGTGGCCGCGGCACCAGTCAAAGGGTCTTGCGCCATTACGGCGCCGCATTGGCGTCCGTGCTGCCGGTGGCCTGGCCGGCGGATGCGGGGCGTTGCGTTGAAGTCGGTTTGTTCGCCCGATACCCGATCAAGCGGGTGCTGGCCGCAGAGCGTGTGGTGGCGTCCGGCCCGATGAAGGGTAATTACCGTGTCGAGTTCAGCAATGGCAACCAACTCGATATCCATAGCGATGGCGAATTGTTTTTGCTCAACGACAAACTCGTCGCCCGCCTGGATCGCGAAGAGTACGTCGCCCGCGTCCTGCAGCGCGAAGCCAAGGCGCAACCGGTCGAAGCTGCCAAGGCCCTGGCCGTCGCCATTCGCACCTACCTGCTGCAGAACGCCTCGCGCAATGGTGACTGCCTGAGCATCGACGACAGCAGCAACCGTCAGCGTGTTGCACCACGTCCGGCCTCACCTGAATCACGCAACATCGCCGCCTGGACCAGCGACCTCGTCCTGGCCGGTAGTACCGTCACCTATCATTCCGACCAACCGGGCCCGGACAAGCTGTCCTGGCAACACGCTGTCGAGCAGGCCAATGCCGGCCAACGCTACGACACCATCCTGCTGCACGCCTACCCACGTGCCAGCCTCAGCCGCTGGGACAACCCTGTTGCTTCATGCCAGGCACTGCCCGCCGCTCAAGATTGGCTGAAGAGCCAGCGCCGGAGCTGGCGCCAGCGCCTGGAGAGTGAAGTGGGTTACACCGATGTCAGCACTTTCGCCGTCTGCAGGCTGGCATTCGGTCGCCCCTACGTCGACCGCGAGCGCCAGCGCATCTACGTGCGCGGGGTGTTGACGCTGCAAGATCGCCTCGACCTGACTCACGAATACCTGCACCTGGCCTTCCAGGCACATCCCAACGGCCAGGATGAAACTTACATCGAAGGGCTCGCCCGCCACCTCTTGCTGGAATAGTCCATGAAACTCCGTTATCCCCAGGTCTTGCTGTTCCTTTACGCACTGGGTGCGTTGCCGTCGACTTACGCTGCTGTCGATCTCGACACCCCTGTGGGCGGTTGGCGTACCGGCGCGGCCGAGGGTGAAGGCGAACGTTTTCGCCAAACCGTCAACTACCCGGCTTCATCGGTCAATACGCCCGCAGGACAGGCCAACACCGCGCGCATCAGCGGCCAGATCAAGGCCACGCCGAAGTCCGGCGAGCCGGGCCGGCTGATCGTCAATGGCGTGAGCATGCCGCTCAAGGTCGACTCCGCCGGGCGCTTCGACCGTCCATTCTCGTTCCCCAATGGCAGCAACAGCGTCGAGGTGCGCAGCCCCGATGGCCAGCAACGCCGCCGTACCCAGTTCCTCAACTCCAGCGGCGGAGCGACGCCGGCGAAGTTGCGCGTGCTGCTGGCCTGGGACAGCGACGGCACCGACCTGGACCTGCACCTCATTACCCCCGACGGCGCCCACATCTGGTACGGCGACCGCGTCGCACCCAACGGCGCAGCGCTGGATGTCGACGTCACCACCGGCTACGGCCCGGAAATTTTCGCCATGCCTGCACCGATCAAGGGGCAGTACCTGGTCTATGTGAATTACTTCGGCGGTGGTTATCGCCAGGAAGAAGACGGGCAGGAAGAAGCGGTACAAGCGCTGACCACGGCCCAGGTAACAGTGATTACCGAGGAGGGGACGCCGAATGAGAAGATGGAAACGTTCCTGGTGCCGATGCGGGCGGTGGGGGAGCTGACGTTGGTGAAGGGGTTCAGTTATCCGTGAGGGGATTGGGCAGTTGGCTGCTGCCCAATCTCCCTCAGGCCGCTAATTCAGGCCGGAAACTACTGGAGGTCAGGCGTTTGAGAGCAATTTCAAGAGCTTGATCATCGAACAGCTTGTTCTTGCGAGCCGCAGCATCGGCACCACCGTCCCAATGTTTCAATGCTTCGCGCACCGCAGGAACGGTCGCAGATACCCCTTCCTGGCTCAACAGCCAATCGACCGTCGCCAATAACTCCATACCGAATGGCGATTCAAAACCGTCGATCAGTTGAGCCGTACGCTCCAACGCTAGCGAGTATTCCTTGGCCTCAGTCTTCAGATACGTCTGCAAAAAGGCATTGCGCTCTTGATCAAACCAGATCACGTCGCTAATACCCGCGTCACTTATGCGCTTGTCACAATGCAGGTAACTGCCATCAAGGTTATTAAGCAGGTGCTCCAGCCGATTGGCGTACGGGCCATATTTATGTGCGACAAACCTCAGATTCAGAGGATTTTCGGTATTCGGAAACTGCTCGATAGCGCGCTCTAGAAACCAGGCCAGCTTCTGAATCTCCAGCAGGCTGCACTCCATGCCTAAAATCCAGTAGCGCCGAACCAGTTCGGCGATAAGGGCGCGGGCTGGCGTGAGTTTTTCTACGCCACTACGTTTGGCGACGTTCAGATACTGATTTATAGGTTCGAACACCAATACATCAACATCCAGATCACTCAGGATCCCAACGATCTGTTCGCGGACCTCAAGCCATTTCAATCCACCATTACCAGCACCTAGTGGCGGGACAGCGACGGATTTGACCTCGTTTTCAATCAGAAACCTGCGCAGATCGTAGAGGCCCTCCGTTATCCAGGCCATTTGCGATGGGGAGCGCCAATGGCGTTTGGTTGGGAAGTTAACGATCCAGCGAGGGCCATCAAGTTCGTTTGTGGCGGTCACGTGCATCTTGCCGGTTTCCACTTCACCAGCCTTGCACGCCGCGGCATACAGGCGATAGTTCTGCGCAAAGCGTTCCTTGAACATCAAGGCGATGCCCTTACCCATCACGCCAACTGTATTCACCGTGTTGACGAGGGCTTCGGTTTTGGCTTCCAGCAGGTTGCCTTGGGTGAATCTGATCATTGGAAATACCATTTGGGACGCGCATGGACCGGCAACGTCAGCCCTCTGGCGGCGATGTCTGCTTCTATGCGAACTTTCATTGCATCGGTGTGGCACATGATGCCCAGTAGTCCCGTAATCGGTAAGTGATGGTGGATCAGCGCTTCTGCCTGATAACGCTCCATTTTGCGAGGGTCATCAGGGTCGCGCTTGAAGTCTCGCCGTTGGAGGATAGACCAATCGATCTGATCGAGATTCGCCAGATCGCTGTAATAGTCTGTCCAACTCGGATAGGCATGCGCGTTTGTGAAGATAAACGGTAGGCCGAGTTCTTGAACGCGGTACAGGCTCGAGACCAGAATCAGGATCTCGTCATTGCTGCGTTGCTGCACGCTCCACCCGGAGTGAATGTTCTGCATCATCACCGAGAAGGGCGTGAAATAGAAGGGCACGTAGTCGGCCAGCACCCCTTCGGGTGCGATAGGCACCTGACGGGAACGGCGCTTGTCGATCAAGTCGACGTTGCCGATGTTCACGTACTGAGGTGCCTGTACCTTCGAGTTAGCGCAATGCAGACCGTTGTCCAGAATCCAGGGCAGGTTATCGCGATGGACGATACGCCAAATCAGAGCTTTCTCTGGATTCAGGCTGGTATAGGTCATTTATAAGAACATTCCGGGATTCACGGTGATAGGGGTCGTAAGTTTGGCCTCGCGCATTTTAGCCTCACAAAGCGTTTTGACCTCCTCGTTCGGAACATAAATCCTCGAAAAGGTTTTGGGGTTTACCACACCGGGAGAAAGGCATTCGGCCATGCAGACGTTTTTGCATTCGGCATTCTGGTAGTCCCGGGTGCTCATCAACTCCCAATTGATTGCTTCAAAGCCCTCGTTGTATTCCAGCACCTGAATGTCGTCATCGGCGAGGGGGTGCTGTGGGATGACTTTCCAGCTGTTCTGTTTGGCGAATGTCCGAAAGACCGAGATCAGGACAAATTTCTCTTTTGGCCGATTGAGTTGTACCCGTCCATCAAAAGGATTTGCAGCGAACCAATGAAAAGGTACAAAGCGATCAAGATTATGAGCTTTGCGCTTCTTGATTATTTCGCTGTCCGCTACATCGGTAAAATTTTCAAGGTCGGCGCGGGGCTTTAGGCCATCCTTGAAAATCCCAATCAAATTTTCAACAGAGGTGAGGTGGTATACGAAGAATTGATCCTTGATATTGACTTCCGACATTGTGGCCTCCTTGACCTGCACATCAACCTAAACTGGAATCAGTCCCAGCCTCGCCCCGCTGATGCAACCCTCGATCCGCGGGGTTGGTAGAACAGTCGCTGAGATTCTAATGTGCCACTATTTTTAACCGCAAGCCAAATAGGGAAATTGATCAATGGACCAAATTGAATTGCTCCTGAGCTCATTCCTCATCAAAGTAATCGCGATCCAGCGTCGGCAGCCGCAACAAACGCGATGTCACACCCACCTCATGATCCATCATCAGGTGCACCAGTCGCGTACCGTCTACCAGCACAATGCCGTCCACTGATTTGGCGAAGTCAACAGCATGCGCCGTAAAGCCAGAGGTGGTGATAAACACACCTCGTTTGGCTTTTTGTCCTGCGAGCGCGCCATAGAAAGCCTGTAATTCAGGTCGGCCAACCGTGTTCTGCCAGCGCTTGACCTGAACGTAAACCTTCTCCAGCCCCAATTTATCGAGTGAGATAATGCCGTCGATGCCGGCATCACCGGAACCGCCGACACGTTGCAAGTCATTGCGGCTGGCGCCGTAACCCAAGCGATGAAGCACATCCAGCACGATCACTTCAAAGCGGTTGGGGCTGACTTGGAGAAGGTTGTCCAAAAGGTCTGCCGCCGTGGCATCGCGCAATTCCTTCAGCGCTCGCTCCAGTCGGTCGTCGGGGCTTTCGGTGGCGGAGGCCAGATCGGGCTCAATGCTTGGCTGTTCATCCAACGGCTCGGCGTCCGGTGCGACTTTCAGCTTCACGTTCATGTAGCCAATTGCTAAATGCTCCACGTCTTTGGCCGACAGTGGAAATGCATGCTCTTTGGCGTACTGCACACCCGCATCAGTCAACTTCCAATAACCGCGCTTAGCACTGCTCGAAAGTCCGGCACGCTTGAGACGGTCGTGTGCCCAGCCTGATCGGTTTTTATAGGTGGCCTGACCACTGGCGATCACTTCTTCACGCTGTGCTTCGGTCAGTTGCAGCATTTTTGCTGCTGCCTCGTGGGCGTCCCTAGCGATTGCACCCTCGGGTTTTGTGACGAGAAAACGCAGGATCGGCTCAATGAACTGATCGTAGGTTGGAACGGACATGGGCGCATCTCTGTGCTGATGGTGTTTTGAACTGACCGGAGGGCGAGTATAAATTAACGCTCGTTGAGGATGCCCTCGAGAGTTAGCGCTGGTGCCACGAAAGCGTAAGCCGTTGTGTAACGGCTCACTTATACGCCGAGTGGCTGTCCGATAAAGGTTTTGTCCTACAGAACCTCCCTGCGCAAAATTCCGCCGTCTGGCATACGGAACTTTGTCCAGGCGCTATCACTGGAGGTTGAACTTTCTGATGGGCGAGTTAAGAAACTTTATTTCGATGTTAGTGAGTTTCTTTGTCCTGGATTCGCATCATTCTTTTGAATGACCAGGATGCCTTCATTGCGAGCAAACTCGGAGAGTTTTACGGCTAAAGATTCTGAGAGGTTGTGCGGCTAAAAAGTTTCTTTCAGACATTAAAAAGCCGGCTTGTGGCCGGCTTCTCGGGGACTGGCTCGGTTCATTTTTGGTAAACCTCGCCAGCCTTCAAAACGTACACCCGGATCTTGCGTCCGGCTGTGGGACTCGGCGAGAAAATCATCTGCTTTGTCAGTGCGATTCTGCGCCGCAGGGCGGGGCGATGCGCAAATGTGGGGCGCAGCATACTGATTTTTTTGTGAAATTCCCAGCGCGGTGTTCACCCACCCCTGTAGGCGTGGGTTTATAAAAACGGCACAGGCGGGCGGGACTTGTTCAGGGTGGCACGCCAGAACACCCAGCCCAACACACGGATGTTCTGCTCTTCGATCTGTGGGGCCCTGAAGATTTCATCCGGGTATTCAGCGCTGTTGTGGCTGCGTAGTCGTAAACCGTTGCCGGGCAGGCGGTGCAGGTATTTGATCCTCAGCATGCCATCGTGCTCGATTGCGTAGATTTCCCCATCGACGATCTGGGTCAGGCCGCGATCAATGGCGACGGTCGAGCCGTCGGCAATTTTTTCGGCCATGCTGTTGCCAATCATGGTGGCGCAAATGGCGTCGCCGTAATTGATTTCCAGCGAGTCGAGGTAGCTGCGGGGTAGGCGCATGACTTGGCTCTTGTCCACGACGACGTGGGTTTTGCTGGAGCCTGGAGTCGCCGGCGCTTCCTTGTAAAAAGGCAGATCGACATCGATGGGTTCGACAACGGTGTAAACGCCCCGCAAGGCCTGCGCATCGAAGGTGTCACCGGTATCGCTGACCAGGCGCAGGTGTCGGGCGTCTTTGGGGCCGTCACCGGTTTTCAGCCATTCGCTGTTGACCGAGAGCTTCCTGGCCACTTCCTCTATCCGGTAGTCGGGCACGCCACGGGAGTACCAGTTATGAACGGTTTGTGCGTTGGTGATATTCAGGACATCGGCGAAGCCGGTCGTCGTGATGTCCGCCATTTTCAGGAGCATTTTGAAGCGGAGGCCGCAGGTTTTGTTCTTTTTCATAAACACGAGTCTATGCCCGCAGCACGGGGCTTTGAATAAACGACCCGTTCAAATTACGCAGGAAATTTGCGACCTCATGTAAGACTTATCCTGTAGAAAATAAACAGGGAAAATCGAGCGATCCAATTGTTAAACGCTGTGTGGAAAGTGGCCTTGCAGGCATAAAAAAACCCCGGCTCAACCGGGGTTCTTCTTGAAGCTTGCAGCTCAGAGCTCGCAGCTGCTCTTAACCTTTATAGGCAGCAACCGACTTGGTGATCGCAGCACGGGCGGCATCTGCGCCGTCCCAGCCTTCGATCTTCACCCATTTGCCTTTTTCGAGATCTTTGTAGTTCGCGAAGAAGTGCTCGATCTGCTGGATCAGCAGCGCTGGCAGGTCGGTGTATTCCTTAACATCGACGTACAGCTGGGACAGCTTGTCGTGTGGAACCGCGATGACCTTGGCATCGCCGCCGCCGTCGTCGGTCATGTTCAGGATGCCGACCGGACGAGCGCGGATCACCGAGCCTGGAGCAACCGGATAAGGGGTTACGACCAGCACGTCGAGGGGGTCACCGTCGTCGGCGAGGGTGTTGGGGATGTAACCGTAGTTGGCCGGGTAGAACATCGGGGTGGCCATGAAACGGTCAACGAACAGGCAATCGCTGTCTTTGTCGATTTCGTATTTGATCGGCGCGTGGTTGGCCGGAATCTCGATCGCGACGTAGATGTCGTTCGGCAGGTCTTTGCCAGCTGGAATCTTGCTGTAGCTCATTGGGCTGTGCCCCCGTTAGTTGACCAAAAAGTGGCGGCGATTATAGGCATATTCCGCTCTGGGCGCTATGCGCCAGAAGTCGGCTGGACCTTAGTCGCGTGCCTGATAGACAGGGTCGTGCGCCAGAAGTTGCCGCAGCCGGGCCAGCGGGTCCTGGCGGTAAAAAAGCTGCAACTGTTCATACACCTCTGGATAGGCCGCGTGCAGCAGGTCGGGGGCGCTGAAGAAGTATTCACTGGTGACGGCGAAGAACTCGGCGGGATTCTCCGCTGCGTAGGGGTCGATGGCGGTTTCGGCGTCCGGATTGCGTTCAAGTTGCTGATCAAGGTCATCAAAGGCGGTTTGCATGACCCTGGCCCACTCACTGACCCGCATGTCGGGATGCAGGGGGGGCAGGCCATTGGCGTCACCGTTGAGCATGTCGAGTTTGTGCGCGAGTTCGTGGATGACGAGGTTATAGCCTTCCCAGCCGCCGCTGGCGATGACGCCAGGCCAGGCGAGAATGACCGGTCCCTGCTGCCAGGCTTCTCCGCTGTGCTCGCCGTCCCACTCGTGCTCGACGCCGCTGGCATCGCGATGGCGCTGGGGACTGAGGAAGTCGTCGGGGTAGAGCACGATTTCGTGGAAGCCCTGATACCAGTTCAGTTCGCCGAGGTTGAGCAAGGGCAACTGGGCCTGGGCGGCGAGCAGCAGCCGCTGTTCCTGATGCAGTTCGACCCCCGGCAGGGCCGTCAGGTGTTTGTCTTCGAGGAACAGCACGCAGGCTTCGCGCAGCCACTGGTCCTGCTCGGCGGTGATACCGTCGAGAAAGCTCAGGTGATGGCGAACCCGCTGCCACACATCATCGTCAATCGGGTGCCTGGCCAGGATGCGCCGACGACGCCAGGCGCTGAGCGACCACATCGCTCAGCGAGGTTCGGCTTTGGATGCAGCACTGCCGAAACGGCTGCGGACCACACCGATGATCATCGGCACCAGCGACAGCAGGATGATGCCCACCACCAGCAACGACAGGTTTTTCTTGATGAATGGCACGTTGCCGAAGAAATAGCCCAGGGTTACCAGGCCGCCGACCCAGAGGAGGGTGCCCAGCACGCTGAAAAAGAAGAAACGTGGATAAGGCATTTTCGCCACGCCGGCGACGAACGGTGCAAAAGTGCGGACGATGGGCAGGAAGCGCGCCATGGTCACGGTTTTACCGCCGTGCTTGTCGTAGAAATCGTGGGTTTGCTGCAAGTAATCGCGGCGGAAGATTTTCGAGTTCGGGTTACTGAACAGTCGCTCGCCGACCGTTCGCCCAATGACATAGTTGGTACTGTCGCCAAGGATAGCCGCCAGCATCAGCAGGCCCCCCAACAGCACCGGGTCCATGCCGCCACCCGCGGCAACGGCGCCCGCAATGAACAGCAGGGAGTCGCCGGGCAGGAAGGGCATCACCACCAGGCCGGTCTCGCAGAAAATGACCAGGAACAGGATGGCGTAGATCCATGGCCCGTAGTTGTTTACCAGCAAGTCGAGATACACATCGAGATGCAGGACAAGGTCGAGCGGGTTGAAATCCATGGGGGCACCTGTAAAAGCGGCCCGACTCGGCAGGCCTGTGCGGATGACTTCGCGAAAGCCTACACACGAGTGTAGTTTTTCTTACAAGCCGGAAAGGTCCGCATTATACGGCCTGACAGGTGAAAAGCGTGTCGAGTTTGTAGCGGGGGATTTCGTCAGATGATCCCCTGTAGGAGCGAGCTTGCTCGCGATAGCGGCGTGTCAGTCGACATCATCGTTGACTGGAACACCGCCATCGCGAGCAAGCTCGCTCCTGAAGGTTCACGGTGGGTCAAAGCTCTTCGCTGATCGGCAACACGTAGTTCTTGAACTCGGTGTCTTCCTTGAACCCTATGGATTCATAGGTCTTCTGGGCCACCTGGTTATCGCTGCTGGTGGACACACGCATGCGCACGGCATTGGTTTCCTTGGCCATTTTCTTCGCGGTGCGGATCAGGTTGTCGGCGACCAACTGACGGCGCGCGTCTTCGGCGACGTAGATATCGTTGAGTATCCACACGCGTTTGAGTGAAAGCGAAGAAAAGCTCGGGTACAACTGGCAGAAGCCCATCAGCTTGTCGTCATCGGACAGGGCCAGATAGATCACCGATTCCTTGCGGCGTAGACGTTTCTCGAGGAAGGCGCGGGATGAATCCGGGTACGGCAGGGAGCCGTAGAACTCACGATACTTCACAAACAACGGCGTTAACAGGTCCAGGTGTTCGAGGGTCGCTTGGATAATCCGCATCGATAGGTCTCGTCTTCAAGTGGCTGTCTTACATCGTGACGGCGATAGGAAACCCTTGGCGGCCGCGAATCGATCCTGCCTGAAACGGACGCCGAAACGCAATGCGGAAACGGTTCAGGTTTTCGGCGTGTCCAGTAGGAAATTACCTTTGATATCCTCTCTCGCGTCCGACGCCAGGGTCGGCACTTGCGCTTCATCCTTGAGATTGACCCCGGACAACTTGCGCCGACAGGCTTCGCGCATCAAATACAGCAGGCGGTGCGCGGCCATCCCGTAACTCAAGCCCTCCAGCCGGACATTGGAAATACAGTTGCGATGGGCGTCGGTCAGGCCGACCTTGGGGGCATAGGTGAAATACAACCCCAGGCTGTCCGGAGAACTGAGCCCAGGGCGTTCGCCGATCAGAATCACCACCATTTTTGCACCCAGCAGTTCGCCGATCTCATCGGCCACCGCAACCCGTCCCTGCTCGACCAGCACCACGGGTGCCACCGACCAGCCGTCGGCGGCAATCTGTTCTTGTATTCGTGCCAGAAAGGGCACCGCATGCCGGTGAACGGCCAGCGCCGACAGGCCATCGGCGATCACGATGACCAGATCGACGCCGCCAGGGTGTGCCGCGGCGTGGTCACGCAGAGTCTGCGCAGATTCGTCGCTCAATCTGCGCCCCAAATCAGGGCGTTGCAGGTAGAGGTCGCGATTGTGTGCCGCGCTGTGCAGCAACAAGGTGTTACTTCCACCGTCGGCCAATTGCGCGCGCAGCCCAGCATGATCGAAAGCCAGGTGCACGGCGTCCCGGGCCTGCGCATGAGCGTACTGGAAATCCAGTTGCGCGCCAGTCGGCAGGCTGGTGCCGGTACGGCCCAGTGCGATCCGGGCGGGTGTCAGGCGGCGCAATTGCAGCAACGGGTTTTGCGGATCAACCGGCGGATTTTCCATATCGACACTCATCCCAATTGCGCCATGGCCTGGCGGAACGCCGGTGGCAGCTGGCTGCCGAATTCGATCCTGCCGTCCGCCTGGGTGAAGATGCCCATGTTTTTCAGCCATTGTTCGAACTCCGGCCCAGGTTTGAGCCCCAGGGTCTTGCGGGCGTACAGCGCGTCATGGAACGAGGTGGTCTGGTAGTTGAGCATGATGTCATCGGAACCGGGAATGCCCATGATGAAGTTGATCCCGGCAACACCCAGCAGGGTCAGCAGGGTGTCCATGTCGTCCTGGTCGGCTTCGGCATGGTTGGTGTAGCAGATGTCGCAACCCATGGGCACGCCCAGCAGTTTGCCGCAGAAGTGATCTTCAAGGCCGGCGCGTATGATCTGCTTGCCGTTATAGAGGTACTCCGGGCCGATGAAGCCGACAACGGTGTTCACCAGGAACGGTTTGAAATGGCGTGCGACGGCGTAGGCACGGGTTTCACAAGTTTGTTGATCGACGCCGTGATGGGCGTTGGCCGACAGAGCACTGCCCTGGCCGGTTTCGAAATACATCAGGTTTTGACCGCCGCGCTTGAGGCTGAGACCGGCGTCATAGCCTTCCTGCAACAGGTTCAAATTGATGCCGAAACTGGCGTTGGCGGCTTGCGTGCCTGCGATTGACTGGAAGACCAGGTCCAGCGGAACGCCACGATTGATCGCTTCGATGGACGTGGTGACATGGGTCAGTACGCAGGCTTGTGTCGGGATTTCGTAACGCTGGATGATGGCGTCGAGCATTTCCAGCATCGCACAGATCGAGGCGATGCTGTCGGTGGCCGGGTTGATGCCAATCATCGCGTCACCGTTGCCGTACAGCAATCCGTCGAGAATGCTCGCGGCAATGCCGGCCGGTTCATCGGTCGGGTGGTTAGGTTGCAGGCGGGTAGACATTCGTCCACGCAGGCCCATGGTGCCGCGAAACCGGGTGACCACACGGATTTTCTGCGCGACCAGCACCAGGTCCTGCACGCGCATGATCTTTGACACCGCCGCGGCCATCTCAGGTGTCAGACCGGGGGCAAGGGCACGCAGGCTTTGTTCGTCGGCTGCATCACTGAGCAGCCAATCACGAAATCCGCCGACGGTCAGGTGGCTGACCACGGAGAAGGCGTGTTTGTCGTGGGTGTCGATGATCAGCCGGGTGATTTCATCCGCCTCGTAGGGAATCAACACTTCCTGCAGGAAATGGGTGAGAGGAATGTCCGCCAGGGTCATCTGCGCGGCAACGCGTTCACCATCGTTGAGCGCGGCCACACCGGCCAGAAAGTCCCCCGACCGCGCGGGGCTGGCCTTGGCCATGACCTCCTTGAGGCTTTCGAAGCGATAGGTCTGGGCGCCGATGGAGTGGGTGAACAGGGCCATGGGGCGGTGTCCTCCTGAGGTTTGATGTCTTGCCGGGAAAGGGTATTGCGAACATGCAAGGCTTGAGCCAGAGCCCTCTGACGCCATCGCGGGCAAGCCCGCTTCCACAGTGGACGTGTGAACGCCCAAACCCTGTGGGAGCGGGCTTGCCCGCGATGGCTATGGGTGGGGCGACACAAATCTCTGAGTGTCACCCCGAGGCCTTTAGAAGAACCCCAATGGATTGATGTCGTAGCTCACCAGCAGGTTTTTGGTCTGCTGATAGTGATCGAGCATCATTTTGTGGGTTTCACGGCCGACGCCGGACTTTTTGTAACCGCCGAATGCGGCATGCGCCGGGTACAGGTGATAGCAGTTGGTCCACACACGACCGGCCTTGATCGCCCGGCCCATGCGATAGGCGCGGTTGATGTCGCGGGTCCACAGGCCGGCGCCGAGGCCGAACTCGGTGTCGTTGGCGATGGCCAGGGCTTCGGCTTCGTCCTTGAAGGTGGTGACGCTCACCACCGGGCCAAAGATCTCTTCCTGGAACACGCGCATTTTGTTGGTGCCCTTGAGCAGGGTCGGCTGAATGTAATAGCCGCTCGCCAGATTGCCCTCGAGTTTTTCCACCTTGCCACCGGTCAGCAACTCTGCGCCCTCGCCCTTGGCGATTTCCAGGTACGAAAGGATTTTATCGAACTGCTGCTCGGAAGCCTGGGCACCAACCATCGTGTCGGTGTCGAAGGGGTCGCCGCGCTTGATCTGCAGGACTTTCTTCATCACCACCTGCATGAACTCGTCGTAGATCGACTCCTGCACCAGCGCACGAGAAGGGCAGGTGCAGACCTCTCCCTGGTTGAAGAACGCCAGCACCAGGCCTTCGGCGGCTTTCTCGATGAAGGTCGGTTCAGCCTGCATGATGTCTTCGAAGAAGATGTTCGGCGATTTTCCGCCCAGTTCCACGGTGGACGGGATGATGTTTTCTGCCGCGCATTTCATGATGTGCGAGCCGACCGGGGTTGAGCCGGTGAAGGCGATTTTGGCGATGCGTTTGCTGGTGGCCAGCGCTTCGCCCGCTTCTTTTCCGAAGCCTTGAACGACGTTGAGTACGCCCGGTGGCAGCAGATCACCGATCAGTTCGACCAGCACGGTGATGCCCAGCGGGGTTTGCTCGGCAGGCTTGAGCACCACGCAGTTGCCGGCAGCCAGGGCTGGAGCGAGTTTCCAGGCGGCCATCAGGATCGGGAAGTTCCACGGGATGATCTGCCCGACCACACCCAAGGGCTCGTGGATGTGATAAGCCACGGTGTTGCCGTCGATTTCGGCGGCGCTGCCTTCCTGGGCGCGCAGGCAGCCGGCGAAGTAGCGGAAGTGGTCGGCCGCCAGTGGAATGTCGGCGTTGAGGGTTTCGCGGACAGCTTTACCGTTGTCCCAGCTTTCGGTGAGTGCCAGGGCTTCCAGGTTCTGTTCGATACGGTCGGCGATTTTCAGCAGGATAAGCGAGCGCGCCTGGACGGACGTGGCACCCCACGCATCGGCAGCAGCATGGGCAGCATCCAGGGCTTTGTCGATGTCTTCGGCGGTGGAGCGGGGGAATTCGGCGATCGGTTGGCCATTCACTGGCGAGGTGTTGGTGAAGTATTGACCTTTGACAGGCGCGACGAATTCGCCGCCGATGTAATTACCGTATTTGCTCTTGAACGTGACGATAGCGCCTTCAGTACCGGGGTGAGCGTAACGCATGGTGGGTTCTCCTTGGCTTTTTGTACTTATAAGGAAGTCGCGATTTTTGCGTGTGCATCAAGCGTAGAGCAAAGGTTGGGCCAGCGCCTTGCCACTCAGGTAAATCAATGCGTTGCGCGGTTTTTGTCGGACGGGCGGATGCGCGCTGTGACGCTTTCGATACGTGGCCTGTGACACTTTGTATCGTTTGTGGCGCAGCTTGTGGCGGCGCGGCTTAGCCAGCATTGCATTACGCGACGGTCAGGAGGATGCTCAGGCTCACGCGCCAGGCTCAACCCTGCTGGGAGCACACAAGGAAATGCACGACAACCATTTGAGTCGCCATGCCCAGCAGGTACTGACTGTGACCCAGGGCAAATCCCACTTGCAGGGCCCTGGCAGCGATCCTTCGATTGCCCGTTCCTGGCTACGCTGCCTGGAGGACTATCACCTCGATCCGAGCCTGACCATGGCGCCTACCGTGCTGGAACATGGTCGCCTGCTGGAAAGCCGTGAGCGTCTGCAGCAAGTCCTGCACATCGCTGGTAATGAAATGAGCAGCCTGCATCAGCAACTCTCCGGTGCCGGCCATGCGGTATTGCTCACCGATGCTCGCGGGGTGATCCTTAATTGTGTCACCGCGCCCACCGAACGCAGGATTTTCGAGCGCGCCGGCCTCTGGCTCGGGGCTGACTGGAGCGAAGCCTGCGAAGGCACCAACGGCATCGGCACCTGCCTGGTGGAACGCCAGGCCCTGACCATTCACCAGGACGAACACTTTCGTGGCCGTCATACCGGCCTGACCTGCTCGGCGAGCCCGGTGTTCGATCCTCATGGCGAGCTGTTGGCGGTGCTCGATGTGTCCTCGGCGCGGCACGATGTGTCGCGGCAAAGTCAGTTTCATACCATGGCCCTGGTCAATCTGTCGGCGAAGATGATCGAGAGCTGTTATTTCCTGCGCTACTTCGACAATCAATGGCTGTTGCGTTTTCACCTGCAGGCGGAATCCGTCGGCCTGTTCAGCGAAGGGCTGTTGGCGTTCGACGGCGAGGGCCGGGTCTGCGCGGTCAATCAGAGTGCGCTAAACCTGTTGGGGCATGGTCGCGGTTCTATGCTGGGGCAGCCAGTGGAGGCGTTTTTCGATTGCGCCTTGGACGAGTTGCTGGGCCGCGCGAGTGTGAATGCCAGCGCCAGTTGGCCACTGCGCACCCGTGATGGTCGTAGCCTGTTTGCGCTGTTGCGGGGTCAGCCGCGTAGTCATGCAGTGCCTGTGGCGCCGGTTCCTGCGGTTGCCGAACCGTCGGACGTTGCGGGTATTTGCCTGGGCGATGAACGGTTGCAGGCGGATTTTCGCAAGGCGCTGCGTGTGTTCGTGCGGGACGTGCCCCTGCTGATCAACGGCGAGACCGGTTCCGGCAAAGAGGCGTTCGCCAAGGCCGTGCACCAGGCCAGCCAACGCAGCGACAAGCCCTTCGTCGCGCTCAACTGCGCGGCCATTCCCGAGAGCCTGATCGAAAGCGAGCTGTTCGGCTATCGCGGCGGTAGCTTTACCGGTGCACGCAAGGAGGGCATGCGCGGCAAGTTGCAGCAGGCTGATGGCGGCACGCTGTTCCTTGATGAGATCGGTGACATGCCGCTGGCGTTGCAGACCCGCTTGCTGCGGGTGCTCGAGGACCGGCAAGTGGTGCCGATTGGCGGCGCGGCGGAGTCGGTCAACGTGCGCATCATCAGCGCGACCCACCGGGATCTGTTGGCGCGGGTGCAGGACGGCAGCTTCCGCGAGGATCTTTATTACCGGCTCAATGGGCTGGAAATCGGTCTGCCGGCCTTGCGTGAACGCAGTGATCGCGCGCAATTGCTCGACTACTTCCTGGCGCAGGAAGCGGGCGGCGAGACGGTGCTGATCGATGAGCCCGCTCGGCAGACGCTGCTTGGGTTCGCCTGGCCCGGCAACGTGCGGCAGATGCGCAATGTGTTGCGCACCCTGGCAGCGCTGTGTGACGGCGGGCGCATCGGCCTTGAGGATTTACCGGCGATGATCCGTCAGGCGAGGCCGGCCGCAACAGTGCCGGTGCAGGATCCGTCAGGGCAGCCGCTGGAGGACGCCGAGCGGCTGGCGTTGCTCGCTGCGCTGGAGCTGCAACGCTGGCACATGAGCCATACCGCGCAACAGTTGGGCATCAGCCGCAATACCCTCTACCGCAAACTGCGCAAGCACGGTATTTCCCGCTGAGCCCCTGTAGGAGCGAGCTTGCTCGCGATGGCGATTTCGAGGACGCCATCGCGAGCAAGCTCGCTCCTACAGGGAGGCGGTGCGTCGCAATCGAAACAAAGGTGCGATTTTCCCCTCCCTACGCTAACCTGCGGCCATGTTTTACGAGGTCGACTATGCACATTCATATTCTGGGTATCTGTGGCACTTTCATGGGTTCGATGGCGGTCCTGGCCAAAGAGCTGGGCCATCACGTGACCGGCTCCGATGCCAACGTCTATCCACCGATGAGCACTCAACTGGAGGCCCAGGGTATTGAATTGACCCAAGGCTACGATCCGGCGCAGCTCGACCCGGCTCCCGACCTGGTGGTGATCGGCAACGCCATGTCCCGCGGCAATCCGGCGGTCGAATACGTACTCAACAAGGGCCTGCCTTACGTCTCCGGCCCGCAATGGCTGGCGGACCACGTGCTGCAAGGCCGCTGGGTGTTGGCCGTTGCGGGCACGCACGGCAAAACCACGACCAGCAGCATGCTTGCCTGGGTGCTGGAACACGCCGGCATGAGCCCGGGCTTCCTGATCGGCGGCGTGCCGCAAAACTTCTCTGTGTCGGCGCGACTGGGCGGCACTCCGTTTTTCGTGATCGAAGCAGATGAGTACGACAGTGCGTTTTTCGACAAGCGCTCAAAGTTTGTCCACTACCGCCCCCGCACAGCGATCCTGAACAATCTTGAGTTCGATCACGCCGACATCTTCCCCGATCTTCCGGCCATCGAGCGGCAGTTCCATCACTTGGTGCGCACTATCCCGAGCGAAGGCCTGGTGATTCATCCGACCACCGAGCCTGCATTGCAACGTGTCATCGAAATGGGCTGCTGGACCCCGGTCCAGACCACCGGCGCCGGTGGCCTGTGGCAGGTCAAGCTGCTCAGCGAAGACGGATCGGCTTTCGAAGTGATGTTCGATGGCGTGGTTCAGGGCGCAGTCGAGTGGGATCTGACGGGTCAGCACAACGTCGCCAATGCCTTGGCCACCCTGGCTGCTGCGCGTCATGTTGGCGTGGTGCCGGCCATGGGTATTGCAGCCTTGAGCGCATTCAAGAGTGTGAAGCGGCGCATGGAAAAAGTGGCCGAGGTGCACGGCATCACTATCTACGATGACTTTGCTCACCATCCGACGGCCATCGCCACGACCCTCGACGGCCTGCGCAAGCGCATTGGCGATGCACCGTTGATCGCCATCATCGAGCCGCGGTCCAACTCCATGAAACTCGGTGCCCACCGTGACGGCTTGCCCGAAAGCGTGGTCGATGCCGATCAGGTGATCTGGTATGCGCCCGCCAACCTTGGTTGGGATCTGGGTGCGACGGCAGCCTTGTGCACGGTTCCTTCGATTGTCAGCGATTCGCTGGAAGGCATCATCGCTCGGGTGAAGAGTCAGGCTCAGCCGGGCACGCATGTAGTGATCATGAGCAACGGCGGCTTCGGCGGCCTGCACGGCAAGCTGGCCGAGGCGCTGCAATGAACAATGGCCCTGAGCGCATCACGCTGGCGATGACCGGTGCCTCAGGCGCCCAGTACGGTTTGCGCCTGCTGGACTGCCTGATCCGCGAAGACCGCGAGGTGCATTTCCTGATCTCCAAGGCAGCGCAACTGGTGATGGCCACCGAGACCGACGTTACATTACCGCCCAAGCCCCAGATGATGCAGGCGTTTCTCAACGAATACACCGGTGCCGCCGACGGGCAGATCCGCGTGTACGGGAAGGAAGACTGGATGTCGCCGGTAGCGTCTGGCTCCGGTAGCCCGGCGGCAATGGTGGTGGTGCCGTGTTCGACCGGAACCCTGTCGGCGATTGCCACCGGCGCCTGCAACAACCTGATCGAGCGTGCTGCCGACGTCACCCTGAAGGAGCGTCGCCAGTTGATCCTGGTGCCCCGTGAAGCGCCGTATTCGAGCATTCACCTGGAGCACATGCTCAAGTTGTCGAACATGGGCGTGACGATCCTGCCGGCCTCGCCTGGGTTCTATCATCAGCCGCAAACCATCGACGACCTGATCGACTTCGTTGTGGCGCGCATTCTCAACCTGCTGAACATTCCGCAGGACATGCTGCCGCGCTGGGGTGAGCACCATCTGAGCAGCGATGAATAAGCTGCTGGCCATTTTGCTTGCGCTGCAACTGACGGGCTGCGCCACGGCGCGTACGCTGGACGCCGCCAAGCCGGGCGCGCCTGTCGTCTATGCCGGGACGCGCCTGGATGTGTATGCGTTGAACGGTGGTTGTTGCGCGATGGACCGTTTTGGCGCCGAGGCACCCAGCTATCCAGGCGTCGATCTGCCGGCCAGTGCTCTGCTCGATACGCTGTTGTTGCCGTTGTCGTTGTTGACGGTGATCGGCGTGAGTTTTCAGGCGACAGGTGGGTTGTAGCGTTTGGCGTTGGATCGGTGTCGCGTCCATCGCGGGCAAGCCCGCTCCTACAGGTTTGTGAATGTCGCAAGGCCCTGTAGGAGCGGGCTTGCCCGCGATTGGATTGCACAGACACCGAAAATCACTTGCCCAACTTGCGCAACTCATCCGACTCGATCACCCGCACCCCATCCTGCTCTTCCAGCGCCAGCCGCCACATCGCGCGAGCCAGTTGGCATGCCTCGATGCCGCGGTATTTGCCAGGAATCAAACGTGACAAGGGACCGGCGAGCTGCTCGGCCAGACGTGGCTCTATACGTTCTCCCAACAACAGGGAAGGTCGGCAGATGGTCAGTTGCGGCCAGTTCTGGGCGCGCAATGCCTGTTCCATTTCTCCTTTGACCCGGTTGTAGAAAACAGATGAATTGGGATCGGCCCCGATGGCGCTGATCACGATCAAATGGCGTGCGCCCATTTCCCGCGCCCGTTTGGCAAAGGCCACCACCATGTCCAGATCGACCGCGCGGAACGCCTGTTCGGAGCCCGCCTGCTTGATCGTGGTACCCAGGCAGCAGTACGCGATGTCGACGCGGCCGTTGAGCTGCGGCAGGAATACCGCCGGGTCACCGACCGGGTTTTCCAGGTGGGGGTGCTCGGCCAGTGGGCGGCGCGAAGGGGCCAAAACGCGCGTGATGGTCGGCTCGTTGAGCAGGCGATCAAGCAAGTGCTCACCGGTCAGCCCGGTAGCTCCGGCAAGCAATACATGCTGAGGCGTCAAGTACATAGTGTGTCTCCCTTGATACTGTTCAGCTTAGTTGCTCTTTGCATCCTCGCTGCTGATAGAGACACTTTGTAGTGCTTTTCGTGCCTGCTGTTTGCGCAGCAGTTGCCAGTGCGAGAGTACGGTCTTGGGCGCCCAGATCTGAGGTTCGGACGCTTCGAAGCCGTCCGCCAGTTCTCGTTCGGCCACGGTGGCCTTGGCCAGCTTGAAAGCCTGTTCCAGGTCGTCGGTCTGGTTCAGGGCCTGGGCGAAAAGCGCATCGCCGAAATACGTGAAGTTGGCTTCTTCCGAGCAGCCGAAGGACACGCGATCAGCCCGCGAAGCGGTCATGATCAGGGTGCGTTCGTCCTTGAGGGCAGGGATGAATCCGCCGGAGTAACAGGACGAAATGACAATGACCTTGTCGCGGCTTTTCAGCGGGGCGAGCACGGCGGCAAGTTCGTCGGCCGGCAGGTCGGCCAGCTCCATGCGCGGCTGATCGAGCACCAGTTCGTGCTCGCTGGTGCCGTGGCTGGTCAGGTAGATGAAGATCACGTCTTCGGGCCCGCTGCGTTCGGCCAGCGTAAGGGCGGCGCGGCGCAGGTTCTCCCGGGTCGCCATCGGTCGGTCGACAAGATGGTCGCGATGATTGACCAGGCGGATCTGGCCAAACGCGCCAAAACGGCTGGCGAGCATGTTGCTGACATAATCGGATTCGCGCAGGAACACGCTCTGCTTGCCGTCGCCGCCGAGCGTCAGCGTATACAACTCAACCGCAGAGGTGGAGGCGGGCACATTGGCCAGCGCATTCTCCAGCAGGCGACCCTGGGCCAGCAGGCCAAGTTCGAGGCTGTCGGGCAGCAATTTGCCATCGGCATCGCGTACCCGTTGGCCGTTAGCCCACGTGCCGCTTTGTACGGTGCCGTCGGTCAATACCAGCGTTCCGCGACCGTTGTAGCTGTCACCCTCGAACTGGCCGATGTAGAAGCTGCCATCAGACAGGTTCAGTCGACCCTGGCCGCTGAAGCGCCAGTCACTGAACTGACCGATGTAGTGGCTGCCATCGGCGCCGATGAGTTCGCCTTTGCCGTTGAGCGCGCCTTCTTTGAACTGGCCAAGCCAGACATCGCCGTCGGCGTTCTCGTAGCGGCCCTTGCCGTGTAACTGGTTGTTCTTGAACCCGCCAACGTAGATGTCGCCATCCGCGCTGTTGAAGGTCCCGTTGCCTTCCAGTTGGCCATCCTTGAAGTGGCCGGTGAACTGATTGCCACTGCCGTCGCCGCGCTGGCCTTCGCCGTTGGGTTTGCCATGGGCGAACTGACCCTGGTAGGAACTGCCGTCATCGAGTTCGAGGCGCCCCAATCCGGAATATTGATCGGCCTTGAATTCCCCGCGGTAGGTCATGCCGTTTTCTTTGAGGTGGCCTTCGCCGTCGCGCCGACCTGCCTTGAAACCGCCGGTGTAGCTGCTGGCGCTGGTGGTCAGCGTGCCTTGGCCATCGAACAACCCCTGGTTGAAATTGCCTCGGTAGACTTCGCCGTTGCTGCCGTGCCATTCGCCCTGGCCATGCCATTGGCCTTTGTCGAAGCTGCCGGCGTACCAGCTGCCGTTCGGGTAATCGACACGCCCCTGGCCTTGCAGCAACCCGTCGACCAGGTCACCGCGATAGCGTCCGCCGTCCGGCAGGCGGGCGTCGGGAGGCATCAGCGATTCGCCGTTGCCGCAAGCGGTGAGCATCAGGGTCAGGGTAAGCAGTGCAAGTGAGCGCATAGCGGGATCCGGGCAATTAGGCGACCGAGTATGCCGCAGCTCTATGTCTCATATATAGAGAGAGGTCGCGAAACAGCATGTGCTGCTTCGCATCTCGCAGGTTTTACACGAAGCACAGGGACAGCGGCTCGGCGATGTAGGCCGGTTTTTCCGAACCTTCGATCTCCAGGGTGGCGGTGGCCTTGAGCAGCCATTGGCCGGGTTTTTTCTCGGTGACCTCGGTCAGGTCAACCTTGAGCCGCACTTTTGAGTCGACCTTGACCGGCTGGATGAAGCGCACGCTGTCCAGGCCATAATTGACCACCATCTTCAGGCCTTGCGGCAGGACGAGGATGTCTTCCATCAATTTGGGAATCAGCGACAGCGACAGGAAACCGTGGGCGATGGTGCTGCCAAAGGGCGTTTGCGCGGCCTTGACCGGATCGACGTGGATGAACTGATAGTCTCCAGTGGCTTCGGCGAACAGGTTGATGCGCTCCTGGTCGATGGTGAGCCATTCGGAACGTCCAAGTTCCTTGCCGACATAGTCTTTAAGCTCTGCAACGGGAACGTAGGGCATTGAGACTCTCCTTGTATTCATCGGTTTTATAGTTTTGTCGGGGGGGAGATTTGACCTCCCGGAATACCACTGTAGATCACCATGAGCCAATGCTGCGGTCAACCGACCATGCTTTTGGCGAATGCCGGTCCATAGCGCTGGCATGCTTATAATGCCGGGCACGAATTTGCGGGGAGAAGACGGATGTTGTTACGCGGCCTGACGTGGCTTGTGTTGTTCCAATTGTTGGGCACAGCCATCAATCATTTGTGTGTGCCGGTGTTGCCGGGGCCGATCATCGGCCTGCTGCTCTTGCTGATGTTCCTGATCGTACGGGGACAGGTGGGCGAGCCACTGAGCCAGGCCGCCAGCAGCCTGTTGCGTTACCTGCCGTTGCTGCTGGTGCCGCCCGCCGTGGGTGTAATGGTTTATGCCAGTGACATTGCCGCAGACTTCTGGGCGATTGTCGGCGCGCTGGTGTTGTCGCTGCTGTTGTCCATGGCGTTCGCCGGTGTGCTGATGCAACGCATGGTCAAGCGTCATGCGCACCGCGAGGACGTGCAATGATTCTTGACTGGCAAGGCGCGTGGGCGTCGGTGATCCATCATCCACTGTTCGGCATCGGCATCACCCTGGGCGCCTACCAATTGGTGCTGGCGGCATTCGAGAAAACTCGCTGGATCTTCCTGCAGCCGGTGCTGGTCTCGATGCTGCTGGTCATCGGTGTGCTGGTGGGCTGCGGCTTGACCTACGCCGAATATCGCAAGAGCACCGAGATCCTCAGTATTTTGCTCGGTCCCGCCACTGTGGCGCTGGCCGTGCCGCTCTACCTCAACCTGCGACGGATTCGTCAGTTGTTCTGGCCGATATTTACTACGCTGGTGATAGGCGGAGTGGTCGCCACCAGCATGGGTGTGCTGTTGGGCTGGTGGTTCGGCGCCGAGCACATGATCCTCATGACCATGGCACCCAAGTCGGTGACGTCGCCGATTGCCATGCTGGTGGCGGAACAGATCGGCGGGGTCGCGGCGCTGGCAGCCGTGTTCGTGTTGATCACCGGCGTGATCGGCGCCATCTTCGGACCGAGTCTGTTGACCCGGCTCGGTGTCCACAGCCCGGAAGCACGCGGCATGGCGCTGGGCATGACCGCCCATGCGGTAGGCACGGCAGTGGCCATGCAGGAAAACGAAGAGTGCGGTGCCTTCGCGGCACTGGCGATGAGTCTGATGGGTGTGGCCACGGCGGTTCTGCTGCCACTGGCAGTGTCGATGGTGGTGTAAGGAAATGTCTATGAGCCTGCCGCTTTTTCCGCTGAACACGGTGCTGTTTCCAGGTTGCATCCTCGACTTGCAGATTTTCGAGGCGCGTTATCTGGACATGATCAGCCGCTGCATGAAACAGGGCGGCGGCTTTGGCGTGGTATGCATCCTCGACGGCGAGGAGGTCGGCATCGCTCCGGCGGGCTATGCGCTGGTCGGCTGTGAGGCGTTGATCACTGATTTCAAGCAGCAGGACAACGGCCTGCTGGGCATTCGCGTGCAGGGGGGGCGGCGTTTCCATGTATTACGCACCGAGGTCCAGCGCGACCAGTTGACCGTCGCTGACGTCGAGTGGCTGGAGGACGAGCCCGAACAACCCTTGCAGGATGAAGACGCTGATCTGGTCGCCTTACTCAAGGCGTTGGCCGAACACCCGATGGTCGAAGCGCTGAACATGGGCACCGAGGCGAGCGGGCAGCAATCGCTGGCCAATCAATTGGCGTATTTACTGCCATTTGCCGAAGTCGACAAAATCGACCTGCTGCAACTGGATGATCCGCAGCAACGCCTGGATGCGATCCAGGCATTGTTGGACGAATTGCAGGGTGAGTTGTTTGCCTGATCAGTAGGCATATCGCAGCATTGCATGCGGCAAGTGCCGTAACGCAAAGAACCCGAATAACGCCAACATCGCTGGCAGCACCAGCCACCAGATCCTGGGAGGCATGGCATCGAGGGGCGTTTGCCGTTGAATCAATCCCAGGGTCGCCGCGCAGACGCACGCTGCCAGCATCGCTCCCGCCAGCACATCCGTTGGCCAGTGCGCCCCCAGATAGACTCGGGACAGGGCGATCGCCAGCGCCGGCAGGCATCCGAGCAGCAACCAGGTCAAGCGCATGCGTGGCGGTTGGCCGCGACCGGCCAGCACCGCCAGTGTCAGAAACAACGCAAAAGAACCCGAGGCATGGCCGCTGGGCATGCTGTAGCTCGTCAGCGGATCACTCAACACCTCCGGGCGGACGCGGGCGAAAAACTGTTTGGTGAAGGTGTTGCCCAATGCGGTGATCAACAGGGTGCTGCCGGCAAAGATCGCCTGCCGCCATTGCCGGGTGACCACCAGCAAAGCGGTCAGCAGGGCGCTGAATAGCAGCATGTTGCGAAACTCGCCGATCAGCGTGAAGGTGACGGCAACTTCGTCCAGTGAAGGACTGCGGTGTTCCTGCACCAGCGTCATCACGCCCTGATCAAGGGCGGTCAGGTGTGGATAGCCGATGAACAGGCCCGCCAGGATCAGCAGGCTCATACCGCTGATCAGGATTGTCGCCTTGCGGTGGCGACGCAGGCTGCTGGTGACACTCAAGCCGATCATCACCGCGATACTGCCGGCAACAATCCCCGCTTCAGGCCAGAAGCCTTCCGGCAGCGGCAAGCGAATGGCCGCGCCCGTGGCCCAGCCGGGCAGCAAATAGGCCACGCTCCAGCCGGCCGCCGCCAGCAGGCTGACGGCGGCAAAGCGCGGGAAGGGCATGTCGAACATGCCGGCGACCATGGGCAGCATTGGGCGCAAGGGGCCGATGAAGCGTCCTACCAGGAGGCTGGCGATGCCATAACGCTGGAAATAGGTTTCGGCCCCCGCGATCCATTCCGGGTGATGGCGCAGGCCAGGCAAGCGCCGGATATTCTGGTGGAAGTGGCGCCCGACGAAGTAGGACACGACATCGCCCAACACCCCGGCGACGAACCCCAGCAGCAAGGTTTCGCTCAGCGACAGTGCGCCGCTGCCGGCGAGCACGGCGACCGCGAACAGCAACACCGTGCCGGGAACGATCAGCCCGGCAATCGCCAGGCATTCCACAAAAGCCACAATGAACACGGCCGCGGCCAGCCACTGCGGGTTTGCCGCGAGCCATCCGGTCACGCTATCGAGCCATGGGCCCATAAAGACAACTCCATCGATTGTTTTATATGCATCTGCACACCCTGTAGGAGCGAGCTCGCTCGCGATGGCGGTGTGTCAGCGATTGGGTCAGTGACTGGCACTGCGCTTCGCGAGCGAGCTCGCTCCTAAAGGGGAGCGTTGTTCAATTCAAGAAACCAGAAAATAATCGCGACCTTCGACCTGCCCCCGTCGCAGCGGGTTCCGCGTGCAATACGGCGCATAGGCGGCATCGACGAAGCGGTACATCAAATGCTCGTCGCGGCCTTGGGGGATGCCCAGGCGGGTAGTCTGGATAATATGGCCCGACAGCGGGCCGACATCCTCCACCAGCAGTACCTCATGATCAAAGCGTTTGGCGTCCCACACCGGCACCTTCAAACCCAGCGCCTTGCACAGCAGCGTTTGACCGGCGCAGAGTTTTTGCGACGGGCGCGGGCGACCCTGGGCGTCGGGGTTGTTCAACAGCATCTGCGCCAGGCTGTTCGGGCCGCTTATCTCATCGACCCACGGATAGGCTGATTTGATCAGTACCGCGTTGCCGGGCCCCTTCGCGCTGAAGTTCAGCGAGTCGCCGCCGCGGGCGTAGTACATATAGATGTGCCCGCCATCCAGAAACAAAGCCTTACGCTTTTCTGTATAGCCGAGGGAGGCATGACTGCCTTTTTCCTCGAAGTAATACGCCTCGGTCTCGATAATGCGGGCGCTGAGCCACACATCGCCCACTCGGTGGCGAATGATTTTGCCGAGCAGGTCTCGGGCGAGCGTCTGCGCGTCCCGGTCGAAGAATGAGTCTGGCAGCCCGATGGGCAGGCGCGCCGTGGGCTCACGAGCAGTCAGGTTGGACATGATCTTGGTGTTTGCCAGGGCTGAGTGAACCGCGATGATAACAATTTGCAGCTTAATCACGGCTGAACATCGGCAAATGGCCCTCGATTTTGACCATCCGCCCGTCACCGCTGTTAGTCAGTGGACGCGACAGCTATAATCTGCCGCTTTCTCTTTACCAAGACCTTTGCCAAGACTGCCATCGACCATGACTGAGTCCGTTCTCGACTACATGACCCGCCTGGGACGCGCTGCCCGCGAAGCGTCGCGCATCATCGGCCGTGCCAGCACCGCGCAGAAAAACCGCGCCCTGCAGGCCGCCGCCAATGCGCTGGACGCTGCCCGTGCAGAGCTTGCGGCCGCCAATGAGCTGGATCTCGCGGCAGGGCGTGCCAATGGTCTTGAGCCTGCGTTGCTGGAGCGGCTGGCGCTGACCCCTGAGCGAATCGACGGCATGATCGTCGGTTTGCGCCAGGTCGCCGCATTGCCAGACCCGGTCGGGGCCATTCGTGACATGAGCTTCCGTCCGTCGGGGATCCAGGTCGGCAAGATGCGCGTGCCGCTGGGTGTGATTGGCATCATCTACGAATCGCGGCCCAATGTGACCATCGACGCCGCCAGCCTTTGCCTGAAATCTGGCAATGCCACCATCCTGCGTGGCGGTTCCGAAGCCATTTACTCCAATCGTGCCATCGCCGCCTGCATCCAGCGTGGCCTGGCCGAGGCCGACTTGCCGGCGGCTGTCGTGCAAGTGGTCGAAACCACCGACCGCGCCGCCGTCGGCGCGCTGATCAGCATGCCTGAATACGTCGACGTCATCGTGCCCCGTGGTGGCCGTGGCCTGATCGAGCGCGTCAGTCGCGATGCCCGTGTTCCGGTGATCAAGCACCTGGATGGGATCTGCCACGTCTATGTCAGTGCCCACGCCGACCTGCCGAAAGCCCAGCGCATTGCCTTCAATGCCAAGACTTATCGCTATGGCATTTGCGGCGCGATGGAAACCTTGCTGGTGGATCAAGCCATTGCCAGGGATTTCTTGCCGGCCATGGCGGCGCAGTTCCGCGAAAAAGGCGTGGAGCTGCGCGGCTGCGAACGCACCCGGACGATCATCGATGCGGCTGTGGCCAGCGAGGAAGACTGGCACACCGAATACCTGGCTCCGATCCTCTCGATCCGCGTGGTCGACGGGCTGGACCAGGCCATTGAGCACATCAACCACTATGGCTCGCACCACACTGACTCGATTGTCAGCGAACACCAGGGCGACACCCGCCGTTTCGTGGCTGAAGTCGACTCGTCGTCGGTGATGATCAACACCCCGACCTGCTTCGCCGATGGCTTCGAATACGGATTGGGTGCGGAGATTGGCATTTCTACTGATAAGCTGCACGCCCGCGGCCCGGTCGGTCTTGAAGGCCTGACCTGCGAGAAGTACGTCGTGGTCGGTGACGGCCAGTTGCGCGGCCAGGCGTCGTCCTGACTTGAGCAACCTCAAACCGTCGGCCGCTGCGCCGCGACGCATCGGCGTACTGGGCGGCACATTTGACCCGGTGCATATCGGCCACTTGCGTGGTGCGCTGGAAGTCGCCGAATCGCTGGCGCTCGATGAGTTGCGACTGACACCCAGTGCCAGGCCGCCTCATCGGGACACCCCGCAGGTGTCGGCGAAAGACCGTCTGGCGATGGTCGAGTGCGCGGTGGCCGGTGTGGCGCCGCTGGTGGTGGACGCCCGCGAATTGCAGCGGGACAAACCGTCCTACACCATTGATACCCTGGAACTGATGCGGGCGGAGCTCGCCGTGCAGGACCAGGTTTTTCTGCTTCTGGGCTGGGACGCTTTTTGCGGACTGCCCACTTGGCATCGCTGGGACGAATTGCTCCAGCATTGCCACATCCTGGTGTTGCAACGCCCGGATGCCGACAGCGAACCGCCGGACGCCTTGCGCAACCTGCTGGCGGCGCGTTCGGTGAGCGACCCGCTGGCCCTGAAGGGGCCGAGCGGACAGATTGCATTCGTCTGGCAGACGCCGCTTGCGGTATCCGCCACCCAGATCCGTCAACTGCTGGCCAGCGGTAAGTCGGTACGTTTCCTGGTGCCCGACGCGGTCCTGGCCTACATCGATGCGCACGGTCTGTACCGTGCGTCGAACTGAAAAAGGGTGCGTTTCAAGGCACGTGAATGCGTGTGAAACGCCCGAACATACGAGCAAAACGAGTTTTATATGACTGACAAAGACGTAGCTAAAGTTAAGCGCAAAGGCACATTCAAAAGCGCTCCGTTGCCGGTAGAGGCTCACACTGGCGAATTGCTGGCCGGTGCAGAACTGGTCAAGGTTGCCGTGGCAGCCCTGGAAGACGTGAAGGCCCAGGACATCCAGGTCATCGACGTTCGCGACAAGCAGAGCATCACCGACTACATGATCATCGCCACCGGTACCTCCAACCGCCAGATCGGCGCGATGCTGGACAAGGTCCGCGAAGCGGTCAAGGCTCAGGGCGTCAAGCCATTGGGCGAAGAAGGCAAGGGCGACAGCGACTGGGTGTTGCTGGATATGGACGACGTGATCGTACACATGATGACTGCCTCGGCTCGCCAGTTCTATGACCTGGAGCGCCTGTGGGCCGGTGCCGAGCAGAGCCGTTCGGCCAGTGGCGCGCACCACAGCCCGGAAAATCCGCACGAGCACTTCACCAAGCTCAACAAAGACCAGCAGTAAGGGCCCGCTGTGCGACTGCGACTGATCGCCGTCGGTTCACGCATGCCCAAATGGGTGGAAGAAGGCTGGCATGAATATGCCAAGCGGCTTCCGTCCGAACTGGCGCTGGAACTGGTGGAAATACCGCTCAACACCCGCGGCAAGAACGCCGACGTGGCGCGCTTCATCCGTCAGGAAGGCGAAGCCATGCTGGCCAAGGTCGGCCAGAACGAGCGGATCGTCACCCTCGAAGTCCATGGCAAGCCCTGGAGCACCGAGCAGTTGGCGGTCGAACTCGATCGCTGGCGGCTGGACTCGCGCACGGTGAATTTCATGGTCGGCGGCCCGGAAGGGCTGGCGCCGGAAGTCTGTGCGCGGGCGGATCAGCGTTGGTCTTTGTCGCCCTTGACGTTGCCGCACCCGCTGGTGCGGATTCTGATTGGCGAACAGCTGTACCGTGCCTGGACAGTCCTGTCCGGCCACCCTTACCACAAGTAGTTCTGCCTCATGTCCCAGCCGATCCGCATCAAGGACCACGAAAAAGACGCCCGTCTGGTGCGTGGCCGCGTCGTGTTCGGGGCTATTGCGGTGGTGGCGCTGATCGGCGTGCTGATTGCGCGCCTGTATTTTCTTCAGGTGATCCAGTACGACTACCACTCGACCCTGTCGGAAAACAACCGCGTCCATGTGCAGCCGATTCCGCCTACCCGTGGGTTGATCTTCGACCGCAATGGCGTGGTGGTCGCCGATAACCGGCCCAGCTTCAGCCTGAGCATGACCCGCGAGCGGTCCGGCGACTGGCAGCAAGTGCTCGATGTGATCGTCGAGGTGCTGGAACTGACACCCGAGGACCGGGTGATCTTCGAGAAACGCATGCGCCAGGGGCGTCGGCCATTCGAGCCGGTGCCGATCCTGTTCGAGCTGACCGAGGAGCAGATTGCCCGCATCGCCGTGAACCAGTTCCGCCTGCCGGGTGTTGAGGTGGTTGCACAACTGGTCCGGCATTACCCGCAGGGCGCACATTTTGCGCATTCGGTGGGTTACATGGGCCGGATCAACGAGAAAGAGCTCAAGTCCCTCGATCCGGTCAACTACAGTGGTACCCATCACATCGGCAAGACTGGCATCGAGCGTTTCTACGAGCCGGAGCTGCACGGCCAGGTGGGTTACGAGGAAGTCGAGACCAACGCCCGGGGCCGCGTCTTGCGGGTGCTCAAGCGTACCGATCCGATTCCTGGCAAAGACATCGTCCTGAGCCTGGACATCAAATTGCAGGAAGCGGCCGAGGCGGCCCTCGGCGGTCGCCGTGGTGCGGTGGTGGCGCTGGACCCGGCCACGGGTGAAGTGCTGGCGATGGTCAGCCAACCGAGTTTCGACCCCAACCTGTTTGTCACTGGCATCAGCTTCAAGGCCTACGCCGAGCTGCGCGATTCCATCGACCGGCCGCTGTTCAATCGGGTGCTGCGCGGTCTGTATCCGCCGGGTTCGACCATCAAGCCGGCGGTAGCCATTGCTGGCCTGGACGCGGGCGTGGTCACCGCATCGTCCCGGGTTTTCGATCCGGGTTATTACCAGTTGCCCAATTACGACCACAAATACCGTAACTGGAACCGCACCGGTGATGGCTATGTCGACTTGGATACCGCGATCATGCGGTCCAACGACACCTACTTCTATGACCTGGCACACAAGCTTGGGATCGATCGCCTGTCGGCGTACATGACCAAGTTCGGCATCGGCCAGAAAGTCTCGCTGGACATGTTTGAAGAGTCGCCGGGGTTGATGCCTTCCCGCGAGTGGAAGCGTGCAACCCGTCGTCAGGCCTGGTTCCCGGGCGAAACACTGATTCTCGGAATCGGCCAGGGCTACATGCAGTCCACACCGCTACAACTGGCCCAGGCCACGGCGCTGGTGGCCAACAAAGGCGTATGGAACCGTCCGCACCTGGCCAAGACCGTGGAAGGTGAAAGGCCCAAGGATGACAACCCGATGCCGGACATCATCCTGCGCGACCCGTCCGACTGGACCAAGGTCAATCACGGCATGCAACAGGTGATGCACGGCGCCCGCGGGACGGCGCGCAAGGCTTCGATCGGCGCGCAATACCGGATTGCCGGCAAGAGTGGTACGGCCCAGGTGGTCGCGATCAAACAGGGCGAAAAATATGACCGTTCCAAGGTTCAGGAGCGCCATCGCGACCACGCCCTGTTCGTAGGCTTCGCCCCGGCGGATAACCCCAAAATCGTGGTGTCGGTGATGGTCGAGAACGGCGAGTCCGGTTCCGGCGTCGCCGCTCCCGTGGTGCGTCAAGTGATGGACGCGTGGCTGCTGGACCAGGACGGTCGGTTGAAAGCCGAATACGCCAGCCCTATCAGTGCGGAGGCTACGGCCCGTGAAGAGTAATTTCGACCGCATCCTCTCCAGCGAGGATGTGATGCGTCGCCGTGCGACGCTGTTGCAACGCATGCACATCGATGGCCCGTTGCTGATTTTGCTGCTGACCCTGGCTGCCGGCAGCCTGTTTGTGCTGTATTCGGCCAGCGGCAAGAGTTGGGACCTGCTGGCCAAGCAGGCGACTTCGTTCGGTATCGGCCTCACCTCCATGATCATCATCGCCCAGTTCGAACCGCGCTTCATGGCGCGCTGGGTGCCGCTGGGTTATGTCGCCGGCGTATTGCTGCTGCTGGTGGTGGACATCATGGGGCACAACGCCATGGGTGCGACTCGCTGGATCAACATCCCCGGGGTGATCCGCTTCCAGCCTTCCGAATTCATGAAGATCCTGATGCCGGCAACGATTGCCTGGTACTTGTCCAAGCGCACTTTACCGCCGCAGCTCAAGCATGTGGGGGTGAGCCTGATGTTGATCGGTGTGCCGTTCATCCTGATCGTGCGCCAGCCAGACCTTGGCACGTCCCTGTTGATTCTGGCGGGCGGTGCGTTCGTGTTGTTCATGGGCGGGCTGCGCTGGCGCTGGATTCTCAGCGTACTCGCGGCGACGGTGCCAGTAGCGGTCGCCATGTGGTTTTTCGTCATGCACGACTACCAGAAGCAGCGCGTGCTGACCTTCCTCGATCCGGAAAGCGATCCGTTGGGCACCGGCTGGAACATCATTCAGTCGAAGGCGGCCATCGGTTCCGGCGGTGTATTCGGCAAGGGTTGGCTGCTGGGCACCCAGTCGCACCTGGACTTTCTCCCGGAAAGCCACACCGACTTCATCATCGCGGTGTTGGGTGAGGAGTTCGGCCTGGTGGGCATCTGTGCGTTGCTGCTGATCTATCTGTTGCTGATCGGCCGCGGACTGGTGATTACCGCCCAGGCGCAGACCCTGTTCGGCAAGTTGCTCGCGGGCGCCTTGACCATGACCTTTTTTGTTTATGTTTTCGTCAATATCGGTATGGTCAGTGGCCTGCTGCCGGTGGTGGGGGTGCCGTTGCCGTTCATTAGCTACGGAGGAACTTCGCTGGTGACGCTGCTGTCAGCGTTTGGGGTTTTGATGTCGATCCATACCCATCGCAAGTGGATCGCACAAGTTTGAATAAGGTGAAGATTTCAATGCATGCAATGCATGGCTGGGCGGCTCGATATGCACCATGGCTTGGCCTGGTGGGCTTGCTCGGCACCGCGCAGGACGCCTGCGCCGGCGATTACGAAGGCACGCCACAGGTGGCCGAATTCGTCGGTGAAATGACCCGCGACTACGGTTTCGCCGGTGAACAGCTGATGGGCGTGTTCCGCGAAGCCGAGCGCAAGCAATCGATTCTCGACGCGATTTCAAAACCCGCTGAACGTGTTAAGCAGTGGAGTGAATATCGCCCGATGTTCATCACCGACGCGCGCATTGCCCGTGGTGTGGATTTCTGGCGGCAGCACGAGGCCGTACTGGCCCGCGCTGAGCAGGAATATGGCGTTCCGGCACAGGTTATTGTCTCGATCATCGGCGTTGAGACCTTTTTCGGTCGCAATACTGGCAATTTCCGCGTAATTGATGCCTTGTCGACACTGGGTTTCGACTATCCTCCTCGTGCCGAATTCTTTCGCAAGGAGTTGCGTGAGTTCCTGTTGTTGGCCCGGGAAGAGCAGGTCGACCCGTTGACCCTCAAAGGCTCCTACGCCGGGGCGATGGGCTTGCCGCAGTTCATGCCGAGCAGCTTTCGCGCTTACGCGGTGGATTTCGACGGTGACGGCCACATCAATATCTGGACCAACCCCGACGACGCCATCGGTAGTGTCGCCAGTTATTTCAAGCGTCACGGCTGGGTAGCCGGTGAGCCAGTGGTCAGCCGTGCCGATGTGCGGGGCGAGCAGGTCGACGAAGGACTGACCACGGGCATCGAACCGACGAAAACCGTTGGGGAGTTGCGAGCGCTGGGGTGGTCAAGTCATGATGCGCTGCGCGATGATATGCCGGTCACGGCATTTCGCCTGGAAGGTGACAAAGGTCCTGAATACTGGATGGGCCTGAAGAATTTTTACGCGATCACGCGTTATAACCGCAGCGTGATGTACGCCATGGCCGTACATCAACTGTCTGAGCAGTTGGTCCAAGCACGGGGCGTCAAGTAATGCAGGCATTGCCTATGAATAAACCCCTGAAGCTGATGGCATTCGCCGCCCTGGCGGTGCTGCTCGCCAGTTGCTCGACCAGCCGCGCACCGTCCCAGAAGTCTTCCTCCACGGCGGTGCGTTCGGCGCCGGGGCTGGACATCAACCGCGCCCACAAGGATGGCGCGCCGTGGTGGGACGTCGATGTTTCGCGCATCCCGGATGCCACGCCGACCCTGCACACTGGCCCGTACAAGGCCAATCCCTACACAGTGCTGGGCAAGACCTATTTCCCGATCCAGGAATCCAAGTCCTACGTCGCCTCGGGCACGGCGTCGTGGTATGGCACCAAGTTCCACGGCCAGAACACCGCCAATGGCGAGGTGTATGACCTGTACGGCATGAGTGCCGCCCACAAGACCTTGCCACTGCCCAGTTACGTTCGGGTGACCAACCTGGACAACAACAAGACGGTGATCCTGCGGGTCAACGACCGTGGCCCGTTCTACTCGGACCGCATCATCGATTTGTCCTACGCGGCCGCCAAGAAGCTCGGTTACGCCGAAACCGGTACCGCCCGGGTCAAGGTCGAAGGCATCGACCCTCAAACCTGGTGGGCACAAAGAGGTCGCCCGGCACCGTTGATGCTCAACGAGCCGCAGGTCGCGCAAAATAATGCGCCGGCCATTACCGCGTCCGCCGGCACTGTCGAGCAATGGACACCGCCGCCGCAGCAACACGCCGCGGCCGTTGTGCCCGTGCAGATCGATGCAAAAAAACGCTTCTGCACCAGCGTCTGGCCAGTATCTTCAGGTGGGCGCGTTCGCCAACCCGGACGCTGCAGAACTGCTGAGGTCGAAGCTCAGCGGGATGGTGAGCGCTCCGGTGTTCATCAGCTCGATCGTGCGCAACCAACAAACACTGCATCGGGTGCGCCTGGGGCCGATCGGTTCGCCGGGTGAAATCCAGCAAGTGCAGAACAGTGTGCGATTGGCCAATCTCGGTTCGCCGAGCGTGGTCACCGCCGAGTAATACGTAGTTCTTGATTGACGGTTCACTTGCTGTACGGGGGGTGGACCAGGTTGTTGGCTCTTGAAGAACAAAAGCCCGGCAAGGGTTACTGAGTGAACGACTGAATACGCGATGACCCAAGGGTTGTCAGATTAGTTTTGCCCTAGGGCAGTTTCCATTAGCGATTTCGAGAGACGGATGAACATCACCACCTTTGCCAAACGCCTGTGCCTTCTAGTCCCGCTGCTACTTTCGCCAGCCGCCTTCGCGGTCGAGATGATGCCTTCGCCACCACAACTGGCCGCCAAGGCCTATGTGCTGATGGACGCCAGCAGCGGTAACGTGCTGGTCGAAAACAACGGTGACCAGCGCCTGCCGCCTGCCAGCCTGACCAAGCTGATGACCGCGTACATCGCCACCCTGGAAATCCGTCGTGGCCAGATCGGCGAGAACGATCCGGTGACCGTCAGCGAGAACGCGTGGCGCACCGGTGGTTCACGGATGTTCATCAAGGTGGGTTCACAAGTGACCGTCAGCGACCTGCTGCACGGCATCATCATCCAGTCGGGTAACGACGCCAGCGTGGCGCTTTCCGAACACATCGCCGGCAGCGAAGATGCATTTGCCGACATGATGAACAAAACCGTGGCCGACCTGGGCATGACCAACAGCCACTTCATGAACCCGACCGGTCTGCCGAATCCTGAGCACTACTCGTCGGCTCACGACATGGCCGTGCTGGCTCGCGCGATCATTCACGAAGACCCGGCTCACTACGCGATCTACTCGCAGAAAGAGTTCTTCTGGAACGGCATCAAGCAACCCAACCGCAACCTGCTGCTGTGGCGCGACAAGACCGTCGACGGTCTGAAAACCGGCCACACCGAAGAAGCCGGCTACTGCATGGTGTCTTCGGCCGTACGTGATGGCATGCGCCTGATCGCCGTGGTGTTCGGCACCAACAGCGAAGTGGCCCGTGCTTCCGAGACCCAGAAGCTGTTGACCTACGGTTTCCGTTTCTTCGAAACCCAGACTTTCTACCAGAAAGGCACTGAGCTGGCTCAGGCTCCTGTCTGGAAGGGCGCGACCAACCAGGTCAAGGCCGGCCTGGCTGAAGACCTGACCATGACCCTGCCTAAAGGCCAGCTGAAAAAGCTTGCCGCCAGCATGACCATGAACCCGCAACTGGTTGCCCCCATCGCCAAGGGTGACGTGATCGGTAAAGTCGAAGTCAAACTGGACGACAAGGTGGTGCACAGCGCCGACCTGATCGCTCTGGACGGCGTCGAAGAGGGTGGTATCTTCCGCCGCATGTGGGATAGCATCCGTCTATTCTTCTACGGCTTGTTCAACTGATTCAGTGTTGACCTGCATGGCCCTGCCCCTACCCGGAGCGGGGCCATGCTCGTTGGCACGGCTTACGAGGCCGTTACGCCATGAGCGATACCGAAGTAAAGGCGCCAAAGATCGAATTCCCCCAGGTCGACTACCCGGTTAAAGTGATCAGCGACACGGGTGTGGGCAACAGGGACAAGATCATCGACATCGTCAAGAAACACGCCAAGATCAATGATCAGCGTGTGGACGAACGTCAAAGCAGCAATGGCAAGTACACCACCATCCAGTTGCACATCGTCGCCACCGATCAAGATCAGCTGTACAACATCAACAGCGAACTGCGGGCCACCGGCTTCGTGCACATGGTGCTGTGATGTCTGACACGCTCGGCTTTCGCGAGCTCGGCCAGATGGCTTATGAGCCGGTCTGGCATGCCATGCAACGCTTCACCAACGAACGTGGCAGCGATGCTGCCGACGAAATCTGGCTGGTGGAGCATCCGCCGGTGTTCACTCAGGGGCAGGCCGGCAAGGCCGAGCATCTATTGCTACCTGGTGACATACCGGTGGTGCAGGTCGATCGCGGTGGCCAGGTGACCTATCACGGTCCTGGCCAATTGGTGGCTTATCTGTTGCTCGACGTGCGCAAGCTGGGCTTTGGCGTGCGTGATCTGGTCACTCGCATGGAGCGCTGCCTGATCGAGTTGCTGGCCAGTTACGGCGTCACTGCCGTGGCCAAGCCGGATGCGCCGGGCGTCTATGTCAGCGGGGCGAAAATTGCCTCACTGGGTTTGCGAATCCGCCATGGTTGCTCTTTTCATGGCCTGGCCCTGAACGTGGACATGAACCTGGAGCCGTTTCGACGGATTAATCCCTGCGGCTACGCCGGGCTGGCGATGACCCAGCTGAGCGACCATGCAGGATCGATTGAATTTGCCGAGGTAAGTGCCCGGCTGCGCGCGCAGCTCGTCAAACACCTCGACTATGCTGAGCAGACGACCCTAACGGGCGGAATCGACTGATATGACTACTGATGCAGTGCAAACCATCATCCCGACGCAAGATGTCACCGAGCGTCCGGCCCCGCGTGCCAAGGTAGAAGCCGGCGTCAAGCTGCGCGGCGCCGAGAAGGTTGCACGCATCCCGGTGAAGATCATTCCGACCACCGAATTGCCAAAGAAGCCCGACTGGATCCGTGTGCGGATTCCGGTTTCCCCGGAAGTCGATCGCATCAAGGCCCTGCTGCGCAAACACAAGCTGCACAGCGTCTGCGAAGAAGCCTCCTGCCCTAACCTGGGTGAGTGCTTCTCCGGCGGCACCGCGACCTTCATGATCATGGGCGACATCTGCACCCGTCGTTGCCCATTCTGCGACGTGGGCCACGGTCGTCCGAAGCCATTGGACGTCAACGAGCCGGAAAGCCTGGCCATCGCCATCGCTGACCTGAAGCTCAAATACGTGGTGATCACCTCGGTGGATCGCGACGACCTGCGTGACGGCGGTGCCCAGCACTTTGCCGACTGCATCCGCGAGATCCGCAAGCTGTCGCCGAACGTGCAGCTCGAAACGCTGGTTCCGGACTACCGTGGCCGTATGGACATCGCACTGGAAATCACCGCTGCCGAGCCGCCGGATGTGTTCAACCACAACCTGGAAACCGTGCCGCGCCTGTACAAGGCTGCGCGCCCGGGTTCGGACTACCAGTGGTCGTTGACACTGCTGCAACGCTTCAAGCAGATGATGCCGCATATTCCGACCAAGTCCGGCCTGATGCTCGGCCTGGGCGAGACGGACGAGGAGGTCATCGAAGTCATGAAGCGCATGCGTGAACACGATATCGACATGCTGACCCTGGGCCAGTACCTGCAACCGTCCCGTAGCCACTTGCCGGTGCAACGCTTCGTGCACCCGGATACTTTCGCCTGGTTCGCCGAAGAAGGTTACAAGATGGGCTTCAAGAACGTCGCCTCCGGCCCGCTGGTACGCTCCTCGTACCACGCCGATGAGCAGGCGAAGCTGGTCAAGGCCGAGCTGATGTCGTCCTGATCCAGTCGAAATACCCGCGGGGCCTGACCGGTCTCGCGGGTATTTTTTTGTCTGGCGCGTCTTCCTCTTCTGTTTATCCCCGTTCCTGACTACTGTGTTGATGTATTGCGCAGGGAGATTCATGGATGACCGTTCGACCGACCCCTACACTGTTTCCTCATACACCGGTGCCGGCATTGCCGACGCACGGGCTGATCGGCGTGATCGCGCCGGCAGGTCCAGCGACGCTGGACACCGATAAGGCCCTCGCCTGGATGCGCGCTCGCGGTTATGCGATGCGCATCTTTCCCGGTGTCTATGAACAGGATGGCTACCTGGCGGGCACTGATGACGTACGACTCAATGACCTGCACGCGGCATTCGCCGACGACGAGGTAGATGCCATTATCTGCCTACGGGGCGGATACGGCACGCCGCGCCTGCTCGATCGCATTGATTTCGAGCTGTTGAAAAGCCACGCCAAACCGTTCATCGGCTACAGCGACATCACGGCGTTGCACCTGGCGATCAACCGATATGCCGGGTTTGTCACCTTTCATGGTCCGTTGCTCAATGCCGACCTGCTGGGCGACAAGCGCCAACCCACCGAGGCGTCCTTTTTCAACATGCTCAGGGGGCAGGTGAGGGCGGGGAGTACCCTGGCGCACCCGCAGGATTATCCGTTGGCCACTGTTGAGCCAGGTGTCGCACACGGACGCTTGCTGGGCGGTAATCTCTCGATGATCGCCGCAACGATGGGCACACCCTACGAAATCGATGCCGAGGGCATCATCCTGTTCATCGAAGACATCAACGAGCCGTTGTATCGCATCGATCGGCTGCTGACCCACCTGCGCCTGGCCGGCACACTTGCCCGGTTGCGCGGGGTGATCTGCGGGGATGTCGCGGGGGTGGATGCGGCAGCTCTGGAGCGCTTGCTCAAGCAGACCTTCGAACCGTTGCGGATTCCGGTGCTGAGTGGCTGGCGCAGTGGACACTGCGATCCGAACCTGACCTTGCCAATGGGGGCACTGGTGCGGCTGGATGCGGGGCGGCAGGAGTTGGTGTTGGAGCAGGATGTGGTGGTCGGGCGCTGAATCTTAGGCGCCTGTCAGTCAGTCTTCGCGAGCAAGCCCGCTCCCACAGTGTTTTGTGGTGAACACAAAAATTTGCGTACACCCTGGAACCCTGTGGGTGCGGGCTTGCCCGCGATGCTTTTAGCGGTTGCGCAGCCCTTCAAGCAACTTATGCGTCGGATACCCATCCGCCGGCCAGCCGAACGACTGCTGGGCACTGCGGATCGCCTTGCGGGTGTTGGCGCCAATGATCCCGTCCGCAGCCCCTGCGTCGTACTTTTGCGCGCTTAGCAGATTCTGCAGCTCGATCCGCTCGGTGCGGCTCAGCGGCAGGTCATCCTTGGGCCAGGATCCAGCGATCAGGCCGGCGCCATCAAAGCGCTCGGACAGCAGGCTGACGGCCAGTGCATAAGACGAGGAGTTGTTGTATTTGAGGATCGCGCGAAAGTTATCGAGCACCAGAAACGCCGGGCCGCGATAGCCGGCTGGCAGCAATAGCGCAGCCGACAACTGTTCCGCGCCCGCTGGAGCCCGTCCGCCGTTCGGCAGTTTGACGCCCAGTTGCTGCCACTCGGCGACGCTCTTGCGAATCGAGCCGTCGGCCAGCACGTAGTCGAAATTGCCCGGGAGCTGGACTTCAAAACCCCACGGTTGACCTTGCTGCCAACCGGAGCTTTGCAGGTAGTGCGCGGTCGAGGCCAGCGCGTCGGTGGCGCTGCCCCAGATGTCGCGGCGCCCGTCGCCATCGAAGTCCACGGCGTGGGTGTTGTAGGTGGTTGGGATGAACTGGGTCTGGCCCATGGCGCCGGCCCAGGAACCGAGCATTTTTTCCGGCGCGATGTCGCCCTGTTGCAGGATCTGCAGCGCTGCGATCAATTGGGCATGGGCGAAACCGGGGCGCCGCCCCTCGTAGGCCAGGGTCGCCAGGGAGTTGATGACCGATTTGCTGCCCTGGAACTGGCCGAAGTTGCTCTCCATGCCCCACACCGCGACCAGGGCGCGGCGATCGACGCCGTAGCGCTGTTCGATGCTTTGCAGGATGTCCGAATACTGGCTGAGCAACGCCTGGCCCTTGCGCACACGCAGCGGCGACAGAGCACCGTCAAGGTATTCCCACACCGGGCGGGAAAACTCCGGCTGGCTGCGGTCGGCGCGGATCACGCTGGTGTCCAGGCTGACGTTGGCGAAGGCGCGGTCGAACAGGTCGGCGCGAATACCGGCGGCCAGGGCATCCTTGCGGAAACCGGCTTGCCATTGCGCGAAGGTCTGGGTCGGCTGGATGTCGAGGTTTTCGCCGGTCGGCACAACGGGAGCAATCACCGCGGGAGCTGACGAGACGGGAACGGTCTGAAGCGGCTGGGCGTCGGCGGCGGTGGGTTTTTCCGCACAGGCGACAAGCAGAATGAGGCTGGAGGCAGCGATCAATTGGCGCAGATGCCAACGACGAGTAATACAAAAGGGCATGCACGGGTCCAGGGAATACGAATCAGGTGCAGACCTTAACATGTTGAGCGGTGGCTTGCCTTTCAGGCGGCCAGAAAGTAAGAAGCCTCCCAGTTGTCAGACTGGAAGGCTTCGCGGCGGTAGCTGCCTTTGCCCTTGCCGGCTCGTTCCTGACGGCTGCGGAACAGGGGCTGGGCGACGATGGATTTGGCCTTGTTATGGCCATTACGCGATGGCTTTTTGCTCATGAGCGGATCTCTCGAATGAGGGGTTTTACGCGCGCAATAATCTGCCGAAGTGGGGGGTCTGTCCAGCCCCTGCAATGCGTAGGAGTTTTCGGCGACGAAAGGCGCTTATTCAGCAGGCAGCGGAAGACGTTGGCCAGCCATCAGCAGCGACAGGCGGCTCAGGCTCATCCACGGCGAGCCCGCAGCCTGGCCCTTGATCTGCGCGTCAATGCGCTGTGCCTCGAGTAACAACTGCGCCCAGCGTTGCGCCGAATAGCGTTGCAGCGCTTTGCTCATCAGCGGTTTGCGCTTGTCCCAGACCGGCGGTCGGGCCGAACTGAATGCCTTGTCCAACGGCACGCCCTGGCTGTATTGCAAGGACAGGTTAGCCAGCAGACGCAGTTCGCGGGCCAGGGCCCAGAGAATCACCGGTGGCTCGACACCCTCTCCGCGCAGCCCTTCAAGCATGCGCAGCGCGTGGGCCGCTTCGCCGTTGAGAATCGCATCGGTCAAGCCGAAGACATCGAAGCGGGCACTGTCGGCCACCGCTGCCTGAACGGTTTCGACGGTGATCTGCCCGGCTTCGGCCATCAGCTTGAGCTTTTCGATTTCCTGGGCAGCGGCCAGCAGGTTGCCTTCGACTCGCGCCGCGATCAGTTCCACCGCGTCCTGGCTGGCGGAGAGCCCGGCCTGGGACAGGCGCTGACGGATCCAGCTCGGTAACTGGCTGGCATCCACCGGCCAGATCTGCACGAACTGGGTCTGCTGGCCTTCGACCAGTGCCTTGCCCCACTTGGTTTTCTGCGCGCTGCCATCCAGCTTTGGCAGGCTGATCAGCAGCACCGTGTCTTCGGCCGGACGCGAGCAATACTCGATCAGTGCCGCCGCCCCTTTGTCGCCAGGCTTGCCTGAAGGCAGGCGTAACTCCAGCAGGCGTTTTTCCGCGAACAGCGACATGCTGGCACCGGCCAGAAGCAAGGTGCCCCAATCGAAATTGGCGTCAGCAGCGAATACCTGGCGCTCGTCGAAACCCTGTTGGCGGGCGGCGGCACGGATGGCGTCAGCCGCTTCCTGGCACAGCAGCGGGTCATCGCCGCTGATGATGTAGACAGGCGCGAGCGAGCCTTGCAGGTGTTTGGCGAGTTGAGCGGGGGCGAGTTTCATAGGCGGCGGCGAGCGGGGCGCCTGGGCGCCCCGCCAGTCTTATTGCTGCGGGATTTCGAGAGGCGACTGACGCGGGGTTTCCGCTTCAGCCTTGCGTGCGGCTTCCAGTGCTGCGGCTTCCGCCTTGGCCTTGGCATCGGCGGTCTGTTGCAGCTGATCCAGTTGGGTCGGTGTCAGTTGTTGCAGGCGCAACATCATGCGCTGTACCAGTTCGCGGCGCATTTCCTGGCGAGCATCGTTGGCTTCCTGGTCGGAGCCGACCAGGTTGTTGCCGTCGTGGATGAAGACCTTTTGCACTTCCAGTTTGTCGCTCAGCAGCGGCAGGTTGCCGTGATCACGGATGTCGTAGCTGAGCACTTTGGTGACCTGGTACTCGCCCGTACGACCGGCGCCCGCGTAGCTGAGGATGCGCTGGGAGTCCTGCTCATCGGTCAGGATCAGCTTGTAAGGCGCACCAGTCGATACCTTGACGCCGCTGCTTTCCAATACCTGGCGCAATTGCGTGACGGTTTCGCCATAGGCATTGCGCGCGCTGACGTCGAGTTCCTTGATCGTCAGTTCGGTGGTGCCGGTGCCGCGCAGCTGAAAACCGCAGGCGCTCAACAGGACCGCAAGGCCCATCACCAGCAAATTGCGTTTGATCATCTTGTTGCTCCCCTTGAAACCAGGTGGGCCGCTTGTACGACCCGAAAGGTTTTACTCGGCGCCAGGCTTGCCCGGCGCCTGATCCAATTAGCTGGCGACGATGTTGACCAGTTTCCCAGGCACCACGATCACTTTACGAATAGTCAGGCCGTCGACGAAGCGCAGCACGTTTTCATTGGCACGTGCAGCGGCTTCGACTTCTTCGCGGGTTGCGCTGGCCGGCATTTCGATCTGGCCACGCAGCTTGCCATTGACCTGAATGACCAGTTGCAGGCTGTCCTGAACCAGGGCGCTTTCATCCTGAACTGGCCATTGGGCGTCGATGACCGCGCCGGAGTGACCCAGACGAGTCCACAGCTCGTGGCTGATGTGCGGGGTGATCGGGGCCAGCAGCAGGGTCACGGCTTCCAGTCCTTCCTGGACCAGGGCGCGATCCTGCTCAGTGCCTTGTGCGGCTTTTTCCAGCACGTTCATCAGCGTCATCACCTGGGCGATGGCCGTGTTGAATTTGTGGTTCTGGCCGACGTCGTGGCTGGCTTGCTTGATGGCCAGGTGGATCGAGCGGCGAACGGCTTTCTGCTCGTCATTCAGGCGGGTGACATCCAGCTTGCCCGGCAGGCCCTGGGTGACATGGGCCTGCGCCAGGCGCCATACGCGCTTGAGGAAACGGTGCGAGCCTTCAACGCCGGAGTCGGACCACTCGGCGCTCATGTCAGGTGGCGAGGCGAACATCATGAACAGGCGGCAGGTGTCGGCGCCGAACTGATCGATCATCGATTGCGGGTCGACGCCGTTGTTCTTCGACTTGGCCATCTTTTCGGTGCCGCCGATTTCCACCGGCAGACCGTCGGCGATCAATTTCGCGCTGATGACCTTGGCTTTACTGTCACGCTCGAGTTCGACGTCCGCCGGGTTGAACCAGGTGTAGGCACCGTTGGCTTCGCGACGATAATAAGTCTCGGCGACCACCATGCCCTGGGTCAGCAGGTTCTTGAATGGCTCATTGGAGCTCACCAGGCCTTCGTCACGCATCAGCTTATGGAAGAAGCGCGCATAGAGCAGGTGAAGAATGGCGTGTTCGATGCCGCCGATGTACTGATCCACCGGCAACCAGTGGTCGGCTGCGGATTTTTCCACCAGGCCACCCTCGAAGTGCGGCGAGGCGTAACGGGCGTAGTACCACGAAGACTCGACGAAGGTGTCCATGGTGTCGGTTTCACGCTTGGCAGGCTGGCCGCATTTCGGGCAACTGCACTCGTAGAACTCGGGCATGCGCGCCAATGGCGAACCAGCGCCATCGGGTACGACATCTTCAGGCAGTACGACCGGCAGTTGATCTTCCGGCACCGGCACGTCGCCGCATTGGGTGCAGTGGATGATCGGGATCGGGCAGCCCCAGTAGCGCTGGCGGCTGATGCCCCAGTCGCGCAGGCGGAACTGGGTGCGCGAGGCACCGAGGTTTTTCTTGATCAGCGCCACTTCGATGGCGTCGAAGGCGCCAGGGAAATCCAGACCGTCGAATTCGCCGGAGTTGATCAGGGTGCCGTGTTCGCCGTAGGCGTCCTGCCACGGTGCCGGGTTGGTGTCGCCGGAACTGGTGCGTACCACCGACTTGATCGGCAGGCTGTACTTGGTGGCGAATTCGAAATCGCGCTCGTCGTGAGCCGGTACGGCCATGACGGCGCCGTCGCCGTAATGCATCAGCACGTAGTTGGCGACCCACACCGGCAGTTTTTCACCGGTGAGCGGGTGCTCGACGAACAGCGAGGTCGGCAGGCCTTTTTTCTCCTGCGTGGCGACGTCGGCTTCAGCGACGCTGCCGCCCTTGCATTCGGCGATGAACGCTTGCAGCTCAGGGTTGTTTTGCGCGGCCAGGGCAGCCAGCGGGTGCTCGGCGGCCACGGCCACATAGGTCGCGCCCATCAGGGTGTCCGGACGGGTGGTGAAGACTTTCAACGCGCCGGCTTCGCCGATGGAATCGACGTCGTACGGGAACTGCACTTCCATGCCGCGTGACTTGCCGATCCAGTTGCGCTGCATGGTCTTGACCTGTTCAGGCCAGCCGGTCAGTTCGTCGAGGCTCTCCAGCAGTTCATCCGCGTAGGCAGTGATCTTGAAGTAGTACATCGGGATTTCGCGCTTTTCGATCAGCGCGCCGGAACGCCAGCCGCGACCATCGATCACCTGCTCGTTGGCCAGTACGGTCTGGTCGATCGGGTCCCAGTTCACGGTTCCGTTCTTGCGATAGATCACACCCTTTTCGAACAGGCGGGTGAACAGCCATTGTTCCCAGCGGTAGTAATCGGGCTTGCAGGTGGTCACCTCACGGGACCAGTCCACGGCCAGGCCCAGGCTGCGCAGCTGGGATTTCATGTAGGAGATGTTTTCGTAGGTCCATTTGGCGGGCGCTACGTTGTTCTTCATCGCGGCGTTTTCCGCCGGCATGCCAAAAGCGTCCCAACCCATGGGTTGCAGGACGTTCTTGCCTTGCATGCGCTGATAGCGGGAGATCACGTCGCCGATGGTGTAGTTGCGCACGTGCCCCATGTGCAGCTTGCCGCTGGGGTAAGGGAACATCGACAGGCAGTAGTAAGTCTCCTTGCCTGGCTGTTCACTGACTTCAAAGGACTTTTGCTCGTCCCAGAACGACTGGGCGGCGGCTTCGATTTCACGGGGCTGATATTGTTCGTGCATGGCTACTTTTGAACTGAATAGGGGTGGCCTAATCCTCTTCAATGCAACGCTGGACGCTGATCACGCCAAATCGGCGTTTCGCTGTCCAGGCGAGCTGGAAGTGGAGTTACAGGAAGCGCCGTAGCATACATGACCGCACTCTACCGAGGGAAACGCTGATTGCGGCCGCGCGTCCTGCAAAAAACGCTGCGAGGTCCGTTGGTCGCGGCATTCAGCCGGTTTGCCCATCGAAGCTAAGCTCTAAATGGGGAGTGAGTCTTATCTTCAATGAGGTGAGGGATGGTTGAGTTACAGCAAAAAGCGACAAAACCCGAGCTTTACGAAAAATTGATCGATCGTCTGGGAATCGCCCTGGACGCCGCAAAAACGGCTGGTCGGCTGCGCGATGAGCGTCCCCTGGAGCTGGAACTGCGTGGCCTGAGCCCCGCAGAGTTTGCATTGGTCAAGGCTTATCTGGATCGCAGTGAACGTGAAACACACGGATGCCTGTCAGAAGCAGTGAAGCAACTCGACGCACCACGTTCGGCCAAGATCATCTGGCTCAAGGGCAAGGCACCTGACAGGGACGCGGTAAAGGTCCGGTCTCTGCAGTTCAAGTGAGGGCACTTGAAGTCATGACGCAGGGTTTTTTAAAGCCTGGTCCTTGCACATCTGTTGTCGCATTGCGCCAACCCACTTAGGCTTCGGGCATCTTATGGAGATGCTCGATGCCTTTCGTTATTTCATCAAACAACTGCTGCTGCCCCCCGGCATCTTGTTGCTATTGCTTGCGCTCGCCTGGTGGTTTCGTCGTTCCAGGCCACGCTTGGCCGGTGCGTGCTTCGCGCTCGGTCTGGGTGGGTTGTGGTTGATGAGCCTGCCGGTGGTGGTGCAATGGAGCGCCGGTGCCCTTGAGCGCATCCCGCCGCTGGCTCGCGATGAATGGGCAACGCTCGGGCAGCATGCCGACGCCATTGTGGTGCTGGGGTCGGGGCGTGAACGTGGCGACCCTGCCTGGGGGGCTGACCAGCCAACCGGTGTGGGCCTCGAGCGAGAGCGTTATGCCGCGAGGCTGGCCAAGGCTTCGGGCTTGCCAGTACTGACCACGGGTGGGTTGCATTACGGCACGCCACCTTCGGAAGCCAGGTTGATGGCGGACTCCCTGCGAGACGACTTCGGCGTCACCGTGCGCTGGCAGGAAGAGCGCAGCCGCACCACCTGGGAAAACGCGCAGTTCAGCGCCGAGGTGTTGCTGCCACAGGGAATCAAGCGCGTGGTGGTCGTAACTCACGCCTGGCACATGCCGCGCTCGGTCTGGAGCTTCGAGCGCGCGGGGTTTGAAGTGGTGCCGGCACCGGTGGGTTTTCTGGGCGTTGACAATGCCCGCCCTTTGGGCGGCTGGATGCCGGAGCTCAAGTCGATCTGGCAGAGCGGGCAGTTGATGAACGAAGCGGTGGGGCAGGTCGGGTATTCGTTGTTTTATCGCTGAAGCTGGATCGTTCCCCGAGGGGAACGATCGTCGCAGCCCTAGACCGTCTTGGCCATCCGGCTCGCCACTAGCGCCCAACCAAACAGCAGCACACAGACAGTGATCAGCGGCCACGAACGCCATTGCAGGTAGGGCGTGAGGTTGTGCATTGGCACCACTTCGCCGTACAGGACACCGCGTTCGAACTGCGGGATCTGCTCGGTAATCTGGCCGAACGGGTTGATCAGTCCGGTCACGCCGTTGTTGGTGGCACGGATCATCCAGCGGCCCGCCTCGAGCGCGCGCATCTGCGCCATCTGCAAGTGTTGCAACGGCCCGATGGAAGTGCCGAACCAGGTGTCGTTGCTGATGGTCAGCAACAGATCACTGCGGGCGGACAGGCCGGCGGCGAACTCTGGATAAACCACTTCGTAGCAGATGAACGGTGCAATCTGGTAGCCCTTGGCCTGGAGCATGGCCTGATCGGCGGGGCCACGGGCGAAGTCCGACATTGGCAGGTCGAAGAATGCGATCAGCCCACGCAGCACATCCTGTAGTGGTACGTATTCGCCGAACGGCACCAGCTTCTGCTTGAGGTAGGTGCCATCGCCTTCGCCCACCACGGTGATGCCGTTGAAGAAACGCTTCTGGTGATGGACTTCCTGGCGAATCGGGACACCGGTGATCAGTGCGCTCTTACGCTCGGCGGCGAAATTTCCCATCATGCTCAGGTAGCCCTCGGCGGACTCCTTGAGCACCGGCACCGCCGTTTCCGGCCAGATCAGCAGGTCGACCGGCTTGGAGCGAAAGCTCATGTCGCGGTACAGCGCCAATTGCGAGTTGAGCTGTGCCGGGTCCCATTTCATGCTTTGTTCGATATTGCCCTGGATCGCGGCCACGGTCAGCGGCGCCCCCGATGGGCTGGTCCAGGCATGGTGCTTGAGCGCGATGCCGGCTATCCAGGGGCCGATCAACAGCAACGCTCCCGCTGCCACGAAGCCCTTGCGACCATTGCTGATCAGTCGTGGCGCGTTCACGATCAGGGCAGCCGTCAGCGCCAGGGTGAAAGACACCAGCCACATGCCACCCACGGGGGCAAGGCCAGCCAACGGGCCGTCAAGTTGGCTGTAACCGGAATACAGCCATGGGAAACCGGTGAGGAACCAGCCGCGAAACGCTTCCTGGCCGACCCACAAGGCGGCAAATGCCATGGCATCGGCCAGAGGCGCCTCGTTGCGGCGCAGCCAGCGTGCCCAGACCCAGGCAGGCAGGGCGAAGAACCAGGCAATCGCAGCGGTGAACAGCAGCATCAGGAAACCGGCCAGCAACACCGAGGCACCGCCGAAGTTGTGGATGCTGTAATAGATCCAACTGGTGCCGGCGCCAAACAGGCCGAAACCGAAGCACCAGCCTCGGCCCAGTGCCTGGCGGGGGCTCAACTCACGCAGGCCCACGTAAAAGAGGCCGACCGCCAGCAATGCCAGTGGCCAGATATCGAACGGGGCCAGGGCCAGGGTGGTGATTGCACCGGCCGCCACGGCCAGCAGGTTACCGGGCCAGCCGGGGCGGGTCATACGACGCATTTCAATCCTTGGATTCAGCGAGCGATAGGGGTCAGGCGTAGCAAGTGAATCCGACGGCTGTCGGCGTTCAGGATGCGGAAGCGGTAAGGACCGATTTCGGTGATTTCATTGCGTTTGGGCAAATGTCCGAATGCGCTCATCACCAGGCCACCGACGGTATCGAATTCATCGTTGGAAAACTCGCTGTCGAAGAACTCGTTGAAGTTCTCGATCGGCGTCAGCGCCTTGACCAGGAAGTCACCGCTGGGCAGGGGCTTGATGTAGCTGTCCTCTTCAACGTCATGCTCGTCTTCGATGTCGCCGACAATCTGTTCCAGCACGTCTTCGATGGTCACCAGACCCGCCACACCGCCGTATTCGTCGATGACGATGGCCATGTGGTTATGGTTGGCGCGGAATTCGCGCAGCAGTACGTTCAGGCGCTTGGACTCGGGCACGAAAGTGGCCGGGCGCAGCAGGTCCTTGATGTTGAAGCTGTCGCCGTTTTCCTTGAGGATCAACGGCAGCAAGTCCTTGGCCAGCAGCACGCCCATCACATCATCGTGGCTTTCGCCGATGACCGGATAGCGCGAGTGGGCGGAGTCGACCACGGCGGGCAGGAACTCGCGGGGTGTCTGGGTCGCCTTGATGCTGACCATCTGCGAGCGGGGAACCATGATGTCCCTGACTTGCAGGTCTGCAACCTGGATGGCGCCTTCGACGATGGCCAGCGCTTCGCTGTCCAGCAACTTGTTTTGGTGCGCGTCGCGCAGCAGCTCCAGCAGCTCCTGGCGGTTTTTCGGCTCGTGGGCAAAAGCCTGGGTGAGCTTACCCAGCCATGACTTCTGCCCGTTGCTCGATCGATCTTCGCTCATAGCGATTACTCTGAATCCTTGGTTGTTACGATAGTGGATGTTTCGTCGTCCGCGTACGGATCGGGGTAGCCCAACTCTGCAAGCAAGGTACGTTCCAGTGCTTCCATTTCTTCGGCTTCGTCGTCATCTATATGGTCATAACCGAGCAGATGCAAGCAGCCGTGGATCACCAGATGTGCCCAATGGGCCTTGAGTTCCTTGCCTTGTTCGGCGGCTTCACGCTCAACCACTGCCACGCAGATCACCAGATCGCCCAGCAAGGGGATATCGAGAAATTCGTCGGGCACATCGGCAGGAAACGACAGGACGTTGGTGGCATAGTCCTTTTGCCGCCAGGTGTTATTGAGTTCACGACCCTCGGGTTCATCGACCAGGCGAATGGTCATCTCCGAGTCGGCGGTCCGCTGGCGCAGGGCCAGCTCGCACCATTGGCGGAACTCGGCTTCGGCGGGGGCGCACGCTTGGGTCGCGATTTGCACGTCAAGCTCAAGCATCGCGACGGCTATCCTTGGCGGCTGCATCTTCGGCTGCGCGGGTTTCGAAGCGCTCATAGGCTTCGACAATGCGCTGAACCAGCGGATGGCGCACGACGTCCTTGGGCTGGAAGTGCGTGAAGCTGATGCCCGGCACGTCCTTGAGCACTTCGATCACGTGGTGCAGCCCGGATTTGGTGCCGCGTGGCAAATCGACCTGGGTGATGTCACCGGTGATGACTGCGGTCGAGCCGAACCCGATCCGGGTCAGGAACATCTTCATCTGCTCGACGGTGGTGTTCTGGCTTTCGTCGAGGATGATGAAGCTGTTATTCAGCGTACGGCCGCGCATGTAGGCCAGCGGCGCAACTTCGATCACCTGGCGCTCGATCAGCTTGGCCACGTATTCGAAACCGAGCATTTCATAGAGTGCATCGTAGAGCGGGCGAAGGTACGGGTCGATTTTCTGCGACAGGTCGCCCGGCAGGAAGCCCAGCTTCTCACCGGCTTCAACCGCCGGACGAACCAGCAGGATGCGACGCACCTGTTCGCGTTCCAGCGCGTCTACCGCACAGGCAACGGCCAGATAGGTCTTGCCGGTACCGGCTGGGCCGATGCCGAAATTGATATCGTTGCCGAGGATTTCCTTCACGTAGCGCAGCTGATTCAAGCCGCGTGGGCGAATCATGCCTTTCTTGGTGCGCAGGGCCACGGAAGGTTCGGATGCAGACACGTTGTCCAGCTGTTCGACGGCCGATTCCTGCAGGAACAGGTGAACCATGTCCGGAGACAGGTCGGTCCCCTTGGTTTCACGATACAGGCGGCGCAGGAGGTTTTCCGCGGAGGTGGTGTGCTTGGGGTCGCCGATCAGCTCGAACTGATTGCCGCGGTTGCGGATCTCGATGCTCAGGCGCTGTTCGATCAAGCGCAGGTGCTCGTCGAATTGCCCGCACAGATTGGCGAAGCGGCGAGCCTCAAAGGGCTCGAGAATAAAACGATGTGGTTCTATGGGTGCGTTCAAGGTCGTATTTAGCCGCCCTGGGGCAATTAAGTTGAAATCAAGGATAACGCCAGCGGCGCGGGTGCGAAAGCTCAAAAAAGTAAGGTCGCCACTAACACTGTAGGAGCGGGCTTGCCCGCGATTGCGGTGTGTCATTCAGAGATTTGCCATCTGACACCCCGCAATGGCGGGCAAGCCCGCTCCTACAGGCCGTTATTGGATCAGCGAACCCCGCAATGAGTGCGGTTGTGCGGCATCGATGTGCACGTCGGCGAACTGTCCGATCAGGGTTGGATTGTCGCAGCGAAAGTTGACGATACGATTATTTTCGGTCCGGCCTTGCAGCTCGCCGGGGTCTTTTTTCGAGTAATCGGTCACCAGGATGCGCTGGACAGAGCCGACCATTTGTCGGCTGATCTCGAAACCCTGCTGGTTCAGGCGATGTTGCAGGGCGTTCAGGCGTTCCTTTTTCAGTTCTTCCGGGGTCTCGTCTGCCAGATCGGCCGCCGGCGTGCCCGGACGCTGGCTGTAGACGAATGAATAGGAGAAGTCGAAACCGACGTCTTCGATCAGTTTCATGGTCTGTTCGAAGTCTTTCTCTGTTTCCCCCGGGAAACCCACAATGAAGTCCGAGCTGATGCAAATGCCCGGCACGGCGGCGCGCAGCTTGCGCAGCTTGGACTTGTATTCCAGCGCCGTGTGATTGCGTTTCATCGCGGCCAGGATCCGGTCCGAGCCCGATTGCACCGGCAGGTGCAGGTGCTTCACCAGTTCCGGCACTTCGGCGTGGGCCTGGATCAGGCTGTCGGAAAACTCCAGCGGATGGGAAGTGGTGTAGCGAATGCGGTCGATGCCATCGACAGCGGCCACCACACGAATCAGTTCTGCCAGGTCCGCCAGACGCCCGTCGTGGGTGGTTCCGCGATAACCGTTGACGTTCTGGCCCAGCAAGGTCACTTCACGCACGCCGTTTTCGGCCAGGTGAATGATTTCGGCGATCACGTCATCGAACGGCCGGCTGACTTCCTCGCCACGGGTGTAGGGCACCACGCAGAACGTACAGTACTTGCTGCAACCTTCCATGACCGACACGTAGGCACTCGGGCCATCGATGCGTGGTTCGGGCAGGTGGTCGAATTTTTCGATTTCCGGGAACGACACGTCGACTTGCGGCAGTTTACTGATGCGCGCGGCGTCGATCATTTCCGGCAGGCGGTGCAAGGTCTGTGGGCCGAACACCACGTCTACGTAGGGAGCACGGTCGCGGATCGCGGCGCCTTCCTGACTGGCCACGCAACCGCCGACAGCGATGACCATGTCTGGATTGGCCAGTTTCAGTTCGCGCCAGCGGCCGAGTTGGGAATACACCCGATCCTGGGCGCGTTCGCGGATCGAACAGGTGTTAAGCAGAATCACGTCGGCATCTTCGGCGCGAGCGGTGACTTCCAGGGCCTGGTGTTCACCCAGCAGATCGACCATGCGCGAGCTGTCGTACTCGTTCATCTGGCAACCGTGGGTTTCGATGTAAAGCTTCTTGGCCATGGATACAGTCATCACGTGATTCAAAGAACCGCGCATTATAGGGAACAAGCCCCCAGGTTCCTACCGCTGTGCGTCCGGTGGCTATGCTATAGTTTGCGCCCTCATTTTATCCCCGATGTGTTCCTCGCCCGCCATGACCAAACGTGAAGCTCCAATCTACAAGGTGATTTTCCTCAACCAGGGCCAGGTGTTCGAAATGTACGCCAAGCAGATCTATCAGAGTGATCTGTGGGGGTTCCTGGAAGTGGAAGAATTCGTCTTTGGCGAGCGCACGCAGGTGGTGGTCGACCCGAGCGAAGAGAAACTCAAGGCGCAGTTCGAAGGTGTCGTGCGCAGCTTTGTACCGATGCATTCGATTGTGCGCATCGATGAAGTCGAGCGCCTGGGTACGCCGAAAATCAGCGAAGCGCGCGCAGGCGTTGGCAATGTGATGCCGTTTCCGATGCCGGTGCCTGAAAAGTAGGCTTAAGACCGAGTCGCGCCTATCGCGACGGTTCGACGCCTCGACAAGCCCGCTCCCACAGGATCAACACCGTTGTGAGATCGGTGAAACCTGTGGGAGCGGGCTTGCCCGCGATGGGGCCGGGAAGGTCGGTACTGAATCAGGGCAACGGCGAAAAAGGCGTACGCCCATCGGCGCTCTGCAGTTCCATCAGGTATTTGCGGAAAATCTGCCCCAGCACCTGGGTGGCGATTTCCAGTTCTTCGCGGGGCATCTTCTCGGCGACTTCGTCCGCGGTGTCCAGCGCATCTTCGGCGCCATTGACCGCGGCCATTTTCAGCACGATGTAGGCCTGGATGTTGTTGGCCTGTACGCCTTCGCCGTGGAAGAACATGGTGCCGAGTTTGAACTGTGCCTGGGCGTGGCCTTGCAGGGAGGCCTTTTCGAAGTAGCTCAGGGCTTTGTCGAGGTCACGCGGGGTGTTTTTACCCGCGTAGTAAAACTCGCCCAGTTCGTATTGCGCCTGCGCATCGCCTTCATCCGAGGCTTTCTGGCAGGCAGCGAGCGCCTGTTCCAGATCTTGCGGCTGGGTATTGAGGGTGCAGCGACCCATCGCTGGGATCAACAACGAGTTACCGCCTGCTTGTGCGAGCGCGAGCAGGGGTTGAAGGAGCAACAGGCAGCCCAGTGCGAGGATGCGGCCGGTGCGGTTCATGGGAATCGACTTACCTCTGAAGGGCACGCGGACCCGTCGAGGGGATCCAATAAGCGCGCATTATGAAATAAGCAGGGCCATCCTTACAAAGTCTTTACTCGTTTTTCTGCTGCGCGGGGAATATATCTCCCGGTTTACGGGGGATTATCGACAGATCGGTAGGAAAATACGCGTGCGTGTAGGTGAAAGCTGACGCTGGCGATCGCCAACGTCAGCCTTGCAGCACTTATTTCAACGCGGCAAATGCACGCTCCGCGGCATCCAGGGTCAGTTTCAGCTCGGCTTCGCCGTGGGCGATCGAAGTGAAGCCGGCTTCGAACGCGCTAGGTGCCAGGTACACGCCACCGTCAAGCATCAGGTGGAAGAAGCGCTTGAACAGGTTGGCATCGCTGGCCATCACGTCATCGAATGTCACGATGTCGTCGGCACCGCTGAAGTACAGGCCGAACATGCCACCGGCCTGGGTGGTCACGAACGGAATGCCGGCAGCATCGGCGCGTTGTTGGAGGCCGTCGAGCAGGCGGCTGGTGTAGTCGCTCAGCTCGTCATGGAAGCCCGGGCGGCTGATCAGGCGCAGGGTGGTCAGGCCGGCAGCCATCGCCAGTGGGTTACCCGACAGGGTGCCTGCCTGGTAGACCGGCCCCAGTGGCGCGATGTGCGACATGATTTCGCGTTTACCGCCGAAGCAGCCGACCGGCATGCCGCCACCGATGATCTTGCCGAAGGTGCTCAGGTCCGGGGTGACGCCGTAGTGCGCCTGGGCGCCGCCGAGCGCAACACGGAAACCGGTCATCACTTCGTCGAAGATCAGCACCACGCCGTGCTTGTCGCACAGGCTGCGCAGGCCTTCCAGGAAACCGGGTGCCGGAGGCACGCAGTTCATGTTGCCGGCCACGGGCTCGACAATGATGCACGCCACGTCCTGGCCGACTTCGGCGAGCATTGCTTGCACGGCGTCGATGTCGTTGAACGGCAGGGTCAGGGTGTGTTTGGCGAACGCCGCCGGGACGCCAGCCGAGCTCGGTACACCCTGGGTCAGCAGACCGGAACCAGCCTTGACCAGCAGGCTGTCGGAATGCCCGTGGTAGCAGCCTTCGAACTTGATGATGCTGTCGCGACCGGTGAATCCACGGGCCAGGCGAATCGCACTCATGGTGGCTTCGGTGCCGGAGCTGACCATGCGCACCATTTCCATCGACGGCACGATCGAGCAGACCAGATCCGCCATCTCGGTTTCCATTGCGGTCGGGGCGCCGTAGGACAGGCCGTGTTCCAACTGCTTGCGTACCGCGTCCAGCACGTCCGGGTGGCTGTGGCCGAGAATCATCGGGCCCCAGGAACCGACGTAGTCGACATAGCGTTTGTCGTCTTCGTCGGTGACGTACGCACCTTCTGCATGCTTGAAGAACAGCGGTGTGCCGCCCACGCTCTTGAAGGCACGGACAGGCGAGTTCACGCCACCGGGAATGTGTTTCTGGGCATTGGCAAACAACGTTTCGGAACGAGACATGATCGGGCTCTCAATATCAGACTTTCAGTAATTCGTTGAAGGCGCGGGCGCGGCGAGTCACTTCGGCGGTGTTCTGCGCGCCAAACAGGCCGTGGACCACCGCCAACAGGTCGACTCCGTGCGCCACCAGTGACGCAGCGTTATCCAGAGTGATGCCGCCGATCGCACAGATCGGCAGGTGCAGCTGGCGTCGGGCCTGGTCAAGCAGTTCGAGGCTGCAGCTCGGCGCGCCGGGTTTGGTGGTGGAATTGAAGAAGCGACCAAAGGCGACATAACTGGCGCCTTCCCTGGCCGCCTGTTCGGCCAGTTCGAGCTGTGCATGGCAGGTCGAGCCGATGATCGCTTTGGAACCAAGCAGGGCGCGGGTCGGTGACAGAGGGCCGTCGGTCTGGCCCAGGTGCACGCCGACATTCAGGCGTGCCGCCAGCTCGGCATCGTCGTTGATGATGAGTTGGGTCTTGTAGCGTTCGCACAAATCACGCAACTTCTCGGCCTCACGCAGGCGACGGGCCTGGTCATCGCTCTTGTCGCGGTATTGCAGCAGGGTGACGCCGCCTTCAAGCGCCGCCTCCACGTACGAGAGGAATTTGCCGGCCAGTAACTGGCTGTCGGTAATCGCGTAAAGGCCGCGTAGTTTCATCGGACAAGCCCCATGGTGTTACGAGCAGAAATCCAGTGGCAGGCGACGCGGGACGAACTGGCCTTTGCCCAGTTGCTCGGCGTCGCGCAGGGTGCGCCACGTGTAGTTAAGTGCAGTCTGCACGGCGCTGGCGAGGTTTTCGCCCTGGGCCAGACGGCCGGCGAGGGCGCTGGCCAGAGTGCAGCCCGAGCCGTGGTAGCTGCCCGGCAGGCGTTGGCAGACGAAGGTTTCGCGGTGACCGTCGCGGCTGTACAGGCGGTTGTGGATTTCGCTCTCTTCGCCATGCCCGCCGGTGATCAGCAGGTGTTTGACGAAAGGCAGGAGTTTTTCCGCGCACTCGTCGGCGCTGCCCTCGGGCAGTTCGGCCAGGATGCGCGCTTCGGGCAGGTTGGGCGTGGCGATGATCGACAGGGGCAACAGACGTTCGCGCATGGCGTAACCGACCTCATCCTTGCCCAGTCGCCCGCCGCCGCCGGCACGCAACACCGGATCGCAGACCATCGGCAAATGCGGGTGCGCCTGGAGCAATTCGACCACGGTGTCGACCATTTCCAGAGAACCGAGCATGCCCAGCTTGACCGCCGCGACTTCGGAGTCGTTGAGTACGGCATTGGCCTGGGCCAATACCCACTCACGATCGAGGACACGGAAGTCAGTGACGTTGACCGTGTCTTGCACGGTCAGGGCGGTGACGGCCGGAGCCGCATGGCAACCCTGTGCGAGCAGGGCTTCGATATCTGCCTGCAAGCCGGCGCCACCACTGGGATCATGGCCGGAGAGACAAAGGACAACGGGGCGAGAGCTGTAGATATTCATGGTGCGCGAGCTTACCACCAGTCGTCCGGTGAGTCATGGGAGCGACCGCACCTGAGCCTACAGGAATGCGCCTGACAGCCGATGCACTGACACGAGTTGACCGTTTAAACAGTTCTGGCGCTCTGCGTGGCCCTGGAATGCCCGTACTAGAGCCTTTTCAGGAAATGTTTCAATGGTGTTCAATGGCCATCAACGGCTATGCTAGAGTGGATCCAAACCAATAACAGGTCACGCCGGTTTTACGTCTGCTCAAAGGGAATGAGGGGCTTTTTGAGATTAACCGGACAAACCATGCTGGGGCTTCAATGCGCTATTTGCTGATGTTGCTGTTCTGCTTGCCCCTTCTGGCCAGCGCAGTCGAGTTCGATGAGTTCACTCAGAGCCTGCCCCTGGGCCAAACCCTGCAAGTCTTCGAAGATGCGGGTGGCCAGGCGACCATCGACGATATTCGTGCACAAGCCGCCAACGGACATTTCAAGCGCCACCACAAGGCCACCCTGAACGCCGGATACTCGCGTTCGGTGTTCTGGCTGAAAATCGACCTGCACTATCGCCCGACCAACCCTGGCGCCCAGCGCACCTGGTTGCTGGAACTGGCTTATCCACCGCTTGACCGTCTTGACCTGTATGCACCCGACGCTGGCGGTGCCTATCGGCTGGTGCGTCAGACGGGCGATGCCTTGCCCTTCGACAGTCGCGAAATCCGCCAGAACAATTACCTGTTTGAACTGAGCTTCAAGGCCGATCAGGCACAAACCCTGTACCTGCGCCTGCAAAGCGAAGGCTCGATCCAGGCGCCAGTCACCTTGTGGTCGAGCACCGCATTTCTCGAGGAGCAGCCGGTTCGTCTCTATGTACTGGGCCTGATCTATGGCGTCTTGCTGGGCATGCTGGTCTACAACCTCTTCATCTACCTCAGCGTGCGCGACACCAGTTACCTCTATTACATTTTCTACATCGCTTCGTTTGGCATGTATCAGCTGTCGGTGAACGGCGCGGCCGTCCAGTATTTCTGGCCGAACAATCCCTGGTGGGCCAACGCTGCCACACCGTTCTTCATCGGTTGCGCCGGGCTGTTCGGCAGCCAGTTCGCACGCAGCTTCCTGCAAACCGCCAACCTCAACCGTTGGCTGGATCGCTTGTTGATGGCGCTGATTGCGTTTGGCGCGTTGGTGGTCGGGTTGTCGCTGATGACCAGTTACGCCCTGGCCCTGCGCCTGGCCACCGCGCTGGCGCTGAGCTTCACCGTGGTGATTTTCGCAGCGGGAATTTTTTCATGGTGGCGCGGCCTGCGGGTGGCCCGCTACTTCATCATCGCCTGGTCGGCGTTCCTGCTGGGGGGCATCGTCAACACGCTGATGGTGCTGGGTTATCTGCCCAACGTGTTCCTGACCATGTACTCCAGCCAGATCGGCTCGGCCATCGAAGTGGCGCTGTTGTCCCTGGCGCTGGCGGACCGCATCAACGCCATGCGCGAACAGCAGGCGCAGACCTTGCTCGATGCCGGGCAAAAACTTGAAGTGCTCAACCAGCAGCTGGCGCACAGCAACAAGCTCAAGGACGAGTTCCTTGCCACGCTGACCCATGAGCTGCGTACGCCGATGAATGGTGTGATCGGTTCGCTGGAGTTGATGCAAACGGTCGAGATGGACCCCGAGCTCGAGCAGTATCAGCAAACCGCCTCCGGTTCGGCGCGGGACATGATGCGCATGGTCAATGGCATTCTCACCCTGACCGAACTCCAGGCGGGCAAGCTCAAGGCCAATGAATCGACGTTCAGCTTGCGCAGCGTGATCGATGCCTTGCGCCTGCAGTTCGAAGGCAATGCGTCGGGCAAGTCGCTGGACTTCAAGGTCGATGTCGCACCGGGCCTGCCGGATCGGGTGCAAGGTGACAGCAGCAAGCTGGCGCAATGCCTGGAATGCCTGTTGGACAACGCGATCAAGTTCACCCGTGTCGGCGGCGTGGCGCTCAGGGTTACGGGCAAACCCGTGGCGTCGGGGCGGCTGGCGTTGTCGTTTGCGGTAATCGACACCGGCATCGGCTTTACGGATCTGGGCGAAGCCACGTTGTACCAGCGCTTCTTCCAGCTCGACGGCTCAATGACCCGTGAGCATGGTGGCCTGGGTGTCGGCTTGGCGATCTGCCGGCAACTGGTGGAGTTGCTAGGTGGCCAGTTGACTCACCGATCCGAACCGGGGCGCGGCAGTCGCTTCCAGCTCGATGTCGAATTCGGGGTGCCGGTGATGTCGTGTGTTGCGACGCCAGCGACTCGGGATCTGCCTCACTTGCGCTTGCCACAGGACTGCACCGTGCTGTTGGTGGATGAAAACGATATCAACCAGTTACAGATGCGCGGCATGTTGCTCAAGCTCGGCTTTCGCGTGCGTACGGCTGACGACGGCGTCGCCGCCCTGGATTTCCTTCAGCGCGAAACGTTCGACGCTGTTTTGCTCGACAGTGAATTGCCGCAGATGAACGGTGTGTCGCTGTGCTGCCAGATACATGCGTTGCCCGGTTGCGAGCAGGTGCCTGTGTTCATGATGGTCCTCAACGGCGACCGCGAGCGTTGCGTGACGGGTGACTTGATCGAGGCGCTGAGCAAACCAGTGAAGTTCGAAGACCTGCAGGCAGCGATGTACCGGCGCGTGCTGTGCCCGCAACAGGGTGAAAGCGCTGACAGTTAGGCGGATATGCCACTTTGTTCGGCTTCGGGGCAGTGCTTAACTGAACCTTCTGGCTGACCGAGGAGCCCCTTCATGAACCTGCATCAGTTCGCTGAAACCCACGAAGTGACCAACCAGCCGCCGTCGCTGGACGGCACCAACCTGTATCGCATTGATCTGCCTTTGCAGGAGTGGTCGCGGCGGTTCGGCGCTGACTGGGCCCAATCACGAATCGATGCCTACGGTGCGCTGGCCGGCGGTCCGCTGATGGAAGCGGGGTTCCTGGCCAATCAAAACAAGCCCGTGTTCGTCAGCCATGACCGTTTTGGTCATCGTATCGATCTGGTGGAGTTTCACCCGGCTTATCATGAGCTGATGCGCACGGCGATCGAGCACGGCCTGACCTCCTTGCCGTGGGCGCGCCCGCAGTCCGGGGCCCATGTCGCCCGCGCCGCCATGACCTACCTGCACAGCCAGGCTGAAGCTGGCAGCGGTTGCCCGCTGACCATGACCTTCGCCAGTGTGCCGGCGTTGCGCTTGCAACCCGATTTGGCTGAACAGTGGCTGCCGAAAGTCCTCGCCACCGAATATGACCCGCGCAACGTCGGCATGGCGCACAAGGCGGGTGTCACCATCGGCATGGCCATGACCGAGAAGCAGGGGGGCACCGACGTGCGGGCCAATACCACCAAAGCCTATCCGGTAGGTGCCAGCGGCCCGGGCCAGGCGTACGAACTGGTCGGCCACAAGTGGTTTTGCTCGGCACCGATGTGTGACGCCTTCCTGACCCTGGCCCAGACCGAAAAGGGGCTGACCTGTTTCCTGCTGCCGCGCCACCGCCCGGATGACTCGCGCAATCAGTTCTACATCCAGCGTTTGAAAAACAAACTTGGCAATTGCTCCAACGCTTCCAGCGAAGTCGAGTTCCGTGGGGCGTTGGCGTGGATGGTCGGCGAGGAGGGGCGCGGCGTACCCACGATCATCGAAATGGTCGCCATGACCCGCTTCGATTGCATGGTGGGCTCAAGTGCGCTGATGCGACAGGCATTGACCCAGGCAAGCCACCACTGTGCCCACCGTCAGGTCGGTGGCAAAACCCTGAACGAGCAACCGTTGATGCAGAACGTGCTTGCCGATCTTGCCCTTGAAAGCGAGGCGGCCCTGGCGTTGAGCCTGCGCATGGGCAAGGCGCTGGATCACCTGAACCATACGCACGAAGCAAAATTCGCCCGTCTGGTGACGGCGGTGGGCAAGTACTGGATCTGCAAGCGGGCGCCGGCGATGATCAATGAAGCGGCGGAATGCATGGGCGGTGCCGGCTATGTCGAAGACAGCATCCTGCCGCGACTTTACCGCGAGGCACCGGTCAATTCGACGTGGGAAGGTTCTGGTAACGTGCAATGCCTGGACGTGCTGCGGGCGCTTTCCAAGGAGCCGGGTGTGCTGGACGTGCTGTTCAGCGAGTTGGGTGACGGCCACGGCGACAAGCGCCTGGCCGCGCATATCAACCAGTTGCACGCGGCGTTCAAGGACACCAGCGACATCCAGTACCGCGCACGCCAATTGACCGAAGACATCGCCCTGGGCTTGCAGGCCAAATTGTTGCTCGAGGCGGGCAATGCGTCGGTGAGTGATGCGTTCATTGCCAGTCGCCTGGATGACGGGGCGGGTCGCGTGTATGGCGCGCTGCCACGGGGGTTGGATGTCGAGGCGATCGTGGCGCGGGCGACTCCGCCTCTCTAAGCCGCACAGATAACCCCTTTAGGAGCGAGCTTGCTCGCGATAGCGGTGTGTCTGATCCACCGCAATCGCGAGCAATCGAGCGTCGACCGGCTGCTCCTACAGGGGGGCTGTGTGGCTCATGGAATGAGGCACATCCGACACGCCACTGTTTCCGTCGGACCACGATGCAGGCAAGATGAAAGCCTGCAAGTCAGAACACAGGATGCTGATCGTGACCGAAGCTTTTGTTGTCGTCCAAACTGCCGAGCAAGCCGTGGATCGGCTTGCCTTCTTGCACAATCGTGCAACCACCGCATTGAACCAGGCGCTGTTGCGTTACCTCAAGGACCGTGTCGAGCCGGACGCTGAACAGCGAGCGATGTTTCGTTATCCAGAATTGCGTCTGACCTACCACTGCCAGGGCGAGGTCCCGCAAACCACGCGGGCCTACGCCAAGGTTCAGTTACCGGGCACCTATAGCGTCACCGTTACCCATCCGGCCGCTTTCCGCAAATACCTGCTGGAACAGCTGGTGCCGTTGATGCACGACTTCACCGTGACCGTGGAAGTCGGCGTCAGCCAGCAGAACATTCCGTATCCGTACGTGGTTGAGCAGGGCGATGAGTTGGCCGGTTCCGGCGTGACTGCCGCGGTGCTGGCGCGAGTATTCCCCAGTACCGACCTGTCGGCCGCCACCGACGGCATTGCCGATGGCCTGTACGATTGGGAGAACACTGATCCGTTGCCGCTGGCACTGTTCGATGCCGCGCGGGTGGACTTCTCCCTGCGCCGCCTGGTGCACTACACAGGCAGCGACTGGCGTCATGTACAGCCGTGGATTCTGCTGACCAACTATCACCGTTATGTGGACCAGTTCATCGTGCATGGCCTGGAACAGTTGCGCAGCGACCCGCGCTTCGTGCGCATGGTATTACCGGGCAACGTGATCATCGAAAAGAGCATGGATCATGGCGAAGCCTCGGCCATTGCCGCGGGCGTGGTCTGGCACCGCTACCAGATGCCGGCTTATCACCTGATCGCCAGCGACGGACATGGCGTGACCCTGGTCAACATAGGCGTCGGCCCGTCCAACGCAAAAAACATCACCGACCACCTGGCGGTATTGCGGCCGCATTGCTGGCTGATGATCGGCCACTGTGGCGGCCTGCGTCAGTCGCAAACCATCGGTGATTACGTCCTGGCCCACGCCTACATGCGTCGTGACGGGATTCTGGACCGGGTGGTTCCGCCGAACATTCCGATTCCGGCGCTGGCCGAGGTGCAACTGGCCTTGCAGCAAGCGGCTGCCAATGTCACGGGCGAGAAGGGCGATGAGCTGAAAAAACGCCTGCGCACTGGCACCGTCCTGACCTACGACGATCGTAACTGGGAATTGCGCTGGGCCCAGGAACGGCCGCTGATCAATCTCTCCCGCGCCGTGGCGGTGGACATGGAAAGCGGCACCATCGCCGCCCAGGGGTATCGCCTGCGGGTGCCTTACGGCACGTTGCTCTGTGTCTCGGACAAACCGCTGCACAGCGAAATCAAGCTGCCGGGCTCGGCCAACGCGTTTTACCAGCGGGCAGTCAACCAGCACTTGCAGATCGGGATCGAGGCGGTGGACCTGCTGCGCACCGAGCTGAACTCGTTGCACTCGCGCAAACTGCGCAGCTTCGACGAGCCGCCGTTCCGCTGACAGTCATGGTCATTTGTCGGTCAGGGCACTAGCATTGGCAGCCCTGACCGTCAGATGTTCCTTTGCTCATGTCCCGTCCTCAACGTCCTGCGTCCCGCCGCCCCGGCGCGAATGTCCCGTCATCCGGCCCGCGTCGCGTCGCCAAGGCACCACCGGCCGAGCCGAAACTGGTCCTGTTCAACAAACCTTTCGATGTGCTGACGCAATTCAGCGACGGTGAAGGGCGGGCGACGCTCAAGGATTTCATCGCCATTCCAGGGATCTACCCGGCCGGGCGGCTGGACCGCGACAGTGAAGGGCTGCTGCTGTTGACCAACGATGGCCAGTTGCAGGCGCGGATCGCCGACCCGAAACACAAACTGGCCAAGACCTATTGGGTGCAAGTCGAGGGCGAACCGAGTGCCGAGCAGTTGCAGCGTCTGCGTGAGGGCGTGGAACTGAACGACGGCATGACCCTGCCCGCCGAGGCGCGGCAATTGGATGAACCGCAGCTATGGCCGCGCGACCCTCCAGTGCGTTTTCGCAAAAGCGTGCCCACCAGTTGGCTGGAGTTGGTCATTCGCGAGGGTCGTAACCGCCAGGTGCGGCGCATGACGGCGGCCGTCGGCTTGCCGACGCTACGGCTGGTGCGGGTCAGGATCGGTGATTGGTCGATCGAAGGGCTCGATCAGGGCCAGTGGAAGGAAGTGCCGGCGCGCTTATAAAGCGCCGGATTCGATCAGGCCGATCACCACGCTTTTGATGATGAACGCCGCGACGCCCAAGCCCAGCACGAAGAACAGGATGAACGAGCCGAAGCGCCCGGCCTTGGATTTTTTCGCCAGATCCCAGACGATGAAACCCATGAAAATGATCAGGATGCTGACAAGTCCAGTCATCATCCACTCTTCGAACAGTGCAGGATCCATCAAACATCTCCAGCGCGGGTGGGGCTAAAAAGGCGGGGGCGATTATACGCCATGCGCGATTGGCGCAGCATGGACCTGCGTCGGTGTGTCGCATGCGCGTCCGTGACCGCCGCAATCCCTGTAGGAGCGGACTTGTCCCGGGCGGCGTTCCGACGATGGTCGTCAACGATAACGCTGGCTGTCTGAATGCCAGCGGTGTCTGGACCACCATTGCAGACAGTCGCCGCAACTTCTGTAGGAGCGGACTTGTCCGCGATGGTCGTCAACGATAACGCTGGCTGTCTGAATGCCAGCGGTGTCTGAGCCACCATCGCGGACAAGTCCGCTCCTACAGGGGGGAGTGTCAGCTGCGCAGATGCGTGAGCGGCAATTCGGTGCTGTTGAGCACTTGGTTGAGCACGAAACTGGAGCGCACGCTGGTCACCCCGTCGATGCGGGTCAGATGGCCCAGCAAGAGTTTCTGGTAGTGATCCATGTCGGGCACCACCACCTTGAGCTGATAGTCGGCATCCATACCGGTCACCAGGCTGCATTCCAGCACCTGTGGCAGGGTGCGAATCGCCGCTTCGAAGTTCTCGAAACGTTCCGGCGTGTGCCGGTCCATGCCGATCAGCACGTAGGCGGTCAGGCTCAGGCCGAGCATCTTGCGGTCCAGCAGCGCCACCTGGCGGGAGATGTAGCCGTCATCCTCCAGTTGTTTGACCCGGCGCGAACAGGGCGAGGGCGACAGGCCGATGCGTTCGGCCAGCTCCTGGTTGGAAATACGCGCGTCGCGCTGCAATTCCGCCAAAATGCTCAGGTCGTATCGGTCGAGTTTGCTCATCAATCAGGCCTTTGTTCTATCAATTGCGGCAGATTATCTATCCAGGGTTAAAAATTGCGCAAGTCATGTTTGTTTGAGCAATCTTCGCAATCTTTTGTCGAGGCCGCTGGCCTATCCTTATCACCAGAATCACTGCTCGGACACACAGTCCACGGCGACTCGCCCAATCAGGCCAGTCGCGGCCGCCACCCCACCGGGGATGTGCCGGCCCCCGAGCTGCACACTGTCCAGAAGACGGCGTGAGGTGAGCCGACGTCAAAAGCGTCGAGCACGGACGAAGTTCTCAAAGGGAGGCCGACGGGTCTCCCTTTTCTTTTGCCCGCGATTTATTGGCGGAGCGCTCAATAAATATGTTTCACGACTGATAACCTGTTGCAGAACCGGCCTGTGCTTTCCCAGTCTTACGTACAAGCCCTAACCGCAGTGAGGATAAGCATGAAGTCGCGCATCTGGCGTATGGCCGGTGTTGGTGTGTTGTGTATCAGTGTCACTGCGCAATCGCTGGCCGATGAGCCGCAGAACCGTGGCCCGGATAATGGGCAGCGCGGCGAGGGGCATCAGGGCAACAATCAGGGCAATGGCGGCAACAATCAACCGCGCCCGCAGAATAACCCGCAGCACAACCCACCGCGGCCGCAGAACAACGAGATCATTCGAGGCGACAACAGTCGTCAGTTCGAGAACAACGGCCAGCCGCACAACGGTGGTCAGTGGCAAAACAATCCGCCGCGCGATTACAACAACCCGGTTCGGCCGCCACCGCCGCCACCCCAGTTACCGGCCAATGACCTGCCGATCCAGGGCCGGCCCGACAGCGTGCGCCAGACCCAGCCGCCACAACGCGGCTACTACCAGGACGTGCCTCGGCGCAACGATTACAACCAGCACTGGCAGAACAACGGCCCCCGCCCCGATGATCATTCCTGGGCCGGTCGCCCGAGTGGTCACGGCAATGGTTGGGGGCCTGGCCCGCAGTACCGTCCCGGACACGTGATCGACCGGTTCCCGGACCGCGACTACCGGGTGCCGTATCGTGGTCAGGATTACTTCTTCTCGAACGGTTACTGGTATCGCCCGCTGGGGCCGCGTTATGTGGTGGTGCAGCCGCCTCGCGGGATCCGTATCAGCTACCTGCCCGATTACGCCCGTGAAGTGTGGGTCGGCGGTGCGTTGCTGTTCCTCGCGGCCGGTTCGTATTACGCCTATCAGGAAAACACCCAGGACTACGTAGTGGTCGAGCCCCCCGTGCAACCGCAGCCACAACCGGCCGGCAACGGTTATGACGTCGTGGCCTATCCGGCTAGCGGCCAGTCGCCGGAGCAGGTCAACCGGGACGGATACGAGTGCTACCAGTACGCGGTGCAGCAGAGCGGGTTCGACCCGCGCACCGCCACCTACCAGCCGGCCCCTTCAGTGGTGCAAACCTACCGTCAGGCCCAGGGCGACTGTTTGAGCAGTCGCGGTTATCGGGTCGAGTAGCTGAAAGCTACAAGCGTAAGCCGCAAGCAATCTGCGCACGCTTGTCGCTTAGCGCCTGGAGCTGGTAACGACTTCTGTCGGGTCGGCGTGCACCAGCACTTCAGCCCGTGGATAGGCGGCGTGGATTGCGGCGGCGGCCTGGTCGCTGATGCCGTGGGCGACTGACAGAGTCAGCTCCCCCGGCAACTCCAGGTGCAATTGCACAAACCACTGGTTGCCGGAGATTCGCGTGCGCAGGTCATGCGCGCCCAACACACCCGGCACGCTGCATGCCAGCTCAAGCATGTGCTGGCTGACGTCCGGCGGCAGCTCCTGATCCATCAGCACGGTGAAGCTTTCGCGGGCGATCTGGATTGCGCTCCACAGAATGTACGCGGCGATCCCCAGACCGAACCAGGCGTCCACCTGATGCCAGCCAAAGCCGGCCAGCACCAATGCGACCAGGATGCTGCCATTGAGCAGCATGTCTGAACGGTAATGCAGGGAGTCGGCGCGCACCGCGTTGGAGCCGGTGGCTTTGACCACCCGGTGTTGCAACACCAGCAGCGCCAGCGTAAGGACCAGTGAAAGCACGATGACGCCGATGCTGAGCCATGGCGCGCCCACTGGTTCTGGATGCTTGATCCGCTCGAACGCCTGCAACGCAATCAGCACCGCACTGCCCCCAATGAACAGGGCCTGCGCCATGCCCGCCAGCGACTCAGCCTTGCCATGCCCGTAGCGGTGATCGTCGTCAGCGGGGCGCAACGCATAATGCACGGCAAGAAGATTGAGTAGCGACGTGACGCCGTCGAGGGCCGAGTCGGTCAGTCCGGCGAGCATGCTCACCGAACCGCTCAACCACCACGCGATGGCTTTGGTCACGACCAGGGTGCACGCCACTGCCACCGAGGCGCGAGTGGCGAGCCGCAGCAGGCGGGCGTGTTCGGAACTGGAAACCATAAGAGTGGCTTGTCCTTTCAGGGGAGTGTCACGCGGCAGGTTGCAGGCCCAGCGTGGCCAGTTGCTGAGTGCTGCCCTTGTGCTGGATCAGGCGTGGATCGTCCAGCGGGAAGCTGCGGCCCAATTCGGATTCCAGAATGGTCTGCAACTTATGGGTGTCGACCTTGCCGTCGGCGCCGATGGCTTCCTGGAGCTTTTGCGGAGCCACGTGCGCGGTTTCGCCTGGCGCGTAATAGATCGCGCCGGTGGCGAAGTCCACGGCAAACGCGATGAGCCCGGGAATAATGTAGAACAGCAGCCCCACGGCATCGAGCGCGGCAATCGCCGGGTCGATCTTGCCGTCGATCTGGCCACGGCGGTCGGGGTAGAAAATCGAACCGCAGGCCGTCACCTGGGTCAGCAGGGTGGCCACCAGTACACCGCCAATCAGGCGAAAAGGAATACGCATGGGAAAACTCCTGTCATCGGTAAACAAAGCGTCGTCGGTATGAGTTAGGACCGTGATAAACGCCTGGCAGTTCGCCGTTATACCGGGCGCGGCAAGGTATGCCCACAGTAAATTACGTCCGGGTCTTGCTCCATCCAAAATTAATTAGAACGGCGCTGCGGCATCAGGCGCATCTCTCCAGGTTGTCCAATCGTGAACGGTGTTGGTCACCCTGTCATGACACCGGATCCAGGCGTGCAAGGCGGGGTCGATCCATTTGATGACCTCGAGGGTGTCTCGGTGGAGTTCCTTCAGCGGCAGCCAAAGCAGTGGCTCATGGTGGAAACATCGATTGCGCAGGTTGCGGCCTTTATTCAGGCGAGTTCGTATGTTGTCCGGCTGTCGCATGTGCTTCGGACAATAGTAGAAAACCCGCATCAGCGGCTTGGAAAGCCTCATGCTGGTTGCGCGGTTGAAGAGGGAAGTCCAGAACCCGAAGCTGAGTTCCGCTACGATGTTGTCAGGTGTGATCGTGACTTTGCGTATTCGCAGTTCTTGCTTGGCGCCGGCGATTTTGTCGTAGAGTTTTTGGAGGTCTGCGTTGCCGGTATTACTCCATTCTTCATACCAGTCGGCTCGCTTGTATTCGATTGCCATCTCTTTCTGAATGCCATTGCGGAGTGCGACTTCGAGCACATGGAAAATCGACACCAGAGACTCGGCGATTTTCATGTTGTGGACATACGCCTGGACCGCACGGTCCTGCTTGTTTTTATTCGCATCCGGTCTCACCACCCTATCCAAGCAGGCGAGCTGGAAAATAGAGTGGAACCAGGAGATGGAGCAGATGGATGCGAGTCGCGCGGGCCAAGTCTGGAATTGACCAGATTTGATTGTGTGGTAGATTGAAGTCGCCGCCCTGAAACCTCCACTCCCGTACAGTAGAAACGGTGATGAGATCAGGTTGAGTTGTAGCCCCGTTCGCGGGGCTTCTTCGTTTCTGGCGATCGGGAATTGCATAGAATTTCGATGGTTCTGTTCCTGTTGATGCCCAACGTCTGACGCGCGCTGTTCCCACAACTCTCACTTCGCCAGCAAGGTGATCGCTTCCCGGTATACTGCCTGGCCTGCCTGGGAGCCAGCATGATTTCTTTGCCGATTGATGAAGTTTTACCCGCCCTGCGTGAAGCGTTGGCGACACGCCACGAAGCTGTGCTCGAAGCGCCGCCCGGTGCGGGCAAGACCACTCGGGTTCCGCTGGCCTTGCTCGATGAGGCGTGGCTGGCGGGGCAGACCATCCTGATGCTCGAGCCAAGACGCTTGGCCGCGCGGGCTGCGGCGGAGAGGCTGGCCAGCGAGCTGGGTGAAAAAGTCGGTGAAACGGTGGGCTATCGGATCCGGCTCGACAGCAAGGTCGGCCCCCGCACGCGCATCGAAGTGGTCACCGAAGGCATCCTGACCCGGCGCTTGCAGGATGACCCCGCACTGGATGGCGTGGGCCTGCTGATCTTCGATGAATTCCATGAACGCAGCCTCGATGCCGATCTGGCGCTGGCCTTGAGCCTCAATGGTCGCGCGCTGTTTCGGGACGACCAGCCGCTGAAAATCCTGCTGATGTCTGCCACCCTCGAGGGCGAGCGACTGGCAGGGTTACTCGACGACGCACCGATCCTGCGCAGCCAAGGGCGCATGTACCCGGTGGCGATGCGCTGGGGGCGACCGTTCCAGCCAGGGGAGTTCATCGAGCCGCGTGTGGTGCAGACCGTTCTCGAAGCGCTCAATGATGAAACCGGCAGTCTGCTGGTGTTCTTGCCCGGGCAGGCGGAGATCCGTCGTGTGCATCAACAATTGGCCGACGCATTGGGCACGGACTCCAAGGTGCTGCTCTGCCCGTTACACGGCGAACTGGACCTGGCCGCGCAACGTGCTGCGATCGACCCGGCCCCGGCCGGCAAGCGCAAAGTGGTGCTGGCCACCAACATTGCCGAAACCAGCTTGACCATCGACGGTGTGCGTGTGGTGATCGACGCCGGGCTGGCGCGGGTACCGCGTTTCGATCCGGGCAGCGGCATGACGCGCCTGGACACCCAGCGCATCTCCCGCGCCAGTGCCACGCAGCGTGCCGGCCGAGCCGGGCGTCTGGAGCCCGGCGTGTGTTATCGTCTATGGTCGCAAGATCAACATGAACAACTGGCCGCCTATGCCAGTGCTGAAATCGTTTCGGCGGACCTGGCCGGTCTCGCGCTGCAATTGGGGCGCTGGGGGGTGACCCCGGAACAGTTGGTGTGGCTCGACGTACCGCCCGCGGCGGCTTATGCACAGGCGCAGGACTTGCTCGAACGCCTTGGCGCACTGGATGGTGAAGCTCTGAGTCGCCACGGCCAGGCCATGGCCGAACTGCCGGCACATCCGCGTATCGCCCATTTGCTGTTGCGTGGCCAGGCGTTGGGCCTGGCCGAGATGGCCTGTGACGTCGCAGCATTGCTGGGTGAACGGGACATTCTGCGCGGTGCCGGTGCCGATCTGCACAGTCGGCTGACGCTATTGTCCGGCGAAGAGCGGGCGGCCCGTGGCGCCCAAGGCGGGGTGCAGCGCGCCCGACAACTGGCTCGGCAGTATCGCGGTTACCTGCGCGGCAAGGCGTGCGACCCGGTGAGCGATCCAGACCATCCGCGCTGGTTGGGCGCCTTGCTGGCGCTGGCCTACCCCGACCGCGTGGCTCAGCAACGGCGGGCGGGGGGCGCGGAGTATCGGCTCGCCAACGGCCGCGCCGCGCTGTTCGCCGAAGCGGACAGCCTGATGAAGCAGGCGTGGCTGGTGATCGCCGATCTCGGCAGTCGCCAGGGCCAGCGTGAAGAGCGCATCTATCTGGCGGCGGATTTTGATCCGGCGCTGTTCGAATCGGTTCTCGCTGAACAGGTGCGGGTGGTCGATCAACTCGACTGGGATGAGCGCGAAGGCGTGTTGCGCGCCGAGCGTCAGCGCAAGGTTGGCGAGCTGGTGCTCAGCCGTGAACCCTTGACCGGGCTGGACGAGGCTGCGCGCAGCCAGGCGCTGGTCAACCTGGTGCGGCGCAAGGGGCTTGAGTTGCTGCCGTGGTCGCCGGAGCTGCGTCAGTGGCAGGCGCGTGTCGCGTTGCTGCGTCAGTTGGACCTCGACGCCAAGGACGAAACCGAGTGGCCGGATGTCAGCGACCCAGCGTTACTCAAAGGCCTGGAACATTGGTTGCTGCCGTACCTGGGCAAAGTGTCGCGGCTCAGTCATTTCGCCAACCTCGACCTGTCCAGCATCGTTCGCAACCTGTTGCCGTGGCCACTGCCGCAACGCCTGGACGAGTTGGCGCCGCATCATTTGAGCGTGCCGTCGGGGTCGTCGATTCGCCTGGACTACAGCGAGCAACCGCCGATTCTGGCGGTGCGCCTGCAGGAACTGTTCGGCCTCGCCGACACCCCGCGCATTGCCGGCGGACGTCAAGTGGTGAAGTTGCACCTGCTGTCCCCGGCGCGCCGACCGGTGCAGGTGACCCAGGACCTGGCGAACTTCTGGCGCAGCACTTATGCCGAAGTGAAGAAGGATTTGAAGGGACGCTACCCCAAGCACTACTGGCCGGATGATCCGCTGGTGGCGGAGGCGACGGCGCGGGCCAAGCCGCGTAAGTAACCTCCTCGCCGGACTTTCCCCTGTAGGAGCGAGCATGTCGAGGCGTCGAACCGTCGCGATGGTCGTCAACGATAACGCTGGGCATCAGATAGCCAGCGTCGCTTGAGCTTCCATCGCGAGCATGCTCGCTCCTACAGAGAACTCAACGCACGATTTTTGCCGTCAACTGCTCCCGGCAGTAATCGGCGAACAGCTGCGCCGGCTTGGTCAGTTGCCCGCGCTTGAGCCACGCCGCCACCAGTCCGGAGCCGGTGACGTCTTCGATGATGTCCACGCACACCACTTTCTTGCCGTCATAGGTGCACTCTGAATGTGGGCGCGTGACCAGGATCGAGAAACCGAACCCTTGCCCCACCATGCCCCGCACCATTTCGATCGACGGTGAGCTGAAGGCGATCTGCGGTTGCAGGCCCAGCTCTTCGAACAGGCTGACAAAGTAGGTGCGGCTCGGTTGCACGTCCAGCAGGATCATCGGCTCCAGGCACAGGTCGCGCAGTGAAACCTGCTTGAGCTGGGCAAAGCGGTGATCGGCCGGCAGCAGCGCGTAAGGGCGCTGCGCCGGCATCAGCGGCTCGGTTTCGATGGTGGCGTCGAGGTCGTGTTCATACAGAATCGCCAAGTCGAAGCTACCCGAGGTCAGGCCCTGCACCAGCTCCTGTTGTTCACCGTCGCGGATGCGGATTTTCACGCCGGGGTACAGCGCCGAGAAACCGGCAATCAGCTGCGGCAGGTACAAGGGCGCAACGGTTTCGAAGCAGCCGATATCGATCTGACCGGCCACCACGTCGTTGTCGGCCAGTGCGTTCTGTTCGAACTCCTTGGCCATGCGCAGCAGTTCCTGGGCCTTGCGATAGAAACGCGCGCCGCTGGGGGTGAGGGATACGCCCTGGGCATGATGACGGATCAGCAGTTGCACGCCGAAGCTGTCTTCCAGGCCCTTGATCGCCGTGGATATCGCCGGCTGGGCGATGTACAGCTTGCGCGAGGCCTCGGCAACGCTGCCGCATTCGACGGTGGTGATGAAGTACTTCAGTTGACGCAGGTTGTAGGCAGCCACGGCAAACCTCTGGGTGGATGGACACAACATCCAGGCAATTTTTGCGCCGACTGAATCCGTTTTGACGACGGTATTTGTTGTGCCTGAACAATAACCACATCGTGCACGTGGGTGGAGATGACCTGCCCAGTATTTTCATGGTCTGGGAAGACATTTTTACTATTTTTGCTTGACTCGGGCCTGAGCGACTATCGATGCACATCAAAGCCCATGGAGCATTTGAACGTGTTCGAGCTTGCATATTGGCAAAAGAAAGCCGCGACACTGGCGTTTCCCTACCAGGCCCTGATCGAAGGCAAACTGCGTGCGGCGCAGTCCGGCCAGACTTTCGCGGCGATCAATCCCGCCACGGGGCAACGCTTGGCCGATGTGGCGGCCTGCGGGTTTGAGGACGCAGACATTGCAGTGAGCAACGCGCGGCAGGCGTTCGAGGCGGGCACCTGGGCGGCGTGCTCGCCGGCTGAACGCAAGCAAGTGCTGCTGCGCTTGGCCGAGCTTATCCTGGAACATCGCGAAGAGCTGGCACTGCTGGACTCGCTGAGCATGGGCAAGCCGGTGATGGACGCCTACAACATCGACGTGCCGGGCGCCGCCGGTGTATTTCGCTGGTATGCCGAAAGCCTCGACAAACTCTACGACCAGGTCGCGCCGAGTGCGCAGAACGTATTGGCCACCATCACCCGCGAAGCGCTGGGTGTGGTCGCCGCCGTGGTGCCGTGGAATTTTCCGCTGGACATGGCTGCGTGGAAACTCGCCCCGGCCTTGGCTGCTGGAAACTCCGTAATCCTCAAGCCCGCCGAGCAATCACCGTTCTCCGCCCTGCGCCTGGGCGAACTGGCGCTGGAAGCCGGGTTGCCCCCTGGGGTATTGAACGTTCTACCGGGCCTGGGCGAGCAGGCGGGCAAAGCCCTGGGTCTGCACCCTGACGTCGACTGCCTGGTGTTCACCGGCTCCACCGAGGTCGGCAAGTATTTCATGCAGTATTCCGCGCAGTCGAACCTCAAGCAGGTGTGGCTCGAATGCGGCGGCAAGAGCGCCAACCTGGTGTTCGCCGATTGCCAGGACCTGGACCTTGCGGCAGAGAAAGCTGCGTTTGGCATCTTCTTCAATCAGGGCGAAGTCTGCTCGGCCAACTCGCGCTTGCTGGTAGAGCGCTCGATCCACGACGCGTTCGTGGAACGCCTCAAGGCCAAGGCCGAGAGCTGGTTACCGGGCGATCCGCTGGATCCGTCGAGTCGCGCTGGCGCCATCGTCGACAGCCGCCAGACTGCACGCATCATGCAGTTCATCGAGCAGGCCGAACGCCAGGGCGCCACCCGGGTGTGCGGCGGTCGACAGGCGATGTTCAACGGCTGCGACAACTTCATCCAGCCGACCATCTTTACCCACGTCAGCCCGGACATGGCGCTGTTTCGAGAGGAGGTGTTCGGCCCAGTGCTGGCCATTACGCCGTTCGATGACGAGGCACACGCCTTGCAATTGGCCAACGACAGCGTTTATGGCCTGGCCGCCTCGTTGTGGACCGACAACCTCAATCGCGCACACCGTGTGGCCCGGCAATTGCGCGCAGGTACGGTGTCGGTGAACTGCGTCGATGCCCTGGACGTGACCGTGCCTTTCGGTGGCGGCAAACAGTCCGGGTTCGGCCGTGACCTGTCGTTGCACTCATTCGATAAATACACCCAGTTGAAGACCACCTGGTTTCAACTTCGCTGACAAGAACGGAGAACTGGCGATGACCACCCCACGTGAAACCCGCGATTACCAGGCTGCCGATGCCGCGCATCACATCCACGCCTTCGTCGACCAGAAGGCCCTCAACGACGAGGGACCCCGCGTAATGGTCCGAGGCGAACGCCTGCACCTGTGGGACAACGATGGTCGACGTTACCTCGATGGCATGTCCGGGCTGTGGTGCACCAACCTTGGCTACGGTCGCCAGGACCTGGCGGCAGCGGCCGCCCGGCAGCTTGAGCAGTTGCCGTACTACAACATGTTTTTCCACACCACCCACCCGCAGGTGATCGAGCTCTCCGAGCTTTTGTTCAGCCTGCTGCCGGGGCACTACAGCCACGCGATCTACACCAACTCCGGCTCCGAGGCCAACGAGGTGCTGATCCGCACCGTGCGCCGCTACTGGACAATCCTCGGCAAGCCCGAGAAGAAAATCATGATCGGGCGCTGGAACGGTTACCACGGCTCCACCCTGGCCGCGACGGCGCTTGGTGGCATGAAGTTCATGCACGAAATGGGTGGCATGTTGCCGGACATCGAGCACATCGATGAACCTTACTTCTTCGCTCACGAAGGCAACCTCACGCCCGCCGAGTTCGGTCTGCGGGCGGCGCAGCAACTGGAAGCGAAGATCCTGGAACTGGGCGCGGACAAGGTGGCCGGCTTCATCGCCGAACCGTTCCAGGGTGCGGGCGGGATGATCTTCCCGCCAGAAAGCTACTGGCCGGAAATCCAGCGGATCTGCCGCAAGTACGACGTGCTGCTCTGTGCCGATGAAGTGATCGGTGGTTTTGGTCGTACCGGCGAATGGTTCGCCCACGAATACTTCGGGTTCGAGCCGGACACCCTGTCGATCGCCAAGGGCCTGACCTCCGGCTACATCCCCATGGGCGGCCTGATCCTGTCGAAGAAAATGGCGGAGGTGCTGGTGGAGCGGGGCGGCGTATTCGCTCACGGCTTGACCTATTCCGGGCACCCGGTTGCGGCGGCGGTGGCCATTGCCAATCTCAAGGCATTGCGCGACGAAGGCGTGGTGACGCGGGTCAAGGACGACATCGGCCCCTACCTGCAACAGTGCCTGCGCGAGGTGTTCGGCAACCACCCGCTGGTGGGCGATATCCAGGGCACGGGCCTGGTTGCAGCGTTGCAACTGGCCGAAGACAAAGCCAGCCGCAAGCGCTTCGCCAACGAGAATGACATTGCCTGGCGCTGCCGCACCATCGGCTTCGAGGAGGGGGTGATCATTCGCTCGACACTGGGACGGATGATCATGGCGCCGGCCCTGATCGCCAGCCGCGAGGAGATCGACGAGCTGGTCGGCAAGACGCTGAAGGCGGTGGATCGCACCGCGCAGGAGTATGGTCGGCTCTGAGATAGCAGGAAGGTCCTGCGGACCTTATCGCGAGCAAGCCCGCTCCCACAGTTCCAATGTGGGAGCGGGCTTGAACTGGTCAAGTAATCTTGGACACTGATTACGGTTCACGCCGCCAATCTTTCCTTCACGACCGGCGACCTGTAGTCGTTATAGCTGTGAGGCCTGCTGATGTTGTAGCGCGAGACATAGCGCTGCACATCTGCCCGGGCCTCATGCTCCAGTTTGTAGCCCGTTTCAGGCACCCACTCGGACTTCAAACTACCAAAGAAACGCTCCATCGGGGCATTGTCCCAGCACTCGCCTTTACGGCTCATACTTTGCCTGAACCGATGTTTCACAAGCGCATTTCGGAATTTATGGCTGGTGTACTGGCAACCTTGATCAGAATGAAACAACACATCCTGGGGATGGCCGCGCAGCTCAACCGCCATGCGTAGCGCTTCGCAGGTCAGGTTGGCATCAGAAATCATCGAAAACGACCACCCTACGATCCTGCGAGCGTACAGATCCAAAACGGCGGCGAAGTACATCCACCGCTTGCCGACCTTGATGTATGTCACGTCGCCACACCACACCTGATTAACCGCCGTCACATCAAATTTTCGCTTGAGCACGTGCGGCGCCACCAAGGCCTCCACACCCGGCGACTTGTACTTATGGCGCCGGCGCTGACGACTAGCGATGCCAGCTTCGCGCATCAAACTGCGAGCCATATAACGCCCGATACGATGCCCTTTGGCTTGTAGCTCCTTGGACAAAGTACGTGCGCCGGCCGACTCTCTGGACGCCTTGTGGTGCCTGACCAGCGCGGCTTTGAGCTTGTCCCGTTCAGGATTTGCTCTGCCTTGGCGCTGGCGCCAGGCGTAAAAGCTACTGCGGTTGCCCCCAAACGCCCGGCAACACTTTTTAACGCCGTACTGCTCGCCCAGCTCATCGATCAGCGTGAATGATCTTTGGCGTCCAAAAGCAGGAGAGCACTGGCCTTTTTTAGGATTTCGATATCCAGGTCTTTCTCTCTGAGCAGAGCTTTGAGTCTCTGGATTTCTCGTTGATCAGCGGTAATCGCCTTGGCCCCCACCGGAGTCGAGCCCAAGCGCTCTTTTTGCACTTGATCAACCCAACGGCGCAGGGCTGTGGGGCCGATATCCAGGCTGGCACAGACTTCGGTAACCGGCTGACCTTCATCCAACACCATGCTGGCAGCCTTGAGCTTGAACTCACTCGAATAGGATTTACGCATATCCAAACACCTCAGATTTGGGCGCTATCATAGCGCCCGATTGAAGTGTCCAAAATCATTAGGCCAGTTCAGCTTGCTCGCGATAAGGTAGTCGATTCAGCACATTTTTCAGCTTTTTGCCCCCACCCTGTGCATCCCCAATCACCCCGCCCCATTCCCGCGCACACTACCCAGTTTTTTCATCACTCCCACCGACATATTTCCTAATTTTCCTGCGCCCGCCCTTGGTCCAACATCGATCTCGCCAGTCAGCCGAATGCTGTACGCCCTCAAGTCCAGCAGAGACCCCAGGCGACAGCGCAACCCGACGCTGCTGGTCGTACTGCCCATGACAAAACTAAATCAACAGCTTTGGGAGTGCTCCATGATCAAGTCCTTGCTTACCGGCGTTGCCCGTCCACTGGCGGTCACCGCCCTTGCTGCCACGGTCGCGAGCGGCGCCCAGGCCGGCACCCTGTCCATCGGTCATACCACTTGGGTTGGCTACGGCACGCTCTACCTGGCCCGGGATCTGGGCTATTTCAAGGAAGCCGGCCTGACCGTCGAATTGCCTGTGGTGGAAGAGGCGTCGATGTACATGGCCGCGCAAGCGTCCGGTGAATTGTCCGGCTCGGCGTCGACCATCGATGAAGTGCTCAAGTACCGTCCGCAGTTCTGCTTCAAGGCCGTGGCCGCACTGGACGACAGCCATGGCGGCGACGGCGTGCTCGTAGGCAAGGACGTCAAGAGCCTGCAAGAGCTCAAGGGCAAGTCTGTGGCGGTGAACGAGGGGTCGACCTCGCAGTTCTGGCTGTCGTACCTGCTGAAGAAACAGGGCATGAGCATGAGTGACATCACCGTGCAGAACATGACCGCTGACGACGCCGCCACCGCGTTCATCGCCGGTCGCGTGCCGGCCGCCGTGACCTGGGAGCCGCACCTGTCGATGGTGCGTGACAAGCAGCAGGGCAAGGTGCTGATCGACAGCAGCAGTACGCCGGGGGTGATCGTTGACGTCGTTGCGCTCAACTGCACAGTGATCGAGAAGCAGCCCGAAGACGTCAAGGCGCTGGTGGCTGGGCTTTACAAGGCGGTGCAATACACCAAGGACCATCCGCAGGAAGCCTACAAAATCATGGCCAAGGGTGTCGGTGGTTACCTCGCCGATCCGAAGGAGCTGGAAGCCGCCGCCCAGGGCGTGCGTTTCTACGATCAAGCCATGAGTGAAAAACTCCTCGGCTCACCGGGTAAACCGGGCGACAGCGCACCCCTGATCAAACTGGCCAATGAGACCGCGAGTGAGTTGCAGGGCAAACCCTACAACGTCAGCAATGACGATCTGGTCGACAACCGCTTCGTCAGTCCGCTGTAGGAGGTTCCCATGTTCAAGCGCAAATCGTGGTTGAGCCGCTGTATTACGCCCAAGACCGGTCTGCCGGTGTCGGTGGTCTGGAGCGCGAGCGGGTTGGCCTGGGTGCTGTTGGTGGGGCTGTGGGCCGGCTTGTCGTATGGTGGCGTGGTGCCCGGCATGTTCCTGCCGACCCCCGGCGCGGTGGTCGAGGCCGCCTTCCGCCTGGGCCGCGATGGCACGCTCGGCCAGCATGTATGGGCGAGCGTCGAAGTGGTCATGGTCGGTTTCATCATCTCGTCGCTGGTGGCGGTGCCGGTGGGCTTGCTGATGGGCAGTTTCCGCATCGTCCAGGCGTTCCTCGAGCCGCTGGTGAATTTCATCCGCTACCTGCCAGTCACCTCGTTCGTGCCGCTGTTCATTCTGTGGATCGGCATCGGCCTGGAACAGCGGGTGTCGGTGATCATCTTCGGGGTGTTCTTCCAGCAACTGGTGATGATTGCGGACGTGTCGAAGGGCATCTCCAAAGACCTGATCAACGCTTCTTACACCCTGGGCTCCAACCGTCGTGATGCGGTGTTGCACGTGATCGCCCCTGCGTCGTTGCCGGGCGTGCTCGATACCCTGCGCGTGACCATGGGCTGGGCCTGGACCTACCTGGTGGTCGCCGAGCTGGTAGCAGCTTCCAGTGGCCTGGGCTACCTGAGTCTCAAAGCCATGCGCGGTTTCCAGGTGGACGTGATTTTCCTCGCCATCGCGATCATCGGCTTGTTGGGCCTGGTCACCGATCAACTGTTCCGATTCCTTCGCCTGAGGATTACCGCATGGGCTCAGTAACCGCCGTCAACCCACGACTCGTCACGCCGATGGCGACGCCCTCGCACGGCGCGCCGCGCTTGCAGGTGGACAAGGTCAGCCTGCGATACCAGAAACCCGGCGGTGGCGTGTTCACCGCGTTGGATCAAGTGTCGTTCGAGGTCCCGGACCAGCAGTTCGCCGTGCTGGTGGGACCTTCGGGGTGTGGGAAATCGAGTCTGCTGTATCTCACCGCCGGCCTGAACGAGCCTACCGAAGGCGAGATCTACGTCGGTGGCCAGCAAGTGCACGGCCCCGGTGCGGACCGTGGCATGGTGTTCCAGAGCTACACGCTGTTCCCGTGGCTGACTGTGCGTCAGAACGTCGAGTTTGGCCTCAAGCGGCGGGGCATGCCGGCGGCCCGGCGCAAGGAAATCGTGGATTACTACGTCAATGAAGTTGGCCTCACCGGCTTCGCCGACAACTATGCCAAGCAACTTTCCGGCGGGATGATGCAACGGGTGGCGATTGCCCGGGCGTTGGCCAACGACCCGCAGATTCTGCTGATGGACGAGCCCTTCGGCGCTCTCGACAGCCAGACACGCCTGCAAATGCAGCAGCTGTTGTTGCGGGTCTGGGGCAACAGCAAAAAGACCGTGCTGTTTGTCACCCATGACATCGACGAGGCCATTTTGCTGGGTGACCGCGTCTATGTGATGGGCGCGCGCCCGGGGCGGATCAAGCAGATCCTCGACGTGCCGATCGAGCGTCCGCGAACCCTGGACATGGTCATGGAGCGCTCATTCATCGAGATGAAACGCAACATTTTCGGCCTGCTGCATGATGACCTGGAGGAGGTGCATTGATTTCCAGATCCACAGGCCTTCCCTTGTGGGAGCGGGCTTGCCCGCGATAGCGGTGGTTCAGTCACATCAATGTTGAAACTACTGCCGCCATCGCGGGCAAGCCCGCTCCCACAGGGCCTTTGTGGAGTTCCACTACGGTGCCGCTGGCAACAGAAACCGCCCGATCACCGGTAGGTGATCGGATATGCGCAGGGTATCGTCCTGCCGCACCGTCGCCGCGACTCGTTTGATCCGCGGGCTGTAGAACAGGTAGTCAACGGTGCGGTCCGGGCCGCTCAACCCCGGGTCATTGGGGTAATGCGTCAGCCATCGCGCCCGGTCGATCCCGCCGGCTTCGTTGTTGGTCGGGATCATCGGGTACTTGTCCCACAGCAAGTGCAAGGCGCTGTCGGCGGAGTAGGGCGTGCGTTGTTCGCTGGGCAGGCGTCGATACTGGCCCAGCGGCAGCAGGTTGAAGTCGCCGCCAATCAACCACGGTGTGCCACGGCTTTCGAGCTTGTCGAGGACCTTGGCCACTGAAGCAACCTGTTTTTGCAGCGTGTCGTCAGGCTGCCGGGTGCGATCCAGATGAGTGTTGAGTACCGCCAGCTGGCTGCCGTCGCTCTGCGGCAGGTAATTCACCTGAAGGGCATTCCTCGGATTGAACTGGCGGCTGATGAAATTGGCGGGAGCTACCGGCAATTGCAAGCGTTCGGCATGCTCGATCTGATAGCGGCTGAGTGTGGCCAGTTGCCGGCCGACACTGCCGAAGATGGGTGGCAACGGCACGAAATCGGCTTTCCAATCGAAGGCATGGGTGCTGCATGGGTACAGGTCGGCGACCCGCTCCTGAAGCAGTTTGAGCTGGTTCTGGTAATCGCTGGCCTTGGCGCCATCGTCGAGTTCCTGCAACAGCACGATGTCGGGCTGCTCGTCACGCACCACACGTGCCACCTCATCGAGGCTGAAGGCCATGTCGGCGTCCGTCGGGCGTTCGTCGGGGCCGGCCGCCAGGTCATTCCAGAAGACATAGCGCTTGCCAGCCAGGTACTGGACGTTCCAGGTCATGACTTTCAACGCTTGGCCGGGCACCAGTGTCGGCGCCTTGGCGTTGCAACTGACCGGCAGTATTTCCCGGGCCTCGGGGCGCCAGGTCAGGCTGTAGATCAGCAGGGCGATCAGGCCGCTGGCAACCAGCAGGACCAGCAGGGTGTAGCGCAGTAGACGGGTCATGGCTCGCTTATAGCGTTACAAAAGAAGGCCCGAGCATAACCGAGGGAAAACGGCCTGCCCATCCGTCGAGTGCTTACAGCGGACGGTCGACTTTCTCGGGAACATCGCTGATCAACATGAACAGGCGAAACAACACCACACTGGTAAATAACTGCAAAAAGCTGTGAGCGCTGTCGATCAGCAAGGAAATCACCGGGTTTTGCGGCTCCGGATACACCTGCAGGGTCACGCCCTTGAGTACCCACAACGGCCCCATCACACACAGAATGCACACCAGGATGCGCAGGAAATGGCCGCGCGTCAGCCGCAGGCTGGCTTTCATCGCCGCCAGAGGCGCCATGCCACGCAGGACCAGCAAATACTCGCCAAAGGCGAGTGCCACCATCAGCCAGATACCCGGCAGGAAATACAGGGACAAGCCGAGCAGAATCAGCAGGGTATTGAGCGCCGTCAGCAGGGCAAAGCGCGGCCACAGGCTCGCCGACATCGCCAGCAAATCGCGGTTGCGCGGTGATTCACCACGGCTGCGAGCATCGAGAAACAGGATCAGTGCGGCGGTGTACAGCGGATACACCAGCAAGCCGACGATCACGCTGATGCCCGGGAAGCTGTCTGGCTCGGTGGAGCGATCAACCACCTGTTGCAGCAGTGCCTCGAAAATCACCAGTGGCAGGCACAGCTGCACGATCTGTTTCAGATTGCGTTTGAAGAAATACAAAGAGTCGCGCAGTACGTCGAACGGATTCATCAGTCGGTATCGCAGGTGGGAAGCAGTGGCCCACTTTAACCGATGCGAGCGCTTGGGGCGCATACGTAAACGTTCGGTAAAGGATATTGAATCAAGTTGTTTCAGCCTCCATTAAGGTCAGGCACCGTATCCTCTCAGGAGAAGGGCACTGATTTCCCAGGCAATCTAAGAGGTCGCCATGAACAGCGAAGAACAAACCCTGATCGATGGACTGTTTTCCCGGCTGCAACAAGCCGAAGCGGACGCAGCCCCGCGCGATGCTCAGGCCGAGGCGCGGATCAAGGAGCACCTGACTCGCCAACCGACGGCGGGTTATTTCATGACCCAGGCGATCCTGGTACAGGAAGCGGCGATCAAAAGCCTCGACGGGCAGAACAAGCAACTCGAGGAACAAGTCCGGCAATTGCAAGCTGAGCTGCAATCGGCCAAGGCGCAGGCACCTGCTACGCCGTCGAGTGGGGGAGGCTTCCTGTCGAGTATCTTTGGGGGCAGCTCCCGGGAAGCACCGGCACCCAGTGCTCCGCCCTCCAGCGGCGGCTGGCGTGAGCCAGGGCGTTCGTCGTTCAACCCGCCACCGCCTCAACAGACCTACGCAGCTCCGCCCTCCAACTACGCGCCGCAAGCGCCCGCGGGCAGTGGTTTTCTCGGTGGCGCGCTTAAAACGGCCGCCGGTGTCGCGGGTGGTGTAATGCTGGCGCAGGGCATCAGCAGCCTTTTCCACCACAACCAGCAGCCGGACGTGGTCGAAGTGATCCGCGAGGAGCCTGCTCAGGTCAACGACCAGCGCGACAGCGGGGGTTGGGGCGATGATCAGCGTGTGGCTGACAATGCCTACGATCAGGGTGGTTATTCCGACGCTGATTACAGCGGTGACGATTCTTTTGGCGACGACGATTCCTACGTCTGAAACGCCATTCGTCTGGAGCGCTGCGGCGCTCCAGGCTGATTATTCGCGGAACATTCCTTCAGGCTGGCATACTGGGCAACTTTTAGTGCCAGGTGGCTGATTCAGCCTTGAGGACAACCGGTGAAAAAAATTGCGGTGTTCGCCGACGTTCAAAACCTCTATTACACCGTGCGTCAGGCCTATGGTTGCCACTTCAACTACGCCGCGCTGTGGGCTGATGTCAGCAAACAGGGTGAGATCGTCGAGGCCTATGCCTATGCGATCGACCGGGGCGACAGCAAGCAGCAGCAATTCCAGCAGATCCTGCGCAATCTCGGGTTCACCGTGAAGCTCAAACCCTACATCCAGCGCAGCGACGGCTCGGCCAAGGGCGACTGGGACGTGGGCATCACCCTGGACATCATGGACGCGGCCGATCACGTTGACGAAGTGGTGCTGGCTTCCGGTGACGGTGATTTCGACATGCTGCTCGAGCGCATCATCAGCAAGCACGGGGTGCAAGCGGTGGCTTATGGCGTACCGGGCCTGACGGCCAACTCGCTGATTCGCGCCGCCACCCGCTACGTGCCCATCGAAGGCGCCTTGCTGCTCAAGAATTGATCAATACGGAGCTGAAACAGGTTGGAACGCATCGCAGTCATCGACTTTGAAACCACGGGTATCTCCCCGAGCAGCAGTTGCCGGGCCACGGAAATTGCCGTGGTTATCCTTGAACGGGGGCGTATCGTCGAGCGTTACCAAAGCCTGATGAATGCCGGCGTGCGCGTCCCGGCCTTCATCGAACAACTCACCGGAATCAGCAATGCCATGCTGCGCAGCGCACCGTCGGCTGAACAGGTCATGAACGAGGTCAACGAGTTTGTTGGCATCACACCGCTGCTGGCGCACAACGCCGCGTTCGACCAGAAGTTCTGGGACTTTGAACTGGGGCGGATCAAACGCACCCGGTTGCAGAACTTTGCCTGCTCGCTGCTGCTGGCCCGCCGCCTGATGCCCGCGGCGCCCAACCACAAGCTCGGCACCCTCAACACCTACGCCAACCTGCCCCACACCGGCAAGGCCCACCGGGCCATGGCCGACGCCGAGATGGCGGCGAACCTCACTGCGCACCTGGCGGATGAGTTGCGGGGCAAGCATGGGCTGCGCGAACTGTCCCACGATTTGCTGTGCAAATTGCAGAAAGTGCCGGCGGCGAAGATCAATGAGCATCTGAAGCGGCACCGGGGTTTCTGACCGCAACACGGCTCCCACCGTTACTGTGTCGCTTCAGGCTTTGCCGTTGCCTTCGATATGCCCCAACGGCACACGCTTCTCGATGGCGCTGGACAGCACGATTGACGTCTTGCTGAACCCGAACTTGGCGATCCTGTTGATCAACTCCTCCAGTTCCGGCATCGAACCCACCGCTGCCTGCATGATCACGCACGGATCGCCGGTGACCCGGTGGCATTCGGTCAGTTGTGGGATTTTGATCAGGTCGTCGTAGGCTTTTTGATTGCCGTGCTGGTTCAGGCGCAGTTCGATGACGCACTGGATCGGCAGCCCGAGCTTGGCCATGTCGACTTTCGCCTGATAGCCGGTGATGACCCCGCAGGCCTCGAGTTTGGCCACACGCTCGGCGACGGCGGGAGCGGACAGGTTCACCTTGCGCGCGAGGTCGGCGTAGGACGCACGACCGTTTTCCAGCAGGGCGCCGAGCAGCATGCGGTCGTATTTGTCCATGGTGGAACTCCAGAAAGTGACTGACTTTCGAAAGCACGGTTTATAGCGTTGATCTCCGTGATTTGAAAAGTGTACCGGCGCTATAAACAGGTTTTGTAACTTATTTTTACTCGTTGGCCTTTCTAGAATAGCCATTCACCTGCCTTGCCTGCGAGCTACTCCCATGTCTGCCCCGCGTCGCTTCCCTCTACCGTTGATCGCCGCCTTTTTCGCGCTGTACGTGATTTGGGGCTCGACTTACCTGGTGATCCGCATCGGTATTGAATATTGGCCACCGCTGCTGCTTGCCGGGATTCGTTTCGTGATTGCCGGGACTTTGATGTATGGCTACTTGCGCTGGCGCGGGGTGCCGGCGCCCACCTGGGCGCAGTGGAAAGCGGCAGGGATCATCGGGGTTTTGCTGCTCAGTTGCGGTAACGGCGCGGTGAGCGTGGCCGAGCATACCGGCGTCGCGTCAGGCGTTGCCGCATTGGCGGTGGCCACGGTGCCGCTGTTCACTTTGCTGTGCGGATATTTCTGGGGCGCCCGTAACACTCGTCTGGAATGGGCCGGAATTGTGCTTGGCCTGATCGGCATCGCCATGTTGAACCTGGGTTCCAACCTGCAATCGAGCCCGCTGGGCGCGATGTTGCTGATCTTTGCGGCGGCCACCTGGGCCTTCGGTTCGGTCTGGAGCAAGCACCTGCCGCTGCCTCAAGGGGCGATGGCCAGTGCCGTGGAAATGCTGGTGGGCGGCCTGGTACTGCTGATCGGCAGCGCGGTGAGCGGTGAGCACCTGCCTGCCATGCCGCCGATCGAAGGGTGGGCGGCACTGGCCTACCTCACCGTCTTCGGCTCGATCATCGCCTTCAACGCCTACATGTACCTGCTGAAAAATGTGCGTCCGGCAGCGGCCACCAGTTATGCCTACGTCAACCCGGCGGTGGCGGTGTTGCTGGGGATCGTATTCGCCGGCGAAAGCATCGGCATCGAGGAGGCGTTGGCCATGCTGGTGATCATCAGCGCCGTAGTGTTGATCGGTTTGCCGCAGTGGCGCCGGGCTCCGCAGCGACCGGCAGCGGTAGCGCAGGCAGAATCGGGTGTGAATTAGGGTAAACTGCGCGGCATTGCACACTCGCGCGCTGAATTTTCCTACGGTAATCCCATGACTTTCGCCAACCTTGGCCTGATCGAACCCTTGTTGCGCTCTCTCGAGACGCTTGGCTACCAGACTCCGACGCCGGTCCAGGCGCAAGCCATTCCGGCGGTGCTGGCCGGTCGTGACCTGATGGCCGCGGCCCAGACCGGCACCGGCAAGACCGCCGGTTTCGCCTTGCCGCTCCTGCAAATGCTGGCCATGGAAGGTCCGAAAGTCACCGCGAACTCGGTCCGTGCGCTGATCCTGGTGCCGACCCGTGAACTGGCAGAACAGGTTCACGAAGCCGTGCGCCAGTACGCCGAGAACCTGCCGTTGCGCACCTATGCGGTGTACGGCGGTGTCAGCATCAACCCGCAAATGATGAAACTGCGCGGCGGCGTCGACCTCCTGGTCGCGACCCCGGGCCGTTTGCTCGATCTGTTCCGCCAGAACGCGCTGAAATTCAACCAGCTGCAAACCCTGGTCCTGGACGAAGCCGACCGCATGCTCGACCTGGGCTTTTCCGAGGAACTGGCGAACATTTACAGGGCGCTGCCGAAAAAACGTCAGACCCTGCTGTTCTCCGCGACCTTCTCCGATGCCATTCGCCTGCTCGCCGGGCAAATGCTCAATGACCCGCTGAGCATTGAAGTGAGCCCGCGCAACGTCGCGGCCAACACCGTCAAGCAGTGGGTGGTGACGGTAGACAAAAAGCGCAAGCCGGAGCTGTTTGTGCATTTGATGCGCAAGGGCAAATGGAAGCAGGTGCTGGTGTTTGCCAAGACTCGCAATGGTGTGGACGCATTGGTGGAAAAACTCCAGGGCCTTGGCGTTAACGCCGACGGCATCCATGGCGACAAGCCGCAGGCGACCCGCCAGCGCGCACTGGACCGGTTCAAGGCCAGCGAAGTGCAGATCCTGGTGGCCACTGACGTCGCCGCCCGGGGGCTGGATATCGAAGACCTGCCGTTGGTGGTCAATTTTGACCTGCCGATCGTGGCCGAGGATTACATCCATCGAATTGGCCGCACCGGCCGTGCGGGCTCGACCGGCGAGGCGATTTCGCTGGTGTGCGCCGATGAAGTGAATCTGCTGTCGGCTATCGAGATGTTGACCCGTCAGACCTTGAAGCGTCAGAACGAACCGGAGTTCGAACCAGAGCATCGGGTGCCGGACACCGATGCGAGCGGCCAGGTGATCAAAAAGCCGAAAAAACCGAAGAAGCCGAAGGTTTCCGGTGGTGGCGGCAAGCGCAATCTGGGTAAGTGGGTGGACAGCGGAGACGCCGCACCGGTGGAACCTTCGATCAAGCCTGTGCGCAAAGTGCCGGTGTTCAATACGGGGCCGCGTAAGAGGAAGCCTTGACGGCAGCTACAAGCTGCAAGCTGCTAGACGAGTGCGCTCCGCTTGCAGCTTGCAGCTTGCAGCTTGCAGCTTATAGCTTATAGCTTGCAGCTGCTCCTCACCCACTCCACCATCCCCAACCCTGCTGCACGTCCACTGGCGAAACAGGCGGTCAACAGATACCCCCCCGTCGGCGCTTCCCAGTCGAGCATTTCCCCGGCGCAGAACACGCCCGGCAACTGCTTGAGCATCAATCGCTCATCCATCGACTCGAATTGCACGCCACCGGCGCTGCTGATGGCTTCGTCCAGCGGACGGGTTTTCACCAGCGTCAGCGGCAGCGCCTTGATCGCCCTGGCCAGCAAGGCTGGATCGGCAAAACATTCGGCGCCAGTCAGTTCCCGAAGCAGCGCCGCTTTCACGCCGTCGATGCCCAGTTGACTGTGCAGATGCTTGGACATCGAGCGGGAGCCGCGTGGTTTGCTGAGGGCTGCGATGACTTTATCCACAGGTCGATTCGGCAACAGGTCCAGGTGAATGGTTGCCGCCCCGTGATGGTTGATGGCTTCGCGGATCGGTGCCGACAGCGCATAGATCAGGCTGCCTTCGATGCCGGTGGCCGTGATCACGCATTCGCCAAGCCGAGGAATGTCGTCGTTCAGCCCAATGGCGATGTTCTTCAGTGGAGCGCCGGCGAATTTGCTGACCATCAACTCGCTCCAAGCCTGCACTTCGAACCCGCAGTTGCTCGGCTGCAGGGGCGCCAGTCCTACGCCGTGCTTCTCCAGTTGCAGCATCCAGGCGCCATCCGAGCCCAGGCGTGCCCAACTCCCGCCGCCAAGAGCGAGCAGGGTGGCGTCAGCCTGGACGGTTGTTTCGCCGTTGGGGCTGTGGATAAGCAAGCTCCCGTGCTCGTCCCACCCGAGCCAACGGTGGCGGGTGTGGATAACTACGCCGCTGTCGCGCAGGCGTTTGAGCCAGGCGCGCAGCAGCGGGGCGGCTTTCATGTCGGTCGGAAACACCCTGCCGGAGCTGCCGACAAAGGTTTCGATACCCAGGTCGTGAATCCACTGGCACAGCGCCTCGGCGCCGAAGGCGCGCAGCAACGGGGCAATCTGCGGTGCACGCTCGGCGTATCGCGAGAGAAACGCCGGATAGGCTTCGGAATGGGTGATGTTCATGCCGCCGACCCCGGCCAACAGGAATTTTCGCCCCACAGAAGGCATGCCGTCGTACAGATCGACCTTGATCCCAGCCTGGCTCAGTACCTCTGCGGCCATGAGGCCAGCGGGACCGCCGCCGATGATGGCGACCTGGGAGAGGGGCGTGTGGGGGAGGGTCATGGGCAGTGCTGCGGTCTGGCGGAATAAGCCGGGCATTCTAGCAGCACATAAACCCTGTAGGAGCGAGCATGCTCGCGATAGCGGCCTGTCGCACAGCGCAGATGTTGTATGGGATGGCCTCATCGCGGGCAAGCCCGCTCCCACAGGAATCAGTGGATTACATGAGGTGATCAAAAAATGATCGCTGCAGTGGAGGCCTTGATTCATAGGGTCTGGGTGACCTTTCTCTCAGCTTATCCACAGGCAGCTCCACAGCCATTGTGGGTAACGCATCCACAACTCAGTGACAACCTGATGACGTCCAAACCCGCTGCGCGCTATGGTGGAGAATGCCGTGACGCCGCGCCAGCGCCTTGCGATCCTGACTGTAGCCACCGCCGATAACCCCCATCACCGGGATATCCCTCCCCAGGCAATGACGCATCACGCTTTCATCCCGTGCAGCCACGCCTTCGTCTGTCAGCTTCAAGTAACCGAGCGCGTCATCCTTGTGCACGTCGACACCGGCGTCGTACAGCACCAGATCCGGTTGATACAACGGCAGCAGATAATTAAGCGTGTCATCGACAATTTTCAGGTAGTCAGCATCGCCCATTCCCTTGGGCAGTGGGATGTCCCAGTCGCTTTCGGCCTTGCGTGCAGGAAAGTTTTTTCGCAATGCAGGGAGACGGTGATCGCGTCCGGGGTGTTGTGCAGGATGCGTGCGGTTCCGTCGCCCTGATGCACATCACAGTCGAAGATCAGCACCCGGTTCACTCGGCCGCTTTCCAGCAGGTAATGGCTGATCACAGCGAGGTCATTGAAGATACAAAACCCCGCCGGGTAGTCGTAATGCGCATGGTGCGTGCCGCCAGCCAAGTGGCAGGCCAGGCCATGCTCCAGCGCCTGCTCAGCGGCCAGCACCGAGCCGCCGACCGCACGCACCGTGCGCCTGGCCAGGGCTTCGGTCCAGGGCAGGCCGAGGCGCCGCTGGTCCTCTCGGGACAACTCGCCGCTCATGTAGCGTTCGATATAGGCAGCGTCATGTGCGAGGGCGAGAATCTCGGGTGGACAGAGTTCCGGACGCAGCAGGTCTTCGTCCCGGGTCAACCCGCTGTCCACCAGGTGATCGCGCAGCAGGCGGAACTTGTCCATCGGGAAGCGGTGTTCCGCCGGGAACTCGGGGCTGTAGTCTTCGTGGTAGATCAACGGCATCGGCATAGCAGGATTTTCAGAACGGCGGGCAGGAATGCAGGAAGGATCCTACCAGCGTTGTAGACTGGTGACATGGGAAGGGGAGAACACGATTGGAGCCAATACTGGAACTTGAGAGTGCGCGATTGTTGCTGCGCCAGTGGCGTGACGAGGATTTGCCGGCGTTTGCGGCGATGTGCGCTGATCCTCAAGTGATGCGCTATTTTCCCGCTCCCCTGAGTCGATTGGAAAGCGCTTCGCTGATTGGCCGGGTGCGGGGGCATTTTGCCGAGCACGGTTTTGGTCTTTGGGCGCTGGAGCGCAAGGACACCGGAGCATTCATCGGGTTTACCGGTTTGGGTGTGGTGGGTTTCGATGCGCCATTCACTCCCGCCATCGAAATCGGCTGGCGCCTGGCCCGTGAACACTGGGGCCTGGGGTACGCCAGTGAAGCGGCCTGGACCGCTCTGCGCTGCGGTTTTGACCGTCTCGCGCTGGACGAGGTGGTGTCGTTTACCAGCGCGACCAACACGCCCTCGGAAAAAGTCATGCAGGCGATCGGTATGCGGCATGATCCGGCAGATGACTTCGAGCACCCCAAACTCGCGGCGGGCCATCCTCTGCGCCACCATGTGTTGTACCGCATCAGCCGTGAGCAATGGCTGCAAACCTTGCATGGCTAAGCCGGCCCGGACGTTTACAATGGCACCCATGATGGCCCCGGCCAGAACCTGAATGGGCCGTTGCAGCCGAGACTGCGCGGCATTGCGTTGTGTGAGGAGAGTCTGAATGAGCCACGTGTTGGAAGATCTGGTCGACTTGCTGACCCTGGAACCGATCGAGGAAAACCTGTTCCGTGGCCGTAGCCAGGACCTGGGCTTCCGCCAGCTGTTCGGTGGCCAGGTGCTCGGTCAGTCCCTGTCTGCCGCCAGTCAGACGGTTGAAGAAGCGCGGCATGTGCATTCGATGCATGGTTATTTCCTGCGTCCGGGGGATGCCGGATTGCCAGTGGTCTATCAGGTGGATCGGGTGCGCGACGGCGGCAGTTTCAGTACGCGTCGGGTCACGGCGATCCAGAAGGGCCACCCTATTTTCACGTGCAGCGCCTCGTTCCAGTACGACGAGAAAGGCTTCGAGCACCAGCGCGAAATGCCAGTGGTGGTTGGCCCGGAAAACCTGCCTTCGGAACTGGAATTGACCCAGCAGCGTGCTCACCTGATCCCCGAGCACATGCGTGAAAAATTCCTGTGTCCCAAGCCGATCGAATTCCGACCGGTGACCGGGGAAGATCCCTACAACCCCAAGCCTGCCGATCCGGTCAAGTACGTGTGGTTCCGCGCCGACGGTGCATTGGCCGATACCCCGGCGCTGCACAAATACCTGCTGGCCTACGCTTCGGATTTTGGTCTGCTGACCACTTCGCTGCTGCCCCATGGCAAGTCCGTGTGGCACAAGGACATGCAGGTCGCCAGCCTCGATCACGCCTTGTGGTTCCATGCGGACCTGCGTGCCGATGACTGGCTGCTGTACGCGATGGACAGCCCTTGGGCCGGCAATTCTCGCGGTTTCTCCCGGGGCAGCGTGTTCAACCGTGCCGGGCAACTGGTGGCGTCGGTTACGCAGGAAGGCTTGATCCGCCACCGCAAGGATTGGACATGAGCCTGACCGACGTACGCCACTGGGTGTTCGACATGGACGGAACCCTGACGGTGGCCGTCCACGATTTTGCGGCCATCCGCGTGGCGTTGGCGATCCCGGCTGCGGACGACATACTCACACACCTGGCGGCATTGCCCGCCGACGAAGCGGCAGCCAAGCACGCCTGGTTGCTGGAGCATGAGCGGGATTTGGCATTGGGTTCGAAGCCGGCGCCGGGTGCCGTGGAGCTGGTGCGCGAGCTGGCGGGGCGCGGCTATCGACTGGGAATTCTCACGCGCAACGCGCGGGAGCTGGCGCATGTGACGCTGGAAGCCATCGGCCTGGCCGACTGTTTTGCCGTGGAGGATGTGCTGGGCCGTGACGAAGCACCGCCCAAACCGCATCCGGGCGGCTTGTTGAAGCTGGCTGCGGCCTGGCAGGTTCCAGCTAGCGAGATGGTGATGGTCGGTGATTACCGCTTTGATCTGGATTGCGGCCGGGCGGCGGGAGCGCACACGGTACTGGTGAATTTGCCGGATAACCCGTGGCCTGAATTGACCGATTGGCACGCGGCGGATTGTGTCGAGTTGCGGCGGATGTTGTTGGCTTGAGATTGTGGTGTCTGAGAGGTCCCCTCGCGAGCAGGCTCGCGAGCTTTTTCACTGATCGAACAAGGCTTTTTGCCCTTCCACCGACATCAACATCTCTCCACCGTTGTGACCAACCCCAGGCACTTCCACCAGTTGTTGGTTCAACCCCTGGGGATGACGGCGCTTGAGGTATTCAAAGTAGTTGCGTCCACGGGCCAGTCGGTTGGCGCCCTGGGCCCTGGCTTCGCAACCCTTGTCCAGTGCCGGATGATTCGGATCGATGTCCTGCTGGCCCAGCAGATAAACGATGTCGCGCTGAACGTAGTTTTCCTCCAGTTGCGCAGGCGTTTGTCCTTCGGCATAGGCCGGTAAATCCGACAGGCCATACTTCCAGCGATTGAATGCCGGGCAACCGGCATGGCTGAAGGCTACGGGCCGTCGTTCATCGAAATAAGCATAGGAAGACGGGTTGGCAATGACGTAGCGCACGTGCACACCCGCCGCCTGAAGTTCCGGCTGGTCATGACTGAGCAATGCATAGCGCTGGACCACCTGGGCGCCGCCGGAGTGGCCGACAATCACGACATCCTTCACATCGGGAAACTGCCGGCGATCGCCGAGCCGGGCGATGATCTGATCCAGCGCAGCATAGGAACTCAGGGCGAAAGGTGCTGTGGATGAGCCGCCGGCCATCCAGTCGTTGCCCTGCCAGCGCAGAACGGTGTCGGCCACAGGATGGCGTTCCACGTCGGTTTCATTGAGAAACTGCGGGGCGATGACCAGAGTATTGGCACTTTGTCCCGCCTGCTCCGTCGCGCGCTCGGCGTTCTGGCGATAGGTTTCGGCATTGCGCAATCGCCCATGGAGGACGATCAGCACGCGCTCGATTTTCCCTGGCGCCGGACCGATGCCCACCGCCATCTCGCCTTCTTTCAACAACAAGCGTCCGGGGCTGATTTCCTTGACTCCCTGCCCGACAGCCTGGGTACTTGCAGTGGTCAACAACAGGATCAACAGCCACTTTTTCATCTACAGGTTTTTCGCCGCAAAGGTATCGCACTGGCCCACCTGGCCTTGCGCAAATCCGGTTTTGAACCAGCGCACTCTTTGCGCTGATGTGCCATGGGTGAAGGAGTCCGGTACCACGCGGCCCTGGCCCTGCTGCTGCAAACGGTCGTCGCCGATGGCGTTGGCGGCGTTCAAGGCTTCCTCGATGTCACCCGGCTCCAGCCAGTTGAGGCGTTTCTGTGCATGATTGGCCCACACGCCGGCCAGGCAATCCGCCTGTAACTCCTGACGCACCAGCAAACCACCATCGCCTTCCATTTGCCGGCCCTGTTGGCGGGCCGCCTGAATTTTCGCCGAAACACCGAGCAAGGTCTGAACGTGATGTCCGACTTCGTGGGCAATCACGTAGGCTTGGGCGAAGTCGCCTGCGGCGGCAAAGCGTTGCGACATTTCCTGGAAGAATGACGTGTCCAGGTACACCTTCTGGTCTGCCGGGCAATAGAACGGGCCGGTCGCCGACGTGGCAAGACCGCACGCCGAGTTCACCCGGCTGCTGAACAGCACAAGGGTCGGGTCTTTATACTGACGACCAGCTTGCTGGAAGATATCGCGCCAGGTGTCTTCGGTGTCACCCAGGATCGATCGCACGAACTCCGCGCCTTCATCGTTGGCCGGTGGCGCCTGGCGAGTTTGCGTCGAGGTGGGTGCCGATTGCTCGCTCATCTGGCCGGTGAGTTGTCCGAGGATCTGCAGCGGGTCCTGGCCAGTGATCCAGCCGATCCCGACAATCAGCAGGATTGCCGTCAGGCTCAGTCCCTTGCCACCACCGAAGCGCATGCCGCCCCCACCACTGCCGATGTTATCGCCACGGGCGTCGACCACGTTGTCGCTGCGCCTGCCTTTTCTCCATAGCATGTGGGAATCCTCTGCTGGTCCGTGGGATGAGTGTTGCTGCTGTGTGGGAGTGGCGCCAGTCCGGTCGTCCGGCTTTTACCGCACCGGTGCGCATCGTCGACTTGTAGGAACGTGGATCGCCCCTCAAATTCCCTTAAGCGCGGGGTTTTTATCTTCGTTTGATAATCGGCTGGAACATCTGGCCAAAGCGGCCCCGTCACGGTTACGGTATGCGTACGACGTCGCGGGTTCGCAATGTCTTTATGATCTGTGGAACACAAGGAATACCTGATGACCGTCAGCACCCCGCTTTCCGGTGTAAACCAGCCCTTCAAAGGGATTCTGCTGATTGTCTTCGCTACCTTCCTCTTCTCCAGTCATGACGCCTTCTCGAAATACCTGTCCGGGTTCTATCCCATCGTCATGGTGGTCTGGGCGCGTTATGTGGTTCACACCTTATTGATGGCTGGCATTTTCCTGCCACAGTCCGGGCTGCGAGTCCTGCGCACAAAACGGCCGATGCTGCAGTTGATACGGGCGTTATGCCTGCTGGGCACCAGTCTGTTCTTCACCACTGGACTGCTGTACATCCCATTGGCGGAAGCCACGGCGGTCAACTTTCTTGCGCCGGTACTGGTGACGGCCCTGTCGGTGCCGTTACTGAAGGAGCGTGTCACCCGGGGACAGTGGATCGCCGTCATCTGTGGATTTATCGGGGTGCTGATCATTGTTCACCCTGGCGGTGATCTGTTCACGCCGGCGGTGTTGCTGCCGTTCTGCTCGGCGATGTTTTTCTGCTTCTATCAGTTGCTGACCCGCAAGCTCAGCAGCGTCGACAGCCCGACAACCAGCAACTTCTTTGCCGGGTTGTGCAACACCCTGGTGATGAGCGCGCTGGTGCCGTTCTTCTGGCAAGTGCCCAGCGTGACGCATGGCTTGATGATGGTGGCGCTGGGGGCCTGCGGGATGACGGCGCATCTGTTTCTGACCCAGGCGTTTCGCTTCGCCGCGCCCGCGCTGCTGGCGCCGTTCGGCTATTGCCAGATCATTTTCGCCGGTTTGCTGGGTTGGCTGCTGTTCTCCCACACCCCGACCCTGACCACGGTGATCGGGATTGCGGTGATCTGTTGCAGTGGGTTGGCGGCAGCGTGGCAGCAGAGTCGGCGGTAGAAAGATCGCTTGCGGGCCGTATTGACCCTTATGGGAGCAGCCGGTCGACGCTCACGGTGCGATTCGTCAGGCGAAGTTGTAGGAAATTGGTAAGCGTGAGGCTAAACCCGCGCCGCGCAGCTTCCTTCGCTTTGCGGCGCGGCTCATAATCGCCAGCTTGTACAGTGATGGCCGTGAGCCCGCGATGACCGTGATTTCAGATCTTTCCGCAGCGCCGGACGAACCTTTGGCCGAGCCTCGCAAAAGTCGCAAGAACAACCCGGAAAAGACCCGCGAGAACATTCTTCAGGAAGCCATTGTCGAGTTCGTCCAGCAGGGCCTTTCCGGAGCCCGTGTCGACGCGATCGCCGAGCGTATCCACACCTCAAAGCGCATGATCTATTACTACTTCGGCAGCAAGGAGCAGTTGTATCTTGAGGTGCTGGAGAAACTCTACGGCGACATTCGCAGCACCGAAAATCGCCTGCACCTGGCCGAACTGGCGCCGGTCGACGCGATTCGGCGATTGGTCGAATTCACCTTCGATCACCATGATCGCAATGTCGATTTCGTGCGCATCGTCAGCATCGAGAACATTCACAACGCCGAGTATGTGAAACGCTCCGATGCGATCAAGGCGATGAACAGCACTATCCTCGATTCACTGGGTGAGGTTCTGCAGCGAGGCGCGCTGGAGGGTGTGTTCCGCTCGGGGCTCGAGCCGCTGGATGTGCATTTGTTGATCAGCTCGTTCTGTTTCTATCGTGTGTCGAACCGGCACACGGTCGGTGAGATCTTCGAGATCGAGTTGCCGGACGAGCGCATCAAGCAGCGTCATCGGCAGATGATTTGCGAGTCTGTGTTGCGCTATCTGCAAGCCTGAAGATTTTTCGTTCAGCGTGGCAGTTGTTCGAGCAGAAAGTCGATAAATGCCCTGAGCCGCAAAGGCATATGACGGCTTTGCGGGTAGAGCAGGGTGAAAGGACGCGAACGGCCGCCGTAGGCTTTGAGAACTTCCACCAGAGACCCGTCGGCCAATTCCTTCTCGACAATAAACCGATAGGTCTGAAACAGGCCTGCCCCGTGTTTTGCCAGGGTCACCCCGCCCAGAACGTCGTCGGAACAACTGAGATTGCCCTCGGCGAGAATCTCGCGCTGCCCCCCGTTTTCATTGAATAACCAAGCGATGCGCCGTCCGCTGCTGGGTAGCTCGAATTGAATGCACTCGTGCTGCTTGAGGTCATCCAGGGTCTGCGGCGTGCCCGCGCGCGCCAAGTAGGCGGGGGCGGCGATCATCACCAGTTCTGCATCTTCCAGTTGGCGGGCGATCAGGCCGGAGTCTGGAATCGCCCGCACGCGGATGACCATGTCATAGCCTTCGCCGACAAAGTCTATGTTGCGGTTGCTGATGTGCGACTCGACTTTGACCTGGGGAAAACGTTCTCGAAAGGCCGGGAGCAACGGCAGGATGCGGTGATGGGCATAGGTGGTGGGGATGCTGATGCGCAAGGTGCCTGAAGGCTCCTGCTGTTGGCCCATCACCTCGCGTTGCGCCTCGACCAGTTGTGCCAATGCCTGACGACACTCCTCGTAATACCGGCGGCCGCTGTCTGTCATTTTCACGCTGCGGGTGGTGCGTGCGAATAAGCGGACCCCCAGGCGTTCCTCCATGCGCGATACCGAGCGGCTCACCGCTGCCGGCGTAACGCCTGCCACCAGCGCCGCAGCGGTAAAGCTGCCGGCCTCGGCGGCTAGGCAAAACAGTTCGATGCTACCTAGCTGAAGATCGTCGAATGTGCGCTGCATGATTGATTACACCGGGGATCAAATTGGGAACCTGACGCAGTGTTTATCAAATAACCGAAAGGATTGCTTACCATTTTTGCGTGCAATCGTCCGGCTCACCAGGGCATCCACAGCTAGCCTGAATGACGATCGACGAGCGCAGATCGACGCCGATTATCGGATTTCTCATGGAAAGATCAGTCTCCGGACTCAATAACCTAACGGATGGGTTAGTATGAAATTGTTCAGCTACAAAGGCCTTTCGGTCGTGATCATGTTGCGCGATGAACATTGTCCGCCCCATGCACATGTGGACGCCGGTGCCTGGAGCGCACGCTTCAAGTTCAGCTACTGGCATAACAGCGTCGAACTGTGGGATGTGGTTCCCGTGTACAACCGGCCGCCTGTAGCTGTTCTGGAAGACTTGCGTCTCGCACTCGGGCAGCCGGCCCATTTGCGACGCGCCCGTTCGGTCTGGTGGGACAAGTTGCAAACGGTCTGCCTCGACCATCAGGTGTGGGACTGGCAGACCAGCGAAGTCGTGGTTGTGAAACGCATTGCCACCACGACCTACATGATTGACTCGGCCTGCTATGAGCCCGAGACAAACAAGACCCTGCTGGCGCTGTTGGGCGCTGCGCAAGGGGTGGAGATCCAACTATGAAAACAATAGAAGCCGGGACGCTGGTTGATCGACCCGTCACCGAGTCCTTGCTGGATGAGGCCATTCAGCGTGGGCAAATGCGCCGCAAAAACAGTTTGCAAGTCACGTCGGTGACGTTTGCAGAACCGTGCCTGGTGCTCGGTTTCATCGATGGCAGTGGCGTACTGCTGCCCGTGCGCAATTATGTGGAATTCGATGATTTCGAGGTCGATGATTTCGCGGGGTTGACCGTCGGGTTTTCCGGGACTGCCTTGTGTCATGAAGGCAAGGATCTGCAGGTGTCCATCGCCGGGTTGATCTCGGCGAGCAAGCCGTTGATGGACATGGCGGCCTCAGTGGTCGCCTCGCGCAATGGGCGCCAGAGCAGCGCTGCCAAGGCCGAGGCCGCCCGGGCCAACGGTCGCAAGGGCGGGCGTCCGCGAAAGACAGAAGTCACCGAATGAGCGCGCACAAAAAAGCCGTCGCAATGACGGCTGATTTGTAGTGCACGGTGGCAATCAACGTCGGGTCAACAACACCCCGGATTCCATGTGGTGGGTCCACGGAAACTGGTCGAACATCGCGCAGCGGGTGATGCGATGGGTGTCGTGCAACTGGGCGATGTTGTCCGCCAGGGTCTGCGGGTTGCAGGAAATGTACAGAATATTGTCGAAGCGTCGGGTCAGTTCGCAAGTGTCCGGGTCCATGCCGGCACGTGGCGGGTCGACGAAGACGCTGCCGAACTCGTAGCTCTTGAGGTCGATGCCGTGCAGTCGACGGAACGGACGGACTTCGTTAAGCGCTTCGGTCAGCTCTTCGGCGGAAAGGCGCACCAGCGTGACGTTATCCACAGCATTGTCGCTGAGGTTGCTCAGGGCTGCGTTGACCGAGGTCTTGCTGATCTCGGTGGCCAGCACTTTGCGCACGCGAGTCGCGAGGGGCAGGGTGAAGTTGCCATTGCCGCAATACAGCTCCAGCAAATCGTCAGTGCGCTCGCCCAATGCATCGTAGGCCCAATTGAGCATCTTCTGGTTGACCGTGCCATTGGGCTGCGTGAATGCACCTTCCGGTTGGCGGTAGCTGAATGTGCGGCCACCGACCTCGAGCTGTTCGACCACGTAGTCGTGACCGATCACTTCGCGTTTGCCCTTGGAACGACCGATTACACTGACGTTCAGGTCGGCCGCCAGCTTCGATGCTGCTGCATGCCAATGCTCATCCAGAGGGCGGTGATAGCACAAGGTGATCATTGCGTCGCCGGCGAGGGTGGTTAGGAACTCCACCTGAAACAGCTTGTGGCTCAGGGCCGAACTGGCTTGCCAGGCGGCCTTGAGCTGGGGCATCAATTGGTTGATGCGCAGGCTGGCAATCGGAAATTCTTCGATCAGGATCGGCGTGCGTTTGTCTTCCTGGGAGAACATTGCGTAATGGCGTTCGCCGGCTTCACGCCACAGGCGGAACTCGGCGCGCAGGCGGAAGTTCTTCAGCGGTGAGTCGAACACCGCAGGCGCGGGTGCATCGAAAGGTGCCAGCAGGCCACGCAGACGCGTGGCTTTTTCTTCGAGCTGGACGGCGTAAGCCTGGGAATCAAAAGTCATGCGTTGAACCAACCCAACTTGATCACGAACAGAATCGACAGGATCACCAGCGCCGGGTTCAGCTCACGACCACGACCGGAAAGCAACTTGATCGCGGTCCAGGAAATAAAGCCGAAAGCGATGCCATTGGCGATGGAGTACGTGAATGGCATGGCCAGGGCAGTCACTACCACTGGCGCGGCTACCGTGATGTCTTCCCAGTCTATTTCGGCCAGGCCGGACGTCATCAGTACGGCGACGAACAGCAGCGCCGGTGCAGTGGCGAAAGCCGGGACGCTGGCGGCCAGCGGCGAGAAGAACAGCGCCAGCAGGAACAGGATCGCAACCACGATAGCGGTCAGGCCGGTGCGGCCCCCGGCACTGACGCCGGCGGCCGATTCGATGTAACTGGTGGTGGTCGACGTGCCCAGCAGCGAGCCGGCCATGGCCGCGGTGCTGTCGGCGATCAGCGCGCGGCCCATTTTTGGCATGTGGCCGTCCTTGCCCATCAGGCCGGCACGCTTGGCAACGCCGATCAGGGTGCCGGAGTTGTCGAACAGGTCGACGAACAGGAAGGCGAAGATCACGCTGACCAAGCCGATGTCCAGTGCGCCCTTGATGTCCAGTTGCAGGAAGGTCGGCGCCAGCGACGGCGGCATCGACGTCACGCCGCCAAACTCGGTAAAACCCATCAGGATCGAAACGATGGTCACGGTCAAAATGCCGATCAACACGGCGCCGCGAACGGCCAGGGCTTCGAGAGCAACGATCAAGGCAAAGCCGAGCGTCGCGAGGATCGGTGCCGGTTGTTTCAGGTCACCCAGGCCCACCATGGTTGCCGGGTTGCTGACGACGATGCCGGCGTTGTGCAGGGCAATCAGCGCCAGGAACAGGCCGATACCGGCGGCGATCGCCGAGCGCAGCGGCAGCGGGATGCTGTTGATGATCCATTCGCGGATGCGGAAGATCGACAGCAGAAAGAACAGCACCGCGGAAATGAACACCGCCCCCAGCGCCACTTGCCAGGTATGACCCATGTGCAGGACCACGGTGTAGGTAAAGAAGGCGTTGAGGCCCATGCCCGGCGCGAGGGCGATCGGGTAGTTGGCGATCAGGCCCATGACCGTGGAGCCGATGGCGGCTGCCAGGCAGGTCGCGACAAAGACGGCGCCCTTGTCCATGCCGGTCTCGCCGAGGATGCTCGGGTTGACGAACAGAATGTAGGCCATGGCCAGGAAGGTTGTGATGCCCGCCAGTATTTCGGTGCGCACATTGGTGTTGTGTGCCTTGAGTTGAAACAGCCTTTCCAGCATGTCTGCTCCCCGTGGCGCGCCCGGCGCCGTGAATGTATCGACCTCAACAGCAAAGCACAGACCGTTCCAGATGCCTGGGATTTTTCTGCGGGTCGGAAAAAGCCGCGCATCATACCAGCAGCGTAGCGTTGTGGCTGCTCAAGGCGGTGATCGTCGTCGATGTTTTGCGTTAAAGCCAAGTGCGCCATACTGCGCGCTGGATTTTGGGGGCGGGAATGACATGAAAAAGAGTTGGATCACCTTGTTCGGCGCTTTCGCGGCCTTCTCGCTGGGAGGGCAGGCCGCTATGGCTGCTTCGGCTGCGCCGTTGAGCCAGGTCAAGGTGCTCAAGGTCGAATCGCCGGCCTGTGGTTTTGAGAGCATCGATCCAGGGCAGGAACGGACTCGCTGCGATCACAGTGGGCCGAACATCAAGGTCTATGTGCTGGAGGTCGGTTACGGGCGCGCAGCCCAGGTCGGGCTCGACGGTTTTACGGTCAATGGTACGCGCACGCCGGTCTGCGCCTTCGATAACGGCAACCTGACCGAATGCACGGTTGGCAGAAGAACTGTCGGCTACCTGTACGTCTTTGATCTGGCCGGCAAGCAGGAAGGCACCTTCACCTTCAGCAACACCTCCATCAACGCGCCGGGCAACACGATGTCGACGCAGCTTTACATCAAGTAACGGCGCGCTTGAACAAGGGTCAGCAAAGCTGGCTACGCTTTAAGGATCATCCTGCGGATTTCGCCCATGACCTATAGAGCTTTGATTCCCCTCGCCGAGGGCATCGACGACCTGCAAGCCGTGACCCTGGTCGACGTCTTGCGCCGCGCAAAGGTAGAAGTGGTAGTCGCCAGTATCGAAGGGCGACGCATGCTCACCTGTGCCCGCGGCACCCGCATCACAGCTGATGCGATGCTGGTCGATGTACTGGCCCAGCCTTTCGACCTGATCGCATTGCCTGGGGGAGCGGTAGGTGCGCAACATCTATCAGCCCATCAACCCTTGCAACAATTGATCAAGGATCAGGTGAAGGCCGGTCGACTGTTCGCTGGTATCGGCGAAGCTCCGGCCCTGGCGTTGCAAGCGAGCGGCGCCTTGCGCCAGCGCCGCATGACCTGCCTGCCGTCAATTAGCCACCAATTGTCCGGCTGCAACTTCGTCGATCAACCGGTGGTGGTCGATGGCAACTGCGTAACGGCCCAAGGCTCGGGGAGCGCTCTGGAGTTTGCCCTGACATTGGTGGAACAACTTTGCGGCAAAGCCACAAGAGCGGCGGTGGCGGGGGAATTGGTGGTGTAGGCAGGCGTGAACAGCGAGCCGTTCGATGACCGGCTGCTCCTGCTGCTCTGCTTGCCAGAGATCACAGGGTCCGGGCTGACCGTGCATGACGGTGCAGTACGCGCGAAAGTTGCGAGCGTGCAAAGCCCAGGTGGCGGGCTGGTTATCCTCTGATCAATCTCCTTGAACGCTCAAACACCCCCGAAGTCGTACCCCTTATGACGGCGGTTTGCGAAAACGCCGCGAACGTACGACCAACCGTGAGGTGTATATGAACGCGACCCTTCCCGACGCGACGCCGCCGTCGTTTGTCCGTCATCCGTTGGCGCTGATACTCAACGGCAAGGAGGTCCGGCTTGAAGTCCTGCCCTGGACCACACTGCTGGATATGCTGCGCGAGCAACTGGACTTGATCGGCACGAAAAAGGGCTGCGATCACGGCCAATGCGGCGCCTGCACGGTGCTGCGCGATGGCAAGCGCGTAAACGCCTGCCTGACGTTGGCAGTGATGTGCGAGGGGGCCGAAGTCACCACCGTTGAAGGCCTGGCCAGCGGTGACGAGTTGCACCCCATGCAGCAAGCCTTTATCAAGCACGACGCCTTTCAATGTGGTTATTGCACGCCAGGGCAAATCTGCTCGGCGGTGGGCCTGGCCACTGAAGGACGGGCGCAATCCAGTGCGCAGATTGCCGAAATGATGAGTGGGAACCTCTGCCGGTGTGGCGCCTATAGCAACATCCGTGCAGCAATTGAGGAAGCGCTGCCAGCCTGCCGTCAACGCGCCGGGCAGGGAGGAGGCCAATGAACCCTTTCCATTACAGCAAGCCCGCTTCAGTGCAAGAGGCCGTTCAACTCGCCGGTCCGGCGTCGCGCTTCATCGCAGGCGGTACGAACCTGCTGGACTTGATGAAGGAAAACGTCGCGCGCCCGGCGCAACTGATCGACATCACCGGGCTTGCACTCAACGAAGTCAGTGAAACAGCCACGGGCGGGGTGATGATCGGCGCGTTGGTCAGCAACGCCGACCTGGCGTGGCACCCCTTGATAGAACAACGTTACCCAATGCTGTCGCAGGCAATACTTGCGGGCGCCTCCCCGCAATTGCGCAACATGGCCAGCACGGGCGGCAATTTGTTGCAGCGTACGCGCTGCTATTACTTCTATGACGCCAGTGTGCCGTGTAACAAGCGCGAGCCGGGTAGTGGCTGTCCGGCGCGGGCAGGACTCAACCGTATTCACGCGATTCTGGGCGCCAGTTCGCAGTGTGTGGCTACGCATCCTTCGGACATGTGTGTTGCACTCGCCGCCTTGTGCGCGACGGTCCACGTCCAGGGGCGCAGCGGTGTACGCAGCATTGAGTTCGCCGATTTCCACCGCCTGCCAGGCGATACCCCTGAGCGGGATAACCAACTGGCGGATGACGAGCTGGTGACGGCAATCGAGCTGCCAGCGGCAGGTTTTACCGAGCACAGCCATTACCTGAAAATCCGGGATCGTGCGTCCTATGCCTTTGCCCTGGTATCAGTCGCGGCGGCACTTGATTTGTCTGGGCCGATCATTCGTGAGGCACGCCTGGCGGTCGGCGGTGTGGCGCATAAACCCTGGCGCGATGAAGCGGTAGAGACCGCCCTGGTGGGCAAGGCAGCCACGCAGGAAACCTTCAGCGTTGCGGCTAACGCCTTGCTGCAGAACGCCGAACCTCTGGATCACAACGCTTTTAAAGTGGCACTGGCGCGTCGAGCCATCATTCGCGCCCTGAGCACTGCCGCGAAGGGAGGGCACGCCTGATGAAGACTTCTACCCAACCTGTGGGGCAACCGGTGGATCGCGTCGAAGGACGCCTCAAGGTCACCGGCCAGGCACGTTATGCCGGGGAGTTTCCCGAACAGGGGTTGCTACACGGCAGTGTCGTTTCCAGCAATATCGCCTGCGGCCGCGTGATCCGCATCGATGCGTCGAAAGCCTTGGCGTTGCCCGGCGTGGTCGCAGTGATCGACCACACCAATCGGCCAAGCGTCGCCGGCTACGACGAGCCTTACGAAGACGCGGATTCGGCCGAAGGATCTCCGTTTCGCCCGCTGTACAACGACAAAGTGTTGTACAGCGGGCAGCCCCTGGCGTTGGTGGTCGCGGATAACCTGGAACTGGCTCGGCATGCCGGCTCATTGATCACCGTTGAATACGAAGCCGAACCACACCAGACCGATCTGTTGAGCCTGCAAGGCCAAGCCTATCCGGCGCCAGCCGAACTGCCAAAACCTCGTGGGAATTTTCAGGCTGAGTTTGCCGGTGCCGCCTTGAGTCTGGACCTTAACTACAGCACGCCGATCGAACACCACAATCCGATGGAACCGCATGCCAGTACGGTGCTTTACCAGGCCGATGGCAGCCTGCACATTCACGACAAGACGCAAGGCACGCAGAACTGTCAGTCGTATGTGCAGAAGGTATTTGGCCTGGAGAAGGATCAGGTCAGAGTATTCGCAGCTTATGTCGGCGGGGCGTTCGGGTCCGGCCTGCGTCCGCAATACCAGCTTCCGTTGGCGGTGATGGCGGCGTTACATCTCAAGCGTTCCGTCCGCGTGACCCTCACTCGCCAGCAGATGTTCACCTTCGGCTATCGCCCGCGCACCCTGCAACGCCTGCAATTGGGCGTAGCTGCGAACGGGCGTTTGCTCGCCCTGGCGCACACCGCCATTGGCCAGACTTCGCGGTTCGAAGACTTCACTGAACATGTGGTCGAGTGGAGCGGCATGCTTTATCACTGCGACCATGTGCAGCTGGACTACAAGCTGCTGCCACTCGACGTTTATACGCCACTGGACATGCGCGCTCCCGGTGCGGCGCTGGGGCTCATCGGCCTGGAGTGTGCGATGGATGAAATAGCCTGCGCATTGGCGATTGATCCCGTGCAATTGCGCTTGCTCAATTACGCCGAGCGCAACCAGAACGAGGACAAACCTTACTCCAGCAAGGCGTTGCGTCAATGTTATGCCCAGGGTGCCCAGCGTTTTGGCTGGGACCAGCGCAATCCTGAGCCACGCAGCATGCGTCAGGGCCAGCAGTTGGTAGGTTGGGGCATGGCCGGTGGCGTCTGGGAGGCGATGCAGCAGAAGGCCAGTGCGAAGGCATCGCTCGATCAACAGGGCAAGCTGACGGTCAGCAGCGCGACCACTGACATCGGCACCGGAACCTACACGGTGATGACGCAAATCGCGGCGCAAGCGTCAGGCGTCCCTTTGAAAAATGTCACCTTTGTCCTCGGCGACTCTTCATTGCCGAAGGCACCCTTGCAGGGTGGCTCGTTCACCGTATCGTCGGTCGGCACGGCCGTGCAGCAGGCCTGTGAGGCGTTGAAGGAAAAACTGCTGGCCGTGGCGCGTCAGACGTCGGCGCAATTCAGCAGCGTAACGGCTGAGCAGGCTGTTTTCGAAGCGGGCCATTTGTCGTTTGGTGAAGCACAAATCGATCTTGCCGAGCTGGTCCGAAGCAGCGGTGAAGCGTTGATTGAGGTCCAGGTAGATGCCGAACCTGATCAACAACGTGAAGCCTACGCCACTGCAACCCATTCCGCCGTGTTTGTGGAAGTGCTGGTGGACGAGGATTTGGGTTCGGTGAAGGTCAATCGCGTGGTCAGCGCCATCGCCGCAGGTCGGGTGGTCAATCCGAAAATGGCGCGTAGCCAGATCCTGGGCGGGGTAGTGTGGGGCATCGGCATGGCGTTGCACGAGGAAACACAAACCGACCATGCATTGGGGCGGCACATGAACCACAGCCTGGCCGAGTATCACATCCCGGTGAACGCCGATATCGGCGACATTGACGTGCTGTTCGTCGAAGAACACGACAAAATTGTCAATGCGCTGGGTTCAAAGGGCGTCGGCGAGATCGGCATTGTCGGGGTGGCGGCGGCGGTCGCCAACGCCATCTACCACGCCACCGGCAGACGGGTGCGGGACTTCCCCATCACCCTCGACAAGCTGCTCTAGACCTTGGCTTCTTCAGCCGGCACATGCATGCGGTCACGATTGGCCAGGGTCGGGAATAGCTTGATCCAGACCCCGGTCACTACCAATGTGCCAAGTCCGCCCATGACCACCGCCGGCACGGTGCCGAACCAATGGGCCGTGACGCCGGATTCGAACTCGCCCAACTGGTTGGAGGCGCCGATGAACAGGCCATTCACGGCGCTGACCCGGCCGCGCATCTCGTCCGGTGTTTCCAGTTGCACGAAGGAGGCCCGGATCACCATGCTGATCATGTCAGCCGCGCCCAGTACGACCAGGACCGCCAGGGAAAACCAGAACGAAGTCGAGAGGCCGAAGGCGATGGTCGCGACTCCGAACACGCCGACAGCGGTAAACATCACCCGACCGACATGGCGATCCACGGAGAACCGCGCCAGCCACAGCGACATCAACAATGCCCCCACCGCAGGAGCCGAGCGCAGCAGACCTAGCCCCCACGCCCCTGTCAGCAGGATGTCCTTGGCGAACACGGGCAGCAGCGCGGTTGCTCCGCCCAGCAGCACGGCAAAGAGGTCCAGGGAAATCGCGCCGAGAATGTCCGGACGGCTGCGGATGAAGCGAATGCCGGCCAGCAGAGAGTCCAGGGTCGCCTTGCCCTTGTTCAGCGGTGTCTGCCGAGCCGGCAGGTTAAGCATCAACGCGCAGGCGATGACGTACAGAACAACCGTAGGCCCATACACCCAGACGCTGCCAAAGGCGTAGAGCAAGCCGCCGAGGGCCGGGGCGACGATGGTCGCCGATTGTTGCGCCGACTGCGCCGCGGCGACGGCTCGGGGGAACAACGCGGGGGGCACGATGCTTGGCAGTAGCGCCTGGGTCGTCGGCATCTCGAACGAGCGGGCCGCACCGAGCAGGAACGCGAGGATGAAGATCATTTCCCGGGTGACGTGGCCCGTGGCCCCACCAATGGCCAAGGTCAATGCGATCAGCGCTTGCAGCGACTGGCAGATCGCCGCGACCTTGCGTCGATCATATCGGTCCGCGACATGCCCGGTGTGCAGCATGAACAGAACCCGGGGAGCGAACTCCACCAGGCCGACCAGGCCCAGGTCCAGCACGTTGCCGGTCAGCTGATAAAGGTTCCAGCCGATGGCCACGGTGAGCATCTGGAAGCCGCTGGCGGTAAAAACCCGGGCCAGCCAGAACGCAATGAAAGGACGATGATGACGTAACAGCAAAGGCGCTTGGCTGGGCATCAGAGGCAGATCTTGAGCAAAGGGAACGGCGAGATTATCACCTACCTGTAACCAAAAGTTGCCGCTGTGAAAAATTTGTTAGCAAGACATCTATCTCTTCAAATCCTATGAGGCAACCTGTCACGCGGCAAAAGACCACACCGTCCATCGCCGAAAATCGGACTACTCTTTGATACAAGCTTGATCCAGATCAATGCCTTTTCCGGAATTGGTCCGGCGGCCGGATGGCCAGAATCCCCACGTTGTGATGCAGCTAAAAAAAGAACGAATTGAAATTCGCCACACTCCATATCCGTGGGGGCAGTGGATGTAGGCCGCAAGCCTTCAGCCCGTATTACCTGACAGAGGAAGACTTATGTTCGGTTTGGAGGCGCTTGAACTCGCCCGGATTCAGTTTGCGTTCACCATCTCGTTTCACATCCTGTTCCCGGCCATCACCATCGGCCTGGCGAGTTACCTGGCGGTGCTCGAAGGCCTGTGGCTGAAGACCAACAACGATACCTACCGGGACCTTTACCACTTCTGGTCGAAAATATTTGCCGTCAATTTTGGCATGGGCGTGGTGTCCGGGTTGGTGATGGCCTATCAGTTCGGTACCAACTGGAGCCGGTTTTCGGACTTCGCCGGATCGGTGACTGGCCCATTGCTGACCTACGAGGTGCTCACGGCCTTCTTCCTCGAAGCCGGTTTCCTGGGGGTGATGCTGTTCGGGTGGAACAAGGTGGGACGCAATCTGCACTTTTTCTCCACGGTCATGGTTGCTATCGGTACGCTGATCTCGACCTTCTGGATTCTTGCGTCCAACAGCTGGATGCAAACGCCCCAGGGCTTTGAAATCGTCAACGGCCAAGTGATCCCGACTGATTGGTTCGCCGTTATCTTCAACCCGTCTTTCCCCTACCGCCTGATGCACATGGCCACGGCGGCATTCGTTGCCACGGCGTTCTTCGTCGGCTCCTCGGCGGCCTGGCACTTGCTGCGCGGCAAGGACAACCCGGCGATTCGCAAGATGCTGTCGATGGCGATGTGGATGGCGTTGATCGTCGCCCCCATCCAGGCTGTCATCGGCGACTTCCACGGGCTCAACACGCTTGAACACCAGCCAGCGAAAATCGCCGCAATCGAGGGCCATTGGGAGAACAAGGGCGACGAAGCGACCCCTCTGATCCTGTTCGGCTGGCCGGACATGAAAGAGGAAAAAACCAAATTCGCCGTCGAAATTCCATACCTGGGCAGCCTGATACTCACGCACTCCCTGGACAAGCAGGTGCCGGCCCTCAAAGAGTTTCCGCCTGAAGACCGGCCGAATTCGACGATCGTGTTCTGGTCGTTCCGGGTCATGGTCGGCCTGGGGCTTCTGATGATCTTCACGGGGCTCTGGAGCCTTTGGCTGCGCAAAAGCGACAAGTTGTACACGTCCCGACCATTCCTTTATCTGGCGCTATGGATGGGGCCGTCCGGCCTGATTGCGATTCTTGCGGGCTGGTTCACCACTGAAATCGGGCGACAGCCGTGGGTGGTCTACGGCCTGATGCGCACGGCGGATGCGTCGTCCAATCACAGCGTCATACAGATGAGCATCACCCTGGTGTTGTTCGTGGTGGTGTATTTCGCGCTGTTCGGTGCCGGTTTGAGCTACATGATGCGGTTGGTACGCAAGGGGCCGACCACGGATGAAGGCAAGGAAACCAAAGACGGTGGTCCAGGCAAAAAACGCACGCCGGCTCGTCCGCTGTCCGCCGCTGACGATGACGGCCTTGATGGTGATGACCTTCGCAGCCTGAACAAGGAGATTTGAATCATGGGTATTGATCTTCCGCTGATCTGGGCCGTGATCATCATCTTCGGCATCATGATGTACGTGGTCATGGACGGCTTTGACCTGGGCATCGGGATTCTTTTCCCGTTCATCCCAGGCAAGACCGACCGCGACGTGATGATGAACACCGTTGCGCCAGTCTGGGACGGTAATGAAACCTGGCTGGTCCTGGGCGGCGCAGCGTTGTTCGGAGCGTTTCCACTGGCTTATTCGGTGGTGCTCTCAGCGTTGTACCTGCCGCTGATCTTCATGCTGATCGGGCTCATCTTTCGGGGTGTGGCGTTTGAGTTCCGATTCAAGGCCAAGGATGAGAAACGTCATCTTTGGGACAAGGCCTTCATTGGCGGTTCGGTAGCGGCGACGTTTTTCCAGGGGGTTGCCCTGGGTGCATTCATCGACGGGTTACCGGTGGTCAACCGTCAGTTTGCCGGTGGCTCACTGGACTGGCTGACGCCGTTCACGATGTTCTGCGGAGCGGCATTGGTGGTGGCTTATGCGTTGCTCGGTTGTACCTGGCTGATCATGAAGACCGAAGGCAAGTTACAGGAGCAAATGCATGATCTGGCGCGGCCGCTGGCCTTCGTCCTGTTGGCGGTGATTGGCATCGTCAGCGTCTGGACGCCGCTGGCCCATACCGAAATCGCTGCGCGCTGGTTCACATTGCCGAACCTGTTCTGGTTCCTGCCCGTGCCGATTCTGGTGCTGGTGACGATGTACGGGCTGATCCGAGCCGTGGCTCGCAACGCACATTACACGCCGTTCCTGTTGACCCTGGTGCTGATCTTCCTGGGTTACAGCGGGCTGGGCATCAGTCTCTGGCCAAACATCGTACCGCCGTCGATCTCGATCTGGGACGCGGCTGCGCCACCACAAAGCCAGGGCTTCATGCTGGTTGGCACGTTATTCATCATTCCGTTCATCCTGGGTTACACCTTCTGGAGCTATTACGTGTTCCGCGGCAAGGTCACCCATGAAGATGGGTATCACTAGCCAGCTGTTCGAGATGGCGTCATGCAGACGCCATCCACCTCCAAGACAGGGGAGCGCAACGCCATGACCGGTAAACACACCTTGCAGGAAATCGAGGCCGCCGAGAAAAAGCCGCTGTGGAAGCGCCTGGGTTGGTTGGCGATGATCTGGGCTGGCAGCGTGCTGGCGCTGTTCGTCGTCGCGAGCCTGATGCGCCTGTTCATGAATGCTGCGGGCCTTTCAACCCATTGAATTCATCCCATCCCGATGCCTTGTGGCACGGATTTTCAACCCTCCAACATTGGAGGGTTTTTTTTGCGCGGGATTATTTTCGGGCCTTGAGGATCACAAACTTGGGGGTGGCCGCCACTTGCTCGACACCGCGGAACAGGCGCGCCAACTTGCTGTGATATCCCAGATGGCGATTGCCGACGATGTACAAGGCTCCGCCCACCACCAGCGCTTCGCGCGCTTGCTGGAACATCCGCCAGGCGAGGAAGTCGCCCACCACTTGCTGCTGGTGGAAAGGTGGGTTGCACAACACCACGTCCAGCGATTGCGGCTCCTGGCCCGCGAGGCCATCGCCGGCACGCATGACCGCTTCTCGATCACCCAGCGCAGCGCGCCAGTTCTCGACGGCTGATTGCACGGCCATGAACGATTCATCCACCAGCGTGTAGTGCGCTTGCGGGTTCTGTAACGCGCTGGCAATGGCCAGTACGCCATTACCGCAACCGAGATCAGCCACCCGTGCACTGCCGAGATCGTTGGGCAAGTGCGGCAAAAATGCCCGGGTGCCGATGTCCAGGCCTTCCCGGCAAAACACGTTGGCATGGTTGAGCAGTTCGATCGCTGGCGTGTCGAGTCGATAGCGTGTCGGATAGGGCGAGTCTGACGTGGGTTTGGCTTCGGCCGTGGCGATCAACAGTCGCGCTTTTTTCACCGCCAGCGAGGCTTGTACCGGGCCGATGTAGCGTTCGAGCAGATCCCCGGCGGCACGTGGCAAATGCTTGATCATGGCGGCGGCAATGACCTGGGCCCCGGGCGCCAGTTGTGCTTGCAGGCGGATCAATTGTTCTTCCAGCAGAGCCAGCGTCTTGGGAACTCGGATCAATACCCGGTCGAACGGCCCGGTGAAGCTTTCACTGGCAGGAACCTTCGGCACGGCATCGAACGCCAGGTCGTTACGGGCCAGGTTTTTTTCCAGCCCCTGAAATGCCAGAAACGAGTCGCCGCTGCTGGTGACCTGAACGTTGCCCACAAGGCTTGCGGCCAATGCACCAAAGCTATCGTTGAGCACCAGAACGCGAGTGTCCAGCGAGGGTTGTTGCTCCGCCAGGAAATTGAGCAGGTATTCGTCTGCCGCATCAAATGCTTGCAGCGGTTCATTCTGCTGCTCCGGCTGGCGGATCAGGTCAAGTCGGGCGAAAGGCGTTTCGAGCAAGGGCATGGGGCGGGGCTCTGGGTGATCAACGGGTATCCCGCGGCCCAGGGGCGTCGGAGCGGGCGAAACCGTCCGAGTGTACAGCGCCGTGAAAAGTCACACGTTCAACACTCTGGAGGCGTCGCAAATGGTACGTTTTTTTCTTCTGGATTACTTGCAGGTTTTCATCAGCTTGGGATCGACGGACTGTTGAGGTAACCCGCCTTGATGGCCGCGATGATCGCGGAGATCTTATTGTTGACACCGAGTTTCTCGATGGCGCTCTGAATATGGAAATGGATCGTGCGCGGGCTCAAATTGAGGATTCTGGCGCTCTCATCTGCGGTCTTGCCCGCTGCCGCCAATTTCAGCACATCGACTTCCCGAACGGACAGGTGGGGTGCTTGTGGTTTCCTGGGCAACGATTGCAGCGCCAATTGGTGCAGGTGGCGCCCCATGAACACTGAAAATCCAAGGTTTTCGTAGAGTTCCAGAGGGGTGATCGGGCAATCGCTCCTCGACAGACTGAAGATACTGCACAGGCCGCTTTCTTCGTCATGCAACGCTTGGGACCAGCCGTGCTGGATGCCGTGCGCTTCAAGCGCTTCCCAAAGTGTTGGCGTGTTGGCAAACAGTTGCTCTGTCCACAACACGGGCAACATTGAGTGGTTGCAATGTGCTATTATCGGATCAATCGAGCTGAAGGTTTCGTTCGCATACTCGGTGCTCCATCCTGGCGGGAAATTATGCCGTCCAATAGTACTGGACTGATTGTTTTTGGTTTTCCAAGTCGCTGAAAAGGCGAAAAATTTAAATCCGATATTCTGAGCAAAACCGAGTGCGCTGCGGTATGCGGAATCTATATCCGTCGTGCACGACAGTTGAGTGAGTTGGTACTCCTTCCATCGTTCCATCACGATTCTCCAGATATCTCTCTTATAGGGTGCACTTTGGATCCGAGATCCTGCACGTTGTCGGATTGTAGGATGCTTCTTACAATTGGGTGAGATTTTTTCGTTTACCGAAACCCTTTAAATTAATTATCCAGTTCTATTGCATTCTATGGTGGTTTTAATATTAAGGGGTTCCTCCATTAACCGAGTAACCACTCTAACGGTTATTCAAAGAGCAGTGATATTTCAGGCGCGACCCTTAAAGTCATTACAAAACGAAGGTGTTTAATTCATCTGCTTTGCGGGACACTGGTACTACCTGTCCAATGGAGCGCCCCATGACTGCCAGCGCCGAAAAATTCACCCAGCAGACCCTGCTCGATGTCTGCCCGTTGACCCCGAACCTGTTCACGCTGCGCACAACGAGGGATCCGGGATTCCGTTTTCGTGCGGGGCAATTCGCGCGTTTGGGGGTCAGCAAGCCCGATGGCAGCACGGTATGGCGGGCTTACTCCATGGTTTCCTCGCCTTTTGACGAGTTCCTCGAGTTCTTTTCCATCGTGGTTCCGGGGGGGGAATTTACCAGTGAGCTTAGCCGCCTTGGCGTGGGGGATACCTTGTTGGTCGAGCGCCAGGCCTTTGGTTACCTCACGCTCGATCGTTTCGTAGACGGCCGTGACCTCTGGTTGTTGTCCACGGGCACTGGAGTGGCGCCGTTCCTGTCGATCCTGCAGGATTTCGAGGTGTGGGAGCGGTTCGAGCGAATCCTGCTGGTCTACAGCGTGCGTGAAGGGGCAGAGTTGGCTTATCAGGACTTGATTGCAGGCTTGGCGCAGCGAGACTACCTGGCCGAGTACGCGCACAAATTGCAGTTCATTCCCACCGTTACACGTGAGTCGCACGCCGGTGCCTTGAACGGACGGATCACCACCTTGCTGGATAACGGCGAGTTGGAGCGAGTGGCGGGCGTGCCCATGACGGCCGAGCATTCCCGGGTAATGCTTTGCGGCAATCCGCAGATGATCGACGACACGCGCAAGCTGCTTAAACAGCGCGACATGAACCTGAGCCTCAGCCGCCGTCCCGGCCAAGTGGCAGTGGAAACCTACTGGTAAAAAAAACGGCGCCTGGAGGGCGCCGTCACTATTTGCATCCTGTCACTCAGGCCTTTGGTTCTGGGCTTTGAGCAGGTCGCGAATCTCCCCCAGCAACTCCTCTTCCTTGGTCGGAACAGGAGGCAGGCTAGGCGCGACAGCTTCTTCGCGCTTCAAACGGTTGATGGCTTTGACGCCCATGAAGATGGCGAAGGCGACAATGATGAAGTCGATCACCGTCTGGATGAATTTGCCGTACGCCAGCATGACCGCAGGGGTGGCGCCGTCGGCGGCCTTGAGCGTTATGGCAAGGTCGCTGAAGTCCACACCGCCGATCAGCAGCCCCAGGGGTGGCATGATCACGTCGCCGACGAACGACGAAACGATCTTGCCGAACGCGGCGCCGATGATGATACCGACAGCCATGTCGACCACGTTTCCCTTGACCGCGAAGGCCTTGAACTCACTTATTACGCCCATAGGTATTTCCTTGTTACAGATGAGGTTGGTAATGCAGTGTAAGTCAGGCAAAGGCATCTCGCTCGAAACAACTGCTTGCAGGTCTTGCCTGCAGTCGACCGGGCAGGCAGAAAAAAGTTTACAGAAGGGCAGCCTCGGGCCTGCTTGTCACTCGGTCCTTTTCTCGTCATTGTACTGATTCATCGTTGATACACGGGCGAACATTGGGTTGTATAAGTCTGACGAAACGAACTCGTGAAGTTTGAAAACCTGTCTTCACACTATTTTACATTGATGGTGGGGAAGGACAGGCGTGTGTGTTGGGATTACTTGAAATAATCAAGGCGATATTAAAGTGCTACCAAATAAGCCTTATGTATTGAAAGGTTATTATGGTTTTTATGTTGTACATCTATTGTTCGTGTTCCGGAAGTTTTGTACAGTTTTTCTTTAGGTAGTTAATCAGCGGTGATCTGTATACCGGGCTGTTGTACAAATTTTTGCTGTTGCTCTGTGACATGCACAAGTAAAGAGTCGTGGCGTTACTGTGAAGTTTCATTTATGGAGTGCACGCGCCGATTCAGCCCAGCTGCGCTATCATCGCAATTTTCCCCGGAGTTCAGATGGCCAAGGCCAAACGCATGTATGGCTGCACCGAGTGTGGCGCAACGTTCCCAAAGTGGGCCGGCCAATGCGCAGAATGCGGTGCCTGGAATACCCTGACGGAAACCATGGTCGAGAGTGGTGGCGCCGCTGCTCCCAGTGGTCGCACAGGCTGGACAGGCCAGCAGGCGCAGATCAAGACGCTGGCGGAGGTCAGTGTCGAGGAAATTCCGCGTTTCTCCACGGCTTCCAGTGAACTCGATCGGGTGCTGGGTGGCGGTCTGGTGGATGGCTCCGTGGTGCTCATCGGCGGCGACCCCGGCATCGGCAAATCGACCATTTTGTTGCAGACCCTGTGCAACATCGCCAAAGGGATGTCGGCACTGTACGTCACGGGAGAGGAGTCCCAGCAACAGGTGGCCATGCGTGCCCGGCGCCTGGGTTTGCCGCAGGATCAACTGAGGGTCATGACCGAAACCTGCATCGAAACCATCATTGCCACCGCCCGGGTGGAAAAGCCCAAGGTGATGGTGATCGATTCGATCCAGACGATCTTCACCGAACAGTTGCAATCGGCTCCAGGCGGCGTGTCCCAGGTCCGAGAGAGTGCGGCGTTGCTGGTACGTTATGCCAAACAGAGCGGTACGGCGATTTTCCTGGTGGGCCACGTGACCAAGGAGGGCGCGCTGGCGGGCCCGCGAGTGCTGGAGCACATGGTCGACACCGTGCTGTATTTCGAGGGCGAGTCCGATGGACGCTTGCGTTTGCTGCGTGCCGTGAAAAACCGCTTCGGTGCAGTCAATGAACTGGGCGTGTTCGGCATGACCGACAAGGGTTTGAAGGAGGTCTCCAACCCGTCGGCGATCTTTCTGACCCGAGCCCAGGAAGAAGTGCCGGGCAGTGTGGTCATGGCAACGTGGGAAGGCACTCGGCCAATGCTGGTGGAAGTCCAGGCTCTGGTGGATGACAGCCACCTGGCCAATCCGCGAAGGGTCACGCTGGGTCTGGATCAGAATCGGCTGGCGATGTTGCTGGCGGTGCTGCACCGCCATGGGGGCATCCCGACCCACGATCAGGACGTGTTCCTCAACGTGGTCGGCGGGGTGAAAGTCCTGGAAACCGCGTCCGACCTGGCCTTGATGGCTGCTGTCATGTCCAGCCTGCGCAACCGGCCACTGCCCCATGATTTGCTGGTGTTTGGCGAAGTGGGGTTGTCCGGCGAAGTGCGGCCCGTGCCGAGCGGCCAGGAACGTTTGAAAGAAGCCGCCAAACATGGCTTCAAGCGCGCCATCGTACCCAAGGGCAACGCGCCGAAAGAGGCGCCTGCCGGGTTGAAGATCATCGCCGTGACGCGCCTGGAACAGGCGCTCGACGCGTTGTTCGAGTAAGCCTCTGGGCGCTCAGACTTCGATCAGGGCGCCCAACTCCCGCTCGAGTTCCTGTGGATCGCCCAGATTGAGTTCGATCAGGCGCCGCAGGCGTTCGATGGATTCCAGGCTGATATGCCGGCAAACGAAACCCAGTTGTCCGCGTTCTTCATGGGTCAGTTGCACATCCATCGTGATCTCGACGTCATCGCTCAAATGAATGTCGACGCAAAACGCCTCATCGCGATTGCCCAGCCATGGATCGGGGCGCTCGATGAGCAAGCCCTTGAGTGACAGGTCCACCAGCTTCACCGGCCAGATGAACGCGCCCTGGATCAGCTCGGTTCGGGCATCGAACGCAATTCGTTTGAAGCGGCGGCGATCGGCGGGGTGCTCGCTCATGGCGCAATCCTCCAGTGGGTTCGCTGACTATAGACCCCGATTGTCCAGGCCTGCCAGCCGGCGTCGGTGGCTAGACGAATGTCGGGTATGGTCTTTGCCGTCAGGAGAGCTAAACTCGGGGTGGCTGTCTTTCTTGTCCACCCTGGCTGGAATAATAAAATGAAAAATAACAATAGCCTGCTACGCCACATACCCTGGCTGCTGCTGGCAATCGTGGGAGCGTGCGCCCTTGGCGTAGTGGCATTGCGTCGAGGCGAGGCGATCAACGCCTTGTGGATTGTGGTCGCTGCGGTGGCCATCTATCTCGTCGCCTACCGCTATTACAGTCTGTTCATCGCCAACAACGTGATGCAACTCGATCCACGTCGGGCTACCCCTGCCGTGCTCAATAACGACGGTCTGGACTATGTGCCGACCAACAAGCACATTCTGTTCGGTCACCACTTCGCCGCCATCGCGGGCGCGGGGCCACTGGTCGGTCCGGTCCTGGCTGCGCAGATGGGCTATCTGCCCGGTACGTTGTGGCTGATCGCCGGCGTGGTGCTGGCCGGTGCGGTGCAGGACTTCATGGTCCTGTTCCTCTCCACCCGCCGCAACGGTCGCTCCCTGGGCGACATGGTCCGTGAGGAAATGGGTCGTATCCCCGGCACTATCGCCCTGTTTGGCTGCTTCCTGATCATGATCATCATCCTCGCGGTGCTGGCGCTGATCGTGGTCAAGGCCCTGGCCGAGAGTCCGTGGGGCATTTTCACGGTGATCGCGACCATCCCGATCGCGATGTTCATGGGCGTCTACATGCGCTACATCCGTCCGGGTCGCATCGGCGAAATCTCGGTGATCGGCGTGTTGTTGCTGCTGGGTTCCATTTGGCTGGGCGGGCAGATCGCTGCCGATCCGGTCTGGGCCAAGGCCTTCACCTTCACCGGGATCCAGATCACGTGGATGCTGATCGGTTACGGTTTCGTTGCCGCCGTATTGCCGGTGTGGCTGATCCTGGCGCCGCGTGACTACCTCTCCACCTTCCTGAAAATCGGCACCATCATCGCCTTGGCGATCGGTATCCTGGTGACCATGCCCGAGCTGAAAATGCCGGCATTGACCCAGTTCGTCGACGGCACTGGCCCGGTCTGGAAGGGCGGTCTGTTCCCATTCCTGTTCATCACCATCGCCTGCGGCGCGGTATCGGGCTTCCATGCGCTGATCTCGTCGGGCACCACGCCGAAACTGCTGGATAACGAAACCAACGCCCGTTACATCGGGTACGGTGGCATGCTCATGGAGTCCTTCGTGGCCATCATGGCCATGGTTGCCGCGTCGGTGATCGAGCCGGGCGTGTACTTCGCCATGAACAGCCCCGCAGCCGTCGTTGGCGGTGACGTGGTGGCTGTGGCGCAAACCGTCAGCAGCTGGGGTTTTGCCATTACCCCCGAGGCGCTGCAAGCGGTGGCCAAGGACATCGGTGAAACCACCATCCTGGCCCGTGCCGGCGGTGCGCCGACCCTGGCGGTCGGCATCGCGCAGATCCTGCACAGTGTCCTGCCGGGTGAAAACACCATGGCGTTCTGGTATCACTTCGCGATCCTGTTCGAAGCCTTGTTCATCCTGACTGCCGTGGATGCCGGTACTCGTGCCGGGCGTTTCATGCTGCAGGACCTGCTGGGCTCCTTCGTGCCTGCGCTCAAACGCACCGAATCCTGGACCGCCAACCTGATCGCCACCGCCGGTTGTGTGGCCATGTGGGGCTGGCTGCTGTATCAGGGCGTGATCGACCCGCTGGGTGGCATCAATACCCTGTGGCCGCTGTTCGGTATTTCCAACCAGATGCTGGCCGGTATCGCACTGATGCTCGGCACGGTCGTGCTGATCAAAATGAAGCGTCAGCGCTACGTCTGGGTCACCATGCTGCCTGCGGTCTGGCTGCTGATCTGCACTTCCACTGCCGGCTTCATCAAGCTGTTCGACGCCAACCCGGCGATCGGCTTCCTGTCCCTGGCGAAGAAGTACAGCGATGCGCTGGCTAATGGTCAGGTCCTGGCCCCAGCCAAGAGCGTCGAGCAGATGCAGCACGTGATCTTCAACGCCTACACCAACGCAACGCTGACGGCGCTGTTCCTGTTTGTGGTGTTCAGTATCCTGTTCTATGCGCTCAAGGTTGGCATTGCCGCCTGGGGCAAAAAAGAGCGTACGGATAAAGAAGCGCCGTTCCAGGCATTGCCGGACGCTTGATCGAGGAGTGCAGCATGTTCAATGACCTGAGTCGCCTCGGTAAATACCTCGGTCAGGCTGCACGCCTGATGGTCGGCATGCCCGACTACGACACCTACGTCGAGCACATGCAGACCAAACACCCGGACAAACCGGTGATGAGCTACGAGGTGTTCTTCCGGGAGCGCCAGGAAGCCCGTTACGGTGGCAAGGGTGGGCCGAAGTGTTGTTGAGCTAACGGCCTGGTTAGCGCGGTACCCCTGTGGGAGCGGCGGTGCGACGATTCGACTTGCTCGCGAAAGCGGTGTGTCATTCAACATTGATGTTGACTGACGCGGCCTAATCGCGAGCAAGTCGAATCGTCGCACCGCCGCTCCCACATTTGTTTTGTGTTTTTCTTCAGATTTCATATGACAGGAGATTCAGTGTGTCCTCCCCCATTCCCGTCACGATCCTCAGTGGCTTTCTCGGCGCCGGCAAGACCACGTTGCTGCGCCACTTGCTCAAGGCCGAGCACGGCCTGAAAATCGCCGTGATCGAGAACGAATTCAGTGACGCCGGTATCGACACCCAACTGCTGGGTGATGAGCCGGTGCAAGTGATGACGCTGTCCAACGGCTGCGTCTGCTGCACCATCCACACTGACCTGACCAAGGCGCTGTACTTGCTGCTCGAGCGCCTGGACAGCGGCGAGCTGGCTTTTGACCGGCTGGTGATCGAGTGCACCGGCCTGGCGGACCCTGCGCCTGTGGCGCAAACCTTCTTCATCGATGAAGAACTGCGCGAACGTTACATCCTCGACGGCATCATCACTCTGGTCGACGCAGCGCATGCCGAGGTACATCTGACACAGACCATCGCCCAGGCTCAGATCGGCTTCGCCGACCGTTTGCTGGTGAGCAAACGCGATCTGGTGGACGAGGTGACCCTCAACGCCTTGAGCGAGCGCCTGACCCGCATCAATCGCCGCGCCCCGATTCGTCTGGTGGACCACGGGAATATCGACCTGGCTGAACTGCTCGACGTGCGCGGTTTCAATCTCAATGCCGACCTCGGTGGCGGCCTGAGTTTGCGGCCGGTGAGCGTCGCGCCCTCTATTGATCGAATTTCCAGCTTGGTGCTGCGCACTGACAAACCGCTGGATATCGATAAGCTCAGCGAGTTCATGAACGAACTGCTGGAAGACCATGGTAAGCAACTGCTTCGCTACAAAGGCGTGCTGAACATTCAGGGCGAGCCGCGGCGCATGGTGTTTCAGGGTGTGCTGAAGCTGTATGGCTTCGACTGGGATACCGAATGGGCCATCGATGAGCCGCGCGAAAGCGTGATCGTGTTCATCGCCGATGATCTGCCGCAGGAGAAGATCCAGGCGGGGTTCGCCAGGATGGCGGCGGATTGACCTCGGGCGTTGCTTGCGAAACGAGCGGGCGAGCTGAAACCCGCTCCTGGCGCATCAAACTTCATCAGGATGGTTGATGTAAGGGGCGTTTCTTTCGAGAATCTTCAATTTGAAGGGGAGCGGCAGTCCACCCTTATTACCAATGAATACATGCCTGGAGTGATGAGAGCTCTGCGCATGAATCAGGCCTGAATTTTTGAGTCGTAGAAAGATCGTAGTTTCATCCGCCTGTATATGATCCAGATTGATGGTTGAATTCTGAATGTCCACCAAATGGAATAGAGATGCTTCGCCGGGTGGGAATGCACCAATCAGATTGTTGTCGTGGCTCAGGCATTTTCCGAAGTGTTGTCCAGGCGTCCTGATATAAAGCGTATAGCCATAGTGCGCATGTCTGAAATAGAGCGTTAATGAAAGATCTGGTGGTGCAGATGTATTCGGTCGCAATGCCAGGAAATGGGAGTGGTCAAGTTTTCGCGGGCGACCGGTAAATACGCCGCCACTGAAGTTTGGGTTGACTATGTAGACTGGCTCACCGTGAAACATGTCGAGAAAATGCATTTGCTTATAGTCGACACTCAAGGTCGCAATGAAAGATTTCTGTCGGTCGGTCGTCATGAGCGGCTCCTTGCCTGGATGATCAAGCCGCGCCGCGACTGATGATGTTGAGCGTGATATCCAACGGCTTGGAGCGTGGTGATTCGGTGCAGACCAGGCCGCCGACCTTGGTGTTGCCTCGCACGCTCAGGGTTTTGCCACCCCGGGTCTGTATCCTGACGGTTGGGGTGTGACTGTTGAATTGTTCAGGGGTGATGATGCGGCCCTGTGCATCGAGCAGGTTGTAAGTGGTTTGCTCTTTAGTGGGCGCGAAGGCTGCGATGAAGTCCTTGTCCTCGTTGCTCAAAGCCTGACGGTGATAGACGTCGTTGGTTAAAAGATAAATCGAGTAGTAGTCTTCGATGCAATAGAAGTAGAAATTGATTTTTTGTGGTGCACCTTTTAGTACGCAAAGATAGTTTGAAACGTCCATGTTTGCTTCAAATGACCAGACGTCGTAATCCGGTTTTTTAATGCGCACGGTTCTACCGTAAGTGAGTTTGGGTAGGTGCAGGTTTCCATGGTGGGTAGTGGCCGAGGCTACAAATGAGCGCTCTTTGTTCTGACTCATGCAATTCATTCCATTGTGCATTGGGTTTAATTGTTCCGGGTATATCCGGTGATGATTAAACTATCAGCAATGAAGTTTGAGTGAGTCGCCCATTTGATGATCTGATGTTTCAAGTACATCTTGCAGCGGTCGAATCCGGGCAAAAAAATCCCGGCCACCGGGGCCGGGATTTTTCAGTGACCTGCTATCAGGCGCCGTAAACGGGCAGCTTTTTGCAGATGGCTTTGACTTTCTCACGAACGGCGTCGATCACCGCTTCGTTGTTCAGGTCGGCCAGGATGTCGCAGATCCAGCCCGCCAGCTCCTTGCACTCGGCTTCCTTGAAACCACGAGTGGTCACGGCCGGGGTGCCGAAGCGCAGGCCGGAAGTGACGAACGGGGAGCGTGGGTCGTTTGGCACGGAGTTCTTGTTCACGGTGATGAAAGCTTTGCCCAGTGCGGCGTCAGCATCTTTCCCGGAGATTTCCTGCTTGATCAGCGACAGCAGGAACAGGTGGTTCTCAGTACCGCCGGAAACCACGTCGAACCCGCGCTCGATGAATACGCTGGCCATGGCCTGGGCGTTTTTCACCACTTGTTGCTGGTAAGCCTTGAACTCAGGCTGCAGTGCTTCCTTGAAGCAGATCGCTTTGGCGGCGATGACGTGCTCCAGCGGGCCACCCTGGGCGCCCGGGAATACGGCGGAGTTCAGTTTCTTCTCGATGTCGGCGTTGGCACGCGCCAGGATCAGGCCGCCACGTGGACCGCGCAGGGTCTTGTGGGTGGTGGTGGTCACCACGTCAGCGAATGGAACCGGGTTCGGGTAGACACCTGCGGCAACCAGGCCGGCCACGTGGGCCATGTCAACGAACAGGTAGGCGCCAACCTTGTCGGCGATTGCACGGAAGCGCGGGAAGTCGAGGATCTGCGAGTAGGCGGAGAAACCGGCTACGATCATTTTCGGCTTGTGCTCGACCGCCAGGCGCTCGACTTCGTCGTAATCGATCAGGCCGTTGGCGTCGATGCCATACTGGATGGCGTTGTACAGCTTGCCCGAGGACGAAACGCTGGCGCCGTGGGTCAGGTGACCGCCGTGGGCCAGGCTCATGCCCAGGATGGTGTCGCCAGCCGACAGCAGGGCCAGATAAACGGCGCTGTTGGCTTGCGATCCGGCGTGTGGTTGAACGTTGGCGTAGTCGGCGCCGAACAGCTGCTTGGCGCGGTCGATGGCCAGCTGCTCAACCACGTCGACGTACTCACAACCGCCGTAGTAGCGCTTGCCTGGGTAGCCTTCGGCGTATTTGTTGGTCAGCACCGAGCCTTGAGCTTCCATCACCGCAGGGCTGGTGTAGTTTTCCGAAGCGATCAGCTCAATGTGCTCTTCCTGGCGCTGAGCTTCTTGCTCCATGGCGGCAAAGAGATCGGCGTCGTACTTGGCAATAGTCAAATCACGGCTGAACATGGCGGTCCTCAAGGATCGGGGGCAGAAAAGGGGGCATTCTAACCCAACCGCTTTTGGAAGGGCTATGAAACACAATCACGTTGTGGATAAGCGGGCTTCAAGCTGTTAGCCGCAAGCCACAAGTAAAAGCTGATTCGCTGTTGCTTGCAGCTTGCAGCTTGCAGCTTGCAGCTTGCAGCTTGCAGCTCTTTTTGTATTTGATTGGAGCTGTCAGCTTCAATCAAACACAAAAAGTGCATCATTGCTGAACTGCGCCTCGAACTGCCCAGCCGCCATCGGTCGCCCGAACAGATACCCCTGAACCTCATCGCAACCATGCTCACGCAGGAAATCGAGCTGTTCGTGGGTTTCCACACCTTCCGCGATAACCGCCAGGTTAAGGCTGTGGGCCATGGCGATAATCGCCCGGGCGATCTGCGCATCCTGTTCGCCCGAGGGCAGGCCATCGACGAAGGTGCGGTCGATTTTCAACACATCGATCGGGAACTGCTTGAGGTAGTTGAGCGACGAATAACCGGTGCCGAAGTCATCGACGGCGATGCTCAAACCGAGGTTTTTAAGGCCGTCGAGAATCTGCATCGCTTCGCTGACCTCGCGCATCAGGATGCTTTCGGTCAGCTCCAGCTCCAGGCACGCCGGTGGCAGGCCGGTTTCCTTGAGGATAGTGGCGATGCGCGTACCCAATTGGCCGTCGGAGAACTGACGGGCAGAGATGTTCACCGACACCTTCGGCACCCGAACCTTGGCCTGATGCCAGGTTTTGAGCTGACGGCACGCCTCGCTGATCACCCAGTCGCCGACATCCACCACCAATCCAAGCTCTTCGAGCACCGGGATGAAATCCCCGGGCGGCACCAGGCCGCGACGCGGATGGCGCCAGCGCAACAGGGCTTCGGCGCCGGTCAGGCGTTTGCCGTCGCCACTGAACTGGGGTTGGTAGTACAGGATGAATTCGTTCTGGTCGAGGGCATGACGCAGGTCGCTTTCCAGCTCCAGACGCTCCAGGGCACTGGCGTTCATGTCGGTCTGATAGAACTGGAAGTTATTCTTGCCGCGCTCTTTGGCGTGGTACATCGCCGTGTCGGCGTTCTTCATCAACTGACTGAGTTCGTTGCCATCCTGCGGACTCAGGGCAATGCCGATACTCGCGGTGACGAAAAACTCACGGCCTTCCAGCACGAACGGTGTCACCAGGCTGGCGAGAATCTGCTCGGCCACATGGATTGCCCGGTTCAGCGCCGTCTCCCGGGTGGCACGCGGTTGCAGGAGCAGTGTGAACTCGTCGCCGCCCATGCGCGCCACAGTGTCGTCATCGTCGACGCACCCGAGCAGGCGGGTGGCCATTTCCTTGAGCATGCGATCACCCGCCGCGTGGCCCAGGGAGTCATTGATCGGCTTGAAGCGGTCGAGGTCGAGGAACATCAGCACCACCCAGGATTTCTGCCGTTCCGCCGATTGAAGTGCGGTGTGCAGGCGATCCTGGAACAAGGTGCGGTTGGGCAGGTGGGTCAGGGCGTCGTAGTAGGCCAGGCGGTGGATGCGTTGCTCGCTGGCCTTGCGCTCGCTGATGTCGGTGAAGAAGCACACGTAACTGGCCAGGTCGCCTTCATCGTCGAGCACTGCCGTGATACCGACCCACGCCGGGTAGTGCTCGCCGTTGCGTCGCTTGAGCCACACTTCGCCTTCCCAGGTGCTGTTCTGGTTCAGTTGTTTGAGCACATAGCGAAGGTGCGCTTCCTGTTGCTCGTCCACTGTCAGGATGTTCGGCAACTGGTCGAGTACCTGTTCCACGGCATATCCGCTGACACGGCTGAACGCTTCGTTGGCCTGGACGATGTAGCCCGCCGGGTCGGTGATCAAGATCGCCGAGGTCGAGTGTTCGAATACCGTGGCCGCCATGCGCAGATCTTTCTCGGCCCGACGTTGCTGGCTGATGTCCCGGCCAACGCCAAGCACGCCTTCGAAGGCGCCGTGTTCATCCCACACCAGTACCAGGCGCAACTCGATGGGAATCTTGCGTCCGTCACCGCGCAGACAGTCGAACACGAACAGCTGGGTCTGTACCTGGTTGCGCAACAGCGCCAGTTGATCGGGTTTTCCCAGCGCTTTACTGACGCGATCCATCAAGCTGAAGATGCCGGACAGTTGCTGGGGGTTGGCGATGGTCGTTTGCCAACCGTTCTGGAAAATCCACTCGACGTCGTAGCCCAGCACGCTTTGCACTGACGGGCTGACATAGTTGAGCGAGAGTTGGCTGTCGGTGGAGAAAATCACGTCGCTGATGCTCTCAGCGAGCATCCGGTAGCGCTGCTCGCTGTCGCGCAGGGATTCGCTGGCCTCGATCTGTTCGGTGATGTCCTTCGCCACGCCGATGATTCGCGTGACCTGGTCGTATTTGTCCCGCGCCAGGGCCTGCTCGCGAATATCGAAGCGCCGCCACTTGCCGTCCCGGTGCCGGAAGCGCAACTGACATTGCAGTAGCTGGACATAACCGCCGTGGCGCTGGGACTGGCGCGAACGGTGGTAATGATCGGCGTCTTCGGGGTGCAGCAGGATTTCCCAGAAATATTCACCCATCTGGTGCAGCTCGGTACGGTTGTAGCCCAGTGTCTGGCCCAGGTGGTGGTTACTGAAGATCATGCGCTGGCTGATCACGTCCTGCACATACAGGTGATCGGGCACGGTGCGCACCACGTCGGACCAGAACCCTTCACGCTCGAGCAACGACAGTTCGATGAGTTTGCGACTGGTGATGTCGTTGATGCTCAGGATCACCGCCTTATAGTCGGCCTGGTCTTCCGGTAGTCGCAGCACCAGCCACAGGTGCTGGTCACGGCCGTTGGCGTCCGGAAGTTTAATCTCCAGTTCCAGCTGTTTTTGCTGGCTGAGCACTGCTTCGATCACTTGGTTGCCGATGGCGGTGCCGTCCAGGGGATTGCCGTCGATCAACAGTTTCCAGGCTTGCTCGCAAGTGCTGACGTTGAGCAGTTGCAAGGCCACCTGGTTGACCTCGGTGATACGCAGTTCTTGCAACAATTGACGCCGATGCTCGGTAGAGGCCAGCCATGTGTGCAACTGCTCGCTGCCGTGCAGGTGTGCCTTGTCAAACGCATTCTTGAGGCCGGACACGTCAAGCACACACAACGCGACGCCGGTGCCCTCAAAAATGTCCTGATAGCGGCGGCGGCCTTCAGTGACCTGGCGTTGCCGGCGTCGCAGGTTAAGCAGGGCGATCAGCGGCAGCAAAGAGAACGCCAACCCCAGCAGGCATTTGCCGACGAAGGCAGGCAGCAGTTCTTCGATGACCTGTTGGCGGTCGAACAAGCCGCGCAATTGCCAGTCGCTGTAGCTCAGGGGCACTGTCAGCACGCTGTTGGCCACATCGGCTTCGGTCAATTCGCCCGGCTTGGCGAGGGGGCCCGATTCGTCGCGGCTGATGACCTGATGATTGACGCGGTTTTCGACCAACCACAGCGGCCGCACGCCGGCATCGTTCTGTTGGGTCAGCACCGAGAAAAAGCCCGGTTTGAGCCGCAGCGCCCAGTAACCCCGACTGCTGCCGCTGGACTGGTGCAACAGCAGGTGCACCATTGAACCATTATCGGCGTTGCTGAAGTAATGGACCTGAGCGCGGCTGCGGCGCACCAGTTCGGCAAGGTAGTCGGCGTCGTCGCTGTCAGCGGCGCTGTCACTGAGAATTTTGCCCGAGGGGCTCAACAGCGCGAGGCTGATCAGATCGGGTAGGCTTTTTTGCAGTTTGCGCAAGAGCTCCTGCTGCTCATCCGCACTTTGCGGTTGCTCGAGGATCGGCAGCAGATTGAGCGCAATCTGCGCATTCAGCGACATGTTAAGACTGACCTGCGCGGCGAGGTCGGCCGTATAGTCGATGGTGTACTGACGCTGACTTTTCTGGGTTTCCCGCAATTGATCCAGCAACTGCCAGAAGAGCAGGGCGAGCAGCAGCAAAGCCAGAGTCGCCAGAGCGCCCTTCAAGGTTCCACGCAGGGGCGAGCTGGACGCAGCAGTCGGTGCGCGGTTGATCAGGGGCGGCGTGACATTGGACAAGCTGTGATCCTGCGGTTTGGCTGGACTGGCGCGACGTGCACTATAAGCCGGACGCCCGAAGGGCGGCTAGCATGCCTTGAGTTGTGGCAAAGTGCCAGTCCCGTTCGGCTGGACTGCCTCTCGTCATTCAGGTAGCTTTGCCGGTTACGCGGGAGCGTTCCAGCTCCTAGAATCAGGTTTTTTCAGCGCGCAGCATTGGTAGCCATCAAGCGACGACGCGCACAGCCTGGCCAGGCATCGCCTGCTCCAATCATTCATTTGTCACTGACCCTAGGTTCTCCATGGCTCAATACGTATTCACCATGCATCGGCTGGGCAAAGTTGTTCCGCCGAAGCGGGAAATCCTGAAAAACATTTCGCTGTCCTTCTTCCCGGGCGCCAAGATCGGCGTGCTCGGTCTCAACGGTTCGGGTAAATCGACGTTGCTGAAAATCATGGCCGGCGTCGACACCGAATTCGAAGGCGAAGCTCGTCCGATGCCGGAGCTGAACATCGGTTACCTGCCGCAGGAGCCCGTTCTGGACCCGACCAAAACCGTGCGTGAGGTGGTCGAGGAAGCGGTGAGTGTGATAAAGGACGCGCAGGCTCGCCTTGACGAGGTTTACGCCGCTTACGCCGAGCCGGATGCCGACTTCGACAAGCTGGCCGCTGAACAAGCCAAACTTGAGGCCATCCTGCAGGCGGGCGACGGTCACAATTTGGAGCGCCAGCTGGAAGTCGCCGCCGACGCGCTGCGTCTGCCGGCGTGGGACGCCAAGGTCGAACACCTGTCCGGTGGTGAAAAACGTCGTGTAGCCCTCTGCCGCCTGCTGCTGTCCGCACCGGACATGCTGCTGCTCGATGAGCCAACCAACCACCTGGACGCCGATTCCGTCGCCTGGCTGGAGCATTTCCTTCACGACTTCCCGGGCACCGTGGTTGCGATCACGCACGACCGTTACTTCCTGGACAACGTTGCGGGCTGGATCCTGGAACTCGACCGTGGTGCGGGTATTCCTTACGAGGGTAACTACTCGGGTTGGCTGGAAGCCAAGTCCGATCGTCTGGCCCAGGAATCCAAGCAGCAGTCGGCCCATGAAAAAGCCATGAAGGAAGAGCTGGAGTGGGTGCGCAAAGGCGCCAAGGCCCGCCAGTCGAAGTCCAAGGCTCGTCTGCAACGCTTCGAAGAAATGCAATCGCAGGAATTCCAGAAGCGCAGCGAAACCAACGAGATCTATATCCCGGCGGGCCCGCGCCTGGGCGACAAGGTCATCGAATTCAAGAACGTCACCAAGGGCTACGGCGATCGCGTGCTGATCGACAACCTGTCGTTCGCCATGCCCAAAGGCGCCATCGTTGGCGTGATCGGCGGTAACGGTGCCGGTAAATCGACCCTGTTCCGCATGCTGATGGGCAAGGAAACACCGGATTCGGGCAGCATCGAAATCGGCGAAACCGTGCAACTGGCTTGCGTCGACCAGAGTCGCGAAGACCTGGATGGAAGCAAGACCGTGTTCCAACAGATCTCCGACGGTTCGGACCAGATCCGCATCGGCAACTACGAAATCCCGTCGCGTACCTACGTTGGTCGCTTCAACTTCAAGGGCGGCGATCAGCAGAAGTTCGTCAAGGATCTGTCCGGTGGTGAGCGTGGTCGCCTGCACCTGGCCCTGACCCTGAAGGAGGGTGGCAACGTCCTGCTGCTCGACGAACCGTCCAACGACCTCGACGTTGAAACCCTGCGTTCGCTGGAGGAAGCGCTGCTGGACTTCCCGGGCGCCGCCATTGTGATCTCTCACGATCGGTGGTTCCTGGACCGCGTGGCCACACACATCCTGGCGTACGAAGACGACTCGCAAGCGGTGTTCTTCGAAGGCAACTACACCGAGTACGAAGCGGATCGCAAGAAACGCCTTGGCGAAGCCGCTGCCCAGCCGCACCGTGTACGGCACAAGAAACTGGCCTGACTCGGGTTGGTTGCATAAAAAGCGGAGCCTTCGGGCTCCGTTTTTTTTGCCTGTGTTTTTTCAGTGGGACCGAGTTGCGCCCTTCGCGAGCAAGTCGAAGACGGTGTCACCGCTGGTGCAGTTCTGAAGTTTGTACTCCCTTTTCTGGTGCAAGAACTTTTGAAAACTCCATTTAATTTATACAAATGCACCATTTAATTTCATAACTGCGACATTTTGCGCTGTTCCAGTGCGCGAATCCTTTGGTACAGTCCCGCGCAATGACAACAATTGTGCCGAGATTTTCCATGATCGAATCCGTCGACTCCTTCCTTGCCCGACTAAAAAAACGTGACCCGGACCAGCCGGAATTCCACCAGGCGGTGGAAGAAGTCCTGCGCAGCCTGTGGCCGTTTCTGGAAGCTAACCCGCACTATCTGACTTCCGGCATCCTGGAACGGATCTGCGAGCCGGAGCGGGCCATCGTGTTTCGCGTGTCCTGGGTAGACGATCAGGGCAAGGTGCAGGTCAATCGCGGTTTCCGCGTACAGATGAACAGCGCCATCGGTCCGTACAAGGGCGGTTTGCGCTTCCATTCGTCGGTTAACCTCGGCGTGCTGAAGTTCCTCGCCTTCGAACAAACCTTCAAGAACTCGCTGACCTCGTTGCCAATGGGGGGCGGCAAGGGTGGTTCGGACTTCGACCCGAAAGGCAAAAGCGACGCGGAAGTCATGCGATTCTGCCAAGCCTTCATGACTGAGTTGTATCGCCACATCGGTGCCGACGTTGACGTGCCGGCCGGTGACATCGGTGTCGGCGCCCGCGAGATCGGTTTCCTGTTTGGCCAGTACAAGCGTCTGAGCAACCAGTTCACCAGCGTGCTCACCGGTAAGGGCCCCAGCTACGGCGGCAGTCTGATTCGCCCGGAAGCTACCGGTTTCGGTTGCGTGTACTTTGCGGAAGAAATGCTCAAGCGCAGCGGTGAGACCGTTGAAGGCAAGCGTGTGGCGATCTCCGGTTCGGGCAACGTAGCGCAATACGCTGCTCGGAAGGTCATGGACCTGGGTGGCAAAGTGATTTCTCTGTCCGACTCGGAAGGCACGCTTTACTGCGAGGCGGGTTTGACCGAGGAGCAATGGCTGGCGCTGCTGGAGTTGAAAAACGTCAAGCGCGGCCGCATCAGCGAACTGGCAGCGGCATTCGGCCTGCAGTTCCTCGCGGGTCAATGCCCATGGGGCCTGGCATGCGACATCGCGCTGCCGTGCGCCACCCAGAACGAGCTCGACGCCGAGGCTGCGCGAACGCTGTTGCGCAATGGCTGCGTGTGCGTGGCCGAAGGTGCGAACATGCCGACCACCCTGGAAGCCGTGGACCTGTTCATCGAGGCGGGCATCCTGTTTGCGCCGGGCAAGGCTTCCAACGCCGGAGGCGTTGCGGTCAGTGGCCTGGAAATGTCGCAGAACGCCATGCGCCTCCTTTGGACGGGGGGCGAAGTGGATAGCAAGCTGCACGCGATCATGCAGTCGATCCACCACGCCTGTGTGCGGTACGGCGAGGAGAATGGCCGGATCAACTACGTCAAGGGTGCGAACATCGCCGGTTTCGTCAAGGTTGCCGACGCGATGCTCGCCCAAGGTGTTGTTTAAGTCGGTTCGATGCGGATGATCTCGATCGTCTGATCGCCAGCCGGGCGTTGCCACAGCACCTCGTCGCCCAGCTGCGCGCCGAGCAACGCCCGACCCAGCGGTGAGCCCCAATTGATCAGGCCCGCAGATGCGTCGGCCTGATCTTCGCCAACCAGTTGTACCGTCTGCTGGGTGTCTTGTTCGTCGGCGAACGTCACCCGACTGCCGATCTGCACTTTTTGCCGTGAGCTGGGCGCTGCCACCACCTGGGCGCTTTGCGCACGCGACATGAAATAACGCAAATCCCTCTCCAGATCGGCCAGGCGCTGCTTGTCGGCCTGTTCGCCCATGGCCGACTGTTGACTGCGGTGCTGTTGCAGTTCGGCGACTTTTGCCTGCAACTGAGCAAGGCCCGCCGGCGTAACATAATTGGGCTGAGCGCTCACCTGCCGTTCGACGGGCTGGTCGGCTTGCGCAGCGGCGTTATCTTCATTGACGAAAGCGCGACTCATGGTGTTCTCCCGTTATAGGGTTTGGGCCATGGTCACAGGCTTTTGGTTTCAACGGATGTCTGTCAGCGACTCATTGCGAGCGAAATGCATGGGCGGCGTCCCGGTCTTTCTGCTGTTGCCAGGCCTTGTCCCGCTCCTCCCAATGGTGACTGTAGTAGTCCTCGCGGTCCTGGCTCTCGCGCATGGCCTGGCACTGGCGAAAGCCATCGCCCCAGCCTTCGGCGTATTGCGGATCCTTGAGGTAGCGCGGGACATTTTTACGAAACTCCCCGCTGATCGCGCCGGCGGCCTGTCGCCCGCTGCTGCAGCCGTCATCGAAGCCGTCGGCGAACGCCGGCGGGTAACCTTTGGCAATCAGATTTTCGTGGGTCGTCTCGCAACCCGTGGTCAGCATCAATAAACCCACTACCACCACACAACGCCACATCATCGACTCCCGACTAATGAGGCAAGTCTAAGAGCCGGTTGGTGAGGCGTTCGTGAAAGGCGTGTGATGGATCCGTTGAATCCAGTGTTTCCCTGTAGGAGCGAGCACGCTCGCGATGGTCGTCCAGACAACGTTGGCTATCAGGCGCCCCGCGTTATCGTTAACGTCCATCGCGAGCATGCTCGCTCCTACAGGACCTCGATAAATTCTTAATAGTGATACCACTTCACCTCAAGCATCACCTCGTTCTCTGGTGTGGCGAGATGACTGAATTCCCGCTGCGCGCTCAGGCGCAGGCCGAGGTTGCGCGACAGTTCCCACTGCTGATTCAGGCTCAGGCTACGACGCACTTCGCCATTGGTGAAGAAATCTCCCTTGGCTTCCACGCTAAAGTTGCCCAGCGGGTTTTTCCACAGCAGGCCGCTGTTGAAGCCGGCGGCGGGGGAGATGAATTCAGCGAAATCATTGTTGTGTTCCACGCGCACGGTACCCAGGGCAAACCCGAGCATGTCCTCGCTCAGTTGCCAAGTGCCGCCACCACCGCCGTTGACGTGACTGACCAGGGTTTCATCGTCATGTTTGCCAGGTACGCGCTCGAGGCCTCCGGTGACCTGCCATGACAGCGGTTGGAGCAGCTCGTTACGTGGCGTGAGAGAGCGGATGGTCGCCAGATCCAGTTGCTGCAATTGCCACTGATTGCCTTCGTACTGGCGCAGTTTCATTTGCAGGATTTCGATCTGTGCGCCCAGAGGGAAACTCTCGGCGTTGTCGTTGAGATCGTGGTATGCCATGCGCAAGCCATACTCGCCAAAGGCCTTGTCGCCCCTAGTACCGATACCGGCCTGCCAGGTACGGGATTCATGGCCGTCTTCGGGCAGGCCGGGTTGCGCAATATTCAGCTCTGGCGCCGGATTCTGGTTGATCGCCCGCAGCAGTTCGAAACTGCGTTGAGCGCGTTGCGGATCGCGTTCCTGGCCGTTGGCGCGGTAGCGCTCAAGGCGGTAAGCGGCGTCAACGATCAGCGCCTGGCGCTCGCGGGGCTGCGCCTTGAATGCCGGGTCCTGCAATTGCTGCTGATCGGCGCTGACTTTGAGCACCCACTGCTTTTCTTCAGGGTCCAGTGTTTCGGCACGGCTCAACAACTCGCGCTCGCGCGATGGCCGGTATTGAATCGACTCCACCAGGCCGGCGTCCTTCACCGCTTTCACGGTGTCTGTCGGAATGGCGGTCAGCGGGAATTGCTCCGTCAGGCGCAGGCTCGGGCGAGCTACCTGCAACAGTTCCAGCAGGCGATAAGAGCAGTTTTCGTCAAAAAAGAAGTAATCGAACTTGATCTGCTTCAGCTCCCAGACGTGCTCGACCATGCGTTGGGTTTCTTCGGGCGTCAGGTTCAGGCGGTATTCCCACAGGTCGCGGTTTTCCAGGCTGCGGTACTCAGAAAGTTTTTCCTGATACGGCACCAGTGCAAACAGGCCTGGGTAACCCCCCATCAAGCCTTTCCAGGCATACAGGATGCTGTTGTCCGAACCTTCGATATAAGCGCCGAAGTTGATCGCGTAACTGAGCAGCGAGGTCTTGTCGGTCTGCACATCGGCCTGGTCGATGCGCAACAGGGTGTGACCGAACATCGAGGATGGGCTGTTCAGGTAGGCCGCTGGAAAAATCATCACCGCGCTATGGGGCGAGACATCCTTGAACCATTGTTTGAACTCGGCGCAGTCGGGGGCGGGCAAGTCGGTAAGGTTGAGCTGCGCTTTCAGCCAGCGGGTGCGGGACGGGTAGACACATTGGGCGTGCTGTTCGCCGGCACTGGCCGGGGCATACAGCGCTTGCACGGTGGCTGCCAGTTCACGGTCCGGGTGTGCATTGCCATCAGGGGCAAGGAAGAATTTGCTGTCGCTGACATAACTGCGCCAGCCGCCCAGTTTGGCGGTTTCGTAGTGGCCCAGGGAGATCCAGAAGGGATCATTGGCCAATTGCTGCAAACGTTGATTGTCGAGGTGAGGCGCGGCAGACAGCGGGGCGCAGGCACACAGCGCCAGCCAGGAAAGGCGTTTGAGCATAGTGGGCAACTTAAATTAAAAAAACAAAGACCCAAGGAGGGGCAGGTCCAAAAAATAAAACCCGCTCCCCGAAGGGAACGGGCGAGTCGAGCTTAAGCCTGGGTAGCGTATTTGGCCAGGCGCGGATCGTTCTTCAGGACAGCCAGGGTGTTGGTATGCACGTCTTCTGCGGTCACGTCAGCCTTGCTGAAGATCTGCTGGAAGTGCTCGTGGGTCACGGCTGCGAAGTGCGCGCGGTCTTCCGGCGCCACGCCCAGTACCACGGCGTAAGTCGTCAGCGCTTCGCCGTTGCCTTTGGCCATGTCTTCGGACAGCTCGTTCATCATGCCATTCATGGCAAACCAGGATTTGCCGCCATAGGTCAGCGACGCGTTGGTCGAGCAACCGTTGGTGCCGGAAGTCATACCAAAGGTTGCGTTACCGGAAGTGCCGTTGGTGGTGGATGCCAGGAAGTGAGCCGGAGTGCCACGCTGACCTTCGAACAGCATGTTGCCCCAACCGCAATCCGGACCGCCTGGCGCTTGTGCCATGGCGTTGATGGATACAGCGGTGAAGAGAGTACCGAGAAGAATCCGTTTCATAGCTTTGTTCTCTTTATGTGCATACCAATGGACAGGGTTTGGCCCGAACTGGCGCCAGTGGGCCGGTTATTGTTCCAGCCGCGCAGTTTGGAGTTTAGGCATGTTCCAAGGGTTCCGTGACATTTTGCGAAATATTCGTTGAAAAGCTCGTTTTAGGCACGACCTGCCTGGGGCTGAGCGTTTGGCTATGCTTTGACTCAAGGCGCGCCTTGCCAGTGAGGTACGGGCAGCGCCAGAATGCCGCTATCTGCCCCGCCTGATGTAAGGAAGCCCGATGCCTGATCCTGTTGCTGCCAGCTTGCGTCTAGCGCCCGAAGCGCTGACTCGTCCGTTTTCCGCTGAACAGTTCAGCTTCTCTACCACCAATGATCTGGAGCCCTTTCGCGGAGTGCTCGGCCAGGAACGCGCGGTCGAAGCCTTGCAGTTCGGCGTTGCCATGCCGCGCCCCGGTTACAACGTATTTGTCATGGGTGAGCCCGGCACGGGCCGGTTTTCGTTCGTCAAACGCTACCTGAAGGCCGAAGGCAAGCGACTGCAGACCCCGCCGGACTGGGTCTACGTCAATAATTTCGATGAGCCGCGCGAACCCCGGGCACTGGAATTGCCGTCAGGCAGCGCCGGTGCGTTCATCGGTGACATCAACGGTTTGATCGACAACCTGTTGGCGACGTTTCCCGCCGTGTTCGAGCACCCGTCCTATCAGCAGAAGAAAAGTGCCATCGATCGCGCCTTCAACCAGCGGTACGACAAGGCCCTGGATGTGATCGAGCGATTGGCGCTGGAGAAAGACGTCGCGCTCTACCGCGATGCCAGCAACATTGCGTTCACCCCGATGCTGGACGGCAAAGCCCTCGATGAAGCGGAATTCGCCCAACTGCCGGAAGCTGATCGCGAGCGGTTTCACGACGACATCTCTGCGCTCGAAGAGCGGCTGAACGAAGAGCTCGCGAGCCTGCCGCAATGGAAGCGTGAATCGAGCAATCAGTTGCGTCACCTCAACGAAGAAACCATCACACTGGCCCTGCAGCCTTTGCTGGCGCCGTTGTCGGAAAAGTACGCAGAGAACGCGGCAGTTTGCGGTTACCTGCAAGCGATGCAGGTCTACCTGCTGAAAACCGTGGTGGAACAATTGGTTGACGACAGCAAGGCTGACGCCGTCGCCCGCAAGATGCTCGAAGAACAATATGCACCAAGCCTGGTGGTGGGGCATTCCGCCAGCGGCGGCGCACCAGTGGTGTTCGAGCCGCATCCGACCTACGAAAATCTGTTCGGCCGCATCGAATACAGCACCGATCAGGGCGCACTCTACACCACCTATCGACAGCTTCGTCCCGGGGCGCTGCACCGGGCCAATGGTGGTTTCCTGATTCTCGAAGCGGAAAAAATGCTCGGCGAGCCGTTCGTCTGGGATGCGCTCAAGCGCGCCCTGCAATCGCGCAAGTTGAAAATGGAATCGCCCTTGGGCGAACTGGGCCGCCTGGCGACCGTGACGCTGACTCCGCAACACATTCCGTTGCAGGTCAAGGTGGTCATCATCGGGGCGCGCCAGCTTTATTACACGCTGCAGGACCTCGATCCGGACTTCCAGGAGATGTTCCGCGTCCTGGTGGACTTCGACGAAGACATTCCGATGGTCGACGAGAGCCTGGAGCAATTCGCGCAGCTACTCAAAACCCGCACCTCCGAAGAAGGCATGGCGCCGCTGACCGCCGACGCGGTGGCACGCCTGGCTACCTACAGCGCGCGTCTGGCCGAACACCAGGGGCGGCTGTCGGCGCGCATCGGTGATCTGTTCCAGTTGGTCAGCGAGGCGGACTTCATACGTCACCTGGCGAGCGACGAAATGACCGATGCCGGGCACATCGAACGCGCGCTCAAGGCCAAGGCCACCCGCACCGGACGCGTCTCGGCGCGGATTCTCGACGACATGCTGGCCGGGATCATCCTGATCGACACCGATGGCGCAGCCGTTGGCAAGTGCAACGGGCTGACGGTGCTGGAGGTCGGTGACTCGGCATTCGGTGTGCCGGCGCGGATTTCCGCCACGGTTTACCCGGGCGGCAGCGGCATCGTCGATATCGAACGCGAGGTCAACCTGGGTCAGCCGATTCACTCCAAAGGGGTGATGATCCTCACCGGGTATCTGGGCAGCCGTTATGCCCAGGAATTCCCGCTGGCGATTTCCGCCAGCATCGCGCTGGAGCAGTCGTACGGTTACGTTGATGGTGACAGCGCGTCGCTGGGCGAGGCGTGTACGTTGATTTCGGCCCTGTCGAAAACGCCGCTCAAGCAGTGTTTTGCCATCACCGGTTCCATCAATCAGTTCGGTGAAGTGCAGGCGGTGGGTGGGGTCAACGAGAAGATCGAAGGCTTCTTCCGCCTCTGTGAGGCCCGTGGGCTGACGGGAGAGCAAGGGGCGATCATTCCGCACGCCAACGTGGCCACGCTCATGCTCGACGAGAAAGTGCTGGCGGCGGTGCGCGCGGGGCAATTCCACGTTTACGCGGTTCGCCAGGCGGACGAAGCCCTGAGCCTATTGGTGGGCGAGCCGGCTGGCGCGCCGGACGAGAACGGCGAATTCCCTGAAGGCAGCGTCAACGCACGGGTGGTGGAGCGCCTGCGGGTGATCGCCGAGATGATCAGCGAAGAAGACATCAAGGAAGCTGAGAAGGAAGCGGCACAGGAAGCGCTGGCCGAGGCGAAACCGGCGTAAATACCCTGTGGGAGCGGGCTTGCTCGCGAAAGCGTCGTATCAGTCGACATATTTGTCATTTGATACACCGCTTTCGCGGGCAAGCCCGCTCCCACATTTGCATCCAGTGTTCCCCTGAAAGTGCCATCACCCTGACGTCAAAATTCACACAGTGACCATTCGGCGCCTTCTGGTCTCGATATGCATGCGCAGCGAACTTTTCTTCTATCCTCAGCTCAAGGATAAGGAGAGTCATAAAAGGATCGAGACAGCTCCCAGTGGGGCTGAACAGCGGATCTACCGAGGGTCGCCGCCATGTCGCGCAACCTCTGCCTCACCCGTCAATGTCTGGGTCTTGTGACCCGTATCGAATGTGCCATTCGCCCGCTGGCGGGCGATACCGGCATGTGGACCTTACTCTTCGCCGCCGGCATGGCTGGCGAGCAACCTTCGGCGATCAAGGCGCAGGGTCCGTTTCATGGCCCCTTCGTAGCTGAATCGATCCTCGACACCATCGTTGAAAGCCTGACCCTGCACGGCTACGAACTCGCGGACGACCCTCAGATCTGGTGCCTGCACTTGCAAGCCCAGCTTCGGGAAATCAACGGCGGTCGTTGCCGCAGCCCCGCTCACTTTCCGTCCTGAAGGGCGGCAGGGCTACTGGACTGCGTTGGACGTGTCAGCCTTGTCGAGCTTGACCTCAAAGCCGTATTGCACGGTGGTGAGGTCGGTGCGCTGATAGGTCTCCAGCCGCGTCGGCTGGCCGTAAAAATAATGCACGCCAAACAGCGCCGGGCCTTGCGCGCTCGCGTCATGGCTGACCGATAGAATTTCTTTGAGATAGTGGCCGGTGTCATCCTTGGCAAAAAAACGCCAGTCCTGAGCGGGAAACTGCTTGAGGTCCACCACCAGTGCATTGCCTTTGAGCTCCAGGCCCTTGGGGAGCGCCTGAGTGTCGATGGTCTGTTTGTCGATCGTGGCCAGGAACAGCGGCATGGAGCCCACCGCGTAAGCGGGCGTTTGCGCGAACAGGTTCAAGTCATAAGTAATGGTGCCGCTCAGAGGGTCGATCTGATACGCCTCTGACGGTAGCTCGATCGGCTCGTCGCGTTTGCCACTGCTGTCCTCGGTAAAAAACGTGACAGGGCTGTCGCCAGGGTTGAAGGACGCGCCCAACAACTCATCGTTGAAACTTGGGGTGTGCTCGAACTCGATGCGCGCAGCGCCAGGGTCGTCGACCGATTGCCGGATGGTGACACTTTTCTTCAGTTGATCCTCGCTCAGCGTCGCGCCTTTGAGCCAGGTAGGGGCGTGATCGTCATAGACCACGACCGGTGGCGTCAACGGCTGGACAGCTTTGGCCGTGGTGTGCGGATCGAAACGCTGGATCGGCAGGTCGAGTTCCTTGCGGGTGACCGTGGCCTTCGAGAAGTCGAGCACGCTGACTTCGAGGCGCTCCACAGGCCCGTTGAAATACACCCTGGAATACAGGTTTTTCTGTTGCTTCTCAAAGGCGTGTTGCTCGTCTTCGAGTTGCTTTTCAAAGGCGTCGCTCCAGGCTTTTTGCTGCTGCATTTTTGCCAGTTGTTTCTGGTAGAAGGCAATTTGCGCGGCGCTCTGGTTGATTGAGCCAGCTCGTGAAAGAAACTGTCCGCTGGCGTCCCGGGCCTGGACGATCAAGGGGTTGATCAGGATCTCGGCAAGCTCGGGTGCCAGTGGAGCGCTGTTGCTGTATTCGATTTCGGCGTAATTGTGGGTCAACTTCAGCAGCGTGACGTGGAGATTGTCGTTGTTGCGAGTCTGGCCGATGTCCTTTTGGCTCAGGTCAAAACTGTAGAGGCGGCGCGGTACGATCACTTCCACTGTGCCTTGCAGGCTCACGGGCTGCGGCTGATGGTTGTTTTGCACCTCAAGGCCATCGATGAAGGGGTAGGTGACGGTAAGATCGTCGGGATTGGTTACGTTTGAACTCGACGGGCTCAATTGAATACCCGGGTCGGTTTCCGACCATTCCGGTTGAAATGCGATGACCCGCTTGTTGCTCAGGGTCACCGACTGCCATTGCGTTGTGTGGGGAAAGAGAAACCCGGCGGGAATGTCGAAGTTGAAGGGGAACAGGGGTTGCAGATCGGTCAGGTAGTCGGAGCTGGAATCCTTGTGCAGCACGATCAAGCCGTTAATGTACGTGTCGACCAGGGCCTGGGGCGTGGGATAGTGCTTGAGCACGGCCAGCACGTCTTCGCCGTATTCGGTTACCACGGGTTTGCTGTCGAGCTTGAGCTGCGCTCGCTCAAGCAACAACAGTGAGCTGCCCAGCTCGGTCACGGCCTCCTTGAGCTTGGGGTCTTGAATCGCCTCCAGGGACGTTTCGAACTGTGCAGTCTTTTCTTCGAGGCTGACCTGGGACTTATCCTCGCCGGGTGAGCATCCGCTCGTCAGCAGGGCCAGACACATCCCGAGGCTCTTCAACGGCAATCGCCCATCCATTCCAGTCTTCCTGTCTGATATCACTGCGCTGTCATGGTTTGGACACTAGCAGAAAAACCTTGTCATACACGTGCAGGTCGCGGATTTACCGACGGTTTCTGGGTGTAACAGGTGGCTGGTATACTCGCCGCCATTTCCAACCCATGTGTGAGATTCAATGGAACGTTTTATCGAAAATGCAATGTACGCCTCCCGCTGGCTGCTGGCGCCGATCTACTTCGGCCTTTCCCTCGGTCTGCTGGCGCTCGCGCTGAAATTCTTCCAGGAAGTCTTCCACGTCATTCCCAACGTGTTCTCCATGGCCGAATCGGACCTGATCCTGGTGTTGCTGTCGCTGATCGACATGGCGCTGGTGGGTGGTTTGCTGGTGATGGTGATGATTTCCGGCTACGAAAACTTCGTCTCCCAACTGGACATCGACGACACCAAGGAAAAGCTCAACTGGCTGGGCACCATGGACTCGTCTTCGTTGAAGATGAAGGTCGCGGCTTCCATCGTGGCGATTTCCTCGATCCACCTGCTGCGTATCTTCATGGACGCCAAGAACGTCGATCCCGAGCATCTGATGTGGTACGTGATCATTCACATGACCTTCGTGGTCTCCGCGTTCGCCATGGGCTACCTGGACAAGGTCACCAAGCATTGATTGCCAGCGCCACCGCTCGAACCGGACAAGCGGTGGCGCATTGGGCTTGTACTTTGATGTTCTGACGCCTATGCCTGTATGAGTATTGTCTCGCCAGTGCGTGAGGTGCATTCATGAACTTTGAAGAGCTACATGCTTATGCCATCGCCGGAAAAGTCCAAGAGCTGAACCTGCTTTCGTTGGAAGGCGGGATCTACCTGATCGAAGCGCGCATGCACGGTGCGGCGTACCCGCTGAGCGATGCACGTGGCCAGATGTATCACCTGCGCTCGATAGAGCACGCGCGTGAGGTACTTCGCTCCTTTCCCGACCTGCCACTCAACCTGGTGCACACTTCGGTCCAGGATGAAATGTGCGGCATGGCGCCCGGCGAGGAGGAATGCCTGAAGGTGCCGCTGGGCTTCGGTTCCGCCTGGCATCACTGACACGCTTCATCCGTGCAACGACATCTGTGCTAGTCTGCTGGCCCTTTTTGGTTCCGGGCGCTCCGGGTTGGCCGTGCATGCGCGGCAGATTCCGGGTCGTCCGCACAGCGGAGCAGTGTCATGTCCGAAGTAAATCTGTCCACCGACGAAACCCGCGTCAGCTACGGCATTGGCCGTCAGTTGGGCGACCAACTGCGTGACAACCCGCCGCCGGGCGTTAGCCTGGACGCGATCCTGGCGGGTCTGACCGACGCGTTCGCCGGTAAGCCAAGCCGAGTAGGTCAGGAAGAGCTGTCCGCCAGCTTCAAGGTGATCCGCGACATCATGCAAGCCGAAGCAGCCGCCAAGGCTGAGGCAGCGGCGGGTGAAGGCCTGGCTTTCCTGGCTGAAAACGCCAAGCGTGATGGCATCACCACCCTGGCTTCCGGTCTGCAATTTGAAGTGCTGACCGCAGGTGAAGGCGCCAAGCCATCCCGTGAAGACACCGTGCGTACTCACTACCACGGCACCCTGATCGACGGCACTGTGTTCGACAGCTCCTACGATCGTGGCCAGCCTGCAGAGTTTCCGGTAGGCGGCGTCATCGCCGGCTGGACCGAAGCGCTGCAACTGATGAACGCTGGTAGCAAATGGCGTCTGTACGTGCCGAGCGAACTGGCTTACGGCGCTCAAGGCGTTGGCAGCATTCCGCCGCACAGCGTACTGGTGTTCGACGTCGAACTGCTCGACGTTCTGTAATACCCGCTACCTGTAGGAGCGAGCATGCTCGCGATGGTCGCCAACGATAACGCCGGGCGTCTGACAACCAGCGGTGTCCGGACTACCATCGCGAGCATGCTCGCTCCTACAGGTACAGGTACAGGTACAGGTACAGCGTTCAGCGAGGTGTCTCATGGATGAAATCTGCCGCTGAGATCACCCGCCGGGCGCAACGCCCGCGCATAGCAGAACAGAAACAGGTTACGCACCAGTTCCTTGAGCACCACCGGCTCGCTGGAACTCAAGCCGTTGACGTCCAGGTCGCCCTGATCCTGCAGCTCGTTCAAGGCTTCTTCTTCAAGCACCGCACAGACTTCCCCGGTTTCCCGATGCAGGATACGCAGGTAGGGGTGTGGACGGTCCAGCCAGGCATCGATCAAATAAGTCATGGGGCTCATCTCCATTGATGGGTTTCAATGAGAATAATTCTTATTCAATAAATAGCAAGAGCCTATTGGCGGTTTGTGCTTTTTTGCGGGTAAAGATTGTGTCAGGTCAACACGGCTGGCGTTTGGCTATTGCGAGCAAAGGCTGGGCGAGGAGGGGAGGGCGAAGCACCATCCCACGCCTGGCGCGGGATGGAATACAGCAGGTTCAGACTTTTCTGACGAACTCGGACTTGAGCTTCATCGGGCCGATGCCGTCGATCTTGCAGTCGATATCGTGATCGCCATCGCACAGGCGGATGTTCTTGACCTTGGTACCGACCTTGACCACCAGAGAGGTGCCTTTGACCTTCAGGTCCTTGATCACGGTGATGGTGTCGCCGTCCTGCAGGATATTACCTACCGAATCCTTTTTCACGGCGTCATCGGACACCGTTTCTGCTTCGCCACTGGCGGACCACTCGTGGGCGCACTCCGGGCAGATCAGTTGGGCGCCGTCTTCGTAGGTGTATTCGGAATTGCATTTCGGGCAGGGTGGCAACGTGCTCACTAAGGCTCCTTAGGTTCAGGATCGCTAAAAAGCGCACATTGTATAGGGTTTTTCGTGATTCCTGTAGGAGCGAGCATGCTCGCTCCTACAGGACAGAAAAGATCAATGCGTACGCGCGACCGCAAACTCGCTCAGTTCTACCAACGCATCGCGATATTCGCTGGCTGGCAGGGCCTCGAGGCATTTGATTGCACGGGCCACGTAATCACGAGCCAGTTGGGCGGTGTAGTCCAGCGAGCCGGAGGCTTCCACGGCTGCGCGGATGCTTTCCAGGTCTTCGATCCCGCCTTTCTGAATGGCTTGACGCACCAGGGCTGCCTGTTCCGGCGTGCCTTCGCGCATGGTGTAGATCAGCGGCAGGGTCGGCTTGCCTTCGGCCAGGTCGTCGCCGACGTTCTTGCCCAGGGTCTCGGCGTCACCTTTGTAGTCCAGCAGGTCGTCGACCAGTTGGAAGGCCACGCCCAGGTGGTCACCGAACGTGCGCAAGGCTTCAGACTGTTCTGGCGTTGCCTCGCACAGGGCCGCAGCACTGTGGGTGGAGGCTTCGAAGAGCATCGCGGTCTTGCCGCGGATGACCTCCATGTAGGTTTCTTCGGTGGTGCTGGCGTCACGAACCTTCGACAGCTGCAACACTTCGCCTTCGGCGATGATGCGCGTGGCTTGCGAAAGAATCTTCATCACGGGCATGGAGCCCAGTTCGACCATCATTTCGAAGGAGCGCGAGTACAGGAAGTCGCCCACCAGTACGCTTGGCGCGTTGCCCCAGATGGCATTGGAGGTCGAGCGACCACGGCGCATGCCGGACATGTCGACCACGTCGTCGTGCAGCAAGGTGGCGGTGTGCAGGAACTCGATGGTGGCGGCGAGCAAGCGCAGATCGTCGCCTTCGCGGCCCAGGGCCTTGCCACACAGCAGCACCAACAAAGGACGCAAGCGTTTACCACCCGCCGAGGTAATGTAGTCGCCGATTTTCGAGACCAGCGGCACGCGGGACGTCAGTTGCTTCTTGATGATGCCGTCGACGGCGCTAAAATCGTCCGCCACCGCGCGGTAGAAAGCTTGGGGTTGCATCAGCGACAGTCGCTCCAGAAGGGTTGCGCGGCATGCTAGGACCCACGTCCGGGCCTGTCAAGGCGCGATGGACGGCCTATTGCAAGGCGCTCGTGCCTTGCGTACAATCGCGCACCCTGAACTTCCTGGGCAGCACCTGCCTTACGCAATTGCAACGGGCCTTCCAGCCCAATGCAGCCATGCCAGCCAATACCTCTTCCTATAAAGAGCTGGGTGAGCAGGATTATCGGAGAAATACCATGTCTTATGCAGTAATCGTTACTGGCGGCAAGCAGTACAAAGTCGCCCCAGGTGAATACCTGAAGATCGAAAAACTGGAAATCGCTACCGGCGAATCCGTTACCTTTGATCGCGTTCTGTTGGTTGCCAATGGTGACGACGTGAATATCGGTGCTCCAGTTGTTGCCGGCGCTACCGTTGTGGCTGAAGTGATCTCCCAAGGTCGTCACGATAAAGTCCGCATCATCAAGTTCCGTCGCCGTAAGCACCACATGAAGCGTATGGGCCACCGCCAGTGGTACACCGAGATCAAAATCACCGGTATTCAGGCTTAATTTCAGCCTAATTCCTCACTAGGAGAATTGAACTCATGGCACACAAAAAAGCTGGTGGTAGTACCCGTAACGGTCGCGACTCAGAAGCCAAACGCCTTGGCGTGAAGATGTATGGCGGCCAGAAAATCATTCCGGGCAACATCATCGTGCGTCAGCGCGGCACCCAATTCCACGCCGGTTACGGTGTAGGCATGGGTAAAGATCACACCCTCTTCGCGAAAATCGAAGGCGTGATCAAGTTTGAAGTAAAGGGCGCGTTCAACCGCCGTTACGTGAGCGTAGTCGCAGCTTAATTGCGCACTCGCTGGAAAAGCCCTGTCTCGCGACGGGGCTTTTTCGTTTGTGGGGTGAGTCTCTTGCAAAACTGTTTGTATGGGCTGTCGGCGCGCTGGATTCGCGGTCGTTGATTGAGGTCGCTGCGCTCATTTTTGCAAGAGTCTTACATCTGGATTTTTTCGGCTCGTCCGTACGGCGAGAGGCGTTTTGTTATGAAGTTTGTTGATGAAGTATCCATTCGAGTAAAGGCCGGTGACGGTGGCAACGGTTGCATGAGCTTCCGTCGCGAGAAGTTCATTGAGAACGGTGGTCCGAACGGCGGTGACGGGGGTGATGGTGGCTCGGTCTACATGATCGCCGACGAAAACCTCAATACCCTGGTGGATTACCGTTATACCCGCCACTTCGATGCCGAGCGTGGCTCCAATGGTGGCAGCACAGACTGCACTGGCAAGAAAGGCGAGGACCTGGTGCTGCGCGTGCCGGTGGGCACCACGGTGATCGATTCCGCTACCCAGGAAGTCATCGGCGACCTGACCAAGGCTGGCCAGAAGCTGTTGGTTGCCCATGGTGGCTGGCACGGTCTGGGCAACACCCGTTTTAAATCCAGTACCAACCGCGCGCCACGCCAGACCACGCCGGGTAAGCCGGGTGAGCAACGTGACCTCAAGCTGGAAATGAAGGTGCTGGCGGACGTGGGCCTGTTGGGTTTGCCGAATGCGGGTAAAAGCACCTTCATTCGTTCGGTGTCAGCCGCCAAGCCGAAAGTGGCCGACTACCCGTTCACCACGCTGGTGCCGAACCTGGGTGTGGTCTCCGTGGATCGCTGGAAAAGTTTCGTGATCGCGGACATTCCGGGTCTGATCGAAGGTGCCTCCGACGGTGCAGGCTTGGGGATTCGCTTCCTCAAGCATTTGGCGCGTACTCGCCTGCTGTTGCATCTCGTGGACATGGCGCCGCTGGATGAAAGCAGCGCCCCGGATGCGGCCGAAGTCATCGTCAGTGAGTTGACCAAGTTCAGCCCGTCCCTTGCTGAGCGTGATCGTTGGCTGGTGCTGAACAAGTGCGACCAGATCCTGGATGAAGAGCACGACGCTCGCGTCAAGGAAGTCGTTGATCGCCTGGAGTGGACCGGTCCGGTCTACGTCATTTCGGCGATCTCCAAGCTGGGCACCGAGCGCCTGTGCCACGACATCATGCGTTACATGGAAGATCGTGCCGACCGACTGGCAAACGACCCTGCATACCGGGAAGAATTGGCAGACCTCGATCAGCGCATCGAAGACGAGGCGCGTGCCCAGTTGCAGGCGCTGGACGACCAGCGTGCGCTGCGTCGCAGTGGCGTCAAGTCGGTCCATGACATCGGCGACGATGATTGGGACGAGGAAGACGTGGATGATGAAGATGGTCCGGAAATCATTTACGTGCGCGACTGACGCGTTGCGATAAACTGAAGCGCCGCTCAATCGAGCGGCGTTTTAGTATCTGGAAATCGTCAGTATCTGGGATCTGGTAGACACGAATAACGTTACGGGCAGCGCCAGGTCGCGCTGCCCTCAGGCTAAGGTTGAAGATGATGCGGAGCAAGGTGACAGGTGCGCAGCGTTGGGTCGTGAAAATCGGCAGCGCTTTGCTGACGGCGGACGGCAAGGGTCTGGATCGCGCGGCAATGAGTGTCTGGGTGGAGCAGATGGTGGCCCTGCACGAGGCGGGCGTCGAGTTGGTGCTGGTGTCCTCTGGCGCGGTAGCAGCGGGCATGAGCCGTTTGGGCTGGACCGCGCGACCCAGTGCGATGCACGAGCTCCAGGCGGCTGCAGCAATCGGTCAGATGGGGTTGGTGCAGGCTTGGGAGTCGAGCTTTGCCGAGCATGATCGGCACACCGCGCAGATTCTCCTGACCCACGACGACTTGTCTGATCGCAAGCGCTACCTGAATGCCCGCAGCACCCTGCGCGCCCTGGTCGAATTGAAAGTGATTCCGGTGATCAACGAAAACGACACCGTGGTCACCGATGAGATTCGCTTCGGTGACAACGACACCCTGGCGGCGCTGGTGGCCAACCTGGTTGAGGCTGATCTGCTGGTGATCCTCACGGATCGCGATGGCATGTTCGACGCCGATCCGCGCAACAATCCTGACGCCCAACTGATCTACGAGGCGCGCGCCGATGATCCGGCGCTCGATGCGGTGGCGGGCGGTACAGGTGGGGCGCTGGGTCGTGGTGGCATGCAGACCAAATTGCGTGCGGCACGCTTGGCGGCGCGTTCCGGTGCGCACACCATCATCGTCGGCGGGCGCCTTGAGCGTGTGCTGGATCGCCTGAAGGCGGGTGAACGCATCGGCACCTTGCTGTCGCCTGAGCGCGGCATGCTGGCGGCACGTAAGCAGTGGCTGGCCGGGCATCTACAGACCCGTGGCACGTTGGTGCTGGATGCGGGTGCGGTAACGGCGTTGTCCCAAGGCAATAAAAGTTTGCTGCCGGTGGGCGTCAAGCTGGTCCAGGGCAGTTTCCGTCGCGGCGAAATGGTGGTGTGCGTGGCGCCGGACGGGCGTGAGATTGCCCGTGGCCTGGCGAACTACAGTGCACTCGAGGCACAAAAAATCATCGGTCAGTCGTCTGAGGCGATTGTCGGTCTGTTGGGGTATATGGCTGAGCCGGAACTGGTTCACCGCGATAACCTGATTCTGGTCTGAGGAAATACCTGAATGCGTGTGGCAAAAGGATTGTTGGGCATGCTGTTGGCAATGCCGCTGCTGGCTTCGGCCGAAGAAATTGGTCAGGTGTCGACGGTGTTCAAGTTCGTCGGTCCGAATGACCGTATCGTCGTCGAGGCGTTTGATGATCCGAAGGTCGAGGGTGTGACCTGCTACCTGTCGCGCGCCAAGACCGGGGGTGTGAAGGGTGGTCTGGGTTTGGCCGAGGATCGTGCCGAAGCCTCCATCGCTTGCCGCCAGGTCGGGCCGATCAACTTCAAGGGGCAGTTGAAGGATGGCGAAGAGGTGTTCAAGGAGCGCACCTCGCTGGTCTTCAAGACCATGCAGGTGGTGCGTTTCCTCGACAAGAAACGTAATACGCTGGTGTATCTGGTCTACAGCGATCGCCTGATCGAAGGCAGTCCGCAGAATGCGGTGACGGCGATTCCGATCTTGCCGTGGGCCAGCGCGCAGTAACCTGAACGAAAAATACTGTGGGAGCGAGCGTGCTCGCTCCCACAGTGCTCTCTATATCATCAAATCACAGACAATAAAAAACCGACCCTTGGGTCGGTTTTTTAGTGAACGCGTCGCTTAGGCAGCAGCGGCAACGTTCAGGGCCTTTACGTGGCCATTCAGGCGGCTCTTATGGCGAGCAGCCTTGTTTTTGTGGATGATGCCTTTATCGGCCATGCGGTCGATAACTGGCACAGCCAGGGTGTAAGCGGCTTGAGCTTTTGCAGCGTCTTTTGCGTCGATGGCTTTAACTACATTCTTGATGTAGGTACGAACCATGGAACGCAGGCTGGCGTTGTGGCTGCGACGCTTCTCAGCCTGTTTAGCACGTTTTTTGGCGGAAGGTGAGTTGGCCACCGTCGAGCTCCTCGAAAGACTTTTTAGGAAATAGCAAACAAAATAGGCCGCGAATCATGCCGATGAGTTGAAGTCTTGTCAAGGGCGGTTGAGACGTTCCGCTAAGTGGTAGGTATAAAGAGGCGGGAGATTTCTTTCCGGCGTTTGACCTGTAAACTCGCGAGCTTTGGCTCTGTGCTGTTGCGGCGCGGAGTATCGCACAAGTAGGCGCATTGTTCGCCTGCTGTTTATCGACAGGCGCGAACTCTTTTAATGAATCTGCTCAAATCATTGGCGGCCGTCAGCTCTATCACGATGCTTTCCCGAGTTCTGGGGTTCGTACGCGACACCCTCATCGCGCGCGCCTTCGGTGCGGGGATGGCAACGGATGCTTTCTTTATCGCGTTCAAGCTGCCCAATCTGTTACGCCGAATCTTCGCTGAGGGAGCGTTCTCCCAAGCGTTTGTGCCGATTCTCGCCGAATACAAAAACCAGAAAGGCGAGGAGGCAACGCGCACTTTCATTGCCTACGTATCCGGGCTGCTGACGCTGGTGCTGGCGCTGGTGACCGCGCTGGGCATGCTCGCCGCGCCCTGGGTGATCTGGGTGACCGCGCCTGGTTTTACCGACACGCCGGAAAAATTCGAGCTCACTTCCAGTCTTCTGCGCGTGACCTTTCCTTATATATTGCTGATCTCCCTGTCTTCACTGGCAGGCGCCATCCTCAATACCTACAACCGTTTCTCGGTGCCGGCCTTCGTGCCGACCCTGCTCAATGTCAGCATGATCATCTTCGCGGTGTTCCTGACGCCGTATTTCGATCCGCCGGTCATGGCCCTGGGCTGGGCGGTGCTGGCCGGCGGCCTGGCGCAACTGTTGTATCAACTGCCGGCACTGAAAAAGATCGGTATGCTGGTACTGCCGCGCCTGAATCTGCGTGACAGTGGCGTATGGCGGGTCATGAAGCAGATGCTGCCGGCGATTCTCGGGGTGTCGGTCAGCCAGATTTCACTGATCATCAACACGATTTTTGCCTCGTTCCTGGTGGCCGGTTCCGTGTCATGGATGTATTACGCCGACCGTCTGATGGAATTGCCGTCCGGCGTGCTGGGCGTGGCCTTGGGCACGATTCTGCTGCCGACCCTGGCCAAGACCTACGCGAGTCAGGACCGGACCGAATATTCGCGCATACTCGACTGGGGCCTGCGCCTGTGCTTTGTGCTGGTGCTGCCCTGTGCCCTGGCATTGGGGATCCTGGCTGAGCCGCTCACGGTTTCGCTGTTTCAGTACGGCCAGTTCAGTGCCTTCGATGCGGCCATGACGCAGCGAGCGCTGATTGCCTACTCGGTCGGTTTGCTCGGTATTATCGTGATCAAAGTGCTGGCGCCGGGCTTTTACGCGCAACAGAACATCCGCACGCCGGTGAAAATCGCGATTTTCACGCTGATTGTTACGCAGTTGTTCAACCTGATGTTGATCGGTCCGCTGGCCCATGCCGGTCTGGCCCTGGCCATCAGTGCGGGTGCCTGTCTCAATGCCGGGTTGCTGTTTTACCAACTGCGCAAGCAGCAGATGTACCAACCGCAACCGGGGTGGGCGAAGTTTGGCGCCAAGCTGGTAATCGCCGTGCTGGTGATGTCTGGGGTATTGCTGGCCGGGATGCACTTCCTGCCGGCGTGGGATCAGGGGCACATGCTCGAGCGTTTCCTGCGCCTGGGCGCGTTGGTCGCGGCAGGTGTGGTTTCGTATTTCGGCATGTTGCTGTTAATGGGCTTCCGTTTACGCGACTTCAATCGCAAGGCGTTGAGCTGAAGACTTTGCCTTGAAAATCATCGGCGGGCCGGCGGTTTTGTCGGCTCGATCACTTTGGGTTACGGTGCTGCCTGTCGTCGGCCGCCGGGTGTGGTTATAATCGACCACTTTATGAGCAAGAAGCGCGTTATGCAGCTGGTTCGAGGCCTTCAAAACCTGCGCCCCCAGCATCGGGGCTGTGTCGCCACTATTGGCAACTTTGACGGTGTTCACCGTGGTCACCAGGCAATCCTGGCGAGACTTCGTGAGCGTGCGCGCGAGTTGGGCGTACCCAGCTGCGTGGTGATTTTCGAGCCGCAGCCGCGAGAGTTCTTCGCTCCTGACACCGCGCCGGCGCGCCTGGCCCGATTGCGCGACAAGCTGCAGTTGATGGCGGGCGAGGGCGTCGATCGCGTACTGTGCCTGGCGTTCAATCAGCGCCTGAGCAAGCTCAGTGCCAGCGAATTCATCGATACCATTCTGGTCGACGGCCTGGGCGTCAAGCATCTTGAGGTCGGTGACGACTTTCGCTTCGGCTGTGACCGGGTCGGCGATTTCGAGTTCCTGCAACAGGCTGGTGTCATGCAAGGCTTTACCGTCGAAGCCGCGCAAACCGTCGAGCTCGATGGCATTCGCGTCAGCAGTACCCAGGTGCGTAATGCCCTGGCGGCCGCTGACTTCGCCTTGGCCGAGCGCCTTCTCGGGCGTCCATTCCAGATTACCGGAAGGGTATTGCACGGACAGAAACTGGCGCGCCAACTGGGTACGCCCACTGCCAACATTCAACTCAAACGTCGTCGAGTGCCGCTGACCGGGGTGTATCTGGTCAATGTCGACATCGACGGCAAGACCTGGCCAGGCGTCGCCAATATTGGCGTACGGCCCACGGTCCAGGGAGATGGCAAAGCCCATCTCGAAGTCCATCTTCTGGATTTTGCCGGCGATCTGTATGACCGGCGTCTGACGGTGGTTTTCCACCACAAGCTGCGTGAAGAGCAGCGTTTCGCCTCTCTGGAGGCGTTGAAAACGGCGATCAACGCGGATGTCGCCGCCGCCCGTGCACTAGCCGCACCTAGCGCCCATCGCTAATGAAGAGCCTTAAATGACCGACTATAAAGCCACGTTAAACCTTCCGGACACCGCCTTCCCAATGAAGGCCGGCCTGCCTCAGCGCGAACCGCAGATTCTGCAGCGCTGGGACAGCATTGGCCTGTACGGAAAGTTGCGCGAGATTGGCAAGGATCGTCCGAAGTTCGTCCTTCACGACGGTCCTCCGTACGCCAACGGCACGATTCACATCGGTCATGCGCTGAACAAAATCCTCAAGGATATGATCATCCGCTCCAAGACCCTGTCGGGCTTCGATGCGCCGTACATTCCGGGCTGGGACTGCCACGGCCTGCCGATCGAGCACAAGGTCGAAGTGACCCACGGCAAGAACCTGGGCGCGGACAAGACCCGCGAACTGTGCCGTGCCTATGCCACCGAGCAGATCGAAGGGCAGAAATCCGAATTCATCCGTCTGGGCGTGTTGGGCGACTTTGCCAACCCCTACAAGACCATGGACTTCAAGAACGAGGCCGGTGAAATCCGTGCCCTGGCCGAAATCGTCAAGGGCGGTTTCGTGTTCAAGGGCCTCAAGCCGGTGAACTGGTGCTTCGACTGCGGTTCGGCACTGGCCGAAGCGGAAGTCGAGTACGAGAACAAGAAGTCCTCGACCATCGACGTGGCATTCCCGATTGCCGACGAAGGCAAACTGGCTGCCGCGTTCGGCCTGCCGTCGCTGGCCAAGCCGACTGCCATCGTGATCTGGACCACCACCCCGTGGACCATCCCGGCCAACCAGGCGCTGAACGTCCACCCGGAATTCACCTACGCCCTGGTCGATATCGGCAGCAAGCTGCTGGTGTTGGCCGAAGAGTTGGTCGAGGCGTGCCTGTCGCGCTACGGCGTCGAAGGCTCGGTACTGGCCACTGCACCGGGCTCGGCGCTGGAACTGATCAACTTCCGTCACCCGTTTTACGACCGTCTGTCGCCGGTCTACCTGGCCGACTACGTCGAGCTGGGCGCCGGCACCGGCGTGGTTCACTCCGCTCCTGCCTACGGCGTGGACGACTTCGTGACCTGCAAGAAGTACGGCATGGTCAACGATGACATCCTCAACCCGGTGCAAAGCAACGGCGTATACGTGCCGTCGCTGGAGTTTTTCGGCGGCCAGTTCATCTGGAAGGCCAACCCGGCCATCGTCGACAAACTGACCGAAGTCGATGCGCTGATGCACACCGCTGTCATCGAACACAGCTACATGCACTGCTGGCGCCACAAGACCCCGCTGATCTACCGCGCCACCGCGCAGTGGTTCATCGGCATGGACAAGCAGCCAGCCACTGGCGAGACCCTGCGCCAGCGTTCGCTCAAGGCCATCGAAGACACCAAGTTCGTGCCGGCCTGGGGCCAGGCGCGCCTGCACTCGATGATCGCCAACCGTCCGGACTGGTGCATCTCTCGCCAACGTAACTGGGGCGTGCCGATCCCGTTTTTCCTCAACAAGGAAAGCGGCGAGCTGCACCCACGTACCGTCGAGCTGATGGAAGAAGTGGCCAAACGCGTCGAAGTCGAAGGCATCGAGGCCTGGTTCAAACTGGACGCCGCCGAACTGTTGGGTGATGAAGCGCCGCAGTACGACAAGATCAGCGACACCCTGGACGTCTGGTTCGATTCGGGCACCACGCACTGGCACGTTCTGCGCGGTTCGCACCCAATGGGCCACGAAAACGGCCCGCGTGCCGATCTGTATCTGGAAGGTTCGGACCAGCACCGCGGCTGGTTCCACTCATCCTTGCTGACCGGTTGCGCCATCGACAACCACGCGCCATACCGCGAGCTGCTGACCCACGGCTTCACTGTCGACGAGTCTGGCCGCAAGATGTCCAAATCGCTGGGCAACGTGATCGCACCACAAAAAGTCAACGACACCCTGGGTGCCGACATCATGCGTCTGTGGGTCGCCTCGACTGACTACTCCGGTGAGATGGCGGTGTCCGAGCAGATCCTGCAACGCAGTGCGGACGCCTACCGGCGTATCCGTAACACGGCCCGCTTCCTGCTCTCCAACCTGACCGGTTTCAACCCGGCCACCGACCTGCTGCCCGCTGAAGAAATGCTGGCCCTGGACCGTTGGGCGGTGGATCGCACCCTGCTGCTGCAGCGCGAGCTGCAAGAGCATTACGGCGAATACCGCTTCTGGAACGTCTACTCCAAGATCCACAACTTCTGCGTGCAGGAGTTGGGTGGTTTCTATCTCGACATCATCAAGGATCGCCAGTACACCACCGGCGCCGACAGCAAGGCTCGGCGTTCGTGCCAGACTGCGCTGTTCCACATCAGCGAAGCGCTGGTGCGCTGGATCGCACCGATCCTGGCGTTCACCGCCGACGAGCTGTGGCAGTACCTGCCGGGCGAGCGTAACGAATCGGTGATGCTCAACACCTGGCACGAAGGCCTGACCGAACTGCCGGAAGGCTTCGAGCTGGATCGTGCGTACTGGGACCGGGTCATGGCGGTCAAGGTCGCGGTCAACAAGGAAATGGAAATCCAGCGTGCCGCCAAGGCCGTCGGTGGCAACCTGCAAGCCGAAGTGACGCTGTTCGCCGAAGACGCACTGAGTGCCGACCTGGCCAAGCTGAGCAACGAACTTCGCTTCGTGCTGATCACCTCCACCGCCAGCGTTGCGCCATTGGCGCAGGCACCGGCCGATGCCGTGGTCACTGAAGTGAGCGGCCTGAAGCTGAAGATCGTCAAGTCGGCTCACGCCAAATGCGCCCGTTGCTGGCACTGCCGTGAAGATGTCGGCGTGAATCCGGAACATCCGGAAATCTGCGGCCGCTGCGTGGACAACATCAGCGGTGCTGGCGAGGTTCGTCACTATGCCTAATGGCGTTGGTCGTTTTGGACGGCTGGGTTGGCTCTGGCTGAGTTTGCTGGTCCTGGTCATCGACCAGGCCAGCAAGTTCTACTTCGAGGGCTCGCTGAAGATGTACCAGCAAATCGTGGTGATCCCCGATTACTTCAGTTGGACCCTGGCCTACAACACCGGCGCCGCGTTCAGCTTCCTGGCTGACAGCTCCGGCTGGCAGCGCTGGTTGTTCGCGCTGATCGCCGTGGCCGTCAGCGCGGTACTGGTGGTGTGGCTCAAGCGCCTGGGGCGTAACGAAACCTGGCTGGCGGTCGCCCTGGCGTTGGTGCTGGGTGGCGCGCTGGGCAACCTGTATGACCGCATCGCCCTGGGCCATGTGATCGATTTCATCCTGGTGCATTGGCAGAACCGCTGGTATTTCCCGGCGTTCAATTTCGCTGACAGTGCAATCACTGTGGGCGCGGTGATGCTGGCGCTGGACATGTTCAAATCCAAAAAAACTGGAGAAGCCGTTCATGACTGAACAGGTATTGGCTGAACAACGCATCCGAGAGCACACCGAAGTCACTTTGCACTTTGCACTGAACCTGGAGAACGGCGACACGGTCGACAGCACTTTCGACAAGGCACCGGCGACCTTCAAGGTCGGTGATGGCAACCTGCTGCCAGGTTTCGAGGCCGCGCTGTTTGGCTTCAAGGCCGGCGACAAACGCACGCTGACCATTCAGCCGGAAAACGCCTTTGGCCAGCCTAACCCGCAAAACGTCCAGGTCATCCCGCGCTCGCAGTTCAAGGACATGGAGCTGTCGCCGGGATTGCTGGTGATCTTCAACGATGCGGCCAATACTGAACTGCCTGGCGTGGTGAAAGTCTTCGATGACGAGCAAGTGACCATCGACTTCAACCATCCGCTGGCCGGCAAGACATTGACCTTTGACGTGGAAATCATTTCCGTCACGGCGTTGTAAGCGACACACGAGGCACACCATGCAAATCAAACTCGCCAACCCCCGTGGCTTCTGCGCCGGAGTGGATCGGGCGATCGAAATCGTCAACCGCGCCCTGGAAGTCTTCGGTCCGCCGATCTATGTGCGCCATGAAGTGGTCCACAACAAATTCGTGGTCGAAGACCTGCGTGCTCGCGGCGCAATCTTCGTCGAAGAACTGGATCAGGTGCCGGACGACGTCATCGTGATCTTCAGTGCCCATGGCGTATCCCAGGCCGTGCGAACCGAAGCCGCCGGGCGTGGCCTCAAGGTGTTCGATGCCACCTGTCCGTTGGTGACCAAGGTGCACATCGAGGTTGCGCGCTACAGCCGCGACGGTCGTGAATGCATCCTGATTGGCCATGCCGGCCACCCGGAAGTCGAAGGCACCATGGGCCAGTACGATGGCAGCAATGGTGGGGCGATTTACCTGGTGGAAGACGAGAAAGACGTCGCCGCATTGCAGGTGAACAACCCGGAAAAACTGGCGTTTGTCACTCAGACCACCTTGTCCATGGACGATACCAGCCGTGTCATTGATGCCCTGCGTACTCGCTTTCCGGCCATCGGTGGCCCGCGCAAGGACGACATCTGCTACGCCACGCAAAACCGTCAGGATGCGGTGAAGACCCTGGCCGACGAATGTGATGTGGTGTTGGTGGTCGGTAGCCCGAACAGCTCCAACTCCAACCGGCTGCGTGAACTGGCTGAGCGCATGGCCACCCCGGCGTACCTGATCGACGGTGCCGAAGACCTGCAAAAGAGCTGGTTCGATGGCGTCGAACGTATTGGCATCACCGCCGGTGCTTCCGCTCCGGAAGTCCTGGTGCGCGGCGTGATCCAGCAATTGCAGGCCTGGGGTGCCACCGGCGCCGATGAGCTGGCCGGGCGCGAGGAGAACATCACGTTCTCGATGCCCAAAGAGCTGCGGGTTCGCTCGCTGACCTGATTCACCGTTCGCATAGAGCCTGCTCGGCCTTTTGGTTGCGCAGGCTGGCGCGGCCGGAGCGGGACACTACGACTTGTAGCTGACTGATCGGTTTGCGAGCATCGCAAAAATGCAACGTTCCATTTTGAAAGCTGCGATGAGTCATCAGCGGCATTCCCAAGCTACTGAAGCGTATGTAGCTCGTCACCATTTCATTCCCGACAATCGCCAGTTTGTTGCCATTCGCGTGCTCTGAGATCAGCGGGTTGTCACGGTCATCCGCGCCTTTGCCGCTCACATCGAGAATGACGCGCCAGCCTTGGCCCCAATCTCCGTCGATGCCATGGATCACCACGGCCTGACTTCGTGTCATCGCCAGCGTGCGGGCATGACGGATGCCGCTGATCAGCGAACTGGCGGCTTCCTTGCGCTGGATCGACTCAGTGAACGCGGCCATCGCCGGGCTGACCCAATACAGAACAATCCCGACAATCGTCAGTCCCATAAGCAGTTCGATCAGGCTGAAACCTTGCTGGTGCATGGTATCTCCCTCCCTGGAGCGGGGTGACGCGCGCGATCCTTGCGCGAGTAATGGCAAAACAACCGTACCCCTGTCGGTCGAATGTTCTAGCGTGTTACAGGTATAGCCGACGGCAACGGAGGGCATCGATGGATCATCGTTCAAAAGGTTTCACGCTGATCGAGTTGCTGGTCGCACTCGCTGTTTTCCTGGTGCTGATCACTCTGGCAGTGCCAATGTTTACCCGTTCGATACAAGGCACCCGGGCCGATACCGAGATGGGCGATCTGCAACGCGGTTTGAATTACGCCAGGCTGGAGGCCATTGATCGGGGGATCACCACACGCGTGCGACCGACGTCGGGCGGCACCACCTGGACGGGAGAACTGTCGATTTATGACGGTACTGGCAATCCGGCCAATGTATTGCGGGTTGTTCCTGCGATGAGCAGTGGCGCCACTCTGACGCTAACCTCAGGAGTGACCGCCATCGACTTCAACAATCTGGGCGGTCTCTCGGCACCTTCCACGGCGGTGGTGATCAACTATGTACTGGGGGCGCAAAGCAGGACGCTGACAGTGTGTTTGAACGGACGAATTCTATTGGGCGGAAGTTGCGGATGAGGGGATGGAGCAAGCGTGCACAGGAAGGCACCACGCTGATCGAAGTACTGGTCGCCTTGTTGATTTTGAGTGTCGGGTTGCTGGGCGCGGCGGCATTTCAGCTCAATGCACTGAAGTACACCGACAGCTCGCGGATGACCAGCCAGGCGAGTTTCATCGCCTATGACATGCTGGACCGCATTCGAGCCAATTCCGGCGCCGACTACACCGTAACGCCTCCGACCTCGGGCAATCCCAGTGTTGCGCGGGACCAGGACCTGTACGACTTCGCCTCCAATATCCGCAATTTCCTCGGCAGCACGGCCACCGGCACTGTCACGCTGAACCAACGGGTGTACACCATCACCATCACCTGGGACGACTCGCGGGCCGCCAAGGCTGCCGACTCCCGCCGCAGCCTTGTGCTGACCAGTCGCGCCGCCGTCGATCCGGTGGTGACGCCATGAACCGGGGGCACAGTCGTGGTTTCAGCCTGATCGAATTGCTGATCGCCCTGGTGCTGAGCCTGGTGGTGGTGCTCGGGGTGGCGCAGGTATTCATCGCGGCCAAGAACACTTACGTCAGCCAAAACGCCGCTGCCAACATGCAGGAAGATGCGCGTTTCGTGCTGAGCAAGATGATCCAGGAAATCCGAATGGTGGGGATGTTCGGTTGCGTGGCCACCATCACCGATGCCAGCTCGGGGGCTGGCTTCAGTGCGAATGAGGCCAACCCGATCAGTTGGGACAACGCCAATCTCAGGCTGACCCTGGTGACGGCCGATGTCGGAAACGGTGGAGGCACGCCGACCTGGACGGTGGTGTCCGACTGTCGAAACACGGCCACGGCGTACTCGGAAGCGCGAACGCCTGCCTTGGGGCAATTGGCGTTTCCCATCCGGCGCCTGATCTACAGCCTCAAGAACAACCAGCTCACCATGGGGGTCGGTTCCGGAATACCGAGTGCGCCCGCCCAGGCCGTGCTGGTCGACAATGTCAGCGCCTTCAACGTCAGTTTCGGCATGGCCAGTTCGGCATCCGAAGGTGCCGCGTCGAGTTATAGCAGCAACCCTTCGGACGCGGCTCGGATCCGCAGTGTGCGCCTGACGTTGACCCTCACGGATCCCAACCGACAGGTGCGCGACCAGACCTTCAGCGTGGTTGCGGCCCTGCGCAACCGATTGCCATGACGGGGCGACTGATGAATGTTCAATCCATGAACCCTGGCGGTCAACGCGGCATGGCGTTGCTGGTCAGCTTGGTATTCCTCTTACTGCTGACTCTTATCGGAATTTCGTCGATGCAGAACGCCACGCTCCAAGAAAAGATGGCCAGCAGTGTGACCTTGCGCAACCAGTCGTTCCAGAACGCCGAAGCCGTGCTGCGTATCGGTGAAAGTGTGGTGCAGATGAGCACCTTCACCCTGCCGGTGTGCAGCGGCACCACCCAATGTGCACCGCCTGCCGAATCGGCAACGCTCACCACCGCCGGGGTAAACGCGACGTCGGGCGTAACCTGGGTCGGTGTGGCCAACGGTTTCTATGGGGTACAAAACATCGGCGCCTCGCTGAACGCGGTGAACGTGCCGAGCAACACCTCTGCGACGCTCTACCGCATCACGGCAGTGGCCATCGTGGGCAACAACGTGCGCAGCGTGGTGGAGAGCATTTATGCCAAGTACTGACTCGCGCGTGCACAAGTGGCGGCAATGGCTGTGTGGCGTTGCGGTGGGAGCGTACCTGTCGGCCCCGGTGTACGCGTTCACGCCTTCGGACTCACCTTTGCTGAGTGCAGCGGCAGTACCGCCCAACGTGATGTTGCTCATCGATGATTCGGGCAGCATGAACAACATCATTTGGGCGCCAGGTTTTGATCCGACGGCGAACCGTCCCCAAATTGCGAACTGCAATTCCAGTTTTTCGTGTTTTGGCGGCCAGAACCTGGACATGAGCGATACCAACATCGCTTTATCGAGCCTCAACCGTGGCGGTTGTTCGACCAACGGCAACTGGTTCGGCTTCTATCGAGGACTCTTGGGGCTGGGGTCAATTTGCCTGAAGCTGCCGGACCCGGTGGGGAATCAGAATACCCGTTACACGGCGAACTACCTGTCTTACCTGGTTTCACAGGCCAACGGGGCGAACCGGGACTACACCACCGGCGCCATTCCCAATGATAACCGGATCAGCGTTGCGCAGGATGTCTCGACCAGCCTGGTCAGCAACAACCGTTCGCTGCGGATCGGCCTGTCGACGTTCAACCCTCCCGCCAGCGGCAACCCAGGCCCCGGAGGATTCATCGCCCGCGGCATCAGCGACCTGTCCCCTGTCAGTGGCAGTGTCACCCAAGCGCAGGCAGACGCCAACTACAACGCGTTGATCAATTCGATCAATGGTTTGAGCGCGATCGCCAATACCCCGTTGGCGGAAACCTACTACGAGATCACCCGCTACATGCGCGGCATGGCGCCGTACTACAACTCGACGCCCACGACCTACACCAGCCCGATCCAATATCGCTGCCAGAAAAACTATGGCGTGGTGATCACCGATGGTTTGCCGACTTACGACCGCACCTTTGCGACCAATGATCCGCTTGGGGGCAGCCGCCTGCCAAACTGGGACGGCAACAGCGCGAACGATGGCGACAATCTCAATGGAGACGGCGAGGGCGACACCCTGTACCTGGACGACATTGCCAAGTTCGCTTTCGACATCGACATGCGCAGCACTGGCACCGACGCCGCCGGCAAAAGCTGGAATGCGGTGGATTTTCCCAAACAGAACATGAACACCTACACCGTGGGTTTCACCGCTGCGAACCAGATGTTGTCGGATGCCGCGAGCTACGGGCAGGGTAAGTATTATCAGGCAACCGACAGTGCCGGGCTCAGTACGGCATTGGCCTCGGCGCTGAGCGATATCACCTCCAAAGCCGGTTCCGGAGGCAGCGGCACTACCAGCAGCGCCATTGTCGGGGTCGGATCTGCTTACTATCAAACCAGCTACGACCCCAAGGATTGGCGTGGCACGATCAAATCCTATGGTTTCAGTGCTACCGGTTCGGTGAACACCTCTTCGGTGCTCTGGACCACCGACACCGCCATCGTGCCCGGCGCCACCGCGCCGACTTATCAGTCCTGGAACAGCGCCAGCAACGCCCCTGTGGCTCTGGCTTTCGCCAATTTCGCTCCGGCGCAGCAGACGGTACTGAATCAAGGCCTGCCCACCGGCATCACGGGCAGCGATCTGGTGGAATGGAGCAAAGGCACCAACAAGACCGGGTTGAAAACCCGTACCGTTCTGCTCGGTGACATTATCAACTCGCCCCTGGTGTTGGCATCGCCCACGGAACAAACCGCGTCCGATCTGGCGAACGACACCAGCTACAGCAACTATCTGGCGACCAAAGCCAGCAACATGAACAGCAACCTGGTGGTCAATGGCAACGACGGTTTTGTCAGTGTGATCAATGCAGGTAACGGCGCCCGGCGTTATGCCTATATGCCATCCAGTGTGTTGCCATCTCTGCGTTACATCGCTGACACCACCTATATCAACGGTGTGAGCCACAAGTTTCTGGTCGACGGACAGGTCGGCGTATTCGACGCGCAACTGGCCGGCGCCTGGAAAACCCTGGCACTGGGAGGCACAGGCGCGGGCGGTAAGACGTTTTACGCATTGCAGCTGTTTGATGCGTCGGCGGGTAACGCGATCAAGGCGCTGTGGGAGCTCAGTGCGCCGGCTACAGCCAATACCGCAAACACTTTCAATGATCTGGGTTATGCCTATGCGCGCCCGGACGTGGCACGCTTGGCCGATGGTCGATGGGCGGCGTTCATTGCCAACGGTTATGGCAGTAACTCCGGTGTAGCAGCGCTGTATGTGGTGGATATTCGCGATGGCTCGCTGATCAGGAAGATCGTCGTCGACCCGAGCGACACCAATAACGGCCTCTCCTCGGTGAAACTCAAGGTCAACTCCCAGAATGTGGTGCAGGCCGCTTATGGCGGTGACCTGGAAGGGCAGTTGTGGAAATTCGATTTGAGCAGTGTCAGCCCTGACAGTTGGGGCGTGGCGTTTTCCGGCAAGCCTTTGTTCACGGCGGCGGGCGGTACTACCCAGCCGATCACGGCGCAGCCGTTGCTGGCCGATAACTCGTTGGGCGGCAAGGTGGTGTTTTTTGGCACCGGCAAATTCAACGAGGCCGTGGACAAGACCAACAAGGATCTACAGGCGTTTTATGCGGTGTGGGATGCGGACGGTGGCTCGGGTCAGATCACTACGTCCAGTTTGCAGGCCCAGTCGATCACGGGCGTGTTTTCGGGAAGTTCGGGACAGTTCGTCACCACCAGTCAGAACGAAGTGATTTATCCGGGGAAAAAGGGCTGGTATCTGCCGTTGGTCTACAACAACCTTTTGACCGGCGAGCGAGTCATCAACCAGGCCGCTTTGGTGCTGGGGCGGATCGTCTTCACCACGGCGGCGGTCGATACCACGGACCCCTGCGCCAGTTTCGGAACCGGCAAGCTGATCGAACTGGATGCGTTCAGCGGTAAGATGCTCAACTACGCCGTGCTCGACACCAATGGCGACGGGGTAGTCGACAGTGCGGACACGATATCCAGCGGGGTGGTGTTCTCCGGGGGGATGCCGATGTTGAATGCCATCGTCAACGGCGGAGCGCGCAAGGTCGTGAACGACTCCAGTGGAACACCCACTACGTTGGTGGAGAAGGCCGGCGGCGGTAGCCGTCGCATCATGTGGCGGCAAATTCAGTGAGTGAGAGTTCAGGCATGCGCAGATCCAACCGAGGTTTTACCCTGATCGAAATCATGATCGTGATTGCGATCATTGGTATCGTCATCACCATTGGCTACCCGAGCCTTACCGAATACGTGAAAAAAGGACGGCGGGCAGAAGTGACCGGTTTGCTGTCCGAGCAGGCGCAACTGCTTGAGCGTTTTTATTCAAAGAACACCACCAGCGTCTACACCGGTGCCACTGGATTGAGCACCGGCAACGATTTCTACACCATCACCCCGACCCTGACGGACCAGACGTTCCTGCTGACCGCCACCCGCAAGGCCGGCAGCGCCATGGCCACTGACAAGTGCGGCGATTTCACCATCACCAACACCGGCGTCAGAAGCATGGTTAACGCAGCGTCCGGGCTGACCACGAAGGATTGCTGGGGCCGCTGAGTTTCATCGTTCGGGCGCTTTGTGTGCCCTCTGTCTATCTAACGTTTGGATCGAAACATGACCATGCAACAGCAAGTAGTGATCGTCGGCGGCGGTGTGATTGGCCTGATGACGGCGTTCAATCTCGCCTCCGAAGTGCACAGCGTTGTGCTGCTGGATCGAGCGAGTGTCGGGCAAGAGGCGTCCTGGGCCGGTGGTGGCATTGTTTCGCCGCTGTACCCATGGCGTTACAGCCCGGCGGTCACTGCACTGGCGCATTGGTCGCAGGATTTTTATCCACAACTGGGTGAGCGGCTGTTTGCCACCACCGGAGTGGACCCGGAGGTACACGTCACTGGGCTGTACTGGTTGGACCTGGAAGATGAAGCCCTGGCCCTCGAATGGGCCGAGCGGGAAGGTCGACCGTTACGGGCTGTGGATATCTCGGCTGTGCACGATGCCGTCCCGGTATTGGGCGCTGGATTTTCCCGGGCCATCTACATGGCCGATGTGGCCAACGTGCGCAACCCGCGGCTGGTCAAATCGCTCAAGGCAGCCTTGCAGGCGCTGCCGAACGTGACGATCCACGAACAATGTGAAGTCGGCGGATTCATTCGTGAAGGCGATAAGGTCGTTGGTGTGCAGACGTCGAAGGGTGATGTTCACGGCGATCAGGTGGTCCTGACCGCTGGTGCCTGGAGCGGTGACTTGCTCAAGGGCCTGGGGCTGGAACTTCCCGTGGAGCCGGTCAAAGGTCAGATGATTCTCTACAAGTGTGCGGCTGACTTCCTGCCAAGCATGGTCCTGGCCAAACGCCGCTACGCCATTCCGCGTCGGGATGGGCACATCCTGGTCGGTAGCACGCTGGAGCACGAAGGTTACGACAAGACGCCGACCGAGTCGGCGCTGGAGAGCCTGAAGGCAACGGCCGTGGAATTGATTCCGGCGCTGGCGGATGCAGAAGTGGTCGGGCACTGGGCCGGATTGCGACCGGGCTCGCCGGAGGGCATTCCCTACATTGGCCCAGTGCCGGGTTTTGACGGGTTATGGCTCAACTGTGGGCACTACCGCAACGGCCTCGTGCTGGCGCCTGCTTCGTGCCAGTTGTTCGCCGATGTGATGCTGGGCCGCACCCCCATCATCGATCCAGCCCCCTATGCCCCTATCGGACGACTGTAGGAGCGAGTGCCCGTAGTGCCCGGGCACTCATCGCGAGCAAGCTCGCTCCTACAGGGGAACACAGACCTCTGTAGGAGCGAATTTCAATCCAACCCGAGTTTTTTCAACCGGTAACGCATCGACCGAAATGACAGATTCAATCGCTGCGCCGCCGCCGTGCGGTTCCAGCGGGTTTGCTCCAGGGCCTGGAGGATGAGTTTGCGCTCGACGTTTTCCAGATAGTCTTCCAGGTTGTCGATCTGGGTCAGATCCGGCACGCCGTTTTCTGCGCTGCTGTTGCCCTCGACCAAGCGCAGGTCTGCGGTTTCGATCTGTTTGTTTTCGCACAGGGTATGCGCCCGTTCGAGCACATTTTCCAGTTCCCGCACGTTGCCCGGAAAGCGATAGCCCTTGAGCGCGTCGAGGGCCTTCGGATGGAGTTTGGCCACAGGTTGGCCGGTCACTGCGGCGAGGCGCTTGAGAACATGCCCGGCCAGCGACTCGATATCGTCGCGGCGCTCGCGTAACGGCGGCACCCTGAGTTCGATGACGTTGAGCCGGTAGTACAAGTCCTGGCGGAAGCGTCCAGCGGCCACTTCGGCATCGAGGTCTTTATGGGTGGCGCAGAGGATACGCACATCGACCACGGTTTCCTGTTGGCCGCCTACGCTGCGCACAGCCTTTTCCTGAATCGCCCTCAGCAGTTTGACTTGCATCGACAGTGGCAGATCCGCCACTTCATCGAGGAACAGCGTGCCGCCATGGGCCGCCTGGAACAGTCCGGGTTTGTCTTCAATGGCGCCGCTGAAGCTGCCTTTGCGATGGCCAAAGAACTCGCTTTCCACCAGCTCCGACGGGATCGCCCCACAGTTAACCGGGACAAACGGCTGATTGGCTCGCGCGCCTTGCTCGTGGATCAGCCGTGCCACCAGCTCCTTGCCGCTGCCGGACTCCCCGCTGATGTAGACCGGTGCCTGGCTGCGCGCCAGTTTGTCGATCTGTTTGCGCAAACTGCGCATGGGCAGTGAGTCGCCCAGCAGGCGGCGATCGACGCTGCTGCTTGGTGCGGGCATGCGCAGCGCGCTGCTGACCAGCTCGCGTAGACGGGAGAGATCCACCGGTTTGGTCAAAAAATCGAACGCCCCGGCCTTGAGCGCGTTGATCGCCGTCTCCAGGTTGCCGTAGGCGGTGATCATGGCCACTGGCAGTTGCGGGTAGCGTCGCTGAATGTGTTGCACCAGGTCCAGGCCCGTGCCGTCCGGCAGGCGCATGTCTGTAAGACACAGGTCGAAGGTCTCGCGCTTGAGCAACGCTTGCGCCTCACCCAGGTTGCGAGCACTGAAAGTGTCAAGCTTCATGCGTCCCAGGGTGATTTCCAGCAGCTCGCGGATATCCGGTTCATCGTCGACGATCAGGACTTTTTGCTGTGGGCTCATATTCAACTTTGTTTCCGTCCGTGAGCAAAGGTGATGCGAAAGCAACCGCCGCCTTGGCGTGATTTGAAGTCTAGGCGGGCCTGGTTGCTTTCGCACAGCTCACGGGACAGATAGAGCCCAAGCCCCGTGCCTTGAGCGCTGGTGGTATAGAACGGCTCGAACAGATGGACCTGTTGCTCGGTGGTCACGCCGGCTCCGTCGTCCAGCACCTCGATGATCGGCAGTTGGGTGTCGGCATCGATGAACAGATCGAGCCAGACCTGTGCCTGCTCGTGCTGCTGAGCGCTGTGGCGCCAGGCGTTGCGTACCAGATTGTCGAGTATCTGGGTGAGTTGGTTCGGGTCCATCAGGGTATTGAAATCACCCTCTGCGATGCGCAGGTGAATCTGCTGGTTATCGAGCGCACCCTCGCGGCTTTCGGCCACGAACCGTTCCAGCCACGGCTTCAGGTCGAGCCGGTGCGGCACGGTCTGCTGGCGGCGTGACAGTTGCAGGACGTTTTCGATAATCCGGTTCATGCGCTGGGAGTGATCTTGGATGATCTGGGTCAGACGCCGATCCGCGCCGTTGAGTTCCTCCGATTCCTGCAAGAGCTGGGCGGCGTGACTGATGGCACCCAAGGGGTTGCGTATCTCGTGGGCGATCCCTGCGGTCAGGCGCCCAAGGGCGACGAGCTTGAGCTGTTGCGCGTGCTGGGTGATGTGCGCGAGGTCCTCAAGAAACACCAGGGTCTGGCGGTTCGCGCTCTGGTCCAGGGCAATGAAGCTCGGTTGCAGTTCCAGACCGCTGCCGGCGACTTTCACGCTTTGGGGACGCAGGGTCGGGTTGCTCTGCCACAGGTGTAAGCGCTCGATCAGGGTGGGGGAGCAGTCGTCGATCAATTGACCTTCAAGCGTGTCTTGGCCCAGCAGGGCCAGGGCGCTGTGGTTGGCCAGTTGCACGTGCCGCTGATCATCGAGCACCAGAATGCCGGTGCGCATGCGCTGCAAGATCAACGCGTTGAGAGCCTCAAGCTCCACGACTTCACTGGCGCGCTTTTCAGCGAGGGTCTCGCTCACCTCCACGCGTTGCATCATCGCTTGCACGAGCAGGGCCGCCGCAAAGCACAGCGCGCCCAGTGTGGCGGCTTGCAAGTAATCATTGGGGCTGGCGGGTTGGCTGAGCCCCAGAAGGAAGCTCTGCCCGACAATGCCCAGTGCGGCTACAGCGGCTATCAGCAAACCCAAGCGGCCCCGCAGCAGGGCGTTACCGATCGCCACGGTGACCACCAGCAGGTTGCCGAAGGCGCTGGCGACACCGCCAGCGGCATAGAACAGGCTGCACAGCAGCAGGACATCGACCAGTGCCAAGCTGAAAAGCTGAGCAGGGCGGCGGATGTTCTCGAGGAACACGACCAGCAGAATGTTCAGCACCAGGTACAACCAGCTGCCATTGCGAAGCAGGTTGTCATTCGTTGAGGTCAGCAGCTGATTATCCAGGTTGCTGGAAATCAGCAGCACCAGCGTGATGCCGATGCTTAAGCGGTAGAGATGGTAAAGGCGCAGCAGTCGCTGGGCTTGTTTGCTATCGGGGCTGGAAGCCTCAGCGCTCACTGGAGCCCGGGCCTTGCTCAAGGTGAGCCTGGCTGCAATACCACTGTTGTTGAAGATTCAGCGCGCGGTCGCGTGGCAGGTGCACACCACAGTGGGCGCAGCGAACCATCGGTGCGGCTTCCAGTTCGGCGGAGGACTTTGGCACGCCGGTCGGTCCCTTGAACTTGCGCCAGAACCATACCGCAGCGGCAATCAGGGCGATCCAGAACAATAAACGAAGCATGATGAGCTGCTTTATGACGAGAGATTCAGCAGTTTAGCCAAGGACATGGGCAGCGCACAGCCTCAGCGCTCGACAGACAATAAAAAAGGAGCCGGCGAGGGCTCCTTTTCGGTATTGCGCGCAGGTCTTAGTCGAACACGCCGAAGGTCATGTAGCTGAACCACGAGCGGTCTTCGTTGTTGCCAGCCGCGTCATGCTCTTCTTCTTCGATCACGTCGCCATTTTCATCTTTAGGCTTGAGCTCGTTCGGAATCGCATCCTTGGCGTCCTGGAACTGCTTCTGCACGTCCTGGTTGGCGCGGGTTTCTCCCGGCGGCAGCGGTGGACGGGACTCGATCAGGCCCAGAGTCGCCTTGCTCAGCCACGAACGGTTGTCGGCTTCGTCCATGGACGGTACGAACTGACCGTCCACCAGGCTTGGATGGTTCGGGTAGTTGAGCTTCAGGGTTTCCAGGCTGGTGGCAGCCAGTTCATCCAGGTGAAGGCGCTGGTAGGCTTCGGTCATCACCGCCAGGCCGTCGCCGACCGATGGGGTTTCCTGGAAGTTCTCCACCACGTAACGGCCACGGTTGGCGGCAGCGACGTAGGCCTGACGGGTCAGATAGTAGTCGGCCACGTGAATCTCGTAGGCGGCCAGCAGGTTGCGCAGGTAGATCATGCGCTGCTTGGCATCAGGCGAGTAACGGCTGTTCGGGAAACGGCTGGTCAGCTGGGCGAACTCGTTATAGGAGTCGCGGGCAGCGCCCGGGTCGCGCTTGGTCATGTCCAGCGGCAGGAACCGCGACAGAAGACCGACGTCCTGGTCGAACGAGGTCAGGCCTTTGAGGTAGTAGGCGTAGTCGACGTTGGGATGCTGCGGGTGCAGTCGAATGAAGCGTTCGGCGGCTGATTTTGCAGCCTCTGGCTCAGTGTTCTTGTAGTTGGCATAGATCAGCTCGAGTTGAGCCTGATCGGCATAACGACCGAACGGATAACGCGACTCCAGCGCCTTCAGCTTGGCTGTTGCAGCGGTGTAGCTGTTGTTGTCCAGGTCATGCTGAGCCTGCTGGTACAGCTCGACTTCACTGAGGTTTTCGTCTACGACTTCCTTCGATGAGCAAGCAGCGGTCAATGCGAGGATGGCGATCAGCAGCAGGTGTTTCACTTGCATGGCGGCTTGCGTCCCTATGACGGCCGCTGTCTTGGGCGAGGCCGTCCTGTTATGATGAGCGCCCCGATGAATAGCCTCGGGGCAAAAGACGCCGTATTTAACCACAAGCGCGCAGCCGAAACCAAAGGCTGTGCCGACGCCCAGTCCGAGCATGTCCGATAAAATTGAACTTCGCGCAGAGGTGCCGTCCGAATTGGGCGGCCAACGCCTCGATCAAGTCGCCGCACAACTCTTCGCCGAGCACTCGCGCTCGCGCCTTTCCGCCTGGATCAAAGAAGGCCGCCTGACTGTGGATGGGGCGGTAATCCGCCCGCGAGACATCGTCCACGGCGGCGCCGTCCTTGAGTTGACCGCCGAGCAGGAAGCCCAGGGCGAATGGGTCGCTCAGGACATCGAGCTGGACATCGTCTATGAAGATGACGACATCCTGGTGATCAACAAGCCCGCAGGCCTGGTCGTGCACCCGGCCGCTGGCCATGCTGATGGCACCTTGCTCAACGCCTTGCTGCACCATGTGCCGGACATCATCAACGTCCCGCGCGCCGGTATCGTGCATCGCCTGGACAAGGACACCACCGGATTGATGGTGGTGGCCAAGACCATTCAGGCGCAGACAAAGCTCGTTGCACAACTGCAGAGTCGCAGCGTCAGCCGTATCTACGAATGCATCGTGATCGGCGTGGTGACCGCTGGCGGCAAGATCAACGCGCCCATCGGTCGTCATGGCCAGCAGCGCCAACGCATGGCCGTGATGGAAGGTGGCAAGCAAGCCGTCAGCCACTACCGGGTGCTCGAGCGGTTCCGCTCCCACACCCACGTGAGGGTCAAGCTGGAAACGGGTCGGACCCACCAGATTCGCGTACACATGGCGCACATTAACTTCCCGTTGGTCGGCGACCCGGCCTACGGTGGTCGTTTCCGTATTCCTCCGGCCGCGAACCCGACCATGGTCGAGTCATTGAAGACTTTCCCCCGCCAGGCGCTGCATGCACGGTTCCTGGAGCTGGAGCATCCGACTACCGGCGAGCGCATGAGCTGGGAGTCGCCTCTGCCGGAAGACTTCGTGTGGCTGCTGACCCTGCTCAAGCAGGATCGCGAGGCGTTTGTCGGATGAGTGACTGGCTGATTCCCGACTGGCCAGCGCCTGCCGGGGTAAAAGCCTGTGTGACCACCCGCGCGGGCGGCGTCAGCCTGGCGCCGTTCGACAGTCTTAACCTTGGCGATCATGTCGAGGACAGGCCTGAAGCCGTGGCCGAGAACCGTCGACGCCTCACCGATCACTTTTCCATCGCGCCGGCCTGGTTAAAGCAGGTCCACGGCATCGCCGTGGCCCACGCCGATCCCAGCCTGGTCGCCACCGCTGACGCCAGTTGGTCGGCAACTCCTGGCATAGCCTGTGCGGCGATGACGGCCGATTGCCTGCCAGCGTTGTTCTGCGATCGCGCCGGTACTCGGGTTGCGGCGGCCCATGCCGGCTGGCGCGGGTTGGCGGCGGGCGTGCTGGAAGCGACACTCGACGCCCTGGCCGTTGCCCCCGAAAACGTGTTGGTCTGGCTCGGCCCCGCCATCGGCCCGCAAGCCTTTGAAGTCGGCCCAGAAGTACGGCAAACCTTTGTCGATCAAATGCCGCATGCCACCAAGGCCTTTATCCTCAGTCGCAACGAAGGCAAGTTCATGGCTGACATCTACGAGCTGGCGCGCCTGCGCCTGGCGACCCGTGGCGTCAGCGCTGTATACGGCGGCGGTTTCTGCACCGTGACCGATCCTCGCTTCTTTTCCTACCGCCGCAACCCGCGCACCGGTCGGTTCGCCTCCCTGGTCTGGCTCGAACGCTAGACTAGGCTGATCTGCATCAACATCAGGACGCTTGAAACTCCCAGAATCGACCGCATCTATAACGGTATCTGGCAGGCTTCTTCATTCAGGATGTTTTATTGGTCCGGCCTGCTCCATAGGAAGGTGAACCATGCGAATAGATCGTTTAACCAGTAAATTGCAGTTAGCCCTGTCCGATGCCCAATCGCTGGCCGTCGGCCATGATCATCCCGGCATCGAGCCCGCACATTTGATGCAGGCCATGCTGGAACAGCAGGGTGGTTCGATCAAACCCCTGCTGATGCAGGTCGGTTTCGACGTCAACAGCCTGCGTAAAGAGCTGACCAAAGAGCTCGACCAACTGCCGAAAATCCAGAACCCGACCGGCGACGTGAACATGTCGCAGGATCTGGCGCGCCTGCTCAACCAGGCTGATCGCCTGGCGCAGCAGAAAGGCGACCAGTTCATCTCCAGCGAGCTGGTGCTGCTGGCAGCGATGGACGAAAACAGCAAGCTGGGCAAATTGCTGCTTGGCCAGGGTGTGAGCAAGAAAGCCCTGGAAAATGCCATCAACAACCTGCGTGGCGGTGAAGCAGTCAATGATGCCAACCACGAAGAATCGCGCCAGGCGCTGGATAAATACACCGTTGACCTGACCAAGCGCGCGGAAGACGGCAAGCTCGACCCGGTCATTGGTCGTGATGACGAGATTCGCCGTACCATCCAGGTGCTGCAACGCCGCACCAAGAACAATCCGGTGCTGATCGGTGAGCCTGGCGTGGGTAAAACCGCCATTGCCGAAGGCCTGGCCCAGCGCATCATCAACGGTGAAGTGCCGGACGGCCTCAAGGGCAAGCGCCTGTTGTCCCTGGACATGGGGGCATTGATCGCCGGTGCCAAGTACCGTGGCGAGTTCGAGGAGCGCCTCAAATCCCTGCTTAATGAGCTGTCCAAGCAGGAAGGGCAGATCATCTTGTTCATCGACGAACTGCACACCATGGTGGGTGCGGGCAAAGGCGAGGGCTCGATGGATGCCGGCAACATGCTCAAGCCGGCACTGGCACGCGGCGAGCTGCATTGCGTCGGCGCGACCACGCTCAACGAGTACCGCCAATATATAGAGAAAGATGCGGCCCTCGAGCGGCGCTTCCAGAAAGTCCTGGTGGACGAACCGAGCGAAGAAGACACCATCGCCATCCTGCGTGGCCTCAAAGAGCGCTACGAAGTTCACCATAAAGTGGCGATTACCGACGGCGCGATCATTGCCGCGGCCAAGCTCAGCCATCGCTACATCACCGATCGTCAGTTGCCCGACAAGGCCATCGACCTGATCGACGAAGCGGCGAGCCGTATCCGCATGGAAATCGACTCCAAGCCGGAAGTGCTGGACCGTCTTGAACGCCGGCTGATCCAGTTGAAGGTGGAGTCCCAGGCACTGAAGAAAGAAAGCGACGAAGCGGCAATCAAGCGCCTGGAAAAGCTCCAGGAAGAAATCGTTCGTCACGAGCGCGAGTATTCGGACCTGGAGGAAATCTGGAACTCGGAGAAAGCCGAAGTCCAGGGCTCCGCGCAGATCCAGCAGAAAATCGAGCAGTCCCGCCAGGAACTGGAAGCGGCCCGGCGCAAAGGTGACCTGAACCGCATGGCCGAGCTGCAATACGGGGTCATCCCGGACCTGGAGCGCAGCCTGCAAATGGTCGACCAGCATGGTCACAGCGAGAACCAGTTGCTGCGCAGCAAGGTCACCGAGGAAGAGATCGCTGAAGTCGTGTCGAAGTGGACTGGCATTCCGGTGTCGAAAATGCTCGAAGGTGAGCGCGACAAGCTGATGAAAATGGAAAGTCTGTTGCACCAGCGCGTCATCGGCCAGGAAGAGGCGGTGGTCGCGGTGTCCAATGCGGTGCGGCGCTCACGCGCGGGGCTGTCCGACCCCAATCGCCCAAGCGGCTCGTTCATGTTCCTCGGCCCGACCGGTGTCGGTAAAACCGAGCTGTGCAAGGCGCTGGCCGAATTCCTCTTCGATACCGAAGAGGCGATGGTGCGGATCGACATGTCCGAGTTCATGGAGAAGCACTCCGTTGCTCGCCTGATCGGTGCGCCACCGGGCTACGTGGGCTATGAAGAGGGCGGTTACCTGACCGAAGCGGTACGTCGCAAGCCTTATTCGGTGATTCTGCTGGATGAGGTCGAGAAGGCCCACCCGGATGTGTTCAATATCCTGTTGCAGGTGCTGGAAGATGGCCGTCTGACCGACAGCCATGGCCGCACCGTGGACTTCAAGAACACCGTGATCGTCATGACCTCCAACCTGGGGTCGGCACAGATCCAGGAGCTGGTGGGTGATCGTGAAGCGCAGCGCGCGGCAGTGATGGATGCGATTTCCGTCCACTTCCGTCCTGAATTCATCAACCGGGTCGATGAAGTGGTGATCTTTGAGCCGTTGGCGCGGGATCAGATCGCGGGCATCACCGAGATCCAGCTGGGTCGTCTGCGCAGTCGCCTGGCAGAGCGGGAGTTGAAGCTGGAACTGAGCCCAGAGGCCATGGACAAGCTGATTGCGGTGGGTTACGACCCGGTCTACGGTGCACGGCCGCTCAAACGAGCGATCCAGCGCTGGATCGAAAACCCGCTGGCGCAGTTGATCCTGTCGGGACGTTTCATGCCCGGCGACGTCGCCAAAGGGGTGGTGGAGAACGACGAGATTGTCTTCGCCTGATTCCCGCTGGTAGCAAAAATGAAAAGGCCCCGCATTGCGGGGCCTTTTTTTCGTCAGGTTGTTGAACTCAAAGGAAAAGGCTTGTAAAGTGCGCCCCGCAGTAGGTCACCTCGAAGGGTTTCAGCTCACTGGGCAGAAATCTGAATTAAGTTGCAAATCATTAACTTGAAAGCAATTTAGGGGGTTGACAGAGGCGCTTAGGATTGTAGAATAGCGCGCCTCAGACACACGAACGCAGCGATGCGAACGGGTCGAAGAGGTGAAACAAGCTGTAAAGTTGTAACTTGAAATATGCAGTTCCGTGATAGCTCAGTCGGTAGAGCAAATGACTGTTAATCATTGGGTCCCAGGTTCGAGTCCTGGTCACGGAGCCAATTTCAAACCGGGGTATAGCGCAGTCCGGTAGCGCGCCTGCTTTGGGAGCAGGATGTCAGGAGTTCGAATCCCCTTACCCCGACCATATTTGGGTCGTTAGCTCAGTTGGTAGAGCAGTTGGCTTTTAACCAATTGGTCGTAGGTTCGAATCCCACACGACCCACCATTTTTGAAACCAGGTAATACTGGAATCGAATCTTAAGATCAGAGGCCAAAAGCGCTGATCGAAGAAGGCGCCTTTTGAAGGTGCCTTTTTTTTACCGGGGTATAGCGCAGTCCGGTAGCGCGCCTGCTTTGGGAGCAGGATGTCAGGAGTTCGAATCCCCTTACCCCGACCATATTAAAAATCCTCGTATCGAAAGATACGGGGATTTTTTTTGCCTGCGACAAAGTGATCACTTAAGTCGTCATACAAGTTGCCGATAAACAGGCAATGGGGGACTGCCGAACAACACCCCCAACTCCTGGTCATTACAAGAAAAAAGGTCGCTCGTCATGTTGCTTCGTCAGTTGAATATCGCTCCTCGGGCGGCTCTGGGGTTCGCTTTGATCGCCGTGCTGGTAGCGTTACTCGGTATCTTCGCCCTGGGGCAGATGTCCAGCATCCGCGAAAGCGAGGTGGCAGTGGAAAAGCAATGGTTGCCGAGCATTCGCGGCGGTGACGAAATTCGCGAATTGATGCTGCGTATCCGCACCATTTCCCTGCGCATGGCGCTGGACCAGGACCCCAAGAATATCCCGGTATACCGCGGCCAGATGGACACGCGCGACAAGGAGCTGGGGGAGAAAATCGCGGCCTATGACCATTTGGTCGCTACCCCTGAAGGGCGGGCCTTGTATGACCAGTTCAAAACCACGTTCGCGGCCTATCGTACCGGCATTGCCCAGTCTTTCACCTTGGCCGAGCAGGGGCGCCGTGACGAGTTGACCAAATTGCTGCTGGTCGACATGAAGACCGTGGTCGATGGTTCCGGCAAGCAACTCAATGACCTGGCGGAACTGTTTGCCAAGCAGGTCGTCGTGGAAAGCGAGAAGTCTGCAGCGCACTACGAAACGTCGCGAACCATTGTCAGCTTGTTCATTGCCCTTGCGGCGCTGGCGACCGTGGCGCTGGCCATGTTGTTGACCCGCAGCATCGTGCGTCCATTGAGCGAAGCACTGGGCGCCGCTGAAAGCGTCGCCCAGGGTGACCTGACCCAGCCGATTGCAACGCATGGCAACGATGAAGTCAGTCGCTTGCTCAAGGCCCTGGCAACCATGCAGCAAAACCTGCGCGAAACCCTGCAAGCCATCAGCGGTTCGGCCACGCAACTGGCCGCGGCGGCGGATGAACTGAACGCCGTCACCCTCGACAGCACACAGGGCCTGCAAGCGCAGAACAACGAGATCGAGCAGGCGGCCACGGCGGTCAATGAAATGACCACGGCGGTGGAAGAGGTGGCGCGCAATGCAGTGTCGACCTCTGATGCGACCCGTCAGTCGAGTGAATCGGCGCATTTGGGGCAGGAACGGGTCAGCGAAACGGCAAACGCCATCAGTGCCCTGGCCAGTGAAGTGCAACACACCGGCGAATTGGTGCAATCGCTGGCTAACCAGTCCCAACACATTGGCAAGGTACTGGAAGTCATTCGGGCCATCGCCGAGCAAACCAATCTGCTGGCGCTCAACGCGGCCATTGAAGCGGCGCGAGCTGGGGAGAGCGGGCGTGGATTTGCTGTGGTCGCCGATGAAGTACGTGCCCTGGCGCATCGTACCCAGCAATCGACCCTGGAAATCGAACAAATGGTCCAGGGCATGCGCAGCGGTTCGAGCCTGGCGCTGGACTCGATGAACGCCAGTGCCTCGCGCGCCGCCAGCACCCTGGAACTGGCAGAACGGGCGGGTGACGCGTTGGTCGCTATCACATCGTCGGTGCACGAGATCCACGAGCGTAACCTGGTGATCGCCAGCGCCGCCGAAGAGCAGGCACAAGTGGCACGGGAAGTGGACCGTAACCTGGTGAACATCCGCGACCTGTCGGTGCGTTCTGCCACAGGCGCCGATCAGACCAGCACCTCCAGCCACGAGCTGTCAAAATTGGCCAACACCTTGCAGGGCATGGTCCAGCGCTTCCGGGTGTAAATCGTAAACAAAAAAGCCGCGCTTTCTGGGGAGAAAGCGCGGCTTTTTCGTTTTCAGGCGCCGTCGCGGTCTTTCAAATGTTCGAACAGGCCTTTTGGCATTTTCTTGCCGTTGGCTTCGAAGTTGGCTTTGACGTTGTCGTACGCCTCTTGCTCATCGATGAAACCGTCGTGGTTGGTGTCGATTTTGTCGAAGTTGGAGTTTGGTGCGACTTTCTGGAATTCAGCGCGCGAAACCTTGCCGTCGCCGTCGGTGTCGGTTTTTGCCATCGAAGCATCGCCGCACTTGCCTTCGCCACATTTGCCTTCAGGGGTTTTCACCACCTGGTCGGCCGAGGCCAGAAGATAACCCTGGCTCAAGGGCTGCGAAGCGAACGTGGTGCCTGACAACATCATGCCGCCAGCCAAAACAGCGCCGAGCAGACCGATAGTGTTTTTAGTGGTACGGGTCATTTAAATTCTCCTACACCTGAGCGGGCGGGGTGCCTTGCTCGGATGTGGTCATTTAAAAGGCGGGGTGTATCGCTACTGTGTCGCGCAAGGGGGGAGTTTGTAAGCGAAGAGGCGAAAGGGTAGGGGCAGATACACTGAGAAACAGACGCTGATTCCCTGTAGGAGCGAGCATGCTCGCTCCCACAGGGATAGGGTGTAAATCAGTGCAGCTTCAGGCGCGGCTCCGTCCCGCGGCCGATCTTGCTGCCCAGCATCAACATCGCTGTTCGGAACGCGCCATACAGCGCCATTTGATGCATGCGGTACAACGACACGTAGAACATCCGCGCCAACCAGCCCTCGAGCATCACACTGCCGGTGAGGTTGCCCATCAAGTTACCCACAGCGGAGAAACGCGACAGCGAAATCAGCGAGCCGTAGTCGGTGTACTTATACACAGGCAGCGATTTACCTTCGATGCGCAGCTTCAGGGATTTGGCTAACAACGACGCTTGCTGATGCGCCGCCTGGGCACGCGGCGGGACATTGCGGTCGGTACCCGGCTGAGGGCAGGCCGCGCAGTCGCCGAAGGCGAAGATGTTTTCGTCACGGGTGGTCTGCAGGGTCGGGAGCACCTGCAGTTGATTGATGCGATTGGTTTCCAGGCCATCAATGTCCTTGAGGAAACCCGGCGCACGAATGCCGGCGGCCCAGACCTTCAGCCCGGCGTTGATCACATTGCCGTCGGCGGTGATCAGGCTGTCCGCGGTCACCTCACTGACGGCGGCATTGGTCATGACGTTGACGCCGAGTTTCTCCAGGGTCTTGTGCACAGGCCCTCCGATCCGTTCCGGCAGCGCTGGCAGCACTCGTGGGCCGGCCTCGATCAGGGTGATGTGCATGTTTTCCGGCTTGATCCGGTCCAGGCCGTACGCCGCCAGCTCATGAGCGGCGTTATGCAGCTCGGCCGCCAGTTCCACGCCCGTGGCACCGGCGCCGACGATGGCGACGCTGATCTGCTGCACTGCATCGGTTTGCCCGGCATGCGCGCGCAGGTAATGGTTGAGCAGTTGCTGGTGGAAGCGTTCGGCCTGCTTGCGGGTATCGAGGAACAGGCAATGCTGCGCCGCGCCCTGGGTGCCAAAATCGTTGGTGGTGCTGCCGACGGCAATCACCAGCGTGTCATAAGGCACTTCACGCGCCGGCACCAGCTCCAGCCCGGCTTCGTCGTAGGTGGCCGCCAGCTGGATTTTTTTCTGCGTGCGATCAAGCCCGCTCATGCGCCCCAGCTGGAACTCGAAGTGGTTCCATTTTGCCTGGGCTACATAATTGAGTTCATCTTCGGAGGAATTCAGGGAACCGGCGGCCACTTCGTGCAGCAACGGTTTCCAAATGTGGGTCAGGTTCGCGTCGACCAGCATCACGCTGGCCGTGCCGCGCTTGCCCAGAGTCTTACCCAGACGGGTAGCCAACTCCAGGCCGCCGGCGCCGCCGCCGACAATAACAATACGATGGGACATGGGGATAACTCGCAAGGCTAAAGGAAACGGGTGCGGTTACCCGAGCGAGCGCCAGGCAGCTCATAGCGTCAGGTAACTGATAAAGCGGCTCAACAGGCCCAGGCTGATGGTCACGGCCAACACCATCACCAGGAGCATCCAGGGCCGAAAAGGCCGGCGCTCGACTTGGTGCTGAGACAACTGCAGATACTCTTCGACATGCTTTTGGTCGTCAGGGTTCAGGCGGCTGGTCATATTGGCCTCGTCAGGGGGTAGACGTTGCTGAATGTGTAGAAGCTACATGCCGGTTGCGGTGCAATACCTCAGCCCGCATTGAAGGGAGCATAGCCGCTTGCCGGTATCGGCTCGACCGTGACCGCATCGTCCAGGCGAATGATTCCACTTTGTAACACCCGGGCGGTGATTCCGCCATGCCCCCGAACCGCCTGGAAGGTGCCTGGGCCGAGGTTGTCCTGCAGGCGTGCGCACGGCTGGCACCAGCCGGTGGTTTCGAAAATCGCCTGGCCGATCCTGAAGCGCCGGCCCTTGAGGCTGAACAGGTTGATGCCACTGACGACGATGTTGCGGCGCAAATCCTGAGGCAATACCGGCTGATCGTGCGCACGGCCCATCAGCGCACTGATCACAGCCAGGTGTTCCGACTGGATCAATGTCACCTGGCGCGCATTGCGGATACCCGGGCGGGTGCGATCACCCGTCAGGCCGGCTTCCAGGCGTGCCTCTACCGCGTCGAGCTCGATCATCGGCGCGTGGCGCTCTGGCCGCACGCCGATCCAGCGAACGCAGCCCTGCTGGGGCACATGGGCGAGTAAATCCTGCAAGGGGCTCACAGACTGATACCGACATCGAACACGATGCTGCGTCCCAGGTTGCTGCGTAGAAAGTCCGGCGCGTCCGGATGGGCAAACAGGACGCGGGCAAACGTGGGGCCCACCAGCGACAGCGAGCGCCAGCCCTGGCGCAGGTACTCGGTAGGCGGGGGGAAGTGGCTATTGAGGTCGAGCACTTCGCGCTTGAGGCTGGTGAAGGCGATGATGTCCAGTTCGCCCAAGTCCATGCCGCGTTCCTTGTAGTTGTGAGCTTTCTTGCGCAGCGTCGGCGCCAGCCTCTGCAGGTACTCATTGGCCGGAATGCGCCGGGGCTTGGCCTCGCGGCGCACCAGGGAACTCAAGGAAAACGCCGTGCGCCGGCGTTGCAACTCGTCTCGCCATTCATCGTTGAGGCGTCTTCCTTCGTCGAGCACGAAAAACACTTCGAAGTTGGCGTCGCGAAACAGCACGTCCGGTGGCTCGCCAGCCGGGGCGAACTCATCGACGCGGTAGGGGATGTTCAAGCCTTGCAGCAGGCGCTGGCAGACCCAACGCTCACGCTCCCATTTGCGGGCATTGGACAGGAACGCGTTGGCTTGCTCGGCCGCGATGGTCAGCAGGCGAAGGTAATCTGAGTCATCCATAGGCCCAAGCTTAGCGTTCAATTGCGACAAGCTGAAAGCGTTTGACCGCAAAGGACATCACTGGGCAGTTGGAGCCTGCGGTGTAGACTGATGGCCATTGCGCGCAAGCGATCAAACGAGGGATCAGACGTGAAATGTTGGCCGTTGTTGCTGCTCAGCCTCTTGCCCCTGTGTGCCCATGCGTTGGAAGTCGGCGACCGGTTGGCGCCCTGGACGTTGCTTGACCAGTTCGATCACGCCTACAGCCTCGACGATCAGGCGCAGACGTTGCTGGTGGCCCGGAGCATGGATGGGGCCAAGATGGTCGACGCCGCGCTGCAAGGCCAGCCCAAAGGGTACCTGGAAGCGCGCCACGTGGTGTTTGTCGCGGACATCGAGCGCATGCCCCGACTGATTGCGAAAATGTTCGCGGTGCCCGCCATGCGCAGCTATGACTATCGGATCATGCTTGACCGGGACGGTCGAGTGGCTCCGCGCTATCCCGGTGCGGTGGATAAGGTGCTGTGGTTGACGCTCGAAAAGGGGCGACTGGTGGGCCAACAGGAATTTGCCACGGCGGAGCAATTGCGTGAGGCCCTGGAGAAGGCCGGCCGATGATAGGCGCGCCGTTGCTGTCACCCGAAAGCCTGACGACTGGCTGGCTGATTTACCTGCCGGTGATTCTCTGGGCCATCTGGCGCGCGCCCTGGGTCGAGTTGTTCAGCGACCGTCGCCGCCAACACCTGCTGTTCGGCACCGTGTTCGCGCTGTTCATGCTGTGGCTGGTGCGGCGCGATTTCGATACGGGTGTGTCCTACCATTTCCTCGGCATGACGGCCGTGACCCTGCTGCTGGATTGGCCTTTGGCGATCGTCGGCGGGTTGGTCGCGCAACTTGGCCTGGTGTTGCTCGGACGACAGGACCTCGCTGCCGTTGGCGTCAACGGCGCCCTGTTGATCGTGCTACCGGTGCTGGTCACTGAATGCTGCGCGATTCTGGTGGAACGGGCGCAGCCGCGTAATCTCTTCGTGTACATCTTCGTTTCCGGTTTCTTCGCCGCTGCGCTGTCGGCGTTGCTATGTCTGCTGCTGGCACTGTGGTTACTTTGGTTTGACGCCGTGTTTGCCATGCCCTACTGGCTCGAAGATTTTGTCGGCTACCTGTGGTTGATCATTTTTCCCGAGGCGTTCATCAACGGCATGGTGATCAGCGCACTGGTGGTGTTTTGCCCCGAGTGGCTGGAGACCTTCAACCGCACTCGCTACCTTTCGGCGCCCTGGAAGGATGACGATCCCAAATCTTGATCCACATCAAAGGCAAAAGAACCGGACGAATCCATGCTCGCGCAAAACCTTCAGGAGCATCGAAATGAGTGTCTACGAATGGGCAAGGCAGGAACTGCGCCACAGTCTGGATGCAGCGCAGGAAGTTGGGTTTGATCCGGGATTGAGCCTGCGCGCCATGCTCAGTGCGGTTGTTCAGCAGAGCAAGGCGGTGCGCAGTGTCGAGGACCTGGCCGACGAGTTGCAGTTTCTCGCCGAGAACCTCGATGACGGTCAGGACTACGGTTTCATGCGGCCCTGACCTTCGGCCTTAGTGACGGGGTTCGAAGTCTTCGCTGAACAGATCGTCCTCAGCGTCGGGGCCGACCGGGATCTTGTGTTCTTCCGACGCCCAGGCACCGAGATCGATCAATTTGCAGCGGTCCGAGCAGAACGGCCGGAATTGGCTATCGGGTGCCCATTCGACGGGAGCGCCGCAGGTCGGGCAATTGACGGTTGGGGTCTGGCTCATGACTGGCCTCCACGCAATGTTAAGTAAAAATGATGCAGGCGCTCGACCTCGCTGTGCAGCCAGGCGAGGTCGCGGTCGTTGACCACCACGTCGTCGGCATGGCTCACGCGATCCTGACGGCTGGATTGCGCCTTGAGGATCGCCTGGACCTGTTGCTCGCTGGTCTGGTCACGTTGCAGGGTGCGTTCGATCTGCAGCTGTTCGGGCGCATCGATGACCAGCACGCGCTGGGTCATGGCGTACTGCCCGGACTCGATCAGCAAGGGCGAAACCAGAATCGCGTAAGGCGATTGTGCCTTGCCCAGGTGTTCGGCAATTTCCTCGGCGATCAGTGGGTGTAGCAGCGCTTCAAGCCACAGGCGCTGATTGGGGTCTTCGAAAATCAGCTTGCGCAACGCCGTGCGATCGAGCTGTCCGTTGGCGTGCAGTACGCCGGGACCGAAATGTTCGGCAATTTTCGCCAGCGCCGGACGACCCGGTTCCACGACCCAGCGTGCCGCATGATCAGCATCGACCACGTGAACGCCGAGGTCGATGAAGTGCTGCGCCGCCGCGCTTTTGCCGCTGCCGATACCGCCGGTCAGGCCGAGAATCCAGGGTTTTTCCACAGGGGTATTCATTTCAAACCGACAAACTGCCAATAGAAGTCGGTTATTTGACCACCCCAGAGCAAGGCAATCCAGCCGGCAATTGCCAGATAGGGTCCGAAGGGCAGTGGCGTTGATGTTTTTGCGTTGCGCAGGTTGAGCACGATCACGCCCACCACCGCGCCCACCAGCGACGACAACAGTATCGTCAGCGGCAAAATCTGCCAGCCGCCCCAGGCGCCCAGCATGGCCAGCAGCTTGAAATCGCCGTGACCGATGCCGTCCTTGCCGGTGATCAGCTTGAACACCCAGAACACCGTCCACAGGGCCATGTAGCCAGCGATCGCGCCCCACAACGCCTCGTGCAACGGCACGAACAGCTCGAAGCTGTTGACGATCAGCCCCAGCCACAGCAGCGGCAGCACCAGTGCGTCCGGCAGCAGTTGGTGCTCGGCGTCGATCAAGCTCATGGCCAGCAGACCCCAGCTCAACACCATGACCAGCAGCGCCTGCCAGCCGAAGCCGAAATGCCAGGCGACGAAGGCCCAGAGCAGGCCACAAGCCAGTTCGGTCAGGGGGTAGCGCTTGCCGATCGGCGTTGCACAATGCGAGCAACGTCCGCGCAAGAACAGGTAACTGAGCAGCGGTATGTTTTCCCAGGCCCGGATGCGGTGCCCGCATCGCGGGCACTGGGAGTGGGGCAGCAGCAGGTTGTAGGTGGGCAGGGGCGTTTCATCCGGCAAACCGAGGATCTCTTGGGCCTGCAATCGCCATTCACGGGCGAGCATTTTCGGCAGGCGCCAGACCACCACATTGAGAAAACTGCCAACCAGCAGGCCCAGTACCAGCGCCATGACCACGAATGCCAGCGGGTAAATCGTGAGAATTTCATTCCAGAGCATGTCAGATCGCAGCGCCGAGTTGGAAAATGGGCAGGTACATCGCCACCACCAAACCGCCGACGATAACACCCAGGACCACCATGATGAACGGTTCCATCAGGCTGGTGAGGTTATCGACCATGTTGTCGACTTCGGCCTCATAGAAACTCGCGACTTTGTCGAGCATGTCGTCAAGGGCGCCGGACTCTTCGCCAATGGCGGTCATCTGAATGGCCATGTTGGGAAAAATGCCGGAGGTGCGCATGGAAAAATTCAGCTGCATTCCCGTCGATACATCCTGCTTGATCCGCTGCACCGCACGCTTGAATACGACATTGCCGGTGGCGCCGGCCACCGAATCCAGCGCTTCGACCAGGGGCACACCGGCGGCGAAGGTGGTCGACAGCGTACGGGCAAAACGGGCCACGGCGGATTTGTACAGCAAAGTGCCAATCAATGGCAGTTTCAGCAGCCAAGTGTCCATCGTGTCGCGAAAGCGTTGGGATGTTTTCAGCGCTCGGCGCACGCCGAAGATGGTCGCAATCATCAAGCCCAGGACAAACCACCACCATTCCTGCAAAACCTTTGAAAGGCCGATGATCATGACCGTGAACGCCGGCAGCTCAGCACCAAAATTCTGGAACACCGACTCGAACTGCGGCACCACCTTGACCAGCAGAATCCCGGTGACGATGATCGCGACGACCACCACCGCTGTCGGGTAGGTCATGGCTTTCTTGATCTTGGCCTTGAGGCTTTCACTCTTTTCCTTGTAGGTGGCGACCCGCTCAAGCAGGGTGTCCAACGCACCAGCCTGTTCACCGGCGTCTACCAGGTTGCAGTAGAGTTCGTCGAAATACTCCGGCTTCTTGCGCAGGGCGGCGGCGAAGCTGTTACCCGCTGCCACCTCCTGTTTCACCTCGTCCACCAGCTTGCGCATGGCCGGGTTATCGAAGCCTTCGCCGATGATGTCGAACGACTGCAACAGCGGCACGCCGGCTTTCATCATGGTCGCCATCTGCCGCGTAAACAGGGCGATGTCCTGGGCCTTGATTCGCTTGCCGAAGCTGAGAATCGAGGCAGATTTCTTGCGCACCTTGCCGGGGTTAATGCCTTGCTTGCGCAGTTGAGCCTTGACCAGTGCCGGGTTCTGGCCACTTAGCTCGCCGGACATTTTCGTGCCTTTGCGATCGGTGCCTTCCCAGGCATATACGCTGATTTTTGCTGCCTTGGCCGCCATGATCAGTCCTTGGTCACCCGATTGATTTCTTCAAGGCTGGTAATGCCCTGCATGGCCTTGATCAGGCCCGAAGTGCGCAGGTCGTTGAACCCGTCCTTGCGCATCTGGATATCAATTTCCAGCGCGTTGCCGTCGGCCATGATCAATCGTTGCAGCGCTGGCGTGTTCTTCACCACCTCATAAATCCCCACGCGTCCCTTGTAGCCTGCGTTGCAATGCTCGCAACCGACCGGTTCATAGATCGTGAACTGGCCGATGCGTTCCTCGGGGAAGCCCTCCGTGAGCAACGCTTCGCGGGGAACATCCAGGGGCTTCTTGCAGTGGCTGCACAACTTGCGCGCCAGGCGCTGGGCGATGATCAGGCTCACCGAGGTGGCGATATTGAACCCATGGATGCCCATGTTGTGCAGACGGGTCAGGGTTTCGGCCGCGCTGTTGGTGTGCAGGGTCGAGAGCACCAGGTGACCGGTCTGGGCGGCCTTGATGGCGATTTCGGCGGTTTCCAGGTCGCGGATCTCGCCGACCATGATCACGTCGGGGTCTTGCCGCAGGAAAGAGCGTAAGGCCTGGGGAAACCCCAGCCCCTGTTTGGCATTGACGTTGACCTGGTTGATCCCTTCCATGTTGATTTCCACCGGGTCTTCGGCGGTGGAGATGTTGATGTCCACGGTGTTGAGAATGTTCAGCCCGGTGTAAAGGGATACGGTCTTGCCCGACCCGGTGGGCCCGGTTACCAGAATCATCCCCTGCGGTTGTTTCAGGGCCTCCATGTACAGTTCTTTCTGATCCTGCTCATAGCCCAGGGCGTCGATGCCCATCTGCGCGCTGGACGGATCGAGAATCCGGATCACCACCTTTTCACCCCACAGGGTCGGCAGGGTGTTGACCCGAAAATCGATGGACTTGCTCTTGGAAAGGCGCATCTTGATGCGCCCATCCTGGGGCTTGCGCCGTTCGGAGATGTCGAGACTGGCCATCACCTTCAGGCGCGCAGCGATGCGGCTGGCCAACTGGATCGGCGGCTTGGCCACTTCGCGCAGCATGCCGTCGGTGCGCACCCGTACGCGGTAGGTTTTTTCGTAGGGTTCGAAGTGCAGGTCGGAGGAGCCGCCGCGGATGGCGTCGAGCAACATCTTGTGAACGAAGCGCACCACCGGCGCGTCGTCGGCATCCTGACCGGCGATGCCGTCCTGTCGTTCGTCGATTGCTTCGATGTCCACGCCATCAAGATCGACGTCAGCCATCTCCTCCAGACCGGTGGCGTGGTTGTCGAAGAATTTGTCGATGGCGTCGCTGAGTTTGTCTTCCTCGACCAGGATTGCTTCGGTGGTGAGTCCGGTGCTGAACTGGATATCGTTGATGGCCTGATGATTGGTCGGGTCGGACACCCCGACGAACAGTTTGTTGCCACGTCGCCACAGAGGCAGCACGTGATGCAGGCGCACCAGTTTTTCGCTGACCAGATCTTTGGGCTGGGAATCCTTGTCGAGCCGATGAAGATCGAGCAGGGCCATCCCGAAGTGCTCCGAAGCGATCTCGGCCACCTGGCGGCTCTTGACCAGTTTGTTCTGCACCAGATAGCTGACCAGCGAGATTTTTTGGCGTTGCGCCTGTTGATAGGCCTGTTGCGCGCTTTTGTCAGTGAGCAGTTCGGCGAGGACCAATTGCTTGGCCAGGCCGCTTAGAGCGATGTCATTCATGGGAGTACCGGACGCGAACAATTCATGACTTATAGCCTAGTCAACCGGTCGAGCCAAACCAGTGGTTTTGAAGTGACAAAAAGTGTCAGTTAGTGCGAATTCCGGGGGGCGCCCATTGCGAGTTTTGGGCGGGGGGCCTTCATTGCAGGGGTTGAAAGATCTGGCACGGGCTGTGCTGAAGGCCATTAAGATCATGAGATTCCGACTCATGCATGGAGCCTGTCTATGAATAATCAAAAAGGTTTTACCCTTATCGAGCTGCTGATCGTCGTGGCGATCATCGGGATCCTGGCGACGTTCGCGATTCCGGCGTACTCCAAGTACCAGGCGCGGGCGAAGGTGACGGCGGGGTTGGCGGAGATTTCGGCGTTGAAAGTGGCTTATGAAGACAAGCTCAATTCGGGCACGGCGGCGCCGTCTACCACTGATATCGGTGCCAGTACCACGTCGCAGCACTGCACTATCAGTGTCCTGGCAGCGCCAAGCAACGGGATTGTCTGCACGCTCAAGGGGGCGCCGACGGTTGTCGCCAACGCGACGATCACGCTCACTCGTGATGCGACCAGCGGATGGTCGTGCAAAACCAGCGCAACGGCCGATTACGCTCCAGCGGGTTGCCCTACAGGCACATGATTGATCGCCTGTCTGCTGACGGAAACCCGCCTTCTGAGGCGGGTTTTTTTTGCCGTATAGGCTCAATTCCACCGCGCCCCCTGCGTAATTGGAAAACCTTCGCAAATTCATGGCCTTAGGCCCACGCGAAAACCGGCAACTTGCAAGTCGATAAATGACAAGTCATGCAAATTGCATGATTTCGAAAATTTACTAAATTTATAAGTGATTGATATATATAGGTTTTATTCTTGTTTCAAAACTGGCACAGCGTTCGCAATGTACTGGGTAACCTGCTGACAAGACATCCAGCAGATTTTCCAGAAAAACAGGAGTTACTCGTATGAAGAAGTTCGTAATCGCTTCCGCTGCTGCTACCGCGCTGACCCTGACCATGGCCAACGCCGCTTTCGCTGCTCAGGCTACCCAGGCCCCAATGATGCTGGCCGCTGGTGAAGTTACCGAAGCCAAGGAAGCCACTTCCGATACCTGGATCACCACCAAAGTCAAAGCTGACCTGGTTACCGAGAAAGGCATTCCTGGTACTGACATCAAGGTAGAAACCAACAAAGGCGTGGTTTCCCTGTCGTCCACTACTGCTGTGACTGAATCGCAGAAAGCCACCGCCGTGGCCATCGCCAAGAAAATCAAAGGCGTCAAAGCGGTCTCCGCTGACGGCCTGAAAGCCGAGTAAGGCAAGACTTCTCGCCTGGACCGGGAGAAGGTGCGGTAGACGGGCCGAGTCATACGTCTGCCGCCACTTTGGAGTTCATGCGACGGCCATAAGGATGTGGCCATTACAGGCCTCGGGCATTCGTGCTCGGGGCCTGTTCTATTTCTGGCCACGCAAATCAAAGTGAATGGGGCTACACACAATAAAACTGTGGGAGCGGGCTTGCTCGCGATGACGGTGTGTCAGCCACATGGATGGCGACTGATACGACGCTATCGCGGCGGTGCGACGACTCGACAAGCCCCACAAATGAGTGAGTCAAGCCGAGTACTCAGCGTAATCAGTTCCCACGCTTGCTGGTGATCTGCCTCAGCCGGTTACCCTCGAACCGCAGGTACTGATACATCCCGCCATTGGGCCCGTAGGTCCATTCCTCGACCTGGAATTCTTCGCGCCGGTTGGCGCTGCGCTTGTAACCCAAAAGATCGCGGCTAACGGGCTCGCCGCACTTTTGCAGCACCTCGCTGGACCGATCCCCGACGCTGATCAACTGGCTGCCGCAACGCAGGGTATCGGCAGCCCAGGCGTGGGTTGTACCCAATGCCAGTGTCAGGCCGAACAGAACCTCCCGGACCCTCATTCGGCGTCCAGGTGCATCGGTGTCACTACCCGACCGTCACTTTCAGCCTCGCCGAGGCTGGCGTCGATGAAGTACACACGATCATCTGCCAGTTGGCCCTTGTCGACCAGGTAGTCCTTGATGCTGCTGGCGCGGTCCTGGCCCAACTGGCGCAACAGCACGTCGCTGGAGCTCCAGAACTTGATGACGTCGGCGCGCATTTTCGCCGTGCGCTCCTCCTTGCCAAGGTCGGCCCATTCAGCCGGTGGCTGGGTTTTCAGGCGGGTACGGTAGATGCCTTCGAGCAGCGGGCCTTTCTCGCCCTCCGGGACTTGCAGCAGCGACGCCTGCGCCGGCACCTTGTCGCCGCGACGCTGGAGCATTTTGTAGTAGTTGTATTGGTATTCGCGTTCCAGGCGCTGCTCGGCAATCAGCGGGCCATCGCTGCTGGCGGCCGCCGTGCCCTCGATCTCCAGGCGCAGCGCCGGACGTTCCTTCAGGGCCTGGGACAGTTTGACCAGTGAACCCTCCGCATCCTTGCTCAGGTCGCTGGAACCCGGCGCGAACGACACCGTGCCCAGATCCTCGGAACCACCGCCACTGATCAGCCCGCCGATCATCTTGAACGGTGCGGCGGCGGCCTTGACGATCAGGTTGCGCAGGGTCTGCCAGACAATTGGCATGACGCTGAATTGTGGATTGTTCAGGTCGCCGGTCACCGGCAGTTCGATGGAAATCTTGCCGTCGACGTCCTTGAGCAAGGCAATCGCCAGCTTCAATGGCAGGCTGACCGCATCGGGGCTGTCGACCTTTTCACCGAGCTGCAACTGCTCGACCACCACTTTGTTTTCTGCCTTCAATTGGCCTTTGGTGATCAGGTAATGCAGGTCGAGGTTGAGCCGACCCTTGCGGATGCGGTAGCCGGCGAACTTGCCGGAGTAGGGCGTCAGCGTGGTCAGTTCCACGCGTTTGAAGCTGGTGGCGATGTCGAGGCTCGCCATCGGGTCAAACGGATTGACCGCGCCCTTGATGGTCACCGGGGCGTAGCGGTCGACCTTGCCCTTGACGTCTACGGTCGCCGGTTTCGCCTGACGGCTGTCGATGGTGCCGATCTGGCCGTTGAGCTGTTGAACCGCAGTGGCAAAATTCGGCGTCAGGCTGAAGTCGGCGAAGTTGGCCGAGCCGTCGTTGATCGCAATGCCACCGATGTGGATGCCCAGCGGTTTGTCTTTGCTCGCCGGTTTGGCCGCTGCGGTTTTGCCGCCGGAGTCGGCCGGTTGTGGAATCAGCAGGTCATCGACGTTAGTGGTACGGTCGTCGTTGATCATGAAACGCACATAGGGCTGGAACAGGTTGATGCGGTCGATCGACACGCTGTCGCCATGCTGGTAGTTCAAGCCTTCGACCACCACCTGCTGCCACTTGAGGAAGTCGCGGGTTTTCAGGGTATCGAGGGTGTGCAACTGATCAATCTGCGCCCGTCCGGTGACGCTGAGTGCCAGCGGCTCGGTGCTCTTCAGGTCGACCGCCAGATCGCTGCCGAGCATACCGCTGCGCAGTTCGAGGCGGATGAACGGATTGATGTAGGACTGCGCAACACGCAGGTCGATGTCTTTGGTTTGCACCTTCAGTCTGGCGCTCACCGGCGCCAGGTTGACCTCGCCCTCAGCGTTGACTTTGCCTTGCTTGCCGACGCCGGCGTCGAGCTTGAGGGTAAAGGGCGAACCATTGAGGCTGTCGAAGTTCTGCAGGTCCAGGTTCAGCGGTTTCAAATCCAGCTCGACAGCGGGTTGCGCCTTTCGATCAGCCAGATGCACCTGGTAGTCGCGCAACTGCACGTCCTTCAACAACACTTGCCACGGCTTGCCGGGCGTTTGCGGCGCTTTCGGCGAGTCGGCCGCCGCCGGTGTGTCAGCGGGTTCGGCCTTGGCCTTGACGGCTGCTTTGGACGGTTGGCTGGCGAACAGTTTTTGCCAGTCGAGTTGGCCATCGGCTTCCAGAGCGGCCCAGGTTTCGAGCTTCTGACTGCGGATCTTGCCGACCACCACTTGTTGCCTGGCCAGGTCCACGGTGGTGTCGGTGACATCCAGTCGCTCGAGTTTTGCCAGTTGCCGGCCATCCGGGGCCTTGATGGCAAACGGCGCCACACTGACCGCGACGTTGCTGAGCAGCAGTTCGGTTTGCTTGGCCAGATTGAGTTTGTAGTCGGTGCTCAGGCTGACAACGCCGTCTTCGAGCACCAGCGGCACGGCGTCGCGCACGTAGGGCCAAAAGGCTTTCATCTTGCCGTCAGTAATTTTCAGCGTGCCCTCGGAGGCAATCGGGATCAGGCTGAAGTTACCGGACCAGTCGATCTGTCCGCCGTTGGGCCCGACAGCCACCAGGGTCATGTCGGCGCTGTCTTCGGGCAGGGTGCTGAGGTTTTTCAGCTCGAAGTCCAGTTTGTCGTAGACGAATTCGATAGGCTCGCTGGGGCGTTCGTCCAGAAAGTGCACGGCGCCACCGGCCAGGTTGATGCGTTCGATGCGCAATGGAAAGGGCTTGGCGTCGGGATTGGCTGGCGTTGGCTCACTCGCCGGCAACTTGAACAGGCCCAGCAAGTTGAGCTTGCCGTCCTTGTCAAAAAGAATCTCCGTCTTGGGTTTGTCCAGTTCGATGTCGGCCAGGTGTAGCGCCTTGGTCCACAGGCTGTCGAGCTGCAGGTTGGCGTACAAGCGCTCGAAGCCGACCTGTTCCTTGCCCGGCTCGCCAATGGTCAGGCCCCACAGCGTCACTTCAAGGCTGAAGGGATTGAGTTCGATTCGCTGCAGCGTGGCGGGTGTCGTCGCATAATTGGCCAATTGTTGATTGGCTACACGCAAGGCTATGCCCGGCAGAATCAGAAACCCCAGCAGGCTGTAGAGGGCCAGGGCAGTCAACAAGGCGCCGACGGCGCGAATCAATCCTTTGTGCATGTGCAGCTTCATCTGTCTGAATCGGAGTGCCTTGGAGTATGGCACGCGTTTGCGGTTCCGAAGCAAATGAGCTGCACACCACTTTCAGATTTGTCTGACGTGTTTCAGAGCTGCAGGATCAGGGTTTTCAGCGGGGGCTGTTGGTCCATCGACGGAAAATCCCTTGCCGGCTTCATCTCTGTCCATTCGCGTACCGGACGCCCGGCCTTCTCGGCACAACGCAAGACCTGTTCGCGCCAGTCATCCATGCTGACTTTTGCCAGGTTGTTGCAGCAGATCAGCACGCCATCCTCTGCGGTGGTCAGCAGGGCAGGTTTAAGCAGGCTCTGGTAGTCGCGCAGCAGGTCGACGGTGCCGAATGCACTCTTGGCCCAGGCCGGTGGATCCAGCAATACGAGGTCGTATTGGCGTTGTTCCAGGCGTGGGTAGCTCGGCAGCTTTTGTCCGCGACGCTGGCTGACGGGCAGCCCGGCCAGTTGGCGGATAGCCGGGAAATAATCGGACTGGATAAATTGCATGGTCGGCAGATCCGGGTTGAGCAGGCCGTTTTCCCGGCCGACGGCCAGGTTGCCCTCGGCAAAGTCCAGGTTGCACACCTCGCGCGCCCCGCCAGCCGCTGCGCTCAGGCCGACGCCGCAGGTGTAGGCGAACAGGTTCAGCACGCTTTTGTTTCGACTATGGTCCTTGACCCAGCCACGGGCGTTACGCAGGTCGAGAAACAGCAGCGGGTCCTGGCCGGCGTGGCGGCCGCGTACCCGATAGTTCAGACCCCATTCATGACCCACCAGGTCTTGCAGGGCGGCGTCATCGGCCTTGTAGACCGTGTCCTCGCGATCAATCCGCGAATTGCCCCGCGAGCGGTCGTTGTAGACCAGCAAGGTGTCGAGCCCCAGATGTTGATTGATGACGGCGTGGATGTGCAGCAGGTCTTCACGTTCCAGCGTCTGGTGAAAGCTCTGCACCAGCAATTGCGGACCGTAGCGGTCGATGGTCAGGCCACCGGCGCCTTCCTGGCTGCCGTGGAACAGGCGATAGCAGTCGGTGCCCTGCTGATGCAGTTCGGCCAGCAGGTCCTGGCGATGATCAAGGGCGGCGCGCAGCGCCTGGTTCAAGGAAGACATGCTGGGCGCCTTGCTGGAGGAATGGGGCGCGGGAGTTTAGCAGTTTGACGTCAGACCGAGGTGAAGCGATCGCGACGGTGCGACGTTTCGCCAAGCTCGCTCCTACAGGGGGCGTGCGCAGATTCCCTGTATGAGCGAGCTTGCTCGCGGTGCTTTTACTGGTTTAGCCGCTTATCGACCAGATCCTGCACCACGCTCGGGTCCGCCAGCGTCGACGTATCTCCCAGGCTGTCCAGTTCATTGCAGGCGATCTTGCGCAATATCCGTCGCATGATCTTGCCCGAACGGGTTTTCGGCAAGGCCGGCGCCCACTGGATCAGGTCTGGCTTGGCGAAGCTGCCGATTTCCTCGCTGACGTGGGCCAGCAGCTCCTTTTTCAGCTCGTCGCTGGGCTGGATACCGTTCATGGGGGTAACGAACGCATAGATACCCTGGCCTTTGACATCGTGGGGGTAACCGACCACGGCGGCCTCGGCAATGCTGTCGTGCAGCACCAGGGCGCTTTCGACTTCGGCGGTGCCGATGCGGTGGCCAGACACGTTGATGACGTCGTCGATACGTCCTGTGATCCAGTAGTCGCCGTCCTCATCGCGGCGTGCACCGTCGCCGGTGAAGTAGTAACCGGGGTAGGGCTTGAAGTAGGTGTCGACCATTCGCTGCGGGTCGCCGTACACGCTACGGATCTGCGCCGGCCAACTGGATTTGATCGCCAGCACGCCGCTACCGGCTCCTTTGATCTCCTTACCGGTTTCATCCAGCAACACCGGTTGCACGCCGAACATCGGTTGGGTGGCGCAGCCGGGTTTGATCCGTTGTGCGCTGACCAGGGGGCTGAGCATGATGCCGCCGGTTTCGGTCTGCCACCAGGTATCGACGATGGGGCAACGCTGTTCGCCGACAGCATTGAAGTACCACTCCCACGCTTCCGGGTTGATCGGCTCGCCGACGCTGCCGAGCAGTCTGAGGCTTGCCCGCGAAGTTTCCTTCAACGGTTCGGCCCCTTCGCGCATCAGCGAGCGCAGGGCGGTCGGAGCCGTGTAGAAGATGTTCACCTTGTGTTTGTCGATGACCTGCCAGAAGCGCGAGCTGGTCGGGTAGCTCGGGACGCCTTCGAAGATTAGCGTGGTCGCGCCATTGGCCAGTGGACCGTAGACGATGTAACTGTGACCGGTGACCCAGCCAACGTCGGCGGTGCACCAGAAGACTTCCTTGTCGCGGTAGTCGAGTACGTACTTGAAGGTCATGGCGGCTTGCAGCAGGTAACCGCCGGTGGTGTGCAGCACGCCTTTGGGTTTGCCGGTGCTGCCGGAGGTGTAGAGGATGAACAGCGGATCTTCGGCATCCATCGGCTCCGGCGGGCAATCGTCACTGACGTCGCGCAGCGCCTGGTGATACCACAGGTCCCGGCCCTCGACCCAGTTCACCTGGCCCTGGGTGCGCTCCACCACGATCACCGTGCTGACATTCGGGCAACTGAGCAGGGCTTTGTCGACTTTTTCCTTGAGTGAAACGAACTTGCCGCCGCGCACGCCTTCATCGGCGGTGATCACGGTGCGGCAGTCGGCGTCGAGAATCCGGTCACGCACCGAGTCGGGAGAAAACCCGCCAAACACCACCGAATGCACCGCGCCAATGCGCGTGCAGGCGAGCATCGCGTAGGCCGCTTCGGGAATCATCGGCATGTAGATGCACACGCGGTCACCTTTCTTGACGCCTCGGCTTTTGAGCACATTGGCGAGGCGGCACACGTGATGGTGGAGTTTTTTGTAGGTGATTTGCGCGGATTCGGCCGGGTCGTCGCCTTCCCAGGCAATGGCGACCTGATTGCCGCGTTCTGCCAGGTGGCGGTCGATGCAGTTGTAGCTGACGTTCAACTGGCCACCGGCAAACCAGCTGGCTTCACCGGTTTTCAGGTTGTAGCGCTGGACGGTGTCCCAGGGTTTGCTCCAGTCCAGAAAGTGCCGGGCTTGCTCGGCCCAGAAGTCGCCGGGGTGTTCGACCGATTGGCGGTAAAGGCGCTTGTAGTCGTCTTGACTCAACTGTGCAGCCTGGCGGACGGCATCGGCTTTGGGGAACGTGCTGATATCGAACATGACGGTTCCTTATTCTTGTTTTGCGACAAGAGTAAAGATGGACCGAGATGGGGAAGGGTTCAACCGGGTTGCCCGAATTCCGGACTCACAGCAAAACAACCAGGGAAAAACGACTGTGGGAGCGGGCTTGCTCGCGATTGCAGTGTGTCAGTCAACATAGACGCTGAATGACACACCGCTATCGCGGGCAAGCCCACTCCCACAGTGGGCATAGCAGTGGGGCTAAGGATCAGCCGCGGTGACGACCGCGGAAGTAGTTGATCAGGCCCTGGGTAGACGCATCCTCGGCCGCGGTTTCTTCGCTGCCGACCAGGCGGTTGTAGACGCCCTTGCCCAGTTCCTTGCCCAGCTCCACGCCCCACTGATCGAAGGCATTGATGCCCCAGACCACGCTTTGCACGAAGACCTTGTGTTCGTACATCGCCACCAGAGCGCCGAGACGACGCGGGCTGATGCGTTCGACCACCAGAGTGTTGCTCGGACGGTTGCCCGGGATCACCTTGTGCGGCGCGAGTCTCTGTACATCGGCTTCGGCCATGCCCTTGTCGCGCAGTTCGGTCTCGGCCTCGGCGCGGGTCTTGCCGAGCATCAACGCCTGGCTTTGCGACAGGCAGTTGGCGTACAGCCACTGGTGGTGATCGGACACTGGGTTGAAGCTGACGATCGGCACAATGAAGTCGGCCGGGATCAGTTGGGTGCCCTGGTGCAGCAACTGGTGATACGCGTGCTGGCCGTTGCAGCCGACGCCGCCCCAGATCACCGGACCGGTATCGGTGGACACCGAGGTCCCGTCCTGGCGCACGCTCTTGCCGTTGGATTCCATGTCCAGCTGTTGCAAGTGCTTGGTGATGTTACGCAGGTAGTGATCGTACGGCAGGATCGCGTGGCTTTGCGCACCCCAGAAATTACCGTACCAGACGCCGAGCAGGGCCAGCAGCACTGGCATGTTCTGTTCGAACGGGGCGCTTTGGAAATGCTGGTCCATGGTGTAGGCACCGGACAGCAGCTCCTTGAAGTTCGACATGCCGATGGCCAGGGCGATCGGCAAGCCGATGGCCGACCACAGCGAGTAACGCCCGCCGACCCAGTCCCACATCGGGAAGATGTTTTCTTCACGAATACCAAAGGCGACCGCCGCCGCGTTGTTGCTGGAAACGGCGATGAAGTGACGGTACAGCTCGGCTTCCGAACCACCCTGCGCCAAGTACCAGGCACGAGCGGCCTGGGCATTTTTCAGCGTTTCGAGCGTGTTGAAGGATTTCGACGAGACGATGAACAGCGTGGTTTCGGCGCGCAGCTTCATGGTCAGCTCATGGAACTCACTGCCGTCGATGTTCGCCAGGTAGTGGCAGCGCACACCTTTTTGCGCGTAGGAAAGCAGCGCTTCGGATACCAGCTCCGGGCCGAGGAAGGACCCGCCGATGCCGATGTTGACCACGTCGGTGATCGGCTTTTCCGTGTAACCGCGCCACAACCCGTCGTGGATACGGCCGACGAGGTCGGTGATCTGGTTCAGCACCTTGTGGACTTCCGGCATGACGTTGACGCCGTTGACCGACAGCTTGTCGCCGACCGGGCGGCGCAGCGCGGTGTGCAGGGCCGGGCGGCCTTCGGACGAGTTGACGATCTCGCCTTCGAACAGCGCCTTGATCGCGCCTTGCAGGTCGACTTCCTTGGCCAGGCCGACCAGGAGGTCACGCGTCTGGGCGTTGATCAGGTTCTTCGAGTAGTCGAGAAACAGGCCGCAGCTGCTGAGGGTGAATTGAGTAAAGCGCTGCGGATCGGCATTAAAGGCCTCGCGCATGCTGAAATCCTGCATGGCTTGGCGGTGTTCTTTCAGCGCCTGCCAAGCGGGCAGTGCGGTCACGTCTTGAGGAGTACGGTAATACGCCATCGCTGCGGGTTTCCTTTTTACTTGAACGGCCTTTTGAACACTAAAAGTCACGGAGCGCCATGGGTGGGCGCCCGGTCAAACTGCGTCGACACGATTTCATGGCACAGGGCGACTACAGTAAACCTCGCGCTGCGATCTGTCTTGACTTTGTCTGACCCGTTCCCGGTACTTTTTTGTACATGGGATAGGGAACGGTCCGACAAACGGGGAAATTGGCTCAGGCGACCTGGACGGGGATGGCGTTGCTGGTGTGGCTCAGCTCATTGCCTGGGGCCATATAGAGCATGCGCGGCTTGAAGTGGGCGAGCTCGGCTTCGCTGTACTGCGCATAGGCGCAGATGATCACGCGGTCGCCGACCTTGGCCTTGTGGGCTGCGGCGCCGTTGACTGAAATGATGCGCGATCCTTCTTCGCCACGAATCGCGTAAGTGGTGAAGCGCTCGCCGTTGTCGACGTTGTAGATCTGGATCTGTTCGTATTCTCGGATGCCGGACAGGTCCAGCCACTCGCCGTCAATGGCGCAGGAACCTTCGTAATCGAGTACAGCATGAGTGACTTCGGCGCGATGCAGCTTGGCCTTGAGCATGATGGTGTGCATGAGTGTTTCCCAGGTCGAGGGGGCGATGGGTTCCTGTGTGGGAGCAAGCCCGCTCCCACATATTTCAGGAAGCGTCGAGATCCAGGTGCAGGTTGTCGATCAGGCGCGTGGTGCCCAGGAATGCCGCCACCAGAATCACCAGGTCGCGGTCCTGCGCCGTTGCCGGGCGCAAGGTCAGTGCATGACGGATTTCCAGGTAATCGGTGCGCAGGCCAGCGGCCTCGAGCTGCTGCTGTTGCGCCGCGATCAACGCCGGATAATCCCGATCGCCCTGTTTGATGGCCTCGGCCATCGAGGACAGCGTGCGATACACAATCGGGGCAACCGCGCGCTGTTCTTCATTGAGAAAACCATTGCGCGACGACAGCGCCAAGCCATCGTCGGCGCGGACTGTCGGCTCGCCGATGATCTGGATCGGCATGTTCAAGTCATGCACCAGCGCGCGAATGACAGCGAGTTGCTGGAAGTCTTTCTGGCCGAACACGGCCAGGTCCGGCTGAACCATGTTGAACAACTTGCTGACCACCGTCGCCACGCCTTCGAAATGGCCAGGACGACTCGCACCGCACAGGCCTTCGGACAGTTGCGGGACGCTGACGCGGGTTTGACCGGCCATGCCCTCGGGGTACATCTCTTCAACGGCGGGGGCGAACAACAGGTGGCAACCGGCTTCGAGGAGTTTTTCCTGGTCCGCCGCCAGTGTGCGCGGGTACTTGTCGAGGTCTTCGCCCGCGCCGAATTGCAGTGGGTTGACGAAAATGCTCGCGACCACGAAATCTGCCCGTTGCGAGGCCTTGGCAATCAGCGCCATGTGACCGCTGTGCAGGTTGCCCATGGTCGGCACCAGGGCAATGCGCTTGCCTTCACTGCGGGCGCGAGCTACGGCTGCCCGCAGTTCACGTAGGGTTTTTACGGTGTTCATGCAGAGAATCCGTGTTCGGTGCCGGGGAAAGTCGTTGCCTTGACCTCGGATACATACGCGCCGAGCGCCGCCGCAATGCTGGTCTGGCCGGCCATGAAGTTCTTCACGAACTTCGGCACGCGGCCAGTGATCGACAGGCCCAGCATGTCGTGCAGCACCAGTACCTGGCCATCGGTGCCGTTACCCGCGCCGATGCCGATCACCGGAATGCTCACTGCCTGAGTGATTTCCTGAGCCAATTCGCTTGGCACGCACTCCAGCAACAGCATGGCGGCGCCGGCCTGCTCCAGGGCAATGGCATCGGCCCGCATCTGCCGCGCCTGATTCTCGCTGCGGCCCTGGACTTTGTAACCGCCGAGGAGGTTCACCGCCTGCGGAGTCAGCCCCAAGTGTGCACAGACCGGAATGCCACGCTCGGCCAGCAGGCGGATCGATTCCGCCAGCCACAGTGCCCCTTCGACCTTGACCATGTGCGCACCCGCCTGCATCAGCGTGGCGCTGTTGATCATGGTTTGTTCGAGGGTGGCGTAAGCCATGAATGGCAGGTCGGCGAGGATCAAAGCGTCGGTGTTTCCACGTTTGACGGCCGCGACGTGGTAAGCCATTTCGGCAGTGGTCACCGGCAAAGTACTGTCATGACCTTGTAGAACCATGCCGAGGGAGTCGCCCACCAACAGCACTTCGACGCCAGCCTCGTTGCAGGCGTGTGCGAAGGTGGCGTCATAGCAGGTCAGCATGGTGATTTTTTCACCTTTTTGCTTGAGACCTTGCAGCGTGGTCAGGGTGATGGCTGGCATCAAAAGTTCCTCATTCAGGCGCTGTGGAAACTACTGCGAGTAACGCGCGTGATTCTTCGTTAAATACAGGCGCACGCTCTGTTGTCGTGCTTTTAAGGCCTGGATTGCGCCCTTTACTGCCGAGTTGACGGCAGCGGGACGCCTATAGTCGTGAGGAGAACTCGGGAAGTCAATTACGTGTGTTACCGCATTGTTACGACAGGGGTGTTACCGAAGGGGACTGATGCGTTTCAGCACTGGCAACACAAGACTCCCCCTGTAGGAGCGAGCTTGCTCGCGATTTCGGAGTGTCAGTCACTGCTGAGCTAACTGGCCTGTCGCAATCGCGAGCAAGCTCGCTCCTACAGGGCGGCGTGCGGGAGGCGTTCGAGTCCGACGAACGGGCAGGCGGCGAGCATGTCGGCCAATGTGCGGCCATCCGGCAGGCGCAGGTCTGCCGGCGCCAGTTCGGCCAACGGATACAGGACGAAGGCGCGCTCCTGCATGTGGTAGTGGGGCACCTTGAGGCGTGGTTCGTCGATCAGGCGATCGCCGAACAGCAGAATGTCGAGGTCCAGCGTGCGCGGTCCCCAGCGTTCGAGACGTTCGCGGCCCTGGCCGTTTTCGATTGTTTGCAACGCGTCCAGCAGCACCAGTGGCGCCAGTGAGCTGTCGAGGGCGGCCACCGCATTGGTGTAGCGCGGTTGGCCGGGTAGCAGTGAGTCGCTCTGATAAAACGCGGAGACGCCGGCCAGGGTGGTCTGCGGCAAACGCGCCAGCGCATCGAGTGCGCTGCGCAGTTGTTCGGCAGGGTCAGCCAGGTTGCTGCCCATGCCAATGTAGATGCGTTCCATGGCGCTACTCGCCCGATGCGCTCGGTGCACCAGCCGCTCGTTTGCGTTTGGCACCGGTGCTGCGACGACGTTTGCGGGGAGCCCCGGGGGCGCCATCGTCCTTGCCGCCGAGGTCGCGGATCATGTCGCGACGTTCGCTGTCGTTGGCGTCCTGATAGTCGGTCCACCATTCACCCAGGCCGTCGGTCTGCTCGCCCGCGCTTTCACGCAGCAGCAGGAAGTCGTAACCGGCGCGGAATCGCGGGTTGTCCAGCAACAGGTCGGCGCGTTTGCCGCTGCGTCGCGGCAGGCGTTCCTGCATGTCCCAGATTTCACGGATGGGCAGGGTGAATCGCTTCGGAATCGCGATGCGCTGGCATTGTTCGGCAATCAGTTCGTGAGCGGCTTCCTGCATCGCCGGGATTGGCGGCATGCCACGCTCTTGCAGGCGCAAGACGCGAGCAGGCAGGGCAGGCCAGAGCAAGGCGGCAAAAAGGAACGCGGGGGTCACCGGTTTGTTCTGCTTGATGCGCAGATCGGTGTTGATCAACGCTTCACTGATCAGCGTGTGTGTGTACGTCGGGTTGTATTCCAGTGCCTCGGCGCTCGCCGGGAACAGCGGATCGAACAATTGCAGGTCGACCAGCATCTCGAATGTGTCGGCGGCATGGCCGGAGAGGAACAACTTCAGCACTTCTTCGAACAGACGCGCCGACGGGATCTCGCGCAGCATCGGTGCCAGGTCACGGATCGGCTGGGCACTGTGCTTTTCAATGCCGAAATTGAGCTTGGCGGCAAAACGCACGGCCCGCAGCATCCGCACCGGGTCTTCCTGGTAACGCTGCTTCGGGTCGCCGATCAGGCGGATCAGGTGATTGCGGATATCGTGTACGCCGTTGGCGTAATCAAGGATGCGCTCGCTGACCGGGTCGTAATAGAGGGCGTTGATGGTGAAGTCGCGACGTTGTGCGTCCTCCTCCAGGGTGCCATAGACGTTATCGCGCAGGATGCGTCCGCTCTCGTTGCGCGACGACTGGTTGCTGTCTTCTTCCTCGTCGTTTTGCGGGTGATTGGCGCGGAAGGTCGCGACTTCGATGATTTCACGGCCGAAATGGATGTGCACCAGCTTGAAGCGACGACCGATGATGCGCGCATTCCGGAATTCGGCGCGAACCTGCTCGGGCGTGGCGCTGGTGGCGACGTCGAAGTCTTTGGGCGTGATGCCCAGCAGCATGTCGCGCACGCAGCCACCGACCAGGTAAGCCTGGTAACCGGCGCTCTGCAGGCGTTCGACAATGTTCACCGCGTAGCGGCTGAATTGCGCCTTTTGCAGCGAATGTTGGCCGCTGTTAAGCACTTCAGGCGTGCTGCGGATGTGTTGCGTAATACGCTTGGGAGAACGGAATGACTGGAACAGCTTCTTCAGCATGGGATGCACTGTTTGAAGGAATGTTCGGCCAAAACGAAGAATGACCGCATGATGGGCGGGGATTCTAGCATTTAGTCAGAGGATGGTGTAGGACACCGTAGGAAGAGGTCCGGAAGACGGAAACTACAAGGGGGAGCCGAAGCTCCCCAAGAAGTAGTTGCATGCTCTATTTTTGTTATTGGTTTCGGGCTTTTTGTTTTTGTTGAGTGCCCTCGTCATGAAGCTTTTCCTTCATGACCCTCCCAATCGGGAGCCAAGAGCAAACGGATTGCTTTGGTCGCTGTGTTGCAGTGATCTTGCGATCCAACCAGTTCAGGCTCTGTCTTAGGACAGTTTTTGTTGTTCTCGGCCTGGTCGTGGGGCACGCCCCAAATACAACGCCTCTCCAAAAGAATCAGTTAGCTGCGCCTCTCGCCGTCTTGTTTTTATTGTGCGTGAGTCGATTCGTCTTATTTTTATTGTCTTATGCATTGCTTGTTATTGTTCTTGTACCAAACATATAGCAGGGTGCGTGCCAACTTTTGCGAACCCCAGTAAAACAAGGGGTTACACCCTCGTGGCCGGTTTTTCGAGGTCAAAAAAAACCGGGGCTTCGTTACCGTAAGCCCCGGCTTCTGTTACGCGAAAAGCCTGCGGTAACAGTTTTTTCACAAAGTCATGTTTTACTGGTGCACCCTTCAGGTGACGTTCAGCTCTCGCTGGCCACCCCGGTCTTGCGCCGCGGAATGCCCAGGCGCTGACGGCGCTCCCACAGGCATTTGCGACTGACCCCCAGTTTGCGCGCCAGCTCGGTCTCGGTCATGTGGTCCTGATGCTCAAGAACGAAGTGCTGGAAGTAGTCCTCCAGCGACAGGTCCTCGGTCGGCTCATGGCTGCTGCTGGCAGCGCCATTGCCCTGTTGCGGCGCCAGGCCGATGAACTCGTCGTCTTCAAGATCGCCCAGTTCGATGTCGATGCCCAGCAGCTCGGCGGAAATCTCCGGGCTCTCGCTTAGGATGACCGCGCGTTCGACTGCGTTTTCCAGCTCGCGCACGTTACCCGGCCACGAATAGTGACGGATGGCCTGCTCCGCGTCAGGGGCAAACTTCAGGTCGGTGCGGTTGATGCGCGCACTTTGGCGTGCCAGGAACGCATTGGCGATTTCGTTGACGTCGGCGCCGCGTTCGCGCAATGCCGGCAGTTTCAGCGCAATCACGTGCAGGCGGTAGTACAAGTCCTCACGGAACTGGCCGATTTTCGCCAGGCTCTTGAGGTCGCGGTGGGTCGCGGCGATCAGGCGCACGTCGACCTTCTGCGACTGCACGGAGCCGACCCGGCGTATCTCGCCTTCCTGCAACACGCGCAGCAGACGAGCCTGGGCCTCGAGTGGCAATTCACCGATTTCGTCAAGGAACAGCGTGCCGCCATCCGCAGCTTCCACCAGGCCGGCACGCCCGGCACTGGCACCGGTAAAGGCGCCTTTCTCGTGGCCGAACAGTTCGGATTCGATCAGGCTTTCAGGAATCGCTGCACAGTTCACCGAGATCATCGGTGCCTTGGCGCGCCTGGACAAGTTGTGCAGGGCACGCGCCACCAATTCCTTGCCGGTGCCGGACTCGCCCTGGATCAGCACATTGGAGTCGGTCGGTGCGACTTTGCGAATCTTGCCGTAGAGGTCCTGCATCGGTGGGCAGGAGCCAATGATGCCGATTTCGCCATTGCTGCTGTCGGTGCCCGGTTTGGCCGCACCATTGGCAGCTTTGCCCGCTACTGTTTCGCCGCCGGCCGGTGCCGATTGCCGGTCACGCAGGATGCGTGCAACGGCCTGGAGCATTTCATCGTGGTCGAAGGGTTTGGCGATGTAGTCCACCGCGCCCATCTTCATCGAGTCGACCGCCGAACGCAGGCTGGCGTAGCTGGTCATGATCAGCACCGGAGTGCCTTGGCCAAGCTTGATCAGTTCAGTCCCCGGCGCGCCCGGAAGGCGCAGGTCACTGACGATCAGGTCGAACGTGGGAATAGTGAAGCGTTCTTGTGCTTCCTGCACTGAACCGGCTTCGCTGACCTGGTACTGGTTACGTTCCAGCAGGCGGCGCAAGGCGGAGCGGATAATGGTTTCGTCTTCGACGATCAAAATGTGCGGCATTGATTCGATACTCTCGACGGTCTCAGTTCACAGCGGACGTCGCTTCGACATGACGCGGCAAAGTGACCCTGATACGGGTGCCGCGTTGGCTTTGAACATCAGCCGGGCTGTCGATGGTGATTTGTCCATAATGCTCTTCAACGATGGAATAGACCAGTGCAAGGCCCAGACCGGTGCCTTCGCCAGGGTCCTTGGTGGTGAAGAAAGGCTCGAACAGTCGGTCCATGATGTTCTTGGGTATGCCACTGCCTTCGTCTTCGACGATCAGGTCGACCGTGTGTTCGTAGGCTTCGCTCTTGACCCGCACCGCGCTGCCCGGAGGCGAGGCGTCACGGGCGTTTGAGAGCAAATTGATGAGGACCTGGGCGAGTCGTTGCGGATCGCCTTCGACCCAGTGCTCGGGATCGCACAGGTTGTAGAACTGCACCTCGAAATTGCGTCGGTTCAGCGCCAGCAGGCCGATGGCATCCTGGGCCACCTCGGCCAGACAGACGGCTTCATCGTTGTGCTGATGGCTCCCGGCATGGGCGAAGCTCATCAATGACTGGACGATGCGCGACACGCGTTTGGTCTGCTCGATGATCTGGCCGCTGATTTCCTTGAGCTCGCCATCTTCCTCACGCTCTTCGCGCAGATTCTGAGCCAGGCAGGCAATGCCGGTAATCGGGTTGCCGATCTCATGGGCCACGCCCGCTGCGAGACGGCCGATGCTGGCCAGACGCTCGGAGTGCACCAGTTTGTCTTCGAGCATCTGGGTTTCGGTCAGGTCTTCGACCAGCAGTACCAGCCCGCTGTTGCCCGGCGCGAGTGGTTCATCGATGGCCGCCTTGTGCAGGTTGAGCCAGCGGGTCTGGCCATCGAGAGCCAGGTGCTGCTTGTGCAAGTGCTCGTCCGGCACGTTGATGAAACCTTGCAGCAGGCCCTTCCACGGTTCGGTAATGGTGCTCAGGCGCGAACCGACCACGCGTTGCGCGGCGATGCCGGTGAGCTCCTCCATGGCCTTGTTCCACATGAGGATTTCCTGGTCCTTGGCCAGGGAGCAAACGCCCATGGGCAATTCCTGCAGGGTCTGGCGGTGGTAGCGGCGCAGGGCGTCGAGTTCGGCGGCCAGGCCGGTCAGGCGCGAGTGATAATCCTCAAGGCGACTTTCGATGAAATGAATGTCTTCGGTGACGTAGTTTTCGCCGCCAGCCTTGTACGGCAGGAAGGTTTCGACCATGTCTTGTGCCACGCTCGGCCCCATCAGGCCGGAGAGGTTGGCTTCGATCCGGTCCCGCAAGCGGCGCAGGGCATAAGGCCGGCGTTCGTCGAACGGCAGATAGAGATCGCGCAGGGCCTGTTCGACTTCTTTCTGTGCCGCCTTGGCACCCAGGGGCTTGGCCAGTTGCGTGGCGAATTCCTGGGGCGAGGCGGCATGCAGTTCCCGGCGTTGCGGGCGACGCACGTTGTCGACCGCGCAGGCTTCGGCGGCGCTGGCCTCTTCGGTGCTGGCGTTGGTGAACAGTGAAATCAGGGTGAACATCAGCACGTTGGCGGCCAGCGATGCGATGGCCGCCATGTGCCAACTGGTGTCGTCCAGCACGTAGATCATGTTCAGCAGCGGAATGTAGAAACCCTGAAGGTTGCCCACCAGGGGTAACAGCATGGTGATCAGCCACACCAATATCCCCGCCAGCAGGCCGGCGATGAAGCCGCGACGGTTGGCGGTTGGCCAGTACAGGACCGACAACACGCCAGGCAGGAACTGCAGGGTGGCGACGAACGCGACGATGCCCAGGTTTGCAAGGTCCTGCTCGGCCCCCAGCAGCAGGTAGAAACCGTAGCCGGCCATGATGATCGCGACGATCAAGGCGCGGCGGGTCCACTTCAGCCAGCGATAGATGTTGCCTTCGGCAGGGGGCTGGTAAAGCGGCAGCACCAGGTGGTTCAGGGCCATCCCGGACAGGGCCAGGGTGGTGACGATGATCAGACCGCTGGCGGCCGACAACCCTCCGACATAGGCCAGCAGCGCCAGGGCCGGACTGTTGGCGGCGATGCCGATGCCCAAGGTGAAGAATTCAGGATTGGTGGTGGCACCCAGTTTCAGTCCAGCCCAGAGAATCAGCGGCACCGCCAGACTCATCAACAGCAGGAACAGCGGCAAGCCCCAGCTCGCGCTGACCAGCGAGCGCGGGTTGAGGTTTTCGGTAAAGGTCATGTGGTACATGTGCGGCATCACGATCGCCGACGCGAAGAACACCAGCAACAACGTGCGCCACGGGCCTTCCTGCAAGGGCGTGTGCAGGGCGGCGAGGGCGGTCTGGTTTTGCAGCAACCAAAGCTCAAGCTGTTGGGGGCCGTCGAATACACCATAAAGGGCATACAGGCCGACACCGCCAATGGCGATCAGCTTGATCACCGACTCAAAGGCAATCGCAAACACCAGGCCCTCATGCTTCTCGCGAGTGGCGATGTGTCGTGAGCCGAAGAAAATCGTGAACAGGGTAATCAATGCGCAGAAGCTCAGCGCCACGCGATGCTGTACCGGTTCGCCGGTGAGAATGCTGATGGAGTCGGCCACCGCTTGAATCTGCAGGGCCAGCAACGGCAGCACGCCGATCAACATGAAGATGGTGGTCAGCGCGCCCGCCCAGGTACTGCGAAAGCGGAACGCGAACAGATCGGCCAGTGACGATAACTGATAGGTGCGGGTGATTTTCAGGATTGGGTACAGCAACACCGGCGCCAGCAGGAATGCACCGGAAACCCCGAGGTAACTCGACAGAAAGCCATAGCCATACTGGTAGGCCAGGCCAACCGTGCCGTAAAACGCCCATGCACTGGCGTAGACCCCCAGCGACAGGGTGTACGTCAGCGGGTGGCGAATGATCGCCCGGGGGATCATGCCCCGTTCGCTGACCCAGGCCACGCCGAACAGCACTGCCAGGTAGGCGGCGCTGATCAGGATCATCTGGGTCAGGCTAAAGCTCATCGGCATCTTTTTGGCTCTGCAGGATGAAGGTCACGACGATCAGGATCAGCCAGAGCAGATAAGGGCGATACCAGGCGCCTGTGGCGTCGATCCACCAATCCATGATGGCTGGGGAGAACAGATAGATCCCCACTACCAGGAGCAGGACCAAGCGATAGATGTACATCCCGGCCTCTCTTTTTTATGCGCGTGCCCGAAAACGTGCGGCGATGGTAACGGATGGGTGAGCCACTGCAAGCCTGATCACTGTAGTTGCGCTTCGGGCAGGTTGAGTGTGCGCGGGATCTTCGATGCATCCCAGTGGGCGATGCCGCAGTCCAACACTTCCCGGGGCGTGCCGTAGGTCAGTTCGGTCCCGGGATTTTGCCCGAGTGCCCGCAGTGCCCGCAGCAATAAGGGTGTTGCCTGATCTTTGGTCAGTGGCGGCGAGCGGTAGGACTTGCCGAGCTTGTTGCCGTCAGGCTGGGTGATCAGAGGAATGTGCAGATAACGAGGCTGCCGCAGACCGAGCAGTTCCTGCAGGTACAACTGGCGCGGGGTAGAGTCCAGCAGGTCGGCGCCGCGAACGATATCGGTGATGCCCTGCCAGGCGTCATCGAGCACCACCGCCAATTGATAGGCGTACAGGCCATCGCGGCGACGGATCACGAAGTCACCAACCTCCCGGCCCAAGTGCTGGCGGTACTCACCCTGCACGCGGTCGATGAAGTGATATTCGAGCTCGGGGACGCGCAGGCGGATGGCTGCGCCTTCAGGACTGTGACCGACATTGCGGCACAGCCCGGGATAAATGCCGTGATAGGGCTCAAGCTGTTTGCGCGAGCAGGTGCAGGCGTACGCCAGGCCGTGATTGAACAACTGATCGAGCATGTTGGCGTACGCGTCGTGGCGCTCGCTCTGGCGGACCAGTTCGCCATCCCACTCGAAACCGTAGCTTTCCAGGGCGTGGAGAATGGCTGCCTGCGCGCCGGGCTCTTCCCGCGGCGGATCGAGATCTTCCATGCGCATCAGCCAACGCCCACCCACTGCACGGGCGTCGAGGTACGAAGCCAGCGCGGCGACCAGCGAACCGAAATGCAGATGTCCGCTTGGCGTGGGGGCGAAGCGTCCGATGTAGGAAGATTTCATAAGCGCGATATCAATTTCAGCGTGCACCAATCCCTGTAGGAGCGAGCTTGATCGCGATGCGGTCTGACATGACACATCGCATCGCATCGCGAGCAAGCTCGCTCCTACAGGGGCGGGTAAATATCAGAAACAAAAACGGAGCGTTCGCACGCTCCGTTCTTCATTCAAATCGCCATTACTTGCCGACTTGTTTTTCCTTGATTTCCGCAAGGGTCTTGCAGTCAACACACATGTCGGCGGTAGGGCGGGCTTCCAGACGCTTGACGCCAATCTCGACGCCGCAGGATTCGCACCAGCCGTACTCTTCGTCTTCGATCAGTTGCAGAGTCTTGTCGATCTTCTTGATCAGCTTGCGCTCGCGGTCGCGGGCGCGCAGTTCGAGGGCAAACTCTTCTTCCTGGCTGGCACGGTCTGCCGGGTCCGGGAAGTTGGCTGCTTCGTCCTTCATGTGATCAACCGTGCGGTCGACTTCCTGCATCAAGTCCTGTTTCCACTTGTTCAGGACCTTGGTGAAGTGAGCGCGCATGGGCTTGCCCATGTATTCCTCACCCTTGGTTTGAACGTAAGGTTCGAAACCGCTGATTGGCTGTTGCTTTGCTTGGGTGGACATGAAATAGACCGCCTCTACTCTTGTAATCCATCTGCGCAGGATTGCTCCATCACCGGCACCTGCCGGCCCTGCGGCTGCAAGCGGGCGAACTTAACAGATCAAGTCGGACCGCGCTACTCCCGGATGTCGAGGTCACGGCCCGGTGGGGCTTGCAAATGATTGCAAAGCCTTGTCTGCTGGCGATGGAGGCCTGATCAAGTAATGATTTTAGTCAAACCTGGCGCACGCGTATGAGTCGTTTGTGGCCAGGGGTACCAGGTGTCTGACCGCTTTTGGTTCTCGCTCGTTCCCGCGCTTGGGTAGAATCGGTTTTTTCCCCTTTTGTTGAAGGAAGGCTAATGGCCCAGTCCTACAGTGCCCGCAGTCGCGCGATCGAACCGTTCCATGTCATGGCGCTGCTGGCGCGGGCCAATGAACTGCAAGCGGCCGGCTTTGATGTGATTCATCTGGAAATCGGCGAGCCGGATTTCACCACCGCCGAGCCGATCATCCAGGCCGGCCAAGCGGCGTTGTCGGCAGGGAAGACCCGTTACACTGCCGCCCGCGGCATTCCAGAACTGCGCGAGGCCATTTCGGGTTTCTATCAGCAGCGTTATGGTTTGGGTATCGATCCGCGGCGCATCCTCATTACCCCCGGCGGCTCCGGCGCGTTGCTGCTGGCCAGTGCCTTGCTGGTGGATCCGGGCAAACACTGGCTACTGGCGGATCCGGGCTACCCGTGCAACCGGCATTTTCTGCGACTGGTCGAAGGTGCGGCGCAGCTTGTCCCTGTGGGGCCCGAGGTGCGATATCAACTGACGCCGGATCTCGTCGAGCGTCATTGGGACAAAGACAGCGTCGGTGCTCTGGTGGCCTCGCCCGCCAACCCGACGGGTACGATCCTGAGCCGCGACGACCTGGCCGGGTTATCCGATGCAATCAAGGCACGTCACGGTCATCTGGTGGTGGACGAGATCTACCACGGCCTGACTTACGGCACCGATGCCGCCAGCGTCCTGGAAGTCGACGACGACGCCTTTGTGTTGAATAGTTTTTCCAAGTATTTCGGCATGACCGGTTGGCGGCTGGGCTGGCTGGTGGCACCGGAGGCAGCGGTAGGTGAGCTGGAGAAACTGGCCCAGAACCTCTACATCAGTGCCCCAAGCGTGGCCCAGCATGCGGCTTTGGCCTGTTTCGAACCGGCGACTATTAATATTCTTGAAGAACGCCGCGCCGAATTTGGCCGACGTCGGGACTTCCTGTTGCCGGCCCTGCGTGAGCTGGGATTCAATATTGCCGTGGAGCCTGAAGGCGCCTTCTATTTGTACGCCGATATCAGCCAGTTCGGCGGTGATGCCTTCGCGTTCTGTAAACATTTCCTTGAAACCGAGCATGTTGCAATTACGCCTGGTCTCGATTTCGGGCGCTACCAGTCCAGCCATCACGTTCGGTTTGCCTACACCCAGAGTCTGCCGCGCCTACAGGAAGCGGTTGAGCGCATCGCTCGCGGCTTGCGGAGCTGGCAAGGCTGATGCGTTTTCACCCGCCCCTCGAAGAAGGTCGCCTGATCCGGCGCTACAAGCGGTTTCTCGCCGATATCGAGACCGTTGACGGCGAGTTCCTCACCCTACATTGCCCGAATACCGGCTCGATGCTTAATTGCCAGGTTGAAGGCGGTCAAGTGTGGTTCAGTCGCTCAAACGACCCGAAGCGCAAATTGACGGGCACTTGGGAAATCGGTGAAACCCCACAAGGACGGCTGTTTTGCGTAAATACCGGACGTGCCAATGGTTTGGTCGAGGAGGCGCTGCGTGGCGGCGTCATCACCGAGCTGGCTGGTTTTACCGAGCTCAAGCGTGAAGTGGCTTACGGACAGGAACGAAGTCGCATCGATTTTCGTCTCGACTACCCGAGTGGCCCCGCCTATGTGGAGGTCAAAAGCGTGACACTGGGCTTCGACGGATCATCCGTTGCGGCGTTTCCCGATGCGGTGACCCAGCGGGGTGCCAAGCATTTGCGTGAGCTGGCGCATCTGGCCAGGGACGGCATCCGCGCTGTGCAATTGTACTGCGTGTGCCTGAACGATATCGACGCCGTGCGCCCAGCGGACGAAATCGATGCGGCCTACGCGTCGGCATTGCGAGAAGCAGTAGCGTGTGGAGTCGAGGTGCTGGCGTACGGTGTGCGCTTGAGCCATGAAGAAATGCGGGTTGAGCGGCGACTGGACGTGTTGCTCGGTCGTTAGACGCTGATCCAGATACCCTGGTCGTCTTCGCGGCAATCAATGCCGGTGAGAAATTGTCCGGCGCAGGGGCCGGCCACGCATTCGCCGTCCTCAATCAGGAACAATGCGCCATGGGTGGCGCACTGGATCAGGGTGTTACTCGGGTCGAGAAATTGGTCGGGCGTCCATTCCAGCCCTACGCCACGGTGCGGGCAGCGGTTGAGATAAACATGGACCAGGCCGTTGCGACGCACGGCGAACAGCTTCCGCCCCTCGACGTCGAAACCGCGGCTGCTGGAATCGGCCAGCTCAGTGCCGGCGCAGAGAAACTTCATGACTCTCCTCAACGCCGACGGCTCGTGACTGGATATGTCCGAGCTTGACGTTCAAATGCAAACAATTATCAAATGGCCGACTTGTCCGTGGGACAAAGGTGCACGGAGCCGAGGATACTTGGCCTGACATCTCAATGTCTGGGAAAACCTTTCAAAGGAAGTCGTTTATGCGTCTGAGTACCCGCGTTGTTGCGCTTTGCGTCGGACTTTTCGCCAGCCATCACGCCATGGCGGCCGAGTTGCCACAACGTTGGGTCAGTGCCGGAGGCGCCCTGTCGGAATGGGTCTGTGAACTGGGGGGCGAATCGAAACTGGTCGGAGTCGACACCACCAGCCAGCACCCACCATCTCTCAAGGCGTTACCGAGCATCGGCTATCAACGGCAGCTGTCGGCGGAAGGTGTCTTGAGCCTGCGCCCACACATTCTGGTGGGCACCGAGGAAATGGGGCCGCCGCCGGTGCTGTCGCAGATTCGTACTGCCGGGGTAAAAGTCGAACTGTTTTCCGCCCAGCCTGATCTGCCAACGCTTCAAGGCAATCTGCAGCACCTGGGCAAGTTGCTGGGGGCTGAAGACAAGGCTGCGCAGGTGTATCAGGACTATCAACAGCAACTGGACCAGCAGAAAGTCCGCGTCACCAAGGCGCAGTTGACGCAATCGTCGCCTGGGGTGCTGTTATTGGTGGGGCATGCGGGTGGCAAACCCCTGATCGCCGGCAAGGACACCGCGGCCGACTGGCTGATCCAGAAAGCCGGCGGGCATAATCTGGCGACCCACGCCGGTTACAAACCTTTTTCCAACGAATCCCTGATCAGCCTGGACCCCGAAGTATTGGTCTTCGCTGACCGTGCCCTGACTGGCGAAGCGGCGCGTGCCGCGTTGTTCAAGGAAAATCCGATCCTGTCCTCAACCCGTGCCGCTAAAGATGGGCGGGTCATGGAACTTGATCCGACCCTTCTGGTGGGTGGACTCGGCCCTCGATTGCCCGCTGCCTTGAAAAACATCAGTGATCTGTTCTACCCCGGCACTGCCACTCCATGACCGTACTCGTAAAACCACGGACTTTGTTCATTGGCCTGGGTGTCCTGTGCGTGCTGGCGATCTGGCTGTCTCTGGCGCTGGGGCCAGTCAGCCTGCCGTTGTTCGATACCCTGCGCGCGACGTTGCGCATGCTCGGTTTGCCGATTGCCGCCGATGGGCTGGAACAGGCTGAACTGATCCTGGGCCAGATTCGCCTACCGCGTACCTTGCTCGGGTTGGCGGTGGGCGGCGTATTGGCGCTGTCGGGTGTGGCGATGCAAGGCCTGTTTCGCAATCCGCTGGCTGATCCGGGCCTGGTTGGCGTTTCCAGCGGCGCGGCCTTGGGTGCGGCGATCGCGATTGTCGGCGGCTCGGCTTTTGGGGGATTGCCTGAATCCGCCGGGCCGTATTTGTTGTCGCTGTGCGCGTTTCTCGGTGGTCTTGGCGTGACCGCGCTGGTGTACCGACTGGGCCGGCGAAATGGGCAGACCCATGTCGCGATCATGCTGCTGGCCGGTATCGCCTTGACCGCACTGGCCGGTTCCGCCGTTGGGCTGTTTACCTATCTGGCGGATGACGCGACCTTGCGCACGCTGACGTTCTGGAACCTGGGTAGCCTCAATGGCGCCAGTTATTCGCGACTTTGGCCATTGTTGCTGATCAGTGTCGGCGTGGCGTTGTGGCTGCCGCGCCGGGCCAGAGCGCTGAATGCATTGTTGCTCGGCGAGTCGGAGGCCGGTCACCTGGGCATCGATGTCGAAGGACTCAAGCGCGAGCTGGTGTTTTGTACGGCGCTGGGGGTTGGGGCAGCGGTAGCGGCGGCGGGAATGATCGGCTTCGTCGGGTTGGTCGTGCCGCATCTGGTGCGCTTGCTGGCTGGCCCGGATCATCGTGTCCTGTTGCCGGCTTCGGTGCTGGCGGGGGCGAGCCTGCTCCTCTTGGCCGATCTGGTGGCGCGCCTGGCGTTGGCGCCGGCCGAGCTGCCGATCGGAATTGTTACGGCGTTCATTGGTGCGCCGTTCTTTCTGTATCTGTTACTGCGGGGGCGTGCCTGATGTTGCGAACGCAAAATCTGCACATCCATAGGGGGCACCAACGGGTCCTGACGGACATCACGCTTGAGCTCAAGCCCGGTGAAGTACTCGGCGTGCTGGGGCCGAACGGAGCCGGTAAAAGTACGCTGCTGAGTGCCTTGGCAGGTGAGTTGCACGCGGATCAACCCAGCGTGTGGCTCGACGATCGCGAGTTGCGCGAATGGACGGGCGCCCGCCGTGCGCAGCGCCTGGCTGTATTGCCGCAGGTATCGACCCTGGATTTCGCGTTTCGCGTGGAGGAAGTGGTCGGTATGGGGCGCTTGCCGCATCAGAGCGGGCGACTCCGGGACGACGAAATCGTCGCGGCCGCCTTGCAGGCCGCCGACGCCAGGCATTTGATGGGGCGCAGTTATCTGGCATTGTCCGGTGGCGAGCGTCAGCGGGTGCACCTGGCCCGTGTGCTGGCTCAACTCTGGCCCGGCGAAGTTGGGCAGACCCTGCTGCTGGACGAGCCGACCTCGATGCTCGATCCGCTGCACCAGCACACGACCCTGCAGGCGGTGCGCGAATTCGCTGACCGCGGTGCGGCGGTCATGGTGATCCTGCATGATCTGAACCTGGCGGCGCGTTACTGTGACCGCCTGTTGTTACTCGAAGGCGGGCGTCCGGTGGCGCTCGATACACCTGAACAGGTGCTGCGCCCAGGACCGCTCAAGTCCGTATTCGGTCTGGACGTATTGGTTCAACAGCATCCGGAGCGCGGGCATCCGTTGATCATCGCCCGCTGAAACCACAGGGTGAGCGCATGCGTATCTGGGTAATTCTGGCGGGGCTGTTGCTGAGTGCCTGCCAACACGTTTCAGCACCGCCGCAGGTTGTCGGCGAGATTCGCGACTTGCGCACTGGCCGAGTGCTGAGCGCGCAAGAGCTTGTGTCGCAGTTGGCCAAATCGGCGCGATTGATCGTGGGTGAACAGCACGACAACCGTGATCATCATGAACTGCAGCGATGGTTGTTGCAGTCAATGGGAGATCAGCGACCCCAAGGCAGCCTGTTGCTGGAGATGCTCACGCCGGATCAGCAGGCCCGTGTCGATGATCTGCGCCAGGCCCCGACTTTGCCGGCAGACTTGCCCGGTGCCTTGGCCTGGCAGGCAGGTTGGGACTGGAACCTGTACGGGCCAATCGTCAGTTTCGCCCTGACCCAACCTTATCCGTTGCTGGCTGCCAATCTGGACACCAACGAGGTCCGTGCTATCTATGCCAAGCCGCCGGTCCTGAGTGGATCGCGCACGAATGCCGAAACGGTCAGGGCGCAGTTGCTGGCGCAAGTCAGCGAATCCCATTGCGGCCTGCTGCCTGAATCACAAATGCCGGCCATGCTCGCCGTGCAGCAACAGCGCGACCGCCGCATGGCGCAGCGCCTGATCGCGGCACCCGCTCCAGCGTTGTTATTGGCGGGGGCTTACCACGCACGCAAGGATGTTGGGGTGCCGATCCATGTCCTGGATTTGGGCCCGGCCCAGGCACCGACGGTTTTGATGTTGGCTGAGCAGGGCAATGAGGTGACGGCGGCAATGGCCGATTACGTTTGGTACACACCCGTCACGCAGGCACCGGATTATTGCGCGCAGATGCGTGAGCAGTTCGGCAAATAGCGCGGCTTTTTCTCAGGCAAAAAAAGACCCGGCAAGAGCCGGGTCAAATAACCGTGATTAGCCTGATGAGGAGATATCTGAGAGTCCGAACCAAGGGCTTTTCAAATATCGACCAGTCTCGCGACCAGTTGTGATAATCATATCGATTCTCATTACCGAGTCAACAACTGATTCTGCATTTATTTGAAAATTGTTGTTCCAGCGATGCGAGGCCGCGTAGTCATTGGCGTCAGGGCGAATTTTTCATCGTGCTCAGATGTGTAACCTGTTTATTCAACGAGCCAATTCTGCGCGCCATGGTCTCGATCAGGCTGTGGGCGATCTTCGGATTGCTGCGGGTGAGGCTCAAAAACTGATCCTTGGGGATCAACATGACCGTGCTGGGTTCGCTGGCAATCACGCTCGCGTTGCGTTTCTCGCCGGTGAACACCGCCATGGCGCCGAAAATCTCGTCCCTGGGGATGTCGCCCACCTTGTGTCCGTCGACGAAGGCTTCGGCGTGTCCTTCAATAATGACGAAAACATGATCCGCCTCATCGCCCTGATTGATCAGCAGGTCGCCACGCGCCACGCGCTGAAAACCGTTGGTGCTGCGAAACTCCGGTTGTTTGAGGCGCGCGACGGCGTCGGACAGCAGCGCGTTCTGCCCGGCCATGTACTGCACGAACAGTTCCGAGCGTTGTGAGTCAGCGTAAATATGTCGGAACACTTCGCTACGCAAATAGGGTATCAGCGCGATCGGGCTGTCGGTGCGCAAGCGGCAGCGCGGCAGATCGACCTCCTGGCGCAAGCCGACTAGATCACCTTCATGAAGGTAAAACAGTGGGCGTTCGTCGATGCATCCGTACAGCAAACCATTTTTCAAGACAAACAACTGATCGCCCGGCAAGTCGGCCGCCAGGTCCTCGACTGCGCGGAATTCCAGCACCGGACCGCACGGGGTCAAATGCTCCAGCAGGCGTGTCGGGATATTCTGCAGGCGGTTGATCAGTGCGTCGGCGTAAGCCGGTTGTTCCCCAAGCAAATACATGGCGGCAGGGCTCGTTCAGTTCTTGTGGCGTGACGAAATAGCATCCAGCTGCTTATTCAGGGCTTCCTTGCGCTCTGCGGGAATGTCGTTCCAGTGCACATCCATCAGAGCTCCCTCAATCGCGTACAGCAACACTTTCGATGCCCGGAACCCGCGCGTGCGCACGGCCCGATAGGCATCCACAGCGCCAAGGCGGCGCAAATCCGAGGCGCTATGGATACCCACGGCATGCAGCCACTGCGCCGACGTCTTGCCAAGATTCTTCAGATGCTGCAGTTCATCATTCATCAAGCCTCCTTGCGACGGCCGAACGGTGCGTGGGCGAGCTTCTGAGGAGTGTAGCCATCAGTAGGAAAAGCGTGATTGTTTGGTCGGTTTTGGAGCAATTGCTTCTAAGAAGCATGCGGGGGAGGGGACGTAGACGGATGAAATCGCGTCGGGAAGGCAGGAAGTAGTCAGTTGGCAGTCGGCGAGACACCTTCAGTCCAGCGCAACGCGGCGCCGGACTGACCCGTCATTTTCAGCGCGAGCGATAACGCAGGCGTGTGCCGAAATTCATCGACATCAGAATCTCGTCGGCGCTCAGCTCGGGCGGGAAGTACGCACCGGAAATTTGGGCGTGAGCCAGGCTTGCACCCTCCAGGTTCGAGCGTGTGAAGTCGATACCGCGCAGGTCGGCGGAACGGAAATAGGCATTGCTGAAGTCGACGCCTTCGGCATTCAACTCCCGCAGGTCCAGGCCACGGAAGTCACCCCCGACCATGTCGATAGGTCCGTCTTTGGGGCGTTCGTTGTTGAAACCCCTGATGTCGTCTTTGTGCAGCAAAGCATAGAGCGGAGTGTCGAGTAGTTTGGGCTGGCTCATGTCAGGTCACCTGTTGGTTTTATGACGCCAGTATAGTGCCACCACGTTACAGTCGTGAAGCCGTGGAAGGCTTCACGACTGAAATACTCCTTACAGGCCTGGCAGGCGTTGACGGATTTGTGCAACAACGGTGTCCAGGGTTCCGCTTTCATTGGTCTGGACGCGTTTGCTGCACAGAATCTCGGCAGGCGTCAGCGCTTCACGATTGGCCTGTTGAGCGGCGATTACGGCCAGGTTGGCGTCGGAAGGATCGTTCTTGTCTGCCTGACGCATCGCCAGCCAGCTTTCGATCACGGCTTGTGGCGCGTTGCAGTCAAGGATCAGGAACGGCGCGCCAGTGGCTTCGGCGATCTGCGCGGCGCCATCACGCTGATCACGCTTGAGGTAGGTGGCATCGATCACTACCGGGAAGCCGGCGCGCAGGATCTGGGTGGCAATTTCATGCAGGCGGGCGTAGGTCGCGACGCTGGAATCGTCGCTATAGATACCGGCTCGAGGATCGTTCTTGACCGTTTGCTCACCGAACAGGCGCTTGCGCTCCACGTCGGAACGCAGCCGGATTGCCCCCAGAGCCTCGACCAGGCGCATGGCCACATGGCTTTTGCCGACAGCGGAAACGCCGTGGGTAATGGCCATGAAACGCGAAGGGATGGTGCTGTAGCTTTCGGCCAGGTTGGCGTAGTTGCGGTATTGGCGCAGGGTCGTGGCGCGTTGCACCGCATCGGCTTCGGCCGGCATGCTGAACAGGCTGACCTTGGCGCGAACCAGCGCGCGATAGGCCTTGTAGAAATTCAACACTTCCAGGCCCTGGTAGTCGCCGGTCAACTCCAGGTACTGGCTGACGAAACGACGGGCCAGGCACTTCAAGCCACGGTCTTCAAGGTCCATCGCCAGGAAGCCGGTGTCGGCATACACGTCGGTGAAGCGAAACGGTTCGTTGAATTCGATGCAGTCGAAAATCACGACCTTGCCGTCGATGACAGTGGCGTTGCCAAGGTGGATATCACCGTGGCATTCACGGATGAACCCCTCGGCTTTGCGTTGGGCAAACAGCGGCTGGAGGCGATCGAAACTGCTTTCGGCCCAAGCTTGAAGCGCGTCGAGTTGCAGCAGGTCGGCCTTGTCGCTGAGGAATGGGCGGATCTGTTCGAAGTTCTGCCGCACGGGTGCCATGACGCTGTCGGGAGTGCCGGCTTCATGTTCGGCTGGCACTTTCGGTGCGTTAAGGTGGAACTGGGCGATCTGCGCGGCCATCTCGTCGATATGGGCGGTGGTCAGTTCACCGTTGGCTTGCAGGGTGCTGAGCAACTGGCTCTGCGGGAACTGGCGCATCTTGAGCGCGAAGTCGAGCGCGGGACCATCACCCCCCAGTTGTGGCGCGTCGATGCTGCCGGTGATTGGCAATACTTCCAGATACAAATCATCGGTCAGGCGCTGGTTCAGGCGCAGTTCTTCGCCGCAGAAATGCTCACGGGCATCCAGGCTGGTGAAGTCCAGAAAACCGAAATTCACCGGCTTTTTCACTTTATAGGCGAAGGGGCCCGTGAGAATGACCCAGGAGATATGGGTCTCGATGACCTGGAACCCGTCTACCGGATGTGGGTAAAGGGCCGGGTTTTGCAGGGCGGCGATCAGGGACTGGCTCACAGGCTTTCCTTCAGAGTCTGGGGAATTTATTGGCCGCCATTATGTCCACAAGTCCGCCCGACGCAAACCTCGGTGCGCTCCTGTTGACTATGAATAAACTGCGTATAATCCGGCGCCATGACTCGTACTCGATCTCCCCGAACCCCTAAAAAACCACCTTCCCGGGGCTTGCGCCCCTGGCTGGGCTGGGCCATTAAACTCAGTCTGGTCAGCCTTGTGCTCCTCGCCGGATTCGCCGTTTACCTCGATGCCATCGTCCAGGAGAAGTTCTCCGGCAAGCGCTGGACGATCCCGGCGAAGGTGTACGCCCGTCCGCTTGAGCTGTTTACCGGCCAGAAGTTGAGTAAAGAAGACTTCCTGACGGAACTCGATGCCCTGGGCTATCGCCGCGAAAGCGTCAGCAATGGCCCCGGTGCCGCCTCTGTCAGTGGCAACACCGTTGACCTGAACACGCGGGGGTTCCAGTTCTATGAAGGCTTGGAAAAGCCGCAACCGGTGCGCGTGCGTTTCTCCGGCGACTACGTGGCGGAACTCTCGGCGACCAACGGTTCGAAACTGTCTGTGGTGCGCCTGGAACCGCTACTGATCGGCGGCATCTACCCGAAAAATCTTGAAGACCGCATCCTGATCAAACTCGATCAGGTACCGCCGTACCTGCTCGAAACCCTGGTTGCCGTGGAAGACCGTGATTTCTACAGCCACTGGGGCGTATCGCCCAAATCGATTGCCCGTGCCGTCTGGGTCAATACCTCCGGCGGCAAAATGACCCAGGGTGGTAGTACGCTGACGCAACAGTTGGTGAAGAATTTCTACCTGACCAGCGAGCGCAGCCTGACTCGTAAACTCACCGAAGCCATGATGGCGATGTTGCTGGAACTGCACTACGACAAGCGCGAAATCCTTGAGGCTTACCTCAACGAAGTGTTCGTCGGTCAGGATGGGCAGCGTGCGGTGCACGGTTTCGGTCTGGCCAGTCAGTTCTTCTTCGGGCAGCCATTGTCCGAACTCAAACTGCATCAGGTGGCCATGTTGGTGGGTATGGTCAAGGGGCCTTCCTACTACAACCCGCGTCGCAATCCCGAGCGCGCACTGGAGCGTCGCAACCTGGTGCTCGATGTGCTTGAGCAACAGGGCGTCGCCACGGCGGAGCAAGTCGCGGCGGCGAAGAAAATGCCGTTGGGCGTGACCACTCGCGGCAAGCTGGCCGACAGCTCGTTCCCAGGCTTTATCGACCTGGTCAAACGTCAGTTGCGTGAAGACTACCGCGACGAAGACTTGACTGAAGAAGGCCTGCGGATCTTCACCAGTTTCGATCCGATTCTGCAGATGAAAGCCGAAGCCTCGGTCAACGACACCTTCAAACGGCTGGCGGGGCGCAAAGGTTCTGATGATGTCGAAGCGGCGATGGTGGTGACCAACCCGGAAACCGGGGAAGTCCAGGCCATGATCGGCAGTCGCCAGGCGAGTTTCGCCGGCTTCAACCGGGCGCTGGATGCGGTACGACCGATTGGTTCGCTGATCAAGCCGGCGGTTTATCTGACCGCCCTGGAAAAACCGAGCCAGTACTCCTTGACCAGTTGGCTGTCGGACGAATCGTTTTCGGTCAAAGGTGCTGACGGGCAAGTCTGGAAGCCGCAGAACTATGATCGCCGCTCCCATGGCACGGTTTTCCTGTATCAAGGCCTGGCGCATTCCTACAACCTGTCGACCGCACGTCTCGGGTTGGCGGTGGGCGTGCCCAACGTCCTGAAAACGGTGGCCCGACTGGGTGTGAGCCGGGAATTCCCGGCGTTCCCGTCGATGTTGCTGGGGGCCGGTGGCATGACCCCGATCGAGGTCGCCACCATGTACCAGACGCTCGCCAACGGTGGTTTCAATACGCCAATGCGCGGGATTCGCAGCGTACTGACGGCTGAGGGCGAGCCGCTCAAGCGTTATCCTTTCCAGATTCAACAGCGTTTCGATCCGGCATCCATTTACCTGATCCAGAACGCCATGCAGCGAGTGATGCGCGAAGGTACGGGCAGTTCGGTGTACAACGTGTTGCCGAAAACCCTGACACTGGCAGGCAAGACCGGGACCAGTAACGATTCGCGAGACAGTTGGTTCGCAGGCTTCAGCCAGGACTTGCTGGCGGTGGTCTGGCTGGGACGCGATGATAACGGCAAGACTCCGTTTACCGGTGCCACCGGCGCGCTGCAGGTTTGGACCAGTTTCATGCGCAAAGCCGACCCGCTGCCGCTGGACATGCCGCAACCGGACAACGTCGTTCAGGCCTGGGTTGACTCGCGAACCGGGCAGGGCTCCGATGCCAATTGCCCAGGTGCCGTGCAGATGCCGTATATTCGCGGCAGCGAACCGCCTCCCGGCGCCGCCTGTGGTGGCGAACCTGCTTCCGGCGAAACGGTGATGGATTGGGTCAAGGGCTGGATGAATTAAGCAATGAGGGTTTGAAGTGAACAAGTGGTTGATTCCGGCGATGACCGCCGTGGCTTTGCTCAGCGGTTGTTCCAGCGTACAGCGTGGCTCCATTCCCGTAGTGGATTCGGGCAGTGCCGTATCCAACAGCGAGCGGGTTTCGGCCAATGGGGGTTTCCGGCAGACGACGGTACAGCGTCCGGTGCAGTCTCAGAGCCAGGCCATCCCGCAGGGTGATACCGGTGTCGTGGTCATGGTGCCGGGCGGCGGCGCCGTTTCGTCCGCGCCGATCAGCACTTCGCCGATCACGCCAGGCCCTTCGAGCTCGGGCCCGATTACCCCTGGCCCAATCGACACTTCGTCGGCGCCGATCAACCAGGGCAGCTACAGCATGCCGTCGACCCCGAGCGGCATTCCCTCCGCGAGCGCCGGTGGCCTGTCGGCCGACGAGCAATTGGACGGTCCGGTATTGGCGCTGTTGACCACCGCTCAACAGCAACAGGCTGGCGGCGACCTGAATGGCGCGTCTTCCAGCCTGGAGCGGGCCCAGCGCGTTGCGCCCCGTGAGCCGCAAGTGCTTTATCGCCTGGCGCAGGTGCGCATGGCCCAAGGCGATGCAGCGCAAGCTGAACAGTTTGCCCGTCGTGGCCTGACATTCGCCAATGGGCGTCCGGCGCTTCAGGCCAGCCTGTGGGATTTGATTGCTCAGGCGCGTGAGAAGCAAGGTGACTCTTCTGGCGCGGCACTGGCTCGTCAGAAGGCCAAGGTCTCTTCGTGATGGACGTGCGTTTTCCAAAAATTGCCGAACACTTGCTGCTGATCGAGCGCGAACTGAGGGTTCAGGGCTGGTGGGACGATGTCTCGCCTTCTGCTGAGGCGTTGTCCAGTGTCGAGCCCTTTTCGGTCGATACACTGGACTTCGAACAGTGGCTGCAATGGATCTTCCTGCCCCGCATGAAAATGATCCTGGAGCAGGATTTGCCGCTACCCAATGCTTCTGGCATTCAGGAAATGGCCGAGATGGTCTTCGCCTCTCGCAATGTCCAGGGGCGGGACCGGCAGTTGCAGAAACTGCTCAAAGAGTTCGACCTGCTGATCACCGCCACCCGCTAAAGATAGCTGTATCTGTAGGAGCGAGCATGTCGAACCGTCGCGATGGACGTCAACGATAACGCTGGGCAGCCTGGCACTCCGCGGGGTCTGATCCATCATCGCGACGGTTCGACGCCTCGACATGCTCGCTCCTACAGGTTCAACGTATCACTGGCAATTCTCTTCAATCTGCCGCTGCGTCTCGGCCGTGCGCTCCTGACGTTGCTCCTCGCTCAGGCGGCGCAATTCCCCATCGACATCTTCCCGTAATCTCGGATTGTTCTTGAGTTGAGCCAGGTTCGTCCGGGCTTGCTCGCAGAACACCTTCAGTTGAGCCTGCTGCTCGGCGACCTGGCTCTTGACCGACTTGTCGATGGCCTGTTGATCGCCAATGGTGTTGCTGCGTGGCGGCGCGGTCGGAGTGCCCGACGAGGAAGAGGGCGTGACCACGGTTTCCGCTTGGCGGCCTTGCGGCGGTTGTGCGTCAAAGTGGGTGACGCCTTGTTCATCGACCCATTTGTAAATCTGCGCGGCCATGACCGATGGGCCGAGGCCCATCAGCAGGGCGGCGGTCAGGAAAAACGTTCGCATGCCATTTCCTTGTCTCGGGTTGCGCAATTGAAGCTAACACAGTTGCTGTTTAGCGGTTTTTTCTTGCTTTCTCATGTGCTTACTTCAATAAAGCACATAGACGACTTGACTTGCAGGGGACGAAACAGAAGAATCCAAAGTCCGCTGTAGAGGGACTGCCAGAAGCAGACCCACTCAGCAGATCATGAGGCGCACATCCGCGTCGACCTGTTACACCCGCAACGCGTTACCTCGCGCTGGGTGGGAAAAGCCCGCAACACTTGGGACGATCCCAATACTTGCTCAGTCAGTGCTGACGTAGTCGGCGACCACCGTCGCTCATGCTCTGCCGAGAAGTAAACCTATTAAGACCCGTCCCATGCTGACATGGACGGTATTCTGGCGTTTTAGAGGTGAACAACGTGGAGCTTTTATCTGGCGGTGAGATGCTCGTCCGCTTTTTGCGTGACGAAGGCGTCAAATATATCTACGGGTACCCGGGCGGTGCTCTTCTTCATGTCTACGATGCCCTGTTCAAAGAACCGGAAGTGACCCACATCCTGGTTCGTCACGAACAAGCGGCGACCCATATGGCTGACGGCTATGCCCGTGCCACCGGTAAAGCCGGCGTCGTACTGGTGACGTCCGGCCCGGGCGCGACCAACGCCATCACCGGTATCGCCACGGCTTACATGGACTCCATTCCAATGGTGGTCATTTCCGGCCAGGTGCCGAGCACCATGGTAGGTACCGACGCGTTCCAGGAAACCGACATGATCGGTATCTCCCGGCCGATCGTGAAGCACAGCTTCATGATCAAACACGCCTCGGAAATTCCGGAAGTCATGAAGAAAGCGTTCTACCTGGCGCAATCCGGTCGTCCTGGTCCCGTCGTTGTCGATATCCCGAAAGACATGACCAACCCGGCCGAGAAGTTCGAATACATCTTCCCGAAAAAAGCCAAGCTGCGTTCCTACAGTCCGGCTGTTCGTGGCCATTCCGGGCAAATCCGCAAGGCAGCCGAAATGCTCCTGGCGGCCAAGCGTCCGGTCATGTACGCCGGCGGTGGCGTGATTCTCGGTGGTGGCTCCGCGCAGCTGACCGAGTTGGCGAAGATGCTCAACCTGCCAGTGACCAATACGCTGATGGGGCTCGGTGCCTACCCTGGTACCGACCGCCAGTTCATCGGCATGCTGGGCATGCACGGCAGCTACACCGCCAACCTCGCGATGCACCATGCCGACGTGATCCTGGCTGTAGGCGCGCGTTTCGACGATCGCGTGATCAATGGCGCGTCCAAGTTCTGCCCGAATGCCAAGATCATTCACATCGACATCGATCCGGCTTCGATTTCAAAGACCATCAAGGCCGACGTACCTATCGTCGGTCCGGTCGAGAGCGTCCTGACCGAAATGGTCGCGATCCTCAAGGAAATCGGCGAAACCCCGAACAAGGAGTCCGTTGCCAGTTGGTGGAAGCAGGTTGATGAGTGGCGCGGTGACCGTGGCTTGTTCCCGTATGACAAGGGCGACGGTAGCCTGATCAAGCCGCAGACCGTGATCGAAACCCTGTGCGAGGTGACCAAGGGCGATGCTTTTGTCGCCTCCGACGTCGGTCAGCATCAGATGTTCGCGGCGCAGTACTACAAGTTCAACAAGCCTAACCGCTGGATCAACTCCGGCGGCCTGGGCACCATGGGCTTCGGTTTCCCGGCGGCCATGGGCATCAAGTTGAGCTTCCCTGACTCCGACGTCGTCTGTGTGACAGGCGAGGGCAGTATCCAGATGAACATCCAGGAACTGTCCACCTGTCTGCAATATGGCCTGCCGGTCAAGATTGTCATCCTCAACAACGGCGTTCTGGGTATGGTTCGCCAGTGGCAGGACATGAGCTATGGCAGCCGTCACTCGCATTCGTACATGGAATCGCTGCCTGACTTCGTCAAGCTGGCCGAAGCCTATGGTCACGTTGGCGTACGCATCACCGAGTCGAAAGACCTGAAGTCGAAGATGGAAGAAGCGTTCGCCATGAAGGATCGCCTGGTGATCATCGACGTTTCGGTCGACACCAGCGAGCACGTCTACCCGATGCAGATCAAAGACGGCTCGATGCGCGATATGTGGCTGAGCAAGACGGAGCGTACTTAATCATGCGGCACATTATTTCCTTGCTTCTGGAAAACGAACCTGGCGCTCTGTCTCGTGTGGTTGGCCTGTTCTCGCAACGCAACTACAACATCGAAAGCCTGACCGTGGCTCCGACCGAAGACCCGACCCTGTCGCGTCTGACGCTGACCACAGTCGGTCACGATGAGATCATCGAGCAGATCACCAAAAACCTGAACAAGCTGGTCGAAGTGGTCAAGCTGGTGGACCTGTCGGAAAGTGCTCACATCGAGCGCGAACTGATGCTGGTCAAGGTCAAGGCCACCGGTGCCCAGCGCGCCGAGATCAAACGCACTACCGATATTTACCGTGGGCAGATCGTCGATGTCAGCGCTAGCGTGTATACCGTTCAATTGACCGGTACCAGCGACAAGCTCGACAGCTTCATCCAGTCCATCGGCACCGCCTCGATCCTGGAGACCGTCCGTAGTGGCGTCACCGGCATCGCGCGCGGCGACAAAGTACTCAGCATCTAAACCAAATTAGCGAATGGCCTGAACGGCCTGGATATATAGGGGAAATTCATGAAAGTTTTCTACGATAAAGACTGCGACCTGTCGATCATCCAGGGCAAGAAAGTTGCCATCATCGGTTACGGTTCCCAGGGCCACGCCCAGGCGTGCAACCTGAAAGATTCCGGCGTAGACGTTACCGTTGGCCTGCGTAAAGGTTCGGCTACCGTTGCCAAGGCAGAAGCCCACGGCCTGAAAGTGACTGACGTTGCTTCGGCTGTTGCTGCTGCCGACCTGGTCATGATCCTGACCCCGGACGAGTTCCAGTCCTCGCTGTACAAGAATGAAATCGAGCCGAACATCAAGAAGGGCGCCACCCTGGCCTTCTCCCACGGCTTCGCGATCCACTACAACCAGGTCGTGCCACGCGCCGACCTCGACGTGATCATGATCGCGCCGAAAGCACCAGGCCACACCGTACGTTCCGAGTTCGTGAAAGGCGGCGGTATCCCTGACCTGATCGCGATCTACCAGGACGCCTCGGGCAACGCCAAGAACGTTGCACTGTCCTACGCTGCTGGCGTTGGTGGCGGTCGTACCGGCATCATCGAAACCACTTTCAAGGACGAAACCGAAACCGACCTGTTCGGCGAGCAAGCCGTACTGTGCGGCGGTACCGTTGAACTGGTCAAAGCCGGTTTCGAAACCCTGGTTGAAGCTGGCTACGCGCCGGAAATGGCCTACTTCGAATGCCTGCACGAACTGAAACTGATCGTTGACCTCATGTACGAAGGCGGTATCGCCAACATGAACTACTCGATCTCCAACAACGCCGAGTACGGCGAGTACGTGACCGGGCCGGAAGTGATCAACGCCGAATCCCGTCAGGCCATGCGCAACGCCCTGAAACGTATTCAGGACGGCGAATACGCCAAGATGTTCATCAGCGAAGGCGCTACCGGCTATCCTTCGATGACCGCCAAGCGTCGCAACAACGCCGCTCACGGTATCGAAGTCATCGGCGAGCAACTGCGCTCCATGATGCCGTGGATCGGTGCCAACAAGATCGTCGACAAAGCCAAAAACTAAGTCGGCTACTTGTGCGAAAAAACGCGGCTTAGGCCGCGTTTTTTCGTTTGAGGGGGACGGTTCTGGTATAAAGCTGCTTCGTTTGCGGCCGAACCGTCGTCCCAGACACCTGTCGAAACTTTCCACCCCGTTGCAAGGTAATCTCCATGAGCGAACGTCCCGAAGAGCCAAACCAGGCTAGCGACGCCGAAAGCCTGCTGCCCATCGATGAACACGTCGAAGAAGGGCATGACGCCGAAGGCCGTAAAGTCAGGCATCGTGGTATCTATCTTCTGCCGAATCTTTTCACCACGGCGAACCTGTTCGCCGGGTTTTACTCGATCATCAGCTCGATGAGTGCGCAGAGCGCCCTGAGTGCTGGCGACGCAGCCGGTGCCAGCAAATATTTCGCATTCGCCGCCATCGCGATTTTCGTGGCCATGGTGCTCGATGGCCTTGATGGTCGCGTGGCCCGCATGACCAACACCCAAAGTGCCTTCGGTGCCGAGTACGACTCGCTGTCGGACATGGTCGCCTTCGGTGTCGCGCCTGCCTTGCTGGCGTTCGGCTGGGCCTTGGGCGATATGGGCAAGGTCGGTTGGATGGTTGCCTTCATCTATGTCGCGGGTGCAGCTTTGCGCCTGGCGCGTTTCAACACCCAGGTCGGCACCGCCGACAAACGCTACTTCATCGGCCTTGCCAGTCCGGCAGCTGCGGGAGTGGTAGCCGGCATTGTCTGGGCTTTCAGCGATTACGGTATCCAGGGTTCCAAGATGTCGTTCCTGGTGGCGTTGTTGGTTGCCGCTGCCGGCATGCTGATGGTCAGCAATATCAAATACAACAGCTTCAAGGAACTGGATCTGAAGGGGCGCGTGCCGTTCGTGGCCATCCTTGCGGTCGTCCTTGTCTTTGCAGTCGTGTTCAGTGATCCGCCCCGCATCCTGCTGCTGGTGTTCCTCGCTTATGCAGCGTCAGGGCCGGTGCAATATCTGTTACGCCTTCGCCGGAACAAAAGCGTGTAATTTCCTCCATACTCCGCAGTCTATTGGTGCGTCTGTTCTCCAATGCTGCGGAGTTACCATGCTGATCAAAGTCCCCAAGGCGTCCGACTGTCATGAATCGGACGTTACGCCTCAATCTCTTTATCTATCCCGTCGAAGTGTCCTGGGGGCTGCGGCTGCCGGTCTGGCTGTGAGCAGTCTGCCGCGTTGGACCAGCGCTGCCGATGCCGCTCGATACCCGGATGTCGAACCCGGCAAGGCGCCTGCCTGGTTTGCCGAGAAGCTTGCTTCCACACAATGGGGGGCAGTCAACGTCAAGGATGAGGCGATCACGCCGTTCAAGGACGCTACCCACTACAACAACTTCTATGAGTTCGGTGCCGATAAGGGCGATCCGGCTGCGAACGCGGGTGCGTTGAAGACCGAGCCCTGGAGTGTGGTCGTGGACGGGGAGGTGGGCAAGCCGGGGCGATATGCGCTGGAAGACTTCATGAAGCCTTACCAATTGGAGGAGCGTATCTATCGTCTGCGCTGTGTGGAAGCCTGGTCGATGGTCATTCCGTGGCTGGGTTTCCCTATCTCGGCATTGCTCAAACAGGTCGAACCGACTTCGAAGGCAAAATTCATTCGCTTCGAAACGCTGCAGGACCCCAAGACGATGCCGGGGCAGCGTTCGGGTTTTGCCTTGATTGACTGGCCTTATATAGAAGGGTTGCGCCTCGATGAGGCGATGAACCCTTTGGCTATTCTTGCGGTAGGCATGTATGGGCGCGAGCTGCCCAATCAAAACGGCGCGCCTCTACGTTTGGTAGTGCCGTGGAAGTACGGTTTCAAGAGCATCAAGTCCATCGTGCGAATCAGCCTGGTCAGTGAGCAACCGAAAACCACCTGGCAAAGCATCGCCGCAGATGAATATGGTTTTTACGCCAACGTGAATCCTACGGTCGACCATCCCCGCTGGACCCAGGCGCGGGAGCGGCGACTGCCAAGTGGATTGTTCAAGCCCAATGTGCGCGAGACGCAAATGTTCAATGGTTACGCGGATGAAGTTGCATCGTTATATACAGGGCTCGACCTGCGGAAAAACTACTGATGCGATTGTGGCGATTGGCTGTCTTTATAGTGGCGGCTATCTGGCCGCTGCTTTGGCTCTATCAGGCGTGGGCTGATTTGCTTGGGCCTGATCCTGGCAAAGTGTTGGTTGATCGGCTTGGGCTTGGAACGCTGATCTTGCTGCTGATCACCTTGAGCATGACGCCGTTGCAAAAGCTGACCGGTTGGGCGGGGTGGGTGGCTGTGCGGCGGCAGTTGGGGTTGTGGTGTTTCGCCTATGTGGTGCTGCACATGTGTGGCTACATGACGTTCATTCTTGGATTTGACTGGTCTCAACTGGGCGTCGAATTACGCAAGCGGCCCTACATTATTGTTGGGGCGCTGGGGTTCCTTGGTTTGCTGGCGTTGGCGGTGACGTCAAATCGCTATAGTCAGCGACGCCTGGGGTCTCGTTGGAAGAAGTTGCATCGTTTGGCCTATGTCGTGCTCGGACTGAGTTTGCTGCATATGTTGTGGATCGTGCGGGCCGATCTTAAGGAGTGGGCGGTGTATGCCGTTATAGGCGCGCTGCTATTGGTGCTGCGTCTGCCTTCTGTAGCCCGCCGTATCCCGCGTTTCAGGGCGGGAAAGTCATCTTCTGCAAGAAAAGCATAAAAAGGTGTTGACGGCAGATTTCAGAAGTCTATAATTCGCCCCACTTCCGGCGCAGTCGAAACGGAAAACTCCTTGGTAAACAATGAGTTACGCGGTTTTCGACAGTGTTGAGCTTCAGATCATCGAAGCCTGGAAGGAGTCGGTCAGGCAGGAAGTTGTCGCTTGATGGACGGTTCGATCTTCTCGGTCGAAAGCGGTAAAAAGAGGTGTTGACAGCAGCGTGTAACGCTGTAGAATTCGCCTCCCGCTGACGAGAGATCGAAAGCGCAAGTGGTTGAAGTTGCAGAGGAAACTTTGAAAACTTCTTAAAATAACCGCTTGACAGATACGCCAGGCGCTGTAGAATGCGCGCCTCGGTTGAGACGAAAGCTCTTAACCAACCGCTCTTTAACAACTGAATCAAGCAATTCGTGTGGGTGCTTGTGGAGTCAGACTGCTAGTCAACAGATTATCAGCATCACAAGTTACTCCGCGAGAAATCAAAGATGTAACCAACGATTGCTGAGCCAAGTTTAGGGTTTTCTCAAAACCCAAAGATGTTTGAACTGAAGAGTTTGATCATGGCTCAGATTGAACGCTGGCGGCAGGCCTAACACATGCAAGTCGAGCGGTAGAGAGAAGCTTGCTTCTCTTGAGAGCGGCGGACGGGTGAGTAATGCCTAGGAATCTGCCTGGTAGTGGGGGATAACGTCCGGAAACGGACGCTAATACCGCATACGTCCTACGGGAGAAAGCAGGGGACCTTCGGGCCTTGCGCTATCAGATGAGCCTAGGTCGGATTAGCTAGTTGGTGAGGTAATGGCTCACCAAGGCGACGATCCGTAACTGGTCTGAGAGGATGATCAGTCACACTGGAACTGAGACACGGTCCAGACTCCTACGGGAGGCAGCAGTGGGGAATATTGGACAATGGGCGAAAGCCTGATCCAGCCATGCCGCGTGTGTGAAGAAGGTCTTCGGATTGTAAAGCACTTTAAGTTGGGAGGAAGGGTTGTAGATTAATACTCTGCAATTTTGACGTTACCGACAGAATAAGCACCGGCTAACTCTGTGCCAGCAGCCGCGGTAATACAGAGGGTGCAAGCGTTAATCGGAATTACTGGGCGTAAAGCGCGCGTAGGTGGTTTGTTAAGTTGGATGTGAAAGCCCCGGGCTCAACCTGGGAACTGCATTCAAAACTGACAAGCTAGAGTATGGTAGAGGGTGGTGGAATTTCCTGTGTAGCGGTGAAATGCGTAGATATAGGAAGGAACACCAGTGGCGAAGGCGACCACCTGGACTGATACTGACACTGAGGTGCGAAAGCGTGGGGAGCAAACAGGATTAGATACCCTGGTAGTCCACGCCGTAAACGATGTCAACTAGCCGTTGGGGACCTTGAGTCTTTAGTGGCGCAGCTAACGCATTAAGTTGACCGCCTGGGGAGTACGGCCGCAAGGTTAAAACTCAAATGAATTGACGGGGGCCCGCACAAGCGGTGGAGCATGTGGTTTAATTCGAAGCAACGCGAAGAACCTTACCAGGCCTTGACATCCAATGAACTTTCCAGAGATGGATTGGTGCCTTCGGGAGCATTGAGACAGGTGCTGCATGGCTGTCGTCAGCTCGTGTCGTGAGATGTTGGGTTAAGTCCCGTAACGAGCGCAACCCTTGTCCTTAGTTACCAGCACGTTATGGTGGGCACTCTAAGGAGACTGCCGGTGACAAACCGGAGGAAGGTGGGGATGACGTCAAGTCATCATGGCCCTTACGGCCTGGGCTACACACGTGCTACAATGGTCGGTACAGAGGGTTGCCAAGCCGCGAGGTGGAGCTAATCCCACAAAACCGATCGTAGTCCGGATCGCAGTCTGCAACTCGACTGCGTGAAGTCGGAATCGCTAGTAATCGCGAATCAGAATGTCGCGGTGAATACGTTCCCGGGCCTTGTACACACCGCCCGTCACACCATGGGAGTGGGTTGCACCAGAAGTAGCTAGTCTAACCTTCGGGAGGACGGTTACCACGGTGTGATTCATGACTGGGGTGAAGTCGTAACAAGGTAGCCGTAGGGGAACCTGCGGCTGGATCACCTCCTTAATCGACGACTCAGCTGCTCCATGAGCTCCCACACGAATTGCTTGATTCATTGAAGAAGACGATTAGAAGCAGCTCCAAGCTTAAAGCTGCAAGCTTCAAGTTTGATTGCGCTAAGCATCAAAATTGGGTCTGTAGCTCAGTTGGTTAGAGCGCACCCCTGATAAGGGTGAGGTCGGCAGTTCGAATCTGCCCAGACCCACCAATTTTGTTATGGGGCCATAGCTCAGCTGGGAGAGCGCCTGCCTTGCACGCAGGAGGTCAGCGGTTCGATCCCGCTTGGCTCCACCATTAACTGCTTCTACTTGTTAGAGTTTAGAAATGAATATTCCATTGTGAATATTGATTTCTAGTCTTTGATTAGATCGTTCTTTAAAAATTTGGGTATGTGATAGAAAGATAGACTGAACGTTACTTTCACTGGTAACGGATCAGGCTAAGGTAAAATTTGTGAGTGACTCTTAAGAGTTTTGCGAATTTTCGGCGAATGTCGTCTTCACAGTATAACCAGATTGCTTGGGGTTATATGGTCAAGTGAAGAAGCGCATACGGTGGATGCCTTGGCAGTCAGAGGCGATGAAAGACGTGGTAGCCTGCGAAAAGCTTCGGGGAGTCGGCAAACAGACTTTGATCCGGAGATGTCTGAATGGGGGAACCCAGCCATCATAAGATGGTTATCTTAAGCTGAATACATAGGCTTAAGAGGCGAACCAGGGGAACTGAAACATCTAAGTACCCTGAGGAAAAGAAATCAACCGAGATTCCCTTAGTAGTGGCGAGCGAACGGGGACTAGCCCTTAAGTGGCTTTGAGATTAGCGGAACGCTCTGGAAAGTGCGGCCATAGTGGGTGATAGCCCTGTACGCGAAAGTCTCTTAGTCATGAAATCGAGTAGGACGGAGCACGAGAAACTTTGTCTGAATATGGGGGGACCATCCTCCAAGGCTAAATACTACTGACTGACCGATAGTGAACTAGTACCGTGAGGGAAAGGCGAAAAGAACCCCGGAGAGGGGAGTGAAATAGATCCTGAAACCGTATGCGTACAAGCAGTGGGAGCAGACTTTGTTCTGTGACTGCGTACCTTTTGTATAATGGGTCAGCGACTTATATTCAGTGGCGAGCTTAACCGAATAGGGGAGGCGTAGCGAAAGCGAGTCTTAATAGGGCGTTTAGTCGCTGGGTATAGACCCGAAACCGGGCGATCTATCCATGGGCAGGTTGAAGGTTAGGTAACACTGACTGGAGGACCGAACCGACTACCGTTGAAAAGTTAGCGGATGACCTGTGGATCGGAGTGAAAGGCTAATCAAGCTCGGAGATAGCTGGTTCTCCTCGAAAGCTATTTAGGTAGCGCCTCATGTATCACTGTAGGGGGTAGAGCACTGTTTCGGCTAGGGGGTCATCCCGACTTACCAAACCGATGCAAACTCCGAATACCTACAAGTGCCGAGCATGGGAGACACACGGCGGGTGCTAACGTCCGTCGTGAAAAGGGAAACAACCCAGACCGTCAGCTAAGGTCCCAAAGTTATGGTTAAGTGGGAAACGATGTGGGAAGGCTTAGACAGCTAGGAGGTTGGCTTAGAAGCAGCCACCCTTTAAAGAAAGCGTAATAGCTCACTAGTCGAGTCGGCCTGCGCGGAAGATGTAACGGGGCTCAAACCATACACCGAAGCTACGGGTATCATCTTCGGATGATGCGGTAGAGGAGCGTTCTGTAAGCCTGTGAAGGTGAGTTGAGAAGCTTGCTGGAGGTATCAGAAGTGCGAATGCTGACATGAGTAACGACAATGGGTGTGAAAAACACCCACGCCGAAAGACCAAGGTTTCCTGCGCAACGTTAATCGACGCAGGGTTAGTCGGTCCCTAAGGCGAGGCTGAAAAGCGTAGTCGATGGAAAACAGGTTAATATTCCTGTACTTCTGGTTATTGCGATGGAGGGACGGAGAAGGCTAGGCCAGCTTGGCGTTGGTTGTCCAAGTTTAAGGTGGTAGGCTGGAATCTTAGGTAAATCCGGGATTCTAAGGCCGAGAGCTGATGACGAGTGTTCTTTTAGAACACGAAGTGGTTGATGCCATGCTTCCAAGAAAAGCTTCTAAGCTTCAGGTAACCAGGAACCGTACCCCAAACCGACACAGGTGGTTGGGTAGAGAATACCAAGGCGCTTGAGAGAACTCGGGTGAAGGAACTAGGCAAAATGGCACCGTAACTTCGGGAGAAGGTGCGCCGGTGAGGGTGAAGGACTTGCTCCGTAAGCCCATGCCGGTCGAAGATACCAGGCCGCTGCGACTGTTTATTAAAAACACAGCACTCTGCAAACACGAAAGTGGACGTATAGGGTGTGACGCCTGCCCGGTGCCGGAAGGTTAATTGATGGGGTTAGCTAACGCGAAGCTCTTGATCGAAGCCCCGGTAAACGGCGGCCGTAACTATAACGGTCCTAAGGTAGCGAAATTCCTTGTCGGGTAAGTTCCGACCTGCACGAATGGCGTAACGATGGCGGCGCTGTCTCCACCCGAGACTCAGTGAAATTGAAATCGCTGTGAAGATGCAGTGTATCCGCGGCTAGACGGAAAGACCCCGTGAACCTTTACTATAGCTTTGCACTGGACTTTGAATTTGCTTGTGTAGGATAGGTGGGAGGCTTTGAAGCGTGGACGCCAGTTCGCGTGGAGCCATCCTTGAAATACCACCCTGGCAACTTTGAGGTTCTAACTCAGGTCCGTTATCCGGATCGAGGACAGTGTATGGTGGGTAGTTTGACTGGGGCGGTCTCCTCCTAAAGAGTAACGGAGGAGTACGAAGGTGCGCTCAGACCGGTCGGAAATCGGTCGTAGAGTATAAAGGCAAAAGCGCGCTTGACTGCGAGACAGACACGTCGAGCAGGTACGAAAGTAGGTCTTAGTGATCCGGTGGTTCTGTATGGAAGGGCCATCGCTCAACGGATAAAAGGTACTCCGGGGATAACAGGCTGATACCGCCCAAGAGTTCATATCGACGGCGGTGTTTGGCACCTCGATGTCGGCTCATCACATCCTGGGGCTGAAGCCGGTCCCAAGGGTATGGCTGTTCGCCATTTAAAGTGGTACGCGAGCTGGGTTTAGAACGTCGTGAGACAGTTCGGTCCCTATCTGCCGTGGACGTTTGAGATTTGAGAGGGGCTGCTCCTAGTACGAGAGGACCGGAGTGGACGAACCTCTGGTGTTCCGGTTGTCACGCCAGTGGCATTGCCGGGTAGCTATGTTCGGGAAAGATAACCGCTGAAAGCATCTAAGCGGGAAACTTGCCTCAAGATGAGATCTCACTGGAACCTTGAGTTCCCTGAAGGGCCGTCGAAGACTACGACGTTGATAGGTTGGGTGTGTAAGCGCTGTGAGGCGTTGAGCTAACCAATACTAATTGCCCGTGAGGCTTGACCATATAACACCCAAGCAATTTGAGTCGAAAGGCCAGATTGCGGTGTTGTGAAGACGAAACGAACCGAAAGTTTGCGACTCACAAAGCACCGAAAGCCATCACATACCCGATTCGCTGGAATGTCGAAAGACACGTCAGCTCAAGAATTTCTTGACGACCATAGAGCATTGGAACCACCTGATCCCATCCCGAACTCAGCAGTGAAACGATGCATCGCCGATGGTAGTGTGGGGTTTCCCCATGTGAGAGTAGGTCATCGTCAAGATTAAATTCCGAAACCCCAATTGCGAAAGCAGTTGGGGTTTTGTTTTTGCGCGGAACAAAACAGCGCTGCACACCCTCACAAATTTGCACAGTTATTTTCAACTCGCGGCACTAGAATAGGTCGATCATTTTCGGAGTCAGAGCCTGTATGCCAGATCCGGTTGACACCTCAGGGCTGTCAGAATTACCGCTGGACGACCTGGTGGGGTGCCATGAGTGCGACTTGCTGATGCGCAAGCCCACACTTGCCCATGGCGAGAAAGCCTTGTGCCCTCGCTGTGGTTACGAACTCTACGCCCATCGACACAATGTGGTGCAGCGCAGCCTCGCCCTGGTGATCGCCGCGCTGTTGTTGTACATCCCGGCGAACTTTTTACCCATCATGCAGCTCAATCTACTCGGGCAGGAGTCGCAAGACACTGTCTGGACGGGCGTTGTCGGCTTGTTCGATACCGGAATGCAAGGTGTTTCGGTGATCGTCTTCCTATGCAGCATGGCCATCCCGTTACTCAAGCTGCTGTGCCAATTGGCCGTATTGTTGAGCATTCGATTTGATGTCGGCCGTAGTTACGGGCTGCTGCTCTACCGGATTTATCACCACTTGCGCGATTGGGGAATGCTCGAGGTCTACCTCATGGGCGTGCTGGTGGCGATCGTAAAGCTGGCAGATATGGCAGCGCTCACTGTCGGCCTTGGTCTGGCATGCTTCATCGGCTTGTTGTTGGTCCAGGTCTGGTTGGAGGTGGTGATGTCGCCTCATCAGGTCTGGCAGGCACTATCAGGAGAGGATGCCCATGCGGGCGATTGATGCAGGCATTCTGATTTGTGCTGAATGCCACGAGTTGAACCGGCAGGAAGCCGGCACTGATGAGCAGGCCTGTACCCGTTGTGGGGCGCTGGTCCACTCGCGACGCCCGAACAGCATCGTCCGTACCTGGGCGTTGCTGATCACCGCTGCCATTCTCTACATACCGGCCAACGTCCTGCCGATCATGACGGTCCGCTCACTTGGCCAGGGCGACCCCAGTACCATCATGTCCGGCGTCATCCAGTTGGTTCAGCACGGCATGATTCCCATCGCTGCCGTGGTGTTCATCGCCAGTATTCTAGTGCCGACCTTCAAGCTGGTTGGTATCGCGTTGCTGTTGTTTTCAGTTCAGCGCCACCAGCCGCTGTCGGCTCGCCAGCGCATCTGGATGTACCGTTTTATCGAGTTCATTGGTCGTTGGTCGATGCTCGACATATTTGTGATTGCCATCCTTGTTGCGGTGGTGAATTTCGGACGGCTTGCCAGTGTCGAAGCCAATCTTGGCGCGATCGCTTTCGCCAGTGTGGTGATTCTTACAATGCTTGCCGCAGTAACATTTGATCCCCGACTGATTTGGGATAACACGGAGTCGGACGACGACCATGACTGATTTGCCTAAAGCGAAAACCCGACCGGCCTCCAACTGGTCCGCCATCTGGGTGTTGCCCCTGATCGCCCTGATCATTGGTGGTTGGCTCGGTTGGCGCGCCTACAACGAAACAGGCATCGAGATTCAGGTGCGTTTCGAGAGTGGTGAAGGCATTCAGGCCAACAAGACCGAAGTGGTCTACAAAGGCATGCCGGTCGGCAAGGTGAAAACCCTCAAGCTCGATGACGAAGGCGCCTCCAAAGCGGTGATTGCCACGGTCGAGATGAACAAGGACGTCGAGCAATACCTGCGTACCAGCACACGCTTCTGGCTGGTCAAGCCGAGCGTAACCCTGGCCGGTATTTCTGGTTTGGAGACATTGGTCTCCGGCAACTATGTCGCCATCAGTCCGGGGGAGGGTGAGCCCGCGCGCAAGTTCAAGGCGTTGGCCGAAGAGCCGCCGCTGTCAGATGCACAACCGGGCCTGCACTTGACCATAAAGGCTGACCGCCTCGGCTCGCTGAACCGGGGAAGCCCGGTGTTCTACAAACAAATCCGGGTCGGTCAGATCAAAAGCTACGTGCTGTCAGAAGATCAAAGTACGGTCGAGCTCAAGGTGTTCATCGAACCAACCTACGCCAAGCTCGTGCGTAAACATACGCGTTTCTGGAATGCCAGCGGCATCAGTATCGATGCCAACCTGTCCGGCGTGAAGGTGCGCAGCGAATCCTTGGCCAGCATCGTCGCCGGCGGTATCGCGTTCGCCACCCCGGAAAACCGCAAGGACAGCCCTCCCACCGATCCGAGCCTGCCGTTTCGCCTGTACGAGGATTATGATGCCGCTGCCGCCGGGATCAAGGTCAAGGTCAAACTCAGCGATTTTGAAGGCCTTCAGGCCGGACGGACGCCAGTCATGTACAAGGGCATTCAAGTCGGTAACTTGAAAACGCTGAAAATCGATCCGGACCTGTCCGGTGCTTCCGCCGAGTTGACCCTGGACCCGCTGGCCGAAGATTACCTGGTCGAAGGCACGCAGTTCTGGGTGGTCAAACCATCGATCTCCCTGGCAGGTATCACCGGCCTCGAAGCGCTGGTCAAAGGCAATTACATCGCAGTGCGTCCTGGTGACAAGGGCGCTACTCCACAGCGTGAATTTATCGCTCGGGCCAAGGCGCCGCCGTTGGACCTGCGCTCACCCGGCCTGCACTTGGTGTTATTCACCGACAATCTGGGATCGCTGGAGGTGGGCAGCCCGATTCTTTACAAACAGGTCAAGGTCGGTTCGGTTCAGAGCTATCAGTTCTCGCGCACCAAGAAGCAACTGGTGATCGGCGTGCACATCGAGAAGGAATACGAAGGATTGGTGAACGCCTCCACCCGTTTCTGGAACGCCAGCGGCGTTACCCTCACCGGCGGATTGACCGGCGGCATTCAGGTCAAGAGTGAGTCGCTGCAAAGCCTGATGGCTGGCGGTATCGCTTTCGAAACGCCACTGGCGAAAGCGCCCCTGCAGAAGCGCATCCCGCGCTTCCGCCTGTTTGCCAGCCACGACGAAGCCAATCAGAAAGGTGAAGTCATCACCATCAAAGTGGATCGCGCCGACGGTCTGCGCAGCGGCACGCCGATACGTTTCAAAGGCCTGGATGTGGGCAAGGTCGAAGATGTCGACTTGAGCGATGACCTGCAGTCGGTGCTGCTTACCGCGCGGATTACCGAAGTACCGGAGCGCATCGCCCGTGCCGGCAGTCGATTCTGGGTGGTCAAGCCTGAGCTGGGCCTGATCAAGACGCAGAACCTGGAAACCCTGGTGACCGGTCAGTACATCGAAGTGCAGCCAGCGGCGAAGAGCGCGGCGCCGCAGAAGAATTTCGTTGCGTTGACCACACCTCCGGAAATTGTCAAATCGGAAGACGGTCTTAGCCTCGTACTGAGCGCCGCTCGCCGTGGATCGCTGAAAATCGGCGTGCCGGTCACCTATCGCGAAGTGACGGTGGGCAAGGTGACGGGGTATGAGTTGGGCCAGACGGCGGACCGCGTATTGGTGCACATCCTGATCGAACCGAAATATGCGCCGTTGGTACGCAGTGGTACGCGCTTCTGGAACACCAGCGGTTTTGGTTTCGATTACGGATTGTTCAAGGGTGCGACGGTCCGGACCGAATCGCTGGAGACGCTGCTGCAGGGCGGTATCGCCTTCGCAACACCGGAAGGTGATCGCATGGGCGCGCCGGCGCGACCGGAGCAGACGTTCCCGTTGTTCGACAAGTTCGAGGATGAGTGGTTGACCTGGGCGCCGAAGATCTCGCTCGGCAAGTAAGGCCCTATCGCGAGCCACACCCAAAATCACTGTGGGAGCGGGCTTGCTCGCGAAGGGGCCGGCACAGACAACCCAAAACCCCCAGACAAAAAAAGGGCCGCCATCCAATGGATCGCGGCCCTTTTCATTTATTGCGCAGGATCAGACCGCATCCAGCTCCGGCTCATCCGACTCGACATTGACCACGGCCTTCACCTGATCGTGACGACGGATGTACTTCCAGTCCGCCTCGTCGATGTAGATGCCGTTTGGCCCACTGCCACCTTCCAGGTCGATTGCCACACTGGCGCAGACCTGCGGTTTCACACTGGCCAGGATCGGCACGAAGCCCAATTGCAGGCTGGTTTCCAGCAATGCCGCCTGGTTACGTTCGTCGATGTCCGCTGCCTCGTCGAGGTAGTACGGCAAACGCACGCGGCCGGCCTGGTCGCGGTCCATCAAATGCAGCAATAGGTACATGTTGGTCAGCGCCTTGATGGTCATTGTGGTGCCATTGGACGCGGCGCCATCGATGTCGGTGTGGATCACCGGCTGGCCGTTGACCTTGGTGATTTCGAACGCCAACTCGAACAGGTCCTTGAGCCCGAGCTGGTTGTGGTTCGCCGCCACCAGGCGCGCCAGGTATTCCTTGGCTTCCTCGTTCTTGTTGTCCTGCTCGGCGCTTTGACTCAAGTCGAATACGGAGAGGGTTTCGCCTTCCTCGTATTGGCCGGCGCTGTGGATGATCTGATCGATGTGCTTGAGCGCTTCCTTGTTCGGGGCGAGCACGATGCGGAAGCTTTGCAGGTTGGACACCTGCCGCTTGTTGATCTCGCGGTTGAACAACGCCAGTTGATGTTCGAGGCTGTCGTAGTCGCTGCGGATATTGCGCAGGGTCCGGGCGATGTCGGTCACGGCGGCGCGACGAGCCTTGCCCAGGGTAAGGGCTTCGTCGGTGCGGTGCGCATAAGCGTTGATCAACAGTTGCAGGCGACGTTCCATATCGTCTTCGCTGTCGAACTTGGCCACGCCCTTGAGACGCACCTGGGCGTACAGCGCCTCGATCTGACCGTCGCTGCGTTGCAGGCCTTGCCAACTGTCCTGGTAGTCATTGAGCAGCGGCAGCAGGTTGTCCATGGAGTCGTCGATCGGGTCCATGAACGGCGTGCCGAATGGCAAGTCTGCCGGCAGCAATTGACGGCGACGCAGGGCGTCGTCGAGGGTGCGCTGCTTGGCTTCCATGTCGCCGATCTGCCGGCCGACCAATTGCAGCTTGGCCGATAGTTGCTGGACGCGTTCGGTGAACGCGTCGCTGGAGCGCTTCAACTCGTCCTGTGCGGCTTCCATCTGCGCCAGTTGTTCGAGCTTGTCACCTTCTTCGGCGCTCAGGGTTTGCGCGCGGCGGAAGTCCTCCAGGGCTTTCTGTGCATCCAGCACTTGCTGGTACAGCGCTTCGGTCTGGGTCTTGCTCGCCGCGCGGTCGGCCGCCACGGCTTGCTGTGTTTTCAGCTGCTTGAGTTCTTTTTCCAGGCGCTCTTTCTGATCGCGCAACGCCGCTCGGTCGGCCAGGGCTTGCAGCGCCGGAGGTTCGATGTGCGAGAGGTCGATGCTCAGGCCTGGCACCTCAAAGCGCTCGCCCTTGAAGCCATCGAGGATCAGCTCCATGGATTTGACCCACTGGCCGTCCTCGTCCAGTGCAATCCCGTGTTCGCCCAGCGGCAGGCTGAACAGCGCGCTGTTGAACAGACGCATCAGGCGCTCGACGTCCTGTTGCGAAAACTCTTCGCGCAGGCGTGCATAGCTATTGTTGTCGGCGTGATCGAGTTGCTGCTTGACCGACTTCAGGCGTTTTTCCAGATCGCGCAGACGTTCATCCAGATCCTCGGCGGAGAACTGTCGCGACTGCGCCAATGCACCGGCCAGTTCATCGTGGGCATCCTTGGCGGCGAGCAGTTGTTGCTCCAACACTTTGACGTCGTCGACCAGCGCGAAGCGGTTCTTCAGTGCCGAGAGTTCGCCGAGCCAGCGCTGGATGCCGGTGATTTCCCGTTCCAGGCGCATCAGCTCCTGGGTGCCGCTACGCTGATCGTTTTGCAGGGCGTCCTGCTCGTTGCGATAGTGCTCGGCCTGGATGGTCAGCTCTTCCTTGCGCGCACTGGCGTAATCCGACCAGGTACCGAGCAACGAGTCGAGCACAGGCGAAATGCGGTGCAGCTTGCCGCGCAGGATGTTGCGCTGGGTGACGCCTGCGGACAGGGCTTCGACCAACGGGCCGGCGGTGACCAGGGAGTTGTAGTCCTGCTCCATGCGACGTACGTCGCGGAAGGCTTCTTCGCACGCGGCGATGTAATCGACGCTACCGGAACGCAGGCTGTGCTCGAACGCATCGAGGAACAGCTGCTTGAGCTTGGCGGCGGTAATTTCGCGCATGTGCAGCAGGTTGATGAACAAGGCCCGGAAGGTTTTCAGGCTCTGTTCACTGGTGGAGCGCAGCGGGATCAGCGTCAGGTCCAGCGGAATCGAGGTGTGACCGCCTACCAGCAGGCGCCGCAGTTCGTCAGGCTTCAGCTCGTAGGCTTTCAGGCCTTCACGCTCCAGGTTGGTGAACAGCTCTTTCTGGCGCAGGCAGGTGTCGTTCTTCTGGTAGTGCGCCAGATCGAGCTTGCCGGCGTAGGCGAAGAACTGGTGACCGAAACCACCGCCAGGACCGCGACCGACCACGCCAATCACGTGCGGGCCGTGAGGCAGTGCGACTTCCACCAGGATGTAGCTCGTGTCCGAGGCGAAGTAGAAACGACGGGATTGTTCCAGGCTGTATTTGCCGAAACTCATGTCCGACATGCGCGCCAGGATGGGAAACTGGAGGGCGTTGATCGACGCGGACTTGCCGAGGTTGTTCGCGCCGTAGACCGACAGCGGCTCTTCCAGCGGGAACAAACCAAGGCTGTAGCCGGCGGTGTTCAAAAGGGCGAAGCGGCGGATGCCGTAGCGTTCCTTGCTCATGCGTCGGTCTCCTGTTCTTCGGCAATGGCGCGGGCGAGGGCGTCTTCTTCGCTTTCCTCGACACCCTCTCCTTCAAATTCGCTCAAATCCAGCGGATCATCGGTTTGCAGCAGTTTTTCGTCGCTGTCTTCGTCGATCAGCACCGGTGCCGGCAACGGCAGCACACTGTGCAGGCTGGCGGCCAGGTCGCGGTCTTGCTGGACCGACAGGCAGACGTCCAGGAACCGGTGCATCGGCGGCAGGAAGCGGTAAACGCCGTTGTCTTCGCTGGCGAAACCGAGCTGGGTCATGCGGCGCATGATTTTTTCTTCAAGCTCGTCCTGGGTCTGTACTTCGGCCTGGATGAACAGATCGCGGTACTTTTCCAGCAGCGACGGCAGTTCGTCGCGACCAAGGCTGCCGCCGTCCAGCACGGCGATCGGGTCACGGCCCTGGTCAGCCAGGTGCTCGACCAGGATGAAGGTGAACAGCGCCAGGCGTTGCGCGGTCTTGTTGACCGCTGCCGCAGCGAGGTCCGGCACGAAGTAGTAGAAGCCCGGGTGTCGCACACCAGTTCAAAGCCCAGGGCCTTGAACAGCGTGCGGTACTGGTCCTGGAAGTTGGACAATTGCGCGTACAGCTCCGGATCGCGGCGGCTGACGTGATAGCCCTTGAACAGCTCGCGAAAGATCGGTGCCAGTTGGGACAGTTCGGATAGATCAAGATGCATGTGGTTTGCTCGCAGAATTCTCGGTGGCATCGGCGGCGGCCGAGAGCAGGGCGAAGGAGCGCAGGCTGACCTGGTGCTCATGTGTGAAGTAGTCGCGACGTTCCAGACGCTCGCGCTTGAAGCGTTTCTCCCGCGACAGGCGCGAGAACCAGTAGAGCAATTCGTCGGTGGCGCCGTCCGGCTCCTGCTCCAGCAGCCAGGTCATCAAGTCCGGCATGGGCAGGGCGTCTTCGCAGCGATCGAGCATCTCCCGAACGGTGCGCGGCGCGCGCGGGGCACCCACGCCGCTGTGGGTTTTGTGGGCCTTGGGGAAACGCGCCGGTTTTGGCTCGAAACGGGCCAGGGCGTAAACATAGGCTTCAACCTGGCTGGCGCTGCCGAGGAACGTGCTCTGCGGCCGGGTGAACATTGGCATCGCCGCTTGCGGCACCGCGTCGATGCCCTTTCGCCGGATGGCCGCCAGGGCCAGGGCCGCGCCACGGGTCACGGCATTGTGGCGTCGAGCCTCTTCACGCAGCGGCAACAGCAGCTCGCGGGCGTGACGCAGCGTCAATTGGGCGCTCGTCTGCATTTCGAGGATGCGCGCGTGGGTGCGCAGCAGCATGTCGTCGTCGACCAGGTGGCCAAGTCGTTGCTGCTCGGTGAGCATTTTCAACAACACGGTTTCGACCTTGCGTACGCCTTGTTCGAAGGCACCGTCGGCGTTCACCAGTTGGATCATCGGCTCGACGTATTCGTCCCAGGTCGCCAGCACTTCGGCGTAACGCTGGCGTAGCGGAATCTGGCGGTCGCTGGTCTTGGCCCGTTCGGCCACGGCCACCAGGGCTTGTTCGTCGTTGGCGAGTTTTTTCAATACATCGCGTACGCGCATGTCGAGCAGGCGCAACTGGCGCGCCAGGTCGTGGCCGTCGCGCACGTCGAAGGCATCCTGGATGTAACCGGCCAGACGCTCGAGGTGGCGCAGGTAAGCTTCGATTTCCAGGCACAGGCCCAGGCGGTGCTCACGACGTAGATACGCCAGGAAGTCATGGATCTGCGCATTGAGCTCGAAACGGTTCGGGCTTTTGGCCACGGGCACCAGGATGTCGAGGCGGATCCACACGTCCAGCAGGTTGGTGATGTCCTGCGGCGTACTGTCCAGTTGCTGGGTCGCCAGCTGCGTGCGCAGTTCGTTGAGGCTCAGTGTGCCTTGGTCGAAGTGCTCGCACAGTGGCTCCAGAAGTGCCCAGTGTTCAGCGAGGGCGCGCAAGACGCGCTTGGGTTCGATCATCGGAATGGCCGGCTGGTTGGCAATTAAAAGCCGCGATTGTACTGCATCGCAGCCCTGTCGATTCACTCCGGGGACGGGCTGTCGCCATTTTTCCCTGGTGCAAAGGCTGGCGGTGAGGTCTATCGATCATCAGCGCGGGCGATCTTGAGCGAACGGCGGTAGAATCAGCGCACTTTAGTTATCCACAAGTGGCCGACCTTTGCTTATCGAGTCCCGTCGCCGCGCTTATTTGACCGCCATGCAGGTGGTCAACTGGCTGCCGCGTACCGAATTGCCCTTCGCCGCCCCCTCGCGGCCCGAGTTGCTGGAGATGCCTTCGCCGCTGGTCGAGGCGCCCCTGGCGCCCGTGGTCGTGGCGGATGCGCCTGTCCAACCGGTGGCCAGGCCTGTCGAGCGAGTGAAGATCGAAGTGCCGAGGCCGTCCTCGCCGAGCACACGTGTCGCCACACCTCCGGTGGAGGAGGAGGCTCCAGCAGTCGTCAAGCCGACGCCAGTGCCGCCGCCGCGGTTCGCGCTGCAATTGCTGCGTGCTGGCCGTTGCCTGCTGCTGGTGGAGTTACCCACAGGCGAACGCTTCCAGAGCCGCGATCCGGCGTATTTGTTGCTCAAGGACATGCTGCGCGCCGCCGGTCTGCCGGACAGCCCGCAGATTGTCGGCGACCCGGTGCGCTGGCCGCTGCTGGCCCGGGGCACCATGGATCAGGGCCCGGAAGCAGCCCGCGACTTCGTGCAGGGTTTTCTCTCGGCCCGGCTGGAGGACGCGCCGTGCGTTTGCGTGTGGCTGATCGGCCTGCCAGCGGTGCGTTTTGCCGGTGAGAGCAACGCTGAATCATTCAACCGAGAACTCCAGGTCGACGGCCTGGGTTCGGTTTGGGCCCTGCCGGGCCTGGAATTGTTAATGGACGAGCCACAGCGTAAGGCTGATGTCTGGCAAGCCATGCGTCGGCTGATGGCGCGCTGGAAAGAATCGAATGACTGACGCTGTATCGTTCCGCCCGATGACCGAGGCGGACCTCGAGGCTGTGCTGAAGATTGAATACGCAGCGTATAGCCACCCATGGACACGCGGGATTTTTCTCGACGGGCTGGGCAAATACCAGATATGGCTGATGTTCGAAGGTTCGCAACAGGTGGGCCACGGGGTGGTGCAAATCATCCTGGATGAAGCGCACCTGCTGAACATCACGGTTAAACCGGAAAACCAGGGCCGCGGCCTCGGGTTGACGCTACTGGAGCATTTGATGTCGATTGCCTATAAGGCCGAGGCCCGGGAGTGTTTCCTCGAGGTTCGCGACAGTAATACTTCGGCGTTCAGGCTTTATGAGCGGTATGGGTTCAACGAGATTGGCCGACGTCGGGATTACTACCCGGCGGTGGGTGGGCGTGAGGATGCGGTGGTGATGGCCTGCACCTTGGTGGAATGATCGCCTGAAAGCATCGTCGGAACCCCGCCCGGAGAAAGCTCGCTCCGGGGGCGTTCCGACGATAACGATCCTGTCAGGGCTTGCCATCCAAAGGCCTGCGCCGCGCCAGTTCAGCCTCATCCAGCCCGTCACCGCCGCCGATTTCATTCTCGTCGACCACGCTCAAATCCCAATCGGCTTGACCGTCATCCCCTGCCTCACGGGCATCCCGAGCACCGTCCTCGCGGATGAGAGTCTCGGGGCTCAGGTCATCGTCGGTGGCTTCGTGGTCAGCGGTCGATGCGCCGGTCATTCCGGCTTCTCGTACGCGCTCCTCGGGCATCAGCTGCTTGCGCTCCTTTTCCGGCAGTTCATCGCCGATCTTCGCGCTGGGCTCTTGCTCGTCGAAATCCAGCTCATGCATCGATCCCATGCGATCTTCGTTGTCATCAATGGGCTCTGGTTGCGCTGCGTCAAATGGACGTCGTGAATCAGTCATGGCAATTCCTCATACTGTGGTCCTTACTTGGGTGGACCCACTGGGCTGCCCAGAATTCCGCCGGCATGGAACACCGGTAATATGCATCTACGGCAATCTGCATCTGATGCGTGACCTCGACGGACGGTTGTCTGTCAAACCAGCGCATCATTATCGAGGCTTCATGCATGAACGAATTACAAGATCTGATTGATAACAACGCGCGTTGGGCTGACGCGATCAAACAGGAAGATCCTGATTTCTTCGCCAAACTGGCCCGTCAGCAAACCCCGGAATACCTGTGGATCGGCTGCTCCGACGCCCGTGTGCCGGCGAACGAGATTGTTGGCATGCTGCCTGGCGACCTGTTCGTCCACCGTAACGTCGCCAACGTGGTGCTGCACACCGACCTCAATTGCCTGTCGGTAATCCAGTACGCCGTTGACGTGCTCAAGGTCAAACACATCCTCGTCACCGGCCACTATGGCTGTGGTGGTGTGCGGGCCTCGATGCAGGACCGTCAGTTCGGCCTGATCGACGGTTGGCTGCGCTCGATTCGTGATCTGTACTACGAAAAGCGTGAAGAACTGGCCACTTTCGCCACCGAAGAAGAGCGGGTCGACCGCTTGTGCGAACTCAATGTGATCCAGCAGGTGGCCAACGTGGGCCACACCAGCATTGTGCAAAATGCCTGGCATCGGGGGCAGAAACTGTCGATTCACGGTTGCATCTACGGCATCAAGGACGGTCGCTGGAAAAGCCTCAATGCCACCATCAGTGGTTTCGAGCAGTTGCCGCCGCAATACCGACTGCGCCCGATCGACGCCCCGTAACAACCGTCAACCCGGACCGGGGCTGCGCCGTTTGCGAAAGAACAGCTGACCATTGGCATTCGGCATTTCGTCGTAGCCGGTAATCCAGCCCCGGCATCCCGGTGAACCACAGCGGCAGGCAAACTGCCGCTGCAGTTTGTCTTCGGTCATGGCGAGGTCCATCGTCAAGCGATCTCCCTTTTTGATGTCCTTCAACGCCCATAACCACAACTCACTCATATCGAGAAACACGTTGGGGTCGCAGCTGTGGTTGAGCAGGCTGCAGAAGAGGGGGTCGAAGACGTGGATCCCCGGCGCGAGCTGGCGGGTGTGCAGGTTGCGATAAGGCAAGAGTTGGCCGGATACCCGGCAAACCCGGCCAAGTCGCAGGAAATCACGCAAGGCCGTGACCGCCACTGCAACACCCTTGGCGTTGGTGACGATTTCAAAATCGTGACGGGAGGGGAAACCACGGTGGACCGGCAACCTGCTGGACGCGTAGATGCCGCCGTCGGTTGATGATTGGGTAACCGGCTGTTTTGTCTGGGCAGTCATAACGGTCCCTGTTGTCTGGGTGCTGCGACCTCCGGCAGCTGACATCCTGTCAACTCTGCGGCACATGGGTGTGGCGCAAGCCTCTCGCAAATAGGCGGGTCGGTCTACTGTCACATCTGACAGGAGAAAAGCGCGCATTTGCATGTCCGCCTGGGCTTACATGCGAATGCGCGTTTTTTTACAGGTGAGCGGCAGCAGGTGCCGCGGTCGCGGGTGTCGGAACCTTGAGTTGCTTGAGTTGCGCCTTGATCGGTGCTGATGTGCATTTGGCAGCGGCCTGCGCAGGCGTCAAGTCGCGAATCGAGGTGTAGAACAGTTGACAGGTCTTCTCTGCCTGAGCGACTTGCCAGGTCTGGGTGCAGGTTCGTAGCTCGATGTCCGGATTGCTGTCGGGTTCGCGGCCCATGGTGGCTTGCCAGCACGACGCGGCCAGATCCTGGCCCATGACTTTGAGGCCCGCCGCATCGGCCTGTGCCTGTGCATCCTTGCCGGTGTAGCTGTCCGGGTCCGCCGCATACCAGATATAACTGGGGTGGTTGGCGCCCAATACCGGCACTTTCAGCGCGCCGGTCGGGTTGATGCTGACCAGGCCCAGTACGTTCACGGTGGGCCCGTATTGCTGCTTGATCCAGGTCCGTACGGGCGAGCCAAAGGCCACCATTGGCAATGCCGTGCCGCTGGAGGTCTGGCTCAGTTGCTTGACCATGGTGGTCTGGTAGTCCTTGAAGTAGTCATAAACCCCTTCCAGGTCCTTGCCGGCGTTGGAGGGCGCGGCAATCGGAGCAATGTCGATGATGGTCTGGTAAGCCGGTGTCTGCTCGGCGGCGACGCCGTTGATCGTCAACAGCGAGGCCCAGCGGTCGGTTGTGGCCGATTTCAGATAATCCTGCGCCTGGGTCAGCGAGTAATCCGGCGGGAAGTGCAGCAGTTCGACGCTTCTGCGGTTTTCCAGGGCCATGCCCAGCGGCAGGAACAAGTACCAGTTGTACGCCCACTTGCCGTCGGCATTGAGCTTGCTGGCGCCGGTGTAGGCCAGATCGCCCGCATCGAGCAGCGCGGTCAGCGGCTTTTCATAACGGGGCGGCACGCCGAGGATTTCGGCGTGTAGCTGGCCGTTATCGTTTTTGACCTGCACCTTCGCATCGCTGTAGCCATCGCGCTGCACGCTTTGTGTCAGGTAGTGTTCCACGGTCTGCTCCAGCGTCCAGTTGCGAAAGCAGATCACGTTGCAGTTGTTGGGGTAGGCGAACAGGCGGGTGACGCGCTCGGTACTGCCCAGCTTCAGGCCGACATCCGCATGGGCAGCGGTGCTGAGGGTGAGGGCGGCGAGGGTGAGTCCAGCGAGTTTTAACATGCTCAGATCCTTGTCAGCGTGTGGTCCCGATAGAGAGGCGAACAGAAACAGACCCGCGAAAAACAGGGCCGATAGCACGATCGGCCCTGTTTCTTTATGGCATGACTGGAGGCGTGTACGCCAGCGTCGTCCCCAATGCCCACAGCAAAAACAGCACGAGTGGTGTGTGCACCAGCAGTTGCACGAAGGAGAAACCGATCAGGTCCCGCGCCTTCAAACCCAACACGCCGAGCAACGGCAGCATATAGAACGGGTTGATCAGGTTCGGCAGCGCTTCGGCCGCGTTATAGATCTGCACGGCCCAACCCAGGTGATAGTTGAGGTCGGTCGCCACCTGCATGACATACGGCGCTTCGATGATCCATTTGCCGCCGCCGGACGGAATGAAGAAACCGAGGATCGCCGAGTACACACCCATCAACAGCGCGTAAGTATCGTGCGAGGCGATCTGTACGAAAAAGGTCGAGATATGGTGGGCCAGGGTCTGCGCATCGGTGCCCTTGACAGTGGTCATCAATGCGGCGATCGAGCCATACAACGGAAACTGGATCAGCACACCGGTGGTGGTCGGCACCGCGCGCGCCACCGCGTCAAGGAAGCTGCGCGGACGCCAGTGCAGCAGCGCGCCCAGCATGATGAACAGGAAGTTGTAAGTGTTCAGCCCCGAAATCGCCGTGATCGCAGGTTTGGTCGAGAACTCGTGGAACAGCCAACCGGCGGCCAGCAGCACCAGCACGATCGTCAGCAGTGGGCTGTGCTCCAGCCATTCGCCCGGACGGGTGCGCGGTTGCAGCGGTGGCAGGTTGAAGCTCGGGTCGACGCCGCAGGCCTGGGCATCACGGGCCGACTTGGGACCCGGCGCGGTGGCGTAGGCAATGATCAGCGAGATCACGATCAGCGCCAGCAGCATCACGCCGGACTGCCAGAGAAAGATCGTCTCGGTGAAAGGAATCACCCCTGTGATCGACAGAATCGACGGCGGGAGGCTGGCCGGGTTGGCCTGTAATTGCGCGGCAGACGACGACAGGCCCAGGGCCCACACAGCGCCAAGCCCCAGATAGGCGGCCGCGCCGGCTGCGCGATAATCCATTTTCAGGTCGGTACGGCGGGCGAGTGCGCGTACCAGCAAGCCGCCGAACACCAGCGACAGACCCCAGTTCAACAGAGATGCGACCATGGAAATCAGGGCAACCCAGGCGACGGCGGAACGGCCGTTGCTTGGGATGCGCGCGAGGCGGTCGATCAGTTTCACGGCGGGTGGCGAACTGGCCACCACATAACCTCCAATCACCACGAACGCCATCTGCATGGTGAATGGGATCAGGCTCCAAAATCCGTCACCGAAGGCCATGGCGGCGTCGGTGGGCTTGGCCCCCATGAACAAGGTCGCCACGGCGACGATGATCACCGCCAGGGCGGCGAACACCCAGGAGTCGGGAAACCAGCGTTCGGCAAAGTTTGAACAGCGCAGGGCAAAGCGGGCGGAGCGGGTATCTTCGATATCAGCGGCCACAGGAGTACCTCTATTTTTATGTTTGTTATGGTCTTCGGGGCTGCAAAGGCCCGTCTGGACAGGTGCCCACAGTAAAACAATCGGTCACGTTTTGTGACAACGTTTCTGCATTTCAGGACTATGGTCTAACGGGTTGTTCGCTGGCGCATTTGCGTAGACCATGTGCGCCTTGGTTTTTGCCTACGCCAGAGTTCTTTTTGATGACTGCCCCTAACGAATCGCGCCCGGCTCCCTTCAGCCGCTCGGACTACAAGACCCTTGGCCTTGCGGCTCTGGGCGGTGCGCTCGAAATCTACGATTTCATCATTTTCGTGTTTTTCGCCCTGACCCTCAGCCAACTGTTCTTCCCGCCGGAAATGCCTGAATGGCTGAGGCTGCTGCAAAGTTTCGGGATTTTCGTCACCGGCTATCTGGCCAGGCCGCTGGGCGGGATCCTGATGGCGCATTTCGCCGATCGTCTGGGGCGCAAGAAGGTGTTCAGCCTGAGCATCCTGATGATGGCGCTGCCGTGCCTGCTGATCGGTATCATGCCGACTTACGCCCAGATTGGCTATTTCGCCCCGCTGCTGCTGTTGGCCCTGCGGGTTCTGCAAGGGGCTGCGGTGGGCGGCGAGGTGCCGAGCGCCTGGGTGTTTGTGGCCGAGCACGCGCCGGCCGGCCATCGTGGTTATGCCTTGGGCTTTTTGCAGGCAGGGCTGACCTTTGGTTATCTGATCGGAGCGCTGACCGCGACCTTCCTGGCGCAGGCGTTCACCCCGGAGCAAATCCTCGATTACGCCTGGCGCTACCCGTTCCTGCTGGGCGGCGTATTCGGCGTAATAGGTGTCTGGTTGCGCCGCTGGCTCAGTGAAACGCCGGTATTCATTGCGATGCAGGCCAAGCGCGAGGCCGCGGTCGAATTGCCGCTGCGCACGGTATTGCGAGAGCATCGCCTGGCGATCCTGCCCGCCATGATCCTCACCTGCGTGCTGACCTCGGCGGTGGTGGTGTTCGTGGTCATTACCCCGACCATGATGCAGAAAACCTTCGGCATGACCGCCGGCCACACCTTTGCGTTGAGCGCCTTGGGCATCGTTTTCCTCAATATGGGTTGCGTGCTGGCCGGGTTGCTCGTCGACCGCATGGGTGCCTGGCGCACGGTGTTGCTCTACAGCCTGCTGCTGCCACTGGGTATCGGCCTGCTTTACACCTGCCTGATCACCGGGGGGAGCTGGCTGGGTCTGGCGTACGCGATTGCCGGCCTGTGCTGCGGCGTGGTGGGCGCGGTGCCGTCAGTGATGGTGAACCTGTTCCCCGCGCGCATTCGTGTCTCCGGGATTTCCTTCACGTACAACATTGCCTACGCCGCCTGGGCGAGTATCACACCGCTATTGCTGATCGGACTGATGCCCTGGAGCCCTTGGATCTGCGTGATTTTCTGCGCCGTGGTGGGGGCCGTGGGGATCAGCAGCGCGATGTACTTTGGTACGCGTATGCCGAAAGCCGAAGCGTGCCCAGCGGCTGAGGCCATCTGATTGCGCGCTGTAACAATATTTATGTAGGACAATCCTCAAAGACGCTTCAGAAACTACCGTGTAGGCCGATGGCTAAGCTGTAAGCCGCTATTTATCCTGCCATCGGTGCTTTCCCATGTTCAACAAACGCTTGAAGCAAGAACTGTCGGACCTTCGCGAGGAGCTTTCCTGCCTCAAGCAAGTCAAGGAAAGCCTGGAAAGCGAAATGCTTGTCTTCACTCTTGACGCCGATGCACGGATTCAATCGGTCAACCCCAACTTCCTCAACGAGATGCTCTACAAGGCGAATGATCTTGTTGGGCGCCCGCTGGAGGAGTTCGTACCGGTCCACGTCAAGTCCAACGAATTCCATATTCGCTTCAAGCAAGCCCTGGCGCGTGGCGAGCACTTCGTCGGTGCCGTGCGCCTGCTGCGTGGTAATGGCCAGGAGGCCTGGTTGCGCTCGATCCTGCAACCGGTGCGCTCCTCAAGTGGAAAGATCAGGAGTTTTTCGATTTTCTCCAGCGATCTCACCCGCACCATCGAAGCCTCCCGTGAGCACGAGAACCTGATCGGCGCGCTGGTGCGTTCGACCGCCGTGATCGAGTTCGACCTGCAGGGCAACGTGCTGACGGCCAATGACCGCTTTCTGAACGCCATGGGCTACAACCTGGCGCAGATCAAGGGCAAACATCACCGCACGTTCTGCGACGCGCACGAATACAACAGCCCCCAATACCAGGAGTTCTGGCGTCGCTTGAACGCCGGCGAGTTCGTGGCGGGGCGCTTCAAGCGTATCGACAGTCACGGACGTGATGTGTGGCTGGAAGCCTCCTACAACCCGGTGATCGATGCCAATAACAAACTCTACAAAGTGGTGAAATTCGCCACTGTGATTACCGATCAGGTCAACCAGGAGTTGGCTGTCGCCGAAGCCGCCAACATCGCCTACGGTACTTCGCAACTGACCGATCAAAGTGCGCAGCGCGGTACCACCGTGGTCACCCAGGCGGTCAATGTGATGCGCGATCTGGCCAGGCATATGCAAACCGCCGGCGACGGCATCGAAGCACTGAACGAGCAATCGCTGGTGATCGGCACCATCGTCAAGACCATCAGCGGCATCGCTGAACAGACCAACCTGCTGGCGCTCAACGCCGCCATCGAAGCGGCACGGGCCGGTGAGCAGGGGCGCGGTTTTGCGGTGGTGGCGGACGAGGTCCGACAACTGGCGTCGCGTACCAGCCAGGCCACGGATGAAATTGTCCTCGTTGTTCGTCAGAACCAGGACATGGCGCGTAACGCTGTGTCACTGATGACCGACGGCAAACTCCAGGCGGAGCAGGGCCTGGCACTCGCGGCAGAGGCCGGTACGGTGATTGTCGAGATTCAGGACGGTGCGCAGAAAGTGGTGAATGCCGTCGGGCAGTTCGCCAATCAACTGTCGACTTGATCCCTGCGAACCGGGCGCAAGTCGCTACAATCGGCTCTTTTCCCTGGAGCAGATGTCCATGAGCGCTTCCCATCGTCGCCCGGTTCCCTTGGCCAAGGCCTACCGCCTGCTCAACCACGGGCCGACCGTGCTGGTCAGCGCGGCCCACGGCGGGCAGCGCAACATCATGGCGGCGGCCTGGGCCATGCCGCTGGATTTCGAGCCCCCCAAAATTGCCGTGGTACTCGATAAATCCACCTGGACCCGGCAATTGCTGGAAGCGTCGGGCACGTTCGCCCTGAACGTGCCTTGCGCTGTGCAGGCCGACATCGTGCAGACCGTCGGCTCGATCTCGGGCCTGGAGCTGACCCGAGACCAAGGCCGAGACAAGTTCCAGGCTTATGACCTGCAGGCGTTCAACGGCGAGTTGATCGACGCGCCGCTGCTCGAAGGCTGTGTAGCCTGGCTCGAATGCCGGCTACTGCCCGAGCCCGGCAACCATGAACGCTATGATCTGTTCCTGGCTGAAGTGATCGCCGCCCACGCGGATGAGCGCGTGTTCAGCGACGGCCGTTGGCATTTCGAGGGATACGATGCGTTGCGCACCTTGCACCACGTGGCCGGCGGACACTTCCTGACCATCGGTGATCCGGTGGATGGAAAGACGCTGGCGCCGTAACGCCTTGGCGTCAGATCCAGACGTCGTTCTGCGCCGTCCGTTCGCCGCCTTCGTTGCCCGTATTCAATACGCCTCGGGGTTCGATCAGCAGCAGTTTCACTTCCTGCTCGGCGCAGGGTTTGTGCTCGACCCCTTTAGGTACGACGTACATTTCACCGGCATTCACCAGCACGTGACCATCGCGAAAGTCGATGCGCAACTGGCCGTCCAGGACGATGAACGTCTCGTCGGTGTCGAGGTGGTCATGCCAGATGAAGTCCCCCAGCAGCTTTACCACCTTGAACTGGTAGTCGTTCATTTCGGCGATGACCCGCGGGCTCCAGTGCGTGCCGATCCGGGAAATTTTTTCAGCGAAGTTCAGGCTTTGATAGGCGTTCATGACACGGCTCTGGTGGTTATTCGTGCAACCACGATAGTCAGAGCGTCGGGTTGATTCTTGAACGATTGTGCGTGGGTCAGCGCCGGTGCATCTTTATCCAGCGCGCCGGCGACATGCCGAAGGTTTTGCTGAACTGACGGGTCATGTGGCTCTGGTCGGTAAAGCCAGCGACCAGCGCCGCGTTGACCAGCGGCTGGCCCTGCATCAGTAGCGAGCGAACCAGGTCCAGGCGGCGCATGGTCAGGTAGCGATAAGGGCTGGTGCCGAACAGCAGGCGAAAATCCCGCGACAGGCTCCAGCGATCCCGACCGCTGTGGTGCGCGAGCTCTTCCAGCGTCACCGTGCGATCCAGTGCGCTGTGCATGTATTCCCGGGCACGCTCTGCCGCCACGTAGTCGAAGTTGTGATGTTTGGCAGCGCTGCCGCTGACCGTGTTCAAGGCTTGCGCCAGGTCGAACAGCGCGTCCTGCGCATGCAAGGGTTCCATTGGGCAATCGAGGCTGTGCAGCAATGCGGCGCTGGCGGCAAAAAGGCGAGGGTCGTTCGATATCCCATCCTTGATGAAAGGCAGGGGTTGGCCGTCGAGCATTTGCTGGATCAACGCCGGCTCTATGTACATCATCCTGTATTGAAAGCCGTTCTCGGTCCCGGCTTCGCCATCGTGGGCTTCGTCCGGGTGCAATACGATCGTCCCGCCTGGCAAGCTGTGGCGCCAGCCACCGTGGTATTGGAAACGCTGCACGCCGGACAGGGTATGACCGATGGCGTAGGTGTCGTGGCGATGCATCTCGTAACCATGGCCTGCGAAAAACGCCTCGAAGCGCTGCATGCCGCCGACGTCGGGGGCGCGGTGGAACCAGTCGTTGCGAGGGGGAGGGCTGGCCATGAAGACGCCGTTTCTGGACGAGACAGGTAATACGTTAACTCAATGATCAGTCGATTGTCTTCCGGCGGGGCAGTCGCTTTATTCAGTAGAAAATGGAGAGCAGATGGCGCATTGTGTTGAGCCTCCTTGAACAACGAAAGGGATGACGGAGCATGGAAGTCTCGAGCTACGCAGCGCCGTTGCTGTCTTTGGCGCTGCTCTGGACAGTCGCGGTGGTGACGCCGGGGCCCAACTTTTTCAACGTCGCGCAACTGGCGGCCAGTCAGTCCAAGCGCCACGGTGTCGTAGCCTCGCTCGGCGTGGCGACTGGCACCGTGTTGTGGGGGGTGGCGGGTGGTTTGGGTATCAAGTCGCTGTTCAGCGCAGCACCGATGCTGTACCTGAGCTTCAAGATCGCGGGTGGTTGTTACTTGATCTACCTCGGGCTGAAACAGTTCAAGCGCAAACCGCCGATGGCTGTCAGTGATACCGGCCTGAGGGGCGGTGCAAGCCGTACGTTGTTATCCGTGTATGGCCAAGGGTTTCTCGGCAACATGACCAATCCCAAAGCCGCACTGTTTGTCGCGACCATTTTTGCGACGGCCATGCCGGCAACGGTGCCTGCGACATTATTGGCGCTGGCCGTTCTGACGATGGCAACCTTGTCGTTCAGTTGGTATTGCAGCGTGGCGTTGTTGTTTTCCAGTCGTCGAATGGCGAAGGGTTACGAGCGTTCGCGCAAATGGCTGGATCGTTTTGCCGGAAGTTGTTACCTGCTTTTCGGTGCGCATCTGGTAGCCAATCGCTGAAAGGCGTCTAGGTGGCGGCGCCCATTTCAGCTACGAGGGTTAACGCAGGGTGCTTGTGAGTCCATCTCGACGGTGTTGGCGTCGATTGCGTCGTACTGCTCGTGAGTGCTGACAAATTTTATGTAAACGGCCCCGAAGCGATAGGCAACAGCGACGACCCACCGCAAGTCATTTCCCTTGATGTTGAACACGACTCTGCGGCTTTTGAGAATGTAAAACTCAATCCCCCAACGCCTCTCCCTCCCGCCGTGGATCCGCGCCACCAGCCAGTGCTGCATTACCCTGTGCATCCCTGACCCGAACAATCGCCTGGGTGCCGCTGGTCATGTCGATCTCGGTCACGCTGTGGCCCTTGTCTTTCAATGCCTGAATCAAGCCAGCGCTGAACTGCCCCTGTTCCAGTTCGGTCGGGCCGTTGCGGCTGCCGAAGTTGGGGAGGTTGATGGCAGTTTGTGCGTCGAGCTGCCAGTCGAGCAGGCCGATGGTGGATTTGGTGACGTATTCGATGATTTGTGAACCGCCGGGGGAGCCGAGGGTGGCGAGGAACTCGCCGCTTTGGCGATCGAAGATCAGGGTCGGCGCCATGGAGGAGCGGGGACGCTTGCCGGGTTCTACGCGGTTGGCAACTTTTTTCCCGTTTTCTTCGGGGATGAACGAGAAGTCAGTCATCTGGTTGTTGAGCATGAAGCCCTGGACCATCAAGTGAGAGCCGAATGCGGACTCTACCGTGGTGGTCATCGACACTGCACCGCCCTGGTCATCTACCGCCACCACTTGCGAGGTGGAAATGCGCAGGGGCGACCGGTCGGGGGCGTAGGCCACCTGAGTGCCGGGCGGGTTTCCGGGTTTGGCGGTGCCCATACTGCGTTCGCCGATCAGGGCGGCGCGGCTGGCCAGATAGACGGGGTCGACCAGGCCTTTGACCGGGACCGGCACGAAATCACTGTCGGCGACATACTGTGCACGGTCGGCGTAGGCCAGGCGTTCGGCTTCGGCAATAAGGTGCACGGCTTGCGGAGTGGGTTCGAGGCGGGCGGGTTGGGCACTCTTTATCGGTTTCAGTGGCGCCAGGGCGTAGCGCGAGTCGCGGGCTTCCAGTGCTTGCAGGGTGCCGAGTGTCTGCGCCACGGCGATACCGCCCGACGACGGTGGCGCCATGCCGCAGACCTGCCAGCGTTTGTAATCGGTGCACAACGGCGCGCGTTCCTTGGCGGAATAACCTTTGAGATCGCTCAGCGACAGACTGCCTGGATTAGCGTGGCCCTGCACCTTGGCAACGATTTCCTCGGCGATGGCGCCGGTGTAGAACGCGTCGGCGCCTTCTTTGGCGATGCGCTTGAATACTGCGGCCAGCGCCGGGTTTTTCAACAGTGTACCGATCGCTTTCGGGCTGCCGTCGGTGTTGCGAAAGTACGCCATCATCTCGGGCGAGCGCGCCATCGACGAGTCGGCCGCGATCAACTGGTGCAGGCGTGGCGAGATGGGGAAGCCGTACTCGGCAAGCTCGATCGCAGGCTCGAACAGCTGCGTCCACGGCAGGCGCCCGTATTGTCGATGAGCCATCTCCAGCGCCCGCAGCACACCTGGCGTGCCCACGGAACGACCGCCAATCTGCGCCTGGGTGAACCCCATCGGTTGCCCATCGGCTTGCAGGAACAGTTTCTCGGTGGCGCCGGCTGGCGCGGTTTCGCGGCCGTCGAACGTGCGCACCTGTTTGCCATCCCAGAACACGATAAAGGCGCCGCCACCGATGCCCGATGACTGCGGTTCAACCAGTGTCAGCACCGCCTGCATGGCAATGGCCGCATCAATCGCCGAGCCACCCTGGCGCAGCATCGCGCGCCCTGCTTCGGCTGCGAGCGGGTTTGCGGCGGCAGCCATGTGCCGGGAGGCGTGGCGCGTTTGCAGGTCGGTACGAAAGCCCGACGCGGCCTCCGGCGCGGTGGGCAACGTCGAGGCGGGCGGAGCATGGCATGCGGTGAGGGCGACAACGACCAGCGACAGGGCTGACAGGCGGAAACGATTCAGGGCAAGGGCTGAGATCACGCGAGGGCACTCCGTCCGTGGGAAAGGTCAGTGGACTTTATCGGCGGACGGTAAGTGACGCAAACCTGCAGGCATTTTCTTCAGGCATAAAAAAACGGCCTACCTTGCGGTAAGCCGTTTTTAGTACTTGGTGGCTACACAGGGACTTGAACCCCGGACCCCAGCATTATGAATGCTATGCTCTAACCAACTGAGCTATGTAGCCAAGTGGCGCGCATTATTCACCGCTAATGCAGAAGCGTCAAGCGTAAAAACAAAATATTTCTCCACAGTTTCAACCGCTTATCCGCAAAGGGTGAAAAAACCCTTCCTGCCGCGATCATCCGAGCTGAAATCTCCCGGTATTGGTACTCAATGCCTTGCTGCCGTGGCTCAACGTGTCTGCCGCCAGGTTCACCGCCCGTGCGCCTTCGAGCAAGCGCACCGCCGCCTGATCCACCTGCTGGATGTTGCTGCTGACTTCATCGGCGGTGCTGGCCTGCTCGTCGACCGCCGTGGCGATCTGCGTCAGGGTGTCGGTAACGCTTTGCACGGCACTGGCGATTTCCCCCAGGCGCTCGCCCAGGCCGGTGACGGCTTGGGCGTCTGACTGCGCTTGACCACACGCGGCCTCCATCAGGCTCACGGCTTCATCGACGGTATTGCGCAGGCTGTCGACGGTGCCGGCGATCTGCGCCGTGGAAGTCTGGGTGCGTTGTGACAGGCTGCGCACCTCATCGGCGACCACGGCGAAACCACGGCCCTGTTCACCGGCACGGGCGGCTTCGATGGCGGCGTTGAGCGCCAGCAGGTTGGTTTGTTCGGCGACGCCGCGAATGGTGTCGACCACCAGTTGAATCTGCTGGCCTTGTTCACTGACGCGCCCAAGCGCCGCCGCCGTTTCATTCAAGCGCTGGTTGAGCTGCTGGATGCTCGCGGTGGTGCGTTGGCTGTCGCGGCTGCTATCAGCCGCGATGCGCTGGGTGTGCTGGGCGCTGCCGGAGGCCTGTTCGCAGCTCTGGGCCACGCCTTGCGAGGTGGCAGCCAATTGCGTGGCGGCGGCGGCGATCTGGCTGATCTGCAATTGCTGCGCTTCGACTTCATTCAGGGCGCCGCTGGAATGCTGATTGAGCGTGCGCACCGCATGACTCAATTGCAGGGTCTCGTGATCGACTCCCAGCAGGCTGGTGCGCAGTTGCACCACGGCAACATTGAGCGCCGTGCTGATTGCCGCCAATTCATCGCGCCCCTCAACCGCGACTTGCAGGCTCAGGTTGCCGTCGCGCAGGGCTTCGGCCAGCAGCGTAATGCCGCTGGCGCTGCGGCGGATCGAGGCCTGCAAACAGATGAACAGGTACAGCGCTGCCAACAACAGGCAGCCAAAGACAGCCGCCACCACGATGAACTGGCGGATTGCCGAACCCTGGTAATCATCCAGGCGCTGATCCAGCGACACCAACGACTGCTGACGCAATGTGGCGAGGTCACCGAGCAGGGCGTCGAGACCGCGCTCGAATTCCTCGGGCTTGAGCTGGATGCTGCCGCCGAACACGCCGTCGTCCAGCACTTTCAGTTCGGCGTCGAGGTTTTTCAGGCTGTCGTGGTAGTGCCCGGCCCAACTTTGCAGGTTGCTGGGCAGACGCGCCTCCAGCAAGCTCGCAGTTTTTACAAGCTGTTCGCGGGCATCGCCGATGCGGCTGCGCAGGTCGCGTAGTTGCAGGCGGCTCTGCAGGGTGAATTGCCCGGACACCACCGAGGCCTGACCGACACTCGCCAGCCGGCCGACGCGTTCGATCAGGTCAGGCGCGTGCTGGGTGGAAATTTGCGTCAGCAGGTAGGTTTCCAGCCATGGCGCCAGGGTCAGGCGATTGTCCATGGCGATCTGTTCGCGCAGCGCTTGCAGTGCACTCAGGGCGTTCGTGAATCGATCATAACCGTCGGGCCACCAGCCCACGCTGCTCAGGCTTTTTGAATCGAGGCCGTCGAGCGCGGTTTGCAGAGCCTGAAAGCGGGCGAGGGTCTGGGTGTCGGCTCCTTCGGTTTGCAGCGTGCCAGCCAGGTCGGTGGTGGCCTGGGTGAGGGCGGGCTGCACGGCGTCGAATGCCGACACGGCGGCGAGGGTCGCAGGCGTCGAATGCCGACACGGCGGCGAGGGTCGCAGGCGTCGGCTGGCGATTGGTCTCGGTGGCGCGCCAGCGGGCGGCGCGGTCACGCTGGGCGGACAGCAGGTTATCCAGTTCGTCGAGTGCCAACAGTTGGCGCACGCCGGCGCGTTCGCCCGAGATCAGGCTCAACTTGGCCCGATAGTCCTGGCCGATCATTAGCAGGCTGCCTGCAAGTGGCAGGATAAATAGCAGGAACAACAACTGAAATTTGCGGGCGAAGCCGAAACGGCCCAACAACGAAATACCCGGCGATAAAAAAGCCTGCATGCCCCACGACTCCTGTGGGCACCACGCACCATTGGCGTGCGTCGAAGTCATTGCGACCGCGACTCGTGCCCCTTTTAAAGGCCTCGGAAGTTCACCCTGGTCAGCTCTGTAGGCCGATTCTGTAGCGAAACTTCCCATTCTCGACGTCCTTTGTAAGAACGCCGCGTTGAAGCCAATAACAAGGCAAGATTCAGACCATGGCGATGGGCTATTACCCATGGATGCCGACCTGTACCCCCTGTAGGAGCGAGCTTGTCGAAGCGTCGAACCGTCGCGATGGTCGTTAACGATGACGCTGGACGCCTGGCACACCGCGGCGTTTTGACGTCCATCGCGAGCAAGCTCGCTCCTACAGGTCAACATGTTCCGTTCGTTAGCTGCCTAAGGGGATGGCGCATCTGCACCGAAAAATGGCACATTGACGCACCTGCCCGTGTGCACCCATCTGTTGTACGGAAACTCCCATGGCTATCAGCAATGCCCAGACCGGCACGACGCCGGCGTCCGCGACCCCACAAAGCAGTCCCCTGGTCATGTCCATCATCGGCGCCGTGGCGCTGGCGCATTTGATCAACGACCTGATTCAGTCAGTGCTGCCGTCGATCTACCCGATGCTCAAGGACAATTACGGCCTGACCTTCACCCAGGTCGGCCTGATTACCTTGACCTTCCAGTTGACCGCCTCGCTGTTGCAGCCCTGGGTCGGTTACCACACCGATCGCCATCCCAAGCCCTGGCTGTTGCCGGCCGGCACCGTGTGCACGCTGATCGGCATCGTGATGATGTCGGTGGTCGGCAACTTCCCGATGATCCTGTTGGCTGCGGCGCTGATCGGCATCGGCTCGTCGACCTTCCACCCGGAAGCCTCGCGCATTGCGCGCCTGGCTTCGGGCGGGCGCTTTGGCCTGGCGCAGTCGACCTTCCAGGTCGGCGGTAACGCGGGTTCGGCGTTCGGCCCGCTGCTGGCGGCTGCGATCATCATTCCGTTCGGCCAGGGCCATGTGGCGTGGTTCGGCCTGTTCGCGGTGTTTGCGCTGTTCGTGCTCTACCGCATCAGTCGTTGGTACGCCAACCACCTGAGCCTGTTCAAGCTCAAGCAGGGCCATGCGGCCACCCACGGCCTGTCGAAGAACAGGGTGATCAGTGCCCTGGTGGTGCTGGGCCTGCTGGTGTTCTCCAAGTATTTCTACATGGCCAGCCTCACCAGCTATTTCACCTTCTACCTGATCGAGAAGTTCGACCTGTCGGTGGCCAGCTCGCAACTGCACCTGTTCCTCTTCCTCGGCGCAGTGGCGGCGGGCACCTTCTTCGGTGGGCCGATCGGCGACAAGATCGGCCGCAAGGCGGTGATCTGGTTCTCGATCCTCGGCGTGGCACCGTTCACCCTGATCATGCCGCACGTCGACCTGTTCTGGACCAGCGTGCTCAGCGTGGTGATCGGCTTCATCCTCGCCTCGGCATTCTCGGCCATCGTGGTGTACGCACAGGAACTGGTGCCGGGTAACGTCGGCATGATCGCCGGGGTGTTCTTCGGCCTGATGTTCGGCTTCGGCGGGATCGGCGCGGCCTTGCTGGGGCACCTGGCGGACATCCACGGTATCGAGTATGTGTACTTCCTGTGCTCGTTCCTGCCGTTGTTCGGGGTGCTGGCGATTTTCCTGCCGAGGACCAGGAAGGTCTGACAGGCCTTATCCCTGTAGAAAAGGAAACTGTGGACACGGTCCCACAGGGGTTGTGTCCACGAGGAATCAACCCTATTGCCCGTGGGCTGAATCACCTTTAGCAAATACCAGGGTGTTGTCTTTGGAGAGTGTTTGTTTGAGGTTGTGCCCGGAAAGCTCCATCACCTGCCCGTCAGGGGAATACACGATTTGCAGGTGGCCGCCACCCTGAAACCCGACGCGACAGGTGCGTGCCTGCTCCTTCACGCTCACGGAAAACGACTCAACCTCTGATAAATCCCGGATACCCACAGCTTTGGGAACCAGGTTTTCGATGAACATCTCACCGTCAATCACACTCACCGACACGCCGTCCGGGCGTGTCAAACGCATTCCACCGTCGATTTTTTCGACAAGATTACCGTGAGCGTGCGCCTCGACAAGATGACCTTCGGCGTCCAACAGCACGATGCTCTCGCCCTTGGCTTGTGCGTCGGACAACAGTGGGCCAAATTCTACGGTGATGGGGTCTTTATCAGTCTTTTTCATTGAGTCGTTCCTTGTTAGTGGCCAGGGGTGGCCGTTCCATTGAGTTATCGAAAAATTTGTAAACAAGAGGTTCCAAGACGTGCCCTCTGTAGGAGCGAGCATGCTCGCGATGGTTGCAAGAACACCGCTGGTCATCATGAAGCCCGCGTCATCGTTGAAGTCCATCGCGAGCATGCTCGCTCCTACAGGGGGCGTTTGCGAGATGCAGTTCTTTGTCCGATCATCACCGATTGGTGAGTGTATTGTTTTCACCACTTATTCAAGCTTTCGTAATATTCGACGTCCATGTCGAACAGCCCTTCTGCTGACCGATGCAGTTCATAAAATTTTTTATTGGTATAAATGTAATGCCCGTAACGGGTTGAGAATGTAAACGTGTCTGGCGACAGACTATTAGTAAAATAAGTTATGCCATCGTGACGAAGTAAAATTACGTCATTTCCGATCCACCCACGCATTGACGGATGTCTTTCATAGTCGTGCGCTTCTTTCATGTGAGAGATTGACAAGCACGACAATCCATGACCTGGGCAACGGACATCGGTGAACAAATTTAACTCGGAAAAGTTAACGTATTTGAATTTTTCTCTACCAAAATAGGTTGATCCTGCACTTTGAGATAATTCAAATCTTTGCCATATTTTATTCGTGCCGAATGGAAAAATAACTGAAAAATCCTTCGGGTCGGCGCCATCCAATTTAGAGAAGTAATGATAGACGGCGCGATCGTCTTTCGCGTAATTCACCAAATGCTCTTGCTGCCAATCTGGAAGCGAAGGCTCAGTCCCTTCAAGCGTCTTGAACTCCGGTGAAAATTTTGCCACCTTCAAGAGACTTCGTTCTTCCACTATCTCCTTATCGTTCCATTTTGAAGATACGCACTTCCAGGAAAACATATTATGAAAGAAAGCAGGCATCCCTAAAAGACAGGGACTTTCAGTAAGATTATCAATTGTAATCCAATATACATAACCATTTTTTACGACATAGTTGCTGGACAGATACTTCAGGTTCGCCGTGCACTTCCCCTCCGATTGGTCAGTGATTTCACGACAATTTTTTTTACCGGAACGTAGCGCATCAGCATTACAGCCAACCAACAACGCACTCATGATCCAGATCAAAAAATATTCACGCTTCACCGACCAGCCTCCATTCAATCTTTTCTTCTTTGCTCGTCAACACATCCGGCAACAGGAAACGGCGCTGGCGATAACTGACTGCCAGGGTCGGCATGGTCCGGCCTTTCTCGAAACGTTGCGGTTTGTTCTCGCCCACGTAGCTGCCACCGCCAGCGACGCGGTAGGCATGCCAGTAACCGGTATGGGTGCAGGGTTCGCCGGTGTTGCAGGCAGGCCTTTCATCGGGGTCGATCTTCACGAAGTCCGGGGAGCCGGGCATGGGCCGGCCGGTGAGGGGGTCGAGCATCCTGGCCTTGGCCAATTGATGAATCAACGCTTCGCTGGGCTTCTCAGGTGGGATATTGGCCAGGCGCTCTTCGACCCACTTTAGCTTGCCATTCCATGCCGGTAGCGGCGCGGGGGGGAGCGGGACGATTTCGTTGATTTCGGGGACTTTGGGGTTGGCGTATGAATAGCCCGAGAGAAGTTTCCAGATTTTGTAATAACGCTCTGCCCGTTCGGGGTCTTTTTCTTGGTCAAGGTAATCTAACTGGTTGGTAGGTTGCGGGTCACGAAATCCATCACCCAGCCAGCCGGCAGCGGCTTCATTGCCTGCAGCTACGCCCATCTGGAATGCTTCGAGTGCCTCCCCGTACTGTTTTCTGTTTTTTAAATGGACTGCCAGATCGACGGCCGCAGCACCATTCCCCTGCTCGGCTGCGCAACGCCGCATTTGCCGTGCAACATCCGGAGCAATGTCAATCGGCGCCAGCTTGCCTGCGACTAAAGCTTGAGCGAGCGCACTCCCCTCATCAGCTGCCTTGCGGTAGTACTGCAACGCCTGTTCGTGATCTTTTTTTAATCCCGCAGAGCCGTGCTGCAATAAAATCCCGACGAAGTAGTATCCCGAGGCCACTCCCGCATCAATCAGTTGCTGACTCATGCGAAGCTGTTCTTCACTTCGCAGTTTGAACGTGCCGCGTATTGCCCCATTTTGCAAATTGATCGTTGCCTTGTGGTGATCATTCTCACTGGAAATGCGGTACAAACGCTCAACCTCTGCGTTAACTTTCTCATCCTGTTTGAGCAAGTTGTTCTTTTGCAACCAGCGCGCGTACTGGAACAGTACGTTGGACTCGCTAGAGGCCTCAGGAATATTTTCGTGCACACAGCTAAAGGCAAGATTGGCTGCTGTTTTCGTCAAAGGTTTCAAGGTGGCTTCCTTGGTAGAGAGGGTGTGGCTGCTATCGCACGCGACCAGCAATAGGCATGACAGCATCAAGAACTGGCGCATCAGTCGAGATCCGATAGGTTTTTTTGTCGTAATAGAACTCGACGAGGGGGGCATATGGGGAGTGCTTGTCTGCCTGACGGGTTTTGTTCTCATTGATAATCTTTTGCCAAGCCCGGTACGCTTCTTCAGGATCATCCTGCGCCCCCAACTTGCCCGTATGCATTCGCCACAACCGCTGCCTCATCGCTCGCGTCACACTCACCCACTCATGAATGATGTTCAGCTCGCTATCCACCTGCATGCTGCGGGTATTGATGTTCGCCGAGCCGTGGGTGGTGAATACGTCGTCGACGATCATCAACTTGGAGTGGATGTACACCGGCATCCAGGCGACGCCCTCCGCGGTGTCGGGAGCGACCAGCGAACACACGTGTACTTTCAGGCTGGACAGCTCCGGAAGCTCCCCAAAGCTTTCTCCCTTGATGGCCTTTATCTGTTCTTTAAGCTCGGCTTTGCGCCTGGCGTTCTCCGCTTCTTTCGTCCACCGTTCTTGCTGGGCCCGGGAACCGTAATCGGTCCCGGCCAATGGGTCGGTGAGGCTCAACAGCATCGCCAGAGCCTGCCCCTCCAGGCGTTCGCCGAACTCGGTTTCCAGCGCTGCCGCGTCGGCCTTGGCCTGTTTGATGCGTTGCAATTTGGTGATTTCGGGGATGGTATGACCCTTGCCCACGCTTTCGAGCATGCGGTAGGTGTTGAGGGTGCCGGAGCCAATGCCGTCTGCGGTGGCATTGGTGATCACGAACAGGTGCAGGTCACCGTGAACGGCGGGGTCGCGACCGCCGCGGACCATGGCAGCCGCGTGTTCCTTGATCTGCTCGGCCAGCGGCGGCCAGCGGAAATACTGGTTCTCGATGTAGATGAACTGGCTGGCATTGTTGACGGCTTGCAGGTAGGCCTGCTCAATATCGCGTTTGCCTTCCTGGGCCTGGGTGCGCACGATCTGGGCGATCTGGTGGGTGGTGCCCGGGGCGCATTGCAGTTGCGGCCCGACCACTTTGGCCTGGCGCAGATCGAGCAGGTTCTCGCCGGTTTCCTTCAGCCAGGCCTTGGCGAAGTTGTGGTGCAGGTGTTCCAGGATCGGCCCGCTGACCCGGCTGGAAATATCCTGGCGTGGGGTATCGCCCCGTGGGCCCAGGTTGGGGGCGGGCTTTTTGTCCTTGTAACGGTTGCGTCCCGAGTGGTCGTTGGTGTCCCAGTACTCGTCGAGCATGTTGTGGCCCATGACGAAACCGACGGCGCGGTCCGGCCGTTCGTAATCGACCAGGACGGTCTTTTGATGGTGGGTCGCCGCGGCCGTCAGGATAAATTGCGTGGTGGCGCTGACTTTGGGGTCGAGGCTTTTATAGCGGGCCTGGTGGGCGATTTCCGCCCGTTCAAACAGGCTGAACCCTCGGCTGACAAAAACGCAAATACCGCGAGCGGCCTGAAGTCCGGCGGCCATGTAGTCGGCCACCGCATGGTTGACGAACCACTGGCGGTCGAAAGCGTATTGCTCCTCGGTGGAGCTCTGCATTTTACGATCACCGATGCTCACCATGCCTTTGCCTGGCAGATTGGCTTCGTCGGCGAAACCTGCACTGTTGAACGGCATTTCCCAGCCCAGTATCCGCACCTTGACCCCTTCACGAGCCTTCGCGACGAGGAGATCACCGATGCACGGCGATATCCCGTCGCGGATGAAATACATCGACGGCTGAAATCCCCAGCAGATGATGTCGACCGATTCCCTGGCCTGGGCAATGGCCAGATGCACGGCGCGAAACGCTTCCTCGCCGTTGATCAGCGGCTCATAGGTGGCCATGGCGGGTGGGTATTCGGTATCACGTACGTACCAGGGCGGCGTGCAGGTCACCTCCTGGGCATGCTGGAGTGCGACCGGAAATACAGCTTCATACTGGCTCATGATGGTTTCCCTTGCTCATTCGCTTGCATGGCCTTGCCGTACAAGGCGCGGTGGTCCGTGTGTGAGTTGGGTTGATGGATCTCGTCGTGCGCTTGAGAGGCGTGATTACGCAGGCCTTGACTGGCCATTTGCGCCTGTTCGGCATTGCGGTACTCGCCTGGCACCGGGATCTTGAACGCCACACCGCTGGCCATGACCAACCGATAGGCATGCGTGACCACCTGGTGGTCGATTTCCAGTTGCCCGGAATCGTCCAACACCCCTCGCTTGAGTTCGGCACCGTCGGCGTACAGCGTGTAGGGCATGCCGGCCCAGGATTGTTGATGGGTATTGGCCGCTTGCGAGAGGTTGAACCGCAGCGGTTGCCTGGACGGATTGGCCGGGTAGTCCGGGTGCGCGGCGGTCATGCTGGCGGGGCCTGAGTAGGCGTAATGCGCCGACTTGACGTTGTAGTCTCCCGCTGTGCCCGACTCGATGCCAGACCGCTCCAGGGTGAGGTAACTACCACCGCCGTTCAGGATGATTTTTTTCTTCGCGGTGATGCGCACTTCATCTTCCGTGCTGCTGATGTCCAGACCATGCCTTGCCAGCACTTGCAACTTGTCGTTCTGCGCCTGGATGCTCACCGCGCCCTGGTTGGCGATCAGCTTGATGCCCAACTTGCGCACGAACAAACTCAAGCCCTGGCCCACGCCGATGAACAGGCGCTTGACCACGCTGATGTCCGCTTCGCCGCCGGCGTTGAGCATCAGGTTGTCCTGCGCGGCCAGTTGCAGGTGCTGGCCGCTGGTGAGTGCGATGCCCTGTGGGGCGCTGAGCAGCAACACCGAGGATTTCAGTTGTTCCAGGTCCTGGCGCAGCAGCTGCAATTGCGCCGCCACATCCGCAGGTTCGGCGTGGGCGGCCTGGGCGTCGGTGGAGAGTTTTTGCAGTTGTTGGCCGGCCTGTTGCAGGCGGTTCACCGCAGCGCTCATGTCGAGGACCGGGCCTTGGGCCTTGCCCTGCGCATCCGCACTGATGAACACCCCCTTACCCGCCCGCACACAGCCCCAATCATCGGTCCTCAGCTCAAACCCTTCGCCGCGCTTTTTCTGCTGCGCATCCACCAGATGCCCCAAATTCAGCTGGCTCTTGCCGCCATACTCGGTGCTTAGCTTGACGTGCTCCTGGCCCCGGCTGTCGTCCATGCGCAGCTTGTTGTTGGCCGGGGTGCGCAGCACGTTGCGCTTGTAGTTGCGGGCGTTGAGGGTGACGTGATCGGGGTGTTCGCTGTCGTGCAGGGCGTGGGCGATGTAGGGGCGGTCGGGGTCGCCCTGTTCGAAGGCGATCGCCACTTCGGTGCCGCAGATCAGCGGCAGGTGCAGGCCGTGGGTGTCGCCGGCGTAGGGCCGGGCCAGGCGCAGCCAGGCGCTTTCGCGGCCGAGTGGCCAGGTGTCGCGGTCGAACAGGAAGTTGACCTTGTAGCGGCCTTCCTTGTCGATTTCGGCATAGCGGTCGTGGGCCAGGCCGCTGGTGACGCGGGCGGGCACGGTGCCGGCGATCTGCGGTTTGGGTAACAACGGCGGGCGGAAACACAGCTCTTCGCTGTAGGGCATGGCCTGGAACTGGCAGACAAACGCGCCATCGCGGCTGGCCCGGGTGCTGACGGCAATGACCGCGCAGCTCGGGTTGAAGGCTTGCGGGGCGCCGTCGCTGATGGACAGCACCTGGCCCGGCGCCAGGGTCGGACTGTTGCTGGTGCCACTGAGGTGTGTCTGCTCGTTGAGGTAACGCTCGTGGCGCAGGCGCGCGAAGAAGTAGCCGCTTTCACCGAGCTGTTTTTCGTGGCGCTCGTAAGGGTCGCCCAGCGCCCGGTAGGGTTCGGCGTAATGGTAGGCCTCGCCGTAGGTGCCGCGTGCGCCACGGGAGTGATCGACCTCGGCATCGAGCCGCGCCTTGGCGTCGCGGTGCTGATAGGTGCGCACGTTGACGTGTTGTTCCACCACCCGGTGGCGGGTTTGCAGGGCCCACACGCCGACCTCGTCGCTGCCCAACCCCGCTGGCGGGCGGTGCGGCAACTGCACGTCGAACTGGTAACCGCACTGGTTGTCGCAGAACTCCACCACATCGAAGCGCAGGCGCTCGTTGCTGACGAAGCGGTACCAGATGCCGACCTCGGCCAGCAGGCGGTTGATGAACGTCAGGTCGCTCTCGCCGTATTGCATGACCTGTTCGCGCCGGGGGTATTCACGCTTGAGGCGAAACAGGAATTCATGGCCGCGCATGTCGTGACGGCTGCGCAGGATGCTCTCGACGATTTCCGGCACCGACTTATGTTGGTAGATGCGGTATTGCCGGCCGAGGCCCAGCAGTTGCAGGCGCGGTTGCAGGGTGATTTCGTAGCGCGCTTCGTCTTTGGAGGCGGACAGGCGCTGGAAACCGGTGATCACCCCTTGCAGGGTGCGCAACGGTTCGATGGTCAGCGTTTCCCAGGGCATCACCGCGATCGGTATGGCATGCAGGCTGAAGCCGGCGTCCTGGCCGAGCAGTTGCTGGGCGGCCAGGTCCTGCTCGGTGCTGGTGAATTCGATGTGGTAGCAAAAGGGTTGGCTGAGGCGCTCTTCGCCGTGGAAGGCCAGTACGTCGAGGGAGGGTTCAAGGTCGCGTACCCAGAGTTTGTGGCGGCTGTGGTCGAAGAAAATCGGGGGTGCATTCATGCTCAAGCCTCCCTGGCCTGGATGGAGTGGCGGGGAGGTTTTTATCCACCCGCGTTGGATGCGGGTCAGTGTTCTAGAGGCTGAAAATTGTGGAAATAGGACGGTTCTGATAGGCGCGTAGGATGCGTCCAAATGTTATGGCGCCGGGTCTGTAGGAAGTTTCCAGATTTTGGAAGCCTCTGAAAACGCAGCTTTACTGTAGGAGCAGCCGGTCGACGCTGGAAGGCTTGCGATGGTGGTTCGGGCGCCTCGGGGTGTCAGGCTTCCCGCGTGATCGTTGGCGACCATCGTCGGAACGCCGCCCGGAGCAAACTCGCTCCTACAGGAGGATCAGGCACCGCGGGGTGTCAGGTGGTCGGTGTCATCGTTGACGCCATCGCGACGGTTCGACGCCTCGACGTGCTCGCTCCTACAGGGTTGCGGAGCGTCATCGTCCACGACCATCGTGGTGGGTCGACACCTGCACACCAATTGCGGGCCAAAGAAAAACCCCCTGGGAGGTTGAGTCCCAGGGGTTTTGTCTGTCCGCCGTGTAAGAAAGCGGCTTACACGTTGAAACGGAAGTGCATCACGTCGCCGTCCTTGACGATGTAATCCTTGCCTTCCAGGCGCCATTTACCGGCTTCCTTGGCACCGGCTTCACCCTTGAACTGGATGAAGTCGTTGTAGGCGATCACTTCGGCGCGGATGAAGCCTTTTTCGAAGTCGGTGTGGATTACGCCGGCAGCTTGCGGTGCGGTGGCACCGACGCGCACGGTCCAGGCGCGGACTTCTTCTACACCGGCGGTGAAGTAGGTCTGCAGGTGGAGCATTTCGTAGCCGGCGCGGATCACGCGGTTCAGGCCAGGTTCTTCCAGGCCCAGGGCTTCGAGGAACATGTCTTTCTCTTCGCCGTCATCGAGCTCGGCGATTTCCGCTTCGATCTTGTTGCAGACCGGAACAACCACGGCGCCTTCTTCTTCGGCAATGGCCTTGACCACGTCCAGGTGCGGGTTGTTTTCGAAGCCGTCTTCAGCAACGTTGGCGATGTACATGACAGGCTTGGTGGTCAGCAGGTGGAAGCCCTTGATCACGAGCTTCTCGTCGCTGCCCATGTTCTTCATCAGGCTGCGCGCCGGCTTGCCTTCGGTGAAGTGAGCGATCAATTGCTCCAGCAGACCTTTCTGGACCACGGCGTCCTTGTCGCCACCCTTGGCATTGCGCGCGACTTTCTGCAGTTGCTTCTCGCAGCTGTCGAGGTCGGCGAAGATCAGTTCCAGATCGATGATCTCGATGTCGCGTTTCGGGTCGACGCTGTTGGAGACGTGAATCACGTTCTCGTCTTCGAAGCAGCGGACCACGTGGGCGATGGCATCGGTCTCGCGGATGTTGGCCAGGAACTTGTTGCCCAGGCCTTCACCTTTCGACGCGCCCGCCACCAGGCCTGCGATGTCGACGAATTCCATGGTGGTCGGCAGGATGCGTTTTGGGTTGACGATGGCGGCCAGGGCGTCCAGACGCGAATCCGGCATCGGCACGATACCGCTGTTCGGCTCGATGGTGCAGAAGGGGAAGTTCTCGGCCGCGATCCCGGATTTGGTCAGCGCGTTGAACAGGGTGGACTTGCCGACGTTAGGCAGGCCGACGATGCCGCAATTGAATCCCATGGTGTTTCCCCCTCGGATTAGAGTCAGGCCTTCTGGCTGTGCAGGTTTTTCATCGCGCGGTTCCATTCACCGGCGAGGATATCCGGCAGCACGCCGAGGGCGAAGTCGATGCTGGCATCGAGTTTTTCCTGTTCGGCGCGAGGCGCGCGACCCAGGACGAAATTTGAAACCATACTGGCTACGCCCGGGTGGCCAATGCCAAGCCGCAAGCGGTAGAAGGTATTCTGATTACCCAATTGCGCAATGATGTCGCGCAACCCGTTGTGACCGCCGTGACCGCCGCCCTGTTTAAGCTTGGCAACGCCCGGAGGCAGGTCGAGTTCGTCATGCGCCACCAGGATTTCTTCGGGCTTGATGCGGAAGAAACCGGCGAGTGCCGCCACGGCCTGGCCGCTGCGGTTCATGTAGGTGGTGGGAATCAGCAGACGAACATCCTGACCCTGGTGCGAATAGCGCCCGGTCAGGCCGAAATATTTGCGATCGGCGCCAAGGTTGACACCTTGTGCGTTCGCGATGCGCTCAACAAAAAGGGCCCCTGCGTTATGCCGGGTCTGTTCGTATTCAGCGCCTGGATTTCCCAGGCCAACGATCAGTTTGATGGCAGTCACGATAGGGGCCCTTCCTTGAAGTGGTGGATAACATCGCCGCCGGTGCAAGTGGCGGACGAAAAATGCTCATTTACCATGAATGTAAACTCCGCGTTCCCGCCCGCTTTCTCGCTACGTTCCAGTCCGCGATGTTTCCGTCACTCCGGCGTACAGAGTGAAATTACTCTGCAGCGCCTTCTTCGGTAGCTTCTGGAGCAACACGTGGAGCGTGGACGTTGGCAACAGCCTTGTCATCGCCGTGTGCCAGAGCAACGAACTCAACGCCTTTAGGGGCTTTGAGGTCGGACAGGTGAATGATCGAACCGACTTCGGCCTTAGCCAGGTCGACTTCGATGAATTCAGGCAGGTCCTTGGCTTCGCAGGAAACTTCGATCTCGTTCAGAACGTGAGAGATTTCGCCGCCTTTCTTGACCGGAGCTTCTTCGTTGATGAAGTGAACCGGTACTTTTGCAGTCAGTTTCTGGCCAGCAACAACGCGCACGAAGTCAGCGTGCATGATGAATTGCTTGGCTGGATGACGTTGCATGGCTTTAACGATGACGTTTTGCTTTTTGCCGTCAACGTTCAGCTCGATAACGTGGCTGTAGGCCGCTTCGTTTTCGAACAGCTTGGCCATTTCCTTGGCCACGATGGTCAGGGATTCAGCAGGCTTGTCACCACCGTATACAACGGCCGGGATGTTCAGAGCGTGACGCAGGCGGCGGCTCGCACCTTTCCCCAGGTCAGTACGCGCTTGAGCGTTCAGAGTAAAGTCAGTCATTTTGTATCTCCAAAATAGCCATCACCGGTTGGCGTTTGCGACCAGCGCCAGACACGGTATGGGCAAAAAAGCCCCGCCCCGGCAGGTGATGCCGGGGCGGGGCGCTTTTCGTCAACAGGGTGTTCGAGAAGGGCAGGGCCCTTAGCGGAACATCGCGCTGATCGATTCTTCATTGCTGATGCGGCGGACCGCTTCGGCAACAACCGGTGCGATATCCAGTTGGCGGATACGCGCACAGGCTTGTGCAGCTGCGGACAACGGGATGGTGTTGGTCACCACCAGTTCGTCCAGCACGGAATTTTCAATGTTCTCGATCGCCCGACCCGACAGCACAGGGTGCGTGCAATAGGCGAAAACCTTGGCAGCGCCATGCTCTTTCAAAGCCTTGGCCGCATGGCACAGGGTGCCGGCGGTGTCGACCATGTCATCGACCAGGATGCAGGTACGCCCTTCGACATCACCGATGATATGCATCACTTCGGAGTGATTGGCTTTCTCACGGCGTTTGTCGATGATCCCGAGATCCACGCCCAGGGATTTGGCAACGGCACGTGCACGCACGACGCCACCAATGTCCGGGGACACGATCATCAGGTTTTCGAAGCGCTGATCTTCAATGTCATCCACCAGTACCGGGGAGCCGTAGATGTTATCTACCGGAATATCGAAGAAACCCTGGATCTGGTCAGCGTGCAGGTCAACCGTGAGAACACGGTCGATGCCAACGACGGTCAGCATGTCAGCCACGACTTTCGCGCTGATAGCCACACGTGCGGAACGCGGACGGCGATCCTGACGGGCATAACCAAAGTAAGGAATAACAGCAGTGATACGAGTAGCCGAGGAGCGGCGGAAGGCATCAGCCATCACGACCAGTTCCATCAGGTTATCGTTGGTCGGAGCGCAGGTCGGCTGAATAATGAAGACGTCTTTACCGCGGACATTTTCATTGATCTCGGCAGTAATTTCACCGTCGGAAAACTTACCGACAGAGATGTCACCGAGAGGGATATGCAGCTGACGTACGACACGCCGAGCCAGATCGGGGTTAGCGTTCCCCGTAAAGACCATCATCTTGGACACGCGCAGTACCTGAAGGCTGAGGGTATACCTGGATGAGTATAGGAAAATGGCAGGGGCGGCTGGATTCGAACCAACGCATGGCAGGATCAAAACCTGCTGCCTTACCGCTTGGCGACGCCCCTGTATCTGTTGCAACGAGTACCCAGTACTCGGTTCCTTTAGAGCAGACTTTGCAGCTTGCGATGCAACATCGAAACGTTGCTTCCTTTTGCTACAAACCCTGTAAGGGTCTCTGTAAGAAGGGCCGAGACTTTATCAGCTTCAGCTTTGCTTGGGAAGCCCCCAAACACACAACTTCCAGTTCCGGTGAGTTTTGCTTCGGTAAATTTACCTAACAAATTCAATGCGTTACGAACATCTGGATAACGCCTTGCTACCACCGGTAAGCAGTCATTTCGACTGTTTCCCTTGGGAACGGGGCGCACTTTAATGGGAGGAGAGTTACGTGTCAACAGTGGATCTGAAAAAATTTCTGCTGTACTTACAGATACTTGCGGCACAAGCACGAGATACCACGGTTCCTCGGGGTCTACCGGGGTGAGTTTCTCGCCCACGCCCTCGGCGAAAGCCGCGTGGCCACGCACGAAAACCGGGACGTCAGCCCCCAGCGACAGGCCCAGTGCGGCCAGGCGATCTTCATCCCACCCCAGTTGCCAGAGGTGATTGAGACCCAGCAAAGTCGTCGCGGCGTTTGAACTGCCGCCACCAATACCGCCGCCCATGGGCAGGATTTTTTCGATCCAGATGTCGATCCCCAGAGTGCAACCGGATTGCTCCTGGAGTTTTTTCGCCGCCCGAACGATCAGGTTGCTGTCGTGAGGTACGCCTTCGAATTCGGTGTGCAGTTGAATCACGCCGTCGTCGCGTACGGCAAAAGTGATTTCATCGCCGTAATCGAGAAACTGAAAAATCGTCTGCAACTCGTGATAGCCGTCTTCACGACGGCCGAGGATATGCAACATCAGGTTGAGCTTGGCCGGGGAGGGCAGGGTCAGGCGTGGGACCGTCATGATTTCACTGCCCCAGCTTGCGAGGTTGCCATTCCTTGATCACCAATGTGACATCAAGGTCGGCGCCGTGCAGTTTGATCCGCTCGGGCAGCCAGTAGCCGTTCTGTTCGCTATAGCTAAGGTATTCGACCTGCCAGCCATCCTGATCCAGCTTGGCCAGGCGGCTGTCGGTGTCCAGCGTCAGGCGACTCTTGCTGTCCGGTGCCGGAAGCCCGCGTACCCACCAGTTCAAGTGTGACACCGGCAGGTTCCAACCCAGTTGTTCTTCGAGCAGCACTTCCGGGGTCGGCGCTTCATAGCGCCCCTGGTTGGCGACCTCCAGCGAAACCTTGCCCGGCGAGCCAGTCAAGCGCGCTGCGCCGCGACCCAGTGGGCCGGACAGGCGGATATCGTAGTAATCCTGGCGTTGCAGCCAGAACAACGTGCCGCTACCCGAATCCTTCGGCGCGCGAATGCCGATCTTGCCGTTGATCTGCCAGCCATCGATGCCGGCCAATTGCGCCTTGTGCTCGCGCCATTGGGCCTGGTCGCCCTGGCCCTGGACCGATTCACGGGCGCCGAAGCCCGCGCAACCGGCGAGCAGGGCGATGAAGCTGAATACGATGAGGTGGCGCAAAAACATAATCTTAAAGAGTCTCTGATCCGGTCAGGCGCTTGATGGTGTCGCGCAGGATGGGGCTGTCGGGTTGTTCGGTAAGGAACTTGCTCCAGATTTGCCGGGCTTCTCGCTGCTTGCCGTTGGCCCACAGGACTTCACCCAGGTGAGCGGCGACTTCCTGGTCGGGGAAGCGCTCCAGCGCCTTGCGCAACAAGGCTTCGGCTTCGTCGAGGTTGCCCATGCGGAAATTCACCCAGCCGAGGCTGTCGAGTACCGCCGGGTCTTCCGGATTGATCTGGTGTGCCTGTTCGATCAGCGCCTTGGCTTCGACATAACGTGTCGTACGATCGGACAAGGTGTAGCCGAGGGCGTTCAGTGCCATCGCGTTGTCCGGGTCGCGCTTGATGATCAGGCGCAGGTCTTTCTCCATCTGCGCCAGGTCATTGCGTTTTTCCGCCTGCATGGCGCGGGTGTACAGCAAGTTCGGATCGTCCGGGTATTGCTGCAACGCCTTGGCCAGCACACCCCAGGCCTTGTCTTCCTGTTTATTGGCGGACAGGGTCTCGGCTTCGATCAGGTAAAGCTGGATCGCGTAATCCGGCTGTTCATCTCGTTCGGCCGCTAGCCGTCTTTGCGCTTCGGCGGTCTTGCCGTTGTTCATCATGATGTCGGCCTGACGCAGTTGCGCCGGCAGGTAATCGTTGCCCGGGCCAACCTGGGCGTACTCGATCAGTGCGCCCTGGGGGTCGTTACGCTCTTCAGCGATACGGCCAAGGTTCAGGTGCGCCGAGTCGACGTGGCTTTCCCGGGCAATCAGGTCTTCCAGGTAACCCTTGGCCTCGTCCCATGCCTTGGCTTCCAGGCAGACCAGCGCAAGGGAGTAACGCAGTTCGTCGTCTTCCGGGTATTGCTGGACCAGGCTCGAGAACTCGACCTTGGCGTCGTCCATGCGATCCTGTTCGACCAGCATGCGCGCATAAGTCAGGCGCAGGCGTTTGTCGTCCGGGTACTGCTTGATGCTTTTTCTGAGCAGGGGCAGCGCTTCATCACCGCGACCGAGGACTTGCAACAAGCGTGCGCGCAAGAGGATCGGCGCGATCTCACCTTCTTCCGGCGGGTTATCTTCCAGCAGGGTCAATGCACCCTTATTGTCGCCGTCCTGCTGCATCAGCAGTGCCTTGCCAAAAATCAGTTGGCTGTTGTTCGGATGACGCTGCAACAATCGGTCGAAACTTTTCATCAGGCCGTTGCGGGTTTCCTGATCGGTATCCGCCGCAGACAGGGCAAGGAAGTCGAAATGCGTATCGCCCTTGCCTTGCAGGACTTTCTCCATATAGACCATGGAGTCGTCATAGCGTCCTGCGCGCGCCAGTTGCACGGCGGCAGCCCGCTGGGCCTCAAGATCGTCCGGCGCGTTTTTCGCCCAGATCAAAGCGGTGTCCAGAGCTGCCTGGTCGGCGCCCAGGTACTCGGCGATGCGAAAGGCACGCTCGGAGATGCCCGGGTCCTGGGTATTGATGGCCTGGGTCACATAGTTGTCCAGGGCAATGTCGAAACGATTGCGCTGGCCAGCCAGTTCGGCGCTCAGCAGGCTGAAGACGGTTTCTTCGCTGAATGAGCTGTAGACCTTGGGTTTTTCAGGGGCCGGAGTGCTGTCTTCGACCGGCGGCGTACCGTCCGACGAAACGGGTGCCATGGCCTGGCAGCCGCTGAGGAAGACAAAAGCTAGGAGCAACGCGGAAGATCTATTCATATAGGAAGAGGACGACTAACCTGCGGTCGGGCCATCATGACACAAGCCATCTTGCAAACATAACCGCCCGACCATTTTCCCGTTTGCCCTCGTCATGGCGGGTGAGAATGAGGTGTAAACGAGAAGCGCTCGCAAGCCGGGGTCGCGCCTACCGGGTCAATAGAAATCGGGTAGTTGTTCTCGGTGTGTCGAAGTAGGACAATTGCCGGCTTCACGTCACCATCAGCGACTTTGAATGGCCTTCCTTGCACTCGGTATTAACCACAAGACTGCTTCAGTAGACGTCCGCGAGCGCGTGGCCTTTACCCCTGAGCAACTGGTTGAGGCCTTGCAGCAGCTCTGCCGACTCACCGACAGCCGCGAAGCTGCGATCCTCTCCACCTGCAATCGCAGTGAACTCTATATAGAACAGGATCAGCTTTCGGCTGACATCGTGCTGCGCTGGCTGGCGGATTATCACCATCTGAGCCTCGACGAGCTGCGCGCCAGCAGTTATGTGCATGAAGATGATGCGGCAGTTCGTCACATGATGCGGGTCGCCTCCGGGCTCGATTCGCTGGTGCTGGGTGAACCGCAGATTCTGGGCCAGATGAAATCGGCCTATGCGGTCGCGAGGGAGGCCGGTACTGTCGGTCCGCTGCTCGGTCGTCTGTTCCAGGCCACGTTCAACGCTGCCAAACAAGTGCGCACCGACACCGCCATTGGTGAAAACCCGGTGTCTGTGGCCTTTGCCGCCGTCAGCCTGGCCAAGCAGATTTTCAGCGACTTGCAACGCAGCCAGGCCCTGCTGATCGGAGCGGGCGAGACCATCACTCTGGTCGCCCGCCATCTGCATGACCTCGGGGTCAAGCGCATCGTCGTCGCCAATCGGACGCTGGAGCGCGCGAGCATTCTGGCCGAGCAGTTCGGCGCCCATGCCGTGCTGCTCTCGGATATTCCGGCAGAGCTGGTGCGCAGCGACATCGTCATCAGTTCCACGGCCAGCCAGTTGCCGATCCTTGGCAAAGGCGCGGTGGAAAGTGCCCTGAAGCTGCGCAAGCACAAGCCGATCTTCATGGTGGACATCGCCGTTCCACGGGACATCGAGCCGGAAGTCGGCGAGTTGGACGATGTTTACCTTTATAGCGTCGACGATCTCCATGAAGTGGTCGCCGAAAACCTCAAAAGTCGCCAGGGCGCTGCACAAGCGGCCGAGGAAATGGTCTCGGTGGGCGCCGAGGATTTCATGGTGCGCCTGCGCGAGCTGGCGGCGGTGGATGTGCTCAAGGCCTATCGTCAACAGAGCGAGCGCCTGCGCGACGAAGAACTGCAAAAGGCCCAGCGGTTGCTGGCCAACGGTGGCAGCGCCGAAGAGGTGCTGGTGCAACTGGCGCGCGGCCTGACCAATAAACTCTTGCACGCGCCAAGCGTTCAATTGAAAAAGCTCTCTGCCGAAGGTCGCCTCGATGCGCTGGCCATGGCCCAGGAACTCTTTGCCCTCGGTGAGGGCTCATCGAACAGCTTTTCGGATAAAAAACCGCAATGAAAGCGTCACTGCTCAACAAGCTGGACGTGCTCCAGGATCGTTTTGAAGAACTGACCGCCTTGCTTGGCGACGGCGAAGTCATCAGCGACCAGACCAAATTCCGCGCCTATTCCAAGGAGTACGCGGAAGTCGAGCCGATCGTGGCGACTTATAAGCAGTTGCTCAAGGTCCAGGCCGACCTCGAAGGTGCCCAGGCTTTGCTCAAGGACAGTGACGCCGACATGCGCGAGATGGCCGTGGAAGAAGTCCGTGAAGCCAAGGAGCAACTGGTCGAGATCGAAGCCCTCTTGCAGCGCCAGTTGCTGCCCAAGGATCCGAACGATGGCCGCAACGTGTTCCTTGAAATCCGTGCTGGCACCGGCGGCGACGAGGCGGCGATTTTCTCCGGTGACTTATTCCGCATGTACTCGCGTTACGCCGAGCGGCGTGGCTGGCGAGTGGAAATCCTCTCCGAGAACGAAGGCGAACACGGCGGCTATAAAGAAGTCATTGCCCGGGTCGAAGGCGAGAATGTTTACGGCAAGCTGAAATTCGAATCCGGCGCGCATCGTGTGCAACGGGTTCCGGCCACCGAATCCCAGGGCCGCATCCATACATCGGCGTGCACCGTGGCGGTGCTGCCCGAGCCGGACGAACAGGAAGCGATCGAGATCAACCCGGCGGACCTGCGTGTCGACACGTACCGTTCTTCCGGCGCGGGCGGTCAGCACGTCAACAAGACCGACTCGGCAATCCGCATCACTCACTTGCCGTCGGGCATTGTCGTGGAGTGCCAGGAAGAACGTTCCCAGCACAAGAACCGTGCCCGTGCGATGGCCTGGCTGTCCGCCAAACTCAACGACCAGCAGACCAGCGCTGCAGCGAATGCCATCGCCAGCGAGCGTAAACTGCTGGTGGGTTCGGGGGATCGTTCCGAGCGCATCCGCACCTATAACTATGCCCAGGGTCGGGTGACTGATCACCGCATCAACCTGACCCTGTATTCGCTTGACGAAATCCTCGCCGGTGGCGTCGATGCGGTCATCGAGCCTTTGCTGGCCGAGTACCAGGCTGATCAACTGGCGGCCATCGAATGACGATCATCGCCAGTCTGTTGCGCGCTGCCGATCTGCCCGACTCGCCCACGGCGCGTCTGGATGCCGAGTTGTTGCTGGCGGCGGCATTGGGCAAGTCCCGCAGTTTCCTGCACACCTGGCCGGAGCGCATCGTCCCGGGCGAAGCCGCGTTGCAGTTTGCCGAGTACCTGCAACGCCGTCGTGGCGGTGAGCCGGTGGCCTACATTCTGGGTCAGCAAGGTTTCTGGAAGCTTGACCTTGAGGTTGCGCCGCACACACTGATACCGCGTCCTGACACCGAGTTGCTGGTGGAAGCGGCGCTGGAGCTGTTGCCCGCGACTCCGGCCACCGTGCTCGATCTGGGCACCGGTAGCGGCGCCATCGCCCTGGCCCTGGCCAGCGAGCGCCCGGCGTGGAAAGTCACGGCGGTGGATCGCGTGATCCAAGCCGTGGCCCTGGCCGAGCGTAACCGCCAGCGTCTGCAACTGGACAACGCCACGGTGCTGAACAGTCATTGGTTCAGCGCCTTGGCCGGCCAACGTTTTCAATTGATCATCAGCAACCCGCCTTACATCGCATCAACTGATCCGCATCTGGCAAAAGGCGATGTGCGTTTCGAGCCGGCCAGTGCGTTGGTTGCCGGTGTGGACGGGCTGGACGATCTGCGCCTGATCGTCGCGCAGGCACCGCAGCACCTGGAATCGGGGGGCTGGCTGATGCTCGAACACGGTTATGATCAGGCAGAGGCCGTGCGTGATCTGTTGCAGACTCACGGGTTTGCCGAGGTTCGCAGCCGCACCGATCTGGGCGGCCACCAACGGATCAGCCTGGGGGTGCCTGCCGTGCTGAATGATCAGGAATTGTTGCGCTACAGTCGGCAGATTTTGCTGCAACACGTCGACATCGACGGTCAGGCGCGCCTGAAACAGAGCCGCGTATTGATCGTCGGCCTGGGTGGCCTTGGATCACCCGTCGCGCTGTACCTGGCGGCAGCCGGTGTGGGCGAGTTGCACCTGGCGGATTTCGACACCGTCGACCTGACCAACCTGCAACGCCAGATCATTCACGATACCGACAGCGTTGGCCAGACCAAGGTCGACTCGGCGATGCGCCGACTGAGCGCGATCAACCCCGAGGTCCAGCTGATCGCCCATCGCACGGCGCTGGATGAGGATTCCCTGGCCGCCGCAGTGGCGGCAGTGGACCTGGTGCTGGATTGCTCCGATAACTTTTCCACCCGCGAAGCGGTCAATGCCGCGTGTGTCGCCGCCGGCAAACCTTTGGTCAGCGGGGCGGCGATTCGCCTTGAAGGGCAATTGTCGGTGTTCGACCTCCGGCGGGCGGACAGTCCGTGCTACCACTGTTTATACGGGCACGGCAGCGAAGCCGACTTGACCTGCAGCGAAGCGGGGGTGATCGGGCCGCTGGTGGGCCTGGTCGGCAGCCTGCAAGCGCTGGAAGCCTTGAAAATGCTGGCCGGTTTCGGCGAGCCACTGGTGGGGCGCCTTTTGTTGATCGACGCTCTGGGTTCACGCTTTCGTGAGCTGAGGGTCAAGCGTGACCCGGGCTGTCGCGTTTGTGGGCCAACACATGCGTGAAGCGCCCATCGGCGTGTTCGATTCCGGCGTCGGTGGGCTGTCGGTGCTGGCTGAGATCCAGCGGTTGTTGCCCAATGAAACGCTGCTGTACGTGGCAGACTGCGGGAACATCCCCTACGGCGAGAAAACCCCGGAGTTCATTCGCCAGCGATGCAGCGTGATGGCCGAATTTTTCCAGGCGCAAGGCGCCAAGGCCCTGGTGCTCGCCTGCAACACGGCGACAGTCGCCGGGGTGGCCGACCTGCGTCGTGATTATCCCCAGTGGCCCATCGTGGGCATGGAGCCGGCGGTCAAACCCGCCGCAGCAGCGACGCGCAGCGGCGTGGTCGGTGTCCTCGCGACCACCGGCACCTTGCAAAGCGCCAAGTTCGCCGCCTTGCTCGACCGCTTCGCCACCGACGTACAAGTGATCACCCAGCCCTGCCCAGGCCTGGTGGAACTGATTGAAAACGGTGACCTGCACAGTCCGGCCTTGCGCACGCTACTGGCCAGCTACGTTGGGCCGTTGCTCGCGGCCGGTTGCGACACCATCATCCTGGGCTGCACCCATTACCCTTTCCTCAAGCCGATGCTGCGGCAGATGATCCCCGAGGACATCAGCCTGATCGACACCGGCGCGGCGGTGGCGCGTCAATTGCAACGGCTTTTGTCGCAGCGCAATCTGCTCGCTGATGGCCCGGCGCGTGAAGCGCAGTTTTGGACAAGTGCCGATCCGGTTCACTTCAGTCACATTCTGCCGATACTGTGGAAGTCTTCTGGTGTTGTAAGTCGTTTGGGCCGATAAACAATTTATGGGGGGATGGCTAATCAGAATGAACTTCTGAATAAACGCCGATTTCTATAGGCTGGTTCTGCTCAATAACGAAAAAATCTTACGTGATGGTTCGCAAAAGGATGTTTCTGATGAAACGACTGTTTTGTTTGGCCGCGATTGCGGCTGCGTTGATGGGGAATAGTTTTACCGCCCAAGCGGCAGGCGTGGAGTTCGCGGTCGGCCAGACCAGCGATTCGACCATGACCTATCGATTGGGGATGAATTTTGATTGGGACAAAAGCTGGCTCCAAAGTGACGTTGGTCGCCTGACCGGTTACTGGAGCGGCGCCTACACTTACTGGGAAGGCGACAAGACTTCCAGCAACAACAGCCTGTCGTTCTCGCCGGTGTTCGTTTATGAATTTGCCGGTCAAAACGTGAAGCCCTACGTTGAACTTGGGGTCGGCGTGGCGTTGTTTTCCAACACCGAGCTTGAAGACAACAAGTTGGGCGGCTCCTTCCAGTTCGAAGACCGTCTGGGATTCGGCCTGCGTTTTGCGGGCGGGCATGAAGTCGGCATTCGCGCAACGCATTACTCCAACGCCGGGATCAGCAGCCCGAACGACGGTGTAGAAAGTTACGCATTGCACTACACGATGCCGTTGTAATTCCTGTTGTTTAAATGAACTGTGGGAGCAAGCCCGCTCGCGATGCGGTGAGTCAGTCAACATCACTATCGACTGGTACACCCCTCGCGAGCAGGTTCAGCGCTCTTGTAGGAGCGGGCTTGCCCGCGATGGCGTCAGCCCAACACGCCATTACCGATACGCCGTAGCAATCCCCCGACGCTCCTCGATGCACTCCGGTGCGCCCATCTCGAACTCCCGGCAAATCAGCGGACGCTTCTCATAGATCGTGCACATCATGGTGTTGCGATCCAGCGCGGCACACCAACCATCGTCCAGGCGCAGCATGACTTCGCCGCCCCAATCATCCGTGTCGATAAACCGCTCGGGCACACCCGTGTCGGTGATCAACATGACTTCGAGCTGACAGCAGCAGGCTGCGCAAGTCGAGCAAGTGACTGCAGGCTCGACGATTTGCGTGTGGGCGATGGTTTTCATGGCGCGCAGTGTAAGTCAGCTGATCGCCGCTGTGTGAAAGGTCTGACGGACGCTTAGGGTCGAGGGTCGCAGTTCGCCAGCCGCCTGGCCATGAAATGCAGCGTCGGTAACACTAGCGACCAGAGTACGCCGAGGCCGATCAGGGTTGGCCACTGGCCGTAGGGAAATTGCACCCCGGCCAGTTGTCCTCCGGCGTAATACGACAATGGGCCCGCCACGGCCCCAAGCAGGCTTGCCAGCCACCAGGGGCTGGCCGTCCATTGCAGGCTATGGCGCAACGTTGTGGCCAGCAGTGCCCACATCAGCATCAGCCACAGAGGAATCAGCGGTGCGATATCGTTGAAGTCGAACACCCCCAGCCAGCGCAATGAACTGTCGACAGTGGTGCCCAGCAGGACCACGCTGAGGATCAATCGGCCTTCGTCCGCCCAGCGACTTATCCACAGCAGATGGAACACCAGCACTCCCATGGCCACCAACAACCACAGGCTGTTGCCACCCATTACGCAGGCCAGCCATCCGATCTGAAACAACAGCGCGTTGATCAGCCGCTCAGGCATCGAATTGGCCAAGCAACGGTGCCGGCATCGCCGCAGGCTTGGCCAGCAGCAATTGTGCAGTGCCGATGGTGCGCTCCAGAAAGCCCCCCTCGCAATAACACAGGTAGAACTCCCACAGCCGCAGGAAGCAATCGTCGTAGCCCAGCTCGCTCAAGCGTCCCTGGGCACGGCGAAAATTCTCGTGCCACAGGCGCAGGGTTCGCGCGTAGTGCAAACCAAAATCTTCCATGTGCAGCAAGTTCATGTCGGTGTCGCGGCTGACGATTTCCAGCATCTTCTGCACGCAGGGCAGAGCGCCTCCGGGAAAGATATAGCGCTGAATGAAGTCGACACTGTTCCTGGCCTGTTCGTAACGCTGTTCGCGGATGGTGATCGCTTGCAACAGCATCAAGCCGTTGCTCTTGAGCAGGTGTGCACATTGCTTGAAGTAAGTGGGCAGAAAGCGGTGCCCCACCGCTTCGATCATCTCGATCGACACCAATTTGTCATATTGCCCGGTGAGATCGCGATAGTCCGTGAGCAGCAACGTCACCCGGTCTTGCATCCCCAGGGCTTCGATGCGCCGTGCGGTGAAGGCGTACTGTTCCCTGGACAGCGTGGTGGTGGTCACCGTGCAACCATAGTTTTGTGCTGCGTACAGCGCCATGCTGCCCCAGCCGGTGCCGATTTCCAGCAGGTGATCGCTCGGTTTCAGGTCGAGTTTGCGGCAGATGCGCTCCAGCTTGTTCAACTGCGCCTGTTCCAGGCTGTCGTCGGGGCTGCGGAACTGGGCGGCGGAGTACATCATGGTCGGATCGAGAAATTGTTCGAACAGGTCATTGCCCAGGTCGTAATGAGCGGCAATGTTTTGGCGCGAGCCTTTGCGCGTATTACGGTTAAGCCAGTGGAGCGCTTGAACGACTGGCCGGCCCAGTTTGGCCAGGCCGCCTTCCATTGCGTCCAGCACCTCAAGGTTGCTGACAAACACCCGGACCACGGCGGTCAAATCCGGCGAACTCCAGTAGCCATGGATAAAGGCTTCGCCGGCTCCGATTGAACCATTGCTCGCCACCAATCCCCACGCGGCAGCATCGAGGACCTGGATCTCCGCTTGCAAAGCGCTGCCGGCGCTGCCGAATACCAGGCGCTCGCCCTCTTCGATAATCACCAGTTGGCCCTTTTTGAGGCGTGCCAGTTGCCTGAGGACGCCACGGCGCAGCAGCGATCCGCTGAGGCCGTTGATGGCAAGCAGGTGGGTTCTGCCCGAGACGCTAATGGATTTCATGACGGTGGTCCTTGGGCGCTATGGTCGCGGTTCGGGAGCTGCCATCGGCCGCCTGATGGGCAAAGATCGGCAGGCGTTTGAGCAGCAGGCGCAGGGCTTGCCAGTAAATTCCCAGGCAGGTTTTTGCGGTCATCCACGGGAAACGCCGCAAGTAACGATGAAGGCTGGTGCGATCCAGCGCTTCGCGTTCGAGGTTGAGCGTGGCATCGAACAGCTTGCGATTGCCCTGCCAATCGGCCATGTGTATCCCCAGCCTCGTAGCGGCGGGGCTGAAGCTCATGCGGTGCTCAAGATCGCGCGGCAGGAAGGGCGACACATGGAAGGCCTTGGCCACGCGAAAATGCTGATGAAAGTCGTGTAGGTCATCGGGCGTCCTGGCCGGCAATACATAGTGATAGCGCTCGCGCCAGGGCGTGTTGGTGACCTCGGCGAGAATCGCCGCTAATTGACCGTCAAGTTCGTAGCAGTAGAAAAAGCTCACCGGGTTGAACGACAACCCCCAGCTGCGCGGCTGGGTCAGCAAGCAGATCGAGCCTTGCGGCACATGACCAATCGCCTGGCCGACGTGTTCGCGCACCGCATCGCTCAAGCGCATGCCGTTGCCGGTATAGGCCTTGAGGTAATCGCTTTCACGAAACGAAAAAGCCGAGAAACGCTGATTGCCCGACAGCGGCGACAAGCCCAGTACGGCGTCCTGCTCATCCAGATCGAGGTACAGCAGGCCGATCCGGTAACGGAACTCATGCTGCTTTGGGGAAAATCGGCGGTGGCGTATCCAGCCGCTGTAGAGGGCGCTGTTCACAGTGTGAGCCCAAATGACCGGGCCACGCGCAATGCGCTGACCACGCCATCTTCATGAAAACCGTTGGCCCAGTAGGCGCCGCAATAGAAGGTGTGCTGCGCGCCGTTCAGTTCTTCCCAACGTTGCTGTGCCGCTATCGCCGTCACGCTGTATTGCGGATGGGCGTAGGTAAATTTGCCGAGCACTTTCGATGGGCTGATGCCGGCGCTCTGGTTGAGGCTGACGCAGAACGTGGTGTCGCTCTCAATGCCCTGCAAAATGTTCATGTTGTACGTCACGGCGGCTCGGGTGTGGCCGCTGCCACCGAGGCGGTAATTCCAGCTGGCCCAGGCCGATTTGCGGGTGGGCAGCAGCCGTGTGTCGGTGTGCAGCACCACTTCGTTGTTGGCGTAGGGCAGGGCACCGAGGATCGACTGTTCGGCGGCGCTGGGGTCGGCCAACAGGTTCAGCGCTTCGACGCTGTGGCAGGCAAACACCACTTTGTCGAAGCGTTGACTGCCGGCGGCGCTGTGGATAACCACGCCTTCGGTCGTGCGCTCGACCCGTGTCACCGGGCACCCAAGGCGTATCCGATGTTTGAACGACGCGGTCAGCGGTTCGACATAGGCACTTGATCCGCCCTCGATCACACACCATTGAGGTCGATTGCGCACCGACAGCAAGCCGTGGTTCTTGAAGAAGCGGACGAAGAACTGCAATGGAAAACCGAGCATGTCGGCCATGGACATGGACCAGATGGCGGCGCCCATCGGCACGATGTAATGCAGGGTGAAGCGCTCGCCGTAGCCGTTCGCCGCCAAGTAATCCCCGAGCTTGGTATCGGCGGCGATGCGGCCCTCGGCGAGGTCGCGTGGTGCTTGTTTGTTGAAACGCAGAATGTCTCGCAGCATTCCCCAGAACCCGGGCGACAGCAGATTGCGGCGCTGAGCGAAGAGGCTGTTGAGGTTGTTGCCGTTATATTCCAGGCCACTGTCGGGGTCCATGACCGAGAAACTCATCTGCGTCGGCTTGAAGCTCACGCCAATCTGCTCCAGCAGACGAATGAAATTGGGATAGGTCCAGTCGTTGAACACAATGAAGCCGGTGTCCACGACATAGCGGCGACCCTCGACGCTCACGTCCACGCTGTGGGTGTGGCCACCGACGCGATCATCGGCTTCAAACAGGGTGATCTCGTGGTTGCGATTGAGCAGGTAAGCGCTGGTCAGCCCCGAGATGCCACTACCGATAATTGCGATGTTCACGTCTCATCCTTGATCGGTGGATTGCTGCGCACCATGCGTTTGCCGATGGCGAACTTCACGCCGTTGGGCATTTTCGACAGGGGCCAGAGCGCCGCCATGAACAGCGCCGGGAATGCGATTTCCAGGGGGCGATCCTTGAGTTTGGCGAAGATGTGACGTGCGGCTTTGCCCACTGGCCAGCTCAGAGGCATGGGGAAATCGTTTTTTGCGGTCAGGGGTGTCTCGACGAAACCCGGGCTGACCACGGTGACTTCAATGCCGTCCGGCGCCAGGTCCAGGCGCAAGGATTCGAACAGATACCGCAACCCCGCTTTTGACGCGCCATAGGCTTCGGCTCGAGGCAGCGGCAGGTAGGTCACGGAGCTGGCAACGCCCACCAGATGGGGAGCGACACCCTTGCGCAACAGGGGTAAGGCGGCCTCGATACAGTAACTGCTGGCCAGCAGGTTGGTGCGCACCACGTGCTCGATGATCGAGGCATCGAACTGGCGAGCGTCGACGTATTCGCAGGTTCCAGCGTTCAATATCACCGTATCCAGTGCGCCCCAGAAGTCGGCTATTTGTTCGCCGATTTCACGTACGGTCTGGCTGTCGGTCAGATCACCCGCCACCACCAGCACTTGCCCCGGATAGCGTTTGGAGAGGATTTTCAAGGGCGCGACCGAGCGGGCACTGACAGCCAGTTGCGCGCCGGTTTTCAATATTTCTTCGGCCAGTGCGGCGCCAATGCCGCTACTGGCGCCGGTCAGCCAATACCGTCTTGCAGGTGTACGACTCATCCCATCCTCCTTTTCAACCAGGCAATCGCCCGGCCCAGCACGGGCACATGTTCATAAAGCAGCGCGCCAGCATCGAAGTAATCCCGGTGGCGATACACCTTGTCGCGCCAGCGCAGGTACGAACATCCGTCAACGCGAATCAGCCGACCGCCGGCCAGGCGCGGATGGCGATAACTCATGACCCAGCGCAGGTAGCCTTCGCCCTCGGCAATCTGGTCAAAGCCATGAAAGTCGAAGCGCAGCTCACTGACATTGGCGTAGAGCGCCGTGAAATAGCGACGCAGTGTTTCCAGTCCCTGTACGTCATGCAGCGGATCGGTAAAGTGCACGTCGGCGGTGTACAGCGCGTCCAAGTGCTGAAGATTGTCTTTGTCCAACTTGGCAAACTGCCGCGCAAAACCACGCAGGAAATCACTCATGATCCTCTCCGGCAGGTTGTCGTGATGGCAGGTCCTTGAACGCGGCCAATGCACGTGCACGCGAGGTGCTCAGATTGACGATGGGCGAGGGATAATCCGCTACCCCGAACAGACCACCGAGGTGGGCCGGGTTGTGTACATCCTTTTTGTTCAGGTCGGCCAGCTCCGGCAGCCAGTGCTTGATGAACACGCCTTCGCGGTCGAATTTTTCCGACTGGCTGATCGGATTGAATATCCGGAAATAGGGTGCCGAGTCGGTGCCGGTGGACGCGCTCCACTGCCAGCCGCCGTTGTTGGCCGCAAGGTCGCCGTCGATCAGATGACGCATGAAGAACCGCTCGCCTTCGCGCCAGTCGATCAGCAGGTTTTTTGTCAGGAACATCGCCACGATCATGCGCAGGCGGTTATGCATCCAGCCGGTTTCCAGCAATTGGCGAATCGCCGCGTCGATGATTGGCAGGCCGGTGCGTGCTTGCTGCCAGGCCTGGAGCTCCTTGGGCGCCTTGCGCCAGGCCAAGGCTTCGGTTTCCGGGCGGAAGGCGCGGTGTCGGGAGACCCGGGGGTAACCCACCAGAATGTGTTTATAAAACTCGCGCCACAGCAGTTCGTTGATCCAGGTGACCGCGCCGACCTTGCCGCTTTCGAACTCGCCCTGATTGCTCTGCAAGGCCGCATGCAGGCATTGGCGCGGGGAAATGACACCGGCAGCGAGGTACGCCGAGAGCTGGCTGGTGCCGGGTTTGGCAGGGAAGTCACGCTCGCTCTGGTAGTAGTCGATCTGCACATCGGTGAACGACTCGAGGCGCCGTTGCGCTTCAGCTTCACCCGCCGGCCAGAGACTGCGCAGGGCTTCGCCGCAAGGCTCGAAGCCCTCGATCTGCGAGGGGATCTCGTCGCTGGCGATGTCCAGCTTCGCTTGCGCTGACGGTGCTTTCACCCGGCTTGGCAGCGAACGGTGCAGGCGCTCGTAACACACCTTGCGGAACTGGCTGAACACCTGGAAGTAAGTGCCGGTTTTGGTCAGCACGGTCCCGGGCTTGAACAGCAATTGGTCCAGGTAACTGTGAAAAGTGATGTCGTGCCGGTTCAGCAGGTCGGCCACGGCCGTGTCACGACGACTTTCATGGATGCCGTATTCCTCGTTGGCATGCACCGCTTCAATGTTCAATTGACGGCAAAGGTCGAGCAGGACCTTGGGCGCTTCACCCCAATGGTTGGCCGTACGAATCATCAAGGGAATGTGCAGTTCGCCCAGTGCCTTGCTCAACTCGCCGAGGTTGCGCAGCCAGAAATCCACCTTGCAGGGCGCGTCATCATGCGCTTGCCATTGTCCAGGACTGAGCAGATACACCGCGACACACGGTCCGCAGGCTGCTGCAGCCGAGAGGGCGGTGTTGTCATGTAGGCGCAAGTCACTGCGCAGCCAGATCAATTGCATGCTGTTATTGGCACTCATCTTAATAAAGCCCGCGCTGAGCCCATTGCCGATGCGCCGATAACGGATCTTCGGCCAGGGACAAATCAGCGATCTCGGAGGTTTTCAGCGTCAACTCGGCGTGGTGGATGCACACGGTCGGCCCTGCGATCATTTTTGGGCAACTGACGCCATTCAACAGCTTTGGCAACTGCGCCAAGTTGATGGCTGTGCTGGAGTAGAGCAGTACGCCACGCGCTTGCAGGTGATCGATGGCCAATGCAAGTTCGCCTGTCGGCAGTGGCCAGTCGAACACCTCCACCGGGCAGTCGGCGCTGCTGATCAGCCAGGCGGTCAGCCACAAGTAAGGTTCCAGTGGCCGGTCCGAATGATTGATCAGCAGCAGCGGCGAGCCGCGCAATTGGCGGTTGTTGTGGTAAATGCGGGCACCGAACTTGCTGCGCAGCCAGGAGTGGAAAAAGACGCGTTCCATCTGTGCGCCAAACTGACCTTGCCAGCGTTGCTCAAGCTCGGCCAGCAACGGCATCAGCAGGTGTTCGCACAGGGTTTGCGGCGGATACAGCGCGATGGCCTGGTTGACGGTGTCATCCAGGCTGCGCTCATTCAACAGCGTGACCGCTTGCAGCAAGGCGCTGCGCAGGACGTGCCAGTCGTTTTCTACTGCGGCGCTGTGTGGCTGCGGTGTATCGAGCAGCTGCTTGACCTGGCTGACAGCCACACCGCGATTGAGCCAGGTCAGGATCGTCAGGATGCGTTGCACGTGCTCGGCACTGAACAACCGATGCCCCTTTGGCGTGCGCTGCGGCACGATCAGGCCGTAGCGACGCTCCCATGCACGCAGGGTGATCGCGTTGACGCCGGTCTGCCGAGCCACCTCGCGGATCGGCAGCCAGCCGTCATCGAGGGCCTTCTTGAAGTCGGCGCCAAGGTCTTCGCCGGCACTGCTGTCAATTGCGCTTTTCATCAGATCGCATTTCGCAGGCTGAGGTTTTCCGGGTGCGGTTGCAGGTAGACCTGCTGCGCAATGTACGGATCCGGGTGTTGGCGAAAATGGTGTTTGAGCAGCGTCAGCGGCACCACCAGCGGCACGATTCCGTGTCGGTATTGGCCAATAACGTGCTGCACCTCCTGTTTGTCTTCGGCACTGATGCAGCGCTTGAGGTAGCCGCTCAGATGCTGCAAGACATTGGTGTGGGTGCGACGCGTGGCGCATTGTTTCAATGCCGCCATCAGTTCGCTGAAATAGCGCGGGCCCAGTTCGCGAGGATCGGTATCGCCCATGTTGCCCAGCAAATTGCCGAGGGTCTTGTACTGCACCGGGTGGTGGGCCATCAGCAGGTATTTGTAGCGCGAGTGGAAATCGGTGAGCGCGCGACGGGTCAGGCCTTCTTGCAGCACGCATTGCCAGTCGCTGTAGGCAAACACGCGGGTGAGGAAGTTCTCGCGCAGGACCGGGTCGTTGAGCCGACCTGCTTCTTCCACTGGCAAGTTCGGATGCTGTGCACAAAAGCCTGGGCGTAGACGCCACGACCTCCGCCATCGACCGGCGCACCGTTGGGGTGATAGACCTTGACCCGCTCCAGGCCGCACGACGGCGACTTTTGCATGAAGATGTAGCCACAGATATCGCTCAGTTCGCCGGCCATTTGCTCGCCGAAATCAGCCAATGGCCGAGTAACGTTCAGTTCGGCGTCAACGGTGCCGACGGCTTCGGGATGGTCCGGATTGCCGACCAGGCGAATCGGTTGCCGGGGAATGCCCAGGCCGATCGCGACTTCCGGGCAGACCTCGATGAAATCGAAATACTCGGCAAGGGTGAGGCTGCAGAGGGCCGATTGCTTGTGTCCGCCGTTGAAGCGCACCTCGGCGCCCATCAGGCAGGCACTGATGGCTATTTTCGGTTTCACGCGGGTATCGGGCATTGGCGCACCTCGAATCTAAACCTGTACAGACTAATAATTCTGTACAACATGAGTTCATCATAGATTCAAAGGTGTACAAGTCAAACTTTTTGTATAAGTTGTGCCGTCTCGCGGTGCTGGGTCACTTCCAGCCCGGCATCCAGGCTTCGCCGTTTCTCAGGGCCTTCCAATCGAGACGTTCACTGCGCCTGGTCAGCACCGCCTGCAGTTCAACGTCCAGTACGGTGCCCGCATCATCGCGGTAGAGGTCGGTCACCAGAAAGTGTTTTTCGCGGTTTTGCGGATGGACTGCTGTCCATTTCGACAGCAGCAGTTTGCTCGGATTGATCGGGTTCATTGCAGGTGTTCGTGCAAGCGCCGTGCAGCTTCCTGGCCACTGAGCCAGGCCCCTTCTACCCGCCCTGACAGGCACCAGTCGCCACAGGCATAAAGGCCCAGGTCGGCGTCGGCCAGGGTGCCCCATTCATGGCTGCTGGCAGGTCGGGCATAGAGCCAGCGATGGGCCACGCTGAAGGTGGGGGCGGGCATGCTGCTGTGCAGCAATTCGGCGAATGCACCGTGCAATTGTTCGATCACCGCCTCCTTGGGCAGGTCGATGTGTTGTCGGCTCCACGCGCTGGTTGCGTGCAGTACCCAGGTGTCGAGGGTGTTGTCTCGTCCTGGTTTGCTGCGGTTGCGGGCCAGCCAGTCGAGCGGACTGTCCTGCACGAAGCAACCTTCCATGGGCGTGTCCAGCGGCGTTTCGAAGGCCAGGGCGACCGCCCAGGTCGGGTCCATTTTGACCCCCGCTGCCGCGCCGGCGAGCTTGGGCGCAGAAGCCAGCAGCGCCGTGGCCTGAGGGGCTGGCGTGGCGATGATCACGTGGCTGAACGGGCCGTGGGTAAAGCCTTCGGCGTCCTGTAGATGCCAGTGCTCTTCACCGCGATAGACCTCGGTGATGCGGCAGCCAAACTGCACCTGCAAGTCACCGAGCAGCCCTCGGGTGATGGCACTCATGTGCGGCGTGCCGACCCAGCGTGTCTGCTCGTCGGGCGAGAGATTCAGTTGCCCGCCGTGGTAGGTGTAGAGCTGCGGCGCCCATTCGGCGACCCAACCCTTGGTTTGCCAGCGCTGGACCTCGGTGACGAAGCGGCGGTCGCGCGCAGTGAAATATTGTGCGCCCATGTCCAGGGCGCCCGCATCGCTGCGTTTGCTCGACATGCGTCCGCCGCTGCCGCGGCTTTTATCGAAAAGTTGAACGACATGCCCTGCCTCGGTGAGGGCCTGGGCCGCTGAGAGTCCGGCGATGCCGGTGCCGATGATTGCGATAGGTACAGTCATAGGGGCCTCGTTTGCCTTTCTGTACAGACTACGCCGCAGATTAAACCTGTACATAATTATTTTTTGGTATAACTTTTGGTGTTCTCGTTCTGACAGCTTGGCCTATTGTTAAACACAGAGCCTGTCCGATATCAAAGATTCCCTGCTTATAAAAATAGACTAGTGATCAGGCTAAAACGCCACGCGAGGAAGAAGTCATGCACATATTGCTGACCGGCGGTACTGGTTTGATAGGCCGTCAACTTTGCCGGCACTGGCTGAGCCAAGGGCATCAACTGACCGTGGTGAGCCGCTCGCCTGCAAAGGTCAGCGAAATCTGTGGCGAAGGCGTGCGCGGTGTCGCGTCGTTCGAGGACCTTGGGCAGGAATCCGTCGATGCGGTTATCAATCTGGCGGGTGCCCCGATTGCCGATCGCCCCTGGACATCGCGGCGCAAGGCGCTCCTCTGGAGCAGCCGAATTACCCTCACTGAAAGCCTACTGTCCTGGCTGGAAACGCGGGAGCACAAACCACAGGTCTTGATTTCGGGTTCGGCGATTGGCTGGTATGGCGACGGTGGTGAGCGGGAATTGACCGAGGACTCGGCACCGGTCATCGACGACTTTGCCAGTCAGCTGTGCATTGCCTGGGAGGAAACCGCGCAACGAGCCGAGGCGCTGGGCATTCGGGTTATCTTCATCCGCACCGGGCTGGTGTTGTCCGCCGAGGGCGGCTTTTTGTCGCGGCTATTGCTGCCGTTCAAACTGGGACTGGGTGGGCCTTTGGGCAATGGTCGGCAATGGATGCCATGGATTCATATCGAGGATGAAATCGCCCTGATTGATTTTCTTCTGCATCAGAAAAGCGCCAGTGGTCCTTATAATGCCTGCGCGCCCAAACCGGTGCGCAATCGCGAGTTCGCCAAGACGCTGGGCAGCGTGCTGCACCGACCGGCCTTCATGCCGATGCCGGCGCTGGCCCTGAAAGTTGGCCTTGGGGAATTGTCATCGTTGTTGCTGGGCGGCCAGAAGGCTATGCCGGCTCGCTTGCTGGAAGCGGGCTACACCTTCCGGTTCACTGATTTGCGCGCGGCGCTGGACGACGTGTCCCGCCGCCTTTGAAATAGGATGTTGCATGACCGATCACGCGTTGCTTCTGGTCAACCTGGGTTCTCCCGCCACCACGTCGGTGGCGGATGTGCGCAGCTACCTCAATCAATTTCTAATGGACCCGTATGTGATCGACCTGCCTTGGCCGGTACGTCGTTTGCTCGTCTCGCTGATCCTGATCAAGCGCCCCGAACAGTCGGCGCATGCCTACGCCTCGATCTGGTGGGAGGAGGGTTCGCCTCTGGTGGTGCTCAGCCGTCGCCTGCAACAGGCCATGACCACTCAGTGGCGGCACGGTCCGGTGGAGTTGGCGATGCGTTATGGCGAGCCGTCGATCGAGTCGAAACTGGTGCAGCTCGCCGCCCAGGGGCATAAACGCGTCACCCTGGCACCGCTTTATCCTCAGTTCGCCGACAGCACCACGACCACGGTGATCGAAGAAGCCAAGCGCGTTGTGCGCGAGCGAAAACTCGACCTGCAGTTCTCGATCCTCGAGCCGTTCTACGACCAGCCGGAATACATCGATGCCCTGGTGGCCAGTGCCAGGCCGCATCTGGAGCAGGAATTCGATCACTTGTTGCTCAGCTTCCACGGCTTGCCGGAGCGTCATCTGAAAAAGCTCAACCCAGGGCACTGCCTTGGTGATGCTGACTGCTGCGCCAAGGCCTCGCCGCAGGTGCTCGCCACGTGTTATCGCGCACAGTGCCTGCGCAGTGCGGCGGTATTTGCCGAGCGTATGGGCTTGCCTGATGGCAAGTGGTCCGTATCGTTCCAGTCGCGACTGGGCCGGGCGAAATGGATCGAACCTTACACGGAAGCCCGTTTGGATGAGCTGGCCAAAAGCGGCGTGAGGAAGTTGCTGGTGATGTGCCCGGCATTTGTGGCCGATTGCATCGAGACACTTGAAGAGATCGGCGATCGTGGCAAGGAGCAGTTCCGCGAGGCGGGAGGGGAGGAGCTGGTGCTGGTGCCTTGTCTCAACGATGACCCGCAGTGGGCGCATGCGCTGAATGCCTTGTGTGAGCGGGCGCCTTTGGCCCTTTAAAGGCATCGCGGGCAAGCCCGCTCCTACAGGTACAGCGCTGCTTCCTGTAGGAGCGGGCTTGCCCGCTCCAACAACCATATCGGCAAGCCTTACAACAAAGGCTCATCCGCCTTTTTGTTCTTCCAGCCATCATTGCCCGGCAAAATCAGGTTCAGCGCAATCGCCACCACCGCGCACAGCGCGATGCCTTTCAGGCCAAAGTCGTCCGGACCTGTGCCGGTGCCCACCAGCACGCCGCCAATCCCGAACACCAGCGTGACCGAGACGATCACCAGGTTGCGCGCTTCGCCCAGGTCGATCTTGTGGCGAATCAGCGTGTTCATCCCCACTGCGGCAATCGAGCCGAACAGCAGGCACAGGATCCCACCCATGACCGGCACTGGGATGCTTTGCAGCAGCGCGCCGAACTTGCCGATGAACGCCAGGCTGATGGCGAAGATCGCCGCCCAGGTCATGATTTTCGGGTTGTAGTTCTTGGTCAGCATCACCGCGCCCGTCACTTCGGCGTAGGTGGTGTTGGGCGGACCGCCGAACAACCCGGCTGCGGTGGTGGCAATGCCATCGCCGAACAGCGTGCGATGCAAGCCGGGTTTTTTCAGGTAGTCACGGCCGGTCACACTGCCCACGGCAATCACACCGCCGATGTGCTCGATGGCCGGGGCCAGCGCCACCGGAACGATGAACAGAATGGCCTGCCAGTTGAATTCCGGCGCGGTAAAGGCCGGAATCGCGAACCAGGGAGCGGCGGCGATCTTGGCGGTATCGACCACGCCGAAATAGAACGACATGGCAAAACCCACCAGCACGCCGGAGATGATCGGCACCAGGCGGAAGATGCCCTTACCGAACACGGCGACGATCAGGGTGGTCAGCAGCGCTGGCATCGAGATCATCATGGCGGTCTGGTAGTGGATCAGCTCGGAGCCGTCTCCGGCCTTGCCCATCGCCATGTTGGCGGCGATCGGGGCCATGGCCAGGCCGATCGAGATGATCACCGGGCCGATCACCACCGGCGGCAGCAGGCGATCAATAAACCCGGTGCCTTTGATCTTTACGGCCAGGCCGAGGAAGGTGTAGACGAAACCGGCCGCCATCACACCGCCCATGGTCGCCGCGAGGCCGAACTGGCCCTTGGCGAGAATGATCGGGGTGATGAAGGCGAAGCTCGATGCCAAAAACACCGGCACCTGACGTCCGGTGACGATCTGGAACAGGATCGTGCCCAGACCCGCAGTGAACAGCGCGACGTTAGGGTCGAGGCCGGTAATCAACGGCATCAACACCAACGCGCCGAACGCCACGAACAGCATCTGCGCGCCGGACAGCACCGTGCGCCAAAGCGGATCGTTGAACTCTTGCTGCATGGTTACGCGTCCTTCTGCTTGGTGCCGAAGATCTTGTCACCGGCATCGCCCAGGCCTGGGATGATGTAACCGTGTTCATTGAGCTTCTCGTCGATCGACGCGGTGTAGATGGTCACGTCCGGATGAGCCTTCTCGACGGCGGCGATGCCTTCGGGGGCGGCAACCAGCACCATGGCGCGGATGTCGCGGCAACCGGCCTTTTTCAGCAGGTCGATGGTGGCGACCATGGAGCTGCCGGTGGCGAGCATCGGGTCGATGATCATCGCCAGACGTTCGTCGATCTCAGGCACCAGTTTTTCCAGGTAGGTGTGGGCCTGAAGGGTTTCTTCGTTGCGGGCCACGCCCACGGCGCTGACCTTGGCGCCCGGGATCAGGCTCAGCACGCCTTCGAGCATGCCGATACCGGCGCGCAGGATTGGCACGACGGTGATTTTCTTGCCGGCGATTTTTTCCACCGACACGGTGCCGCACCAACCTTCGATATCGTAGGTTTCCAGCGGCAGGTCTTTGGTGGCTTCGTAGGTCAGCAGGGCGCCGACTTCCTGGGCGAGTTCACGAAAATTCTTGGTGCTGATGTCTGCGCGGCGCATCAGGCCAAGTTTATGACGGATCAGCGGATGGCGGATCTCGAGGATGGGCATGGGAAAGGCTCCGGCGGCGGGCAAAAAAACCGGCCTAGATTAATCTATCCGAGGGTGTTGTCCTATAGACATTAGAGTACGTTAGTCCACAAACGCTTGATCTGACCGGGCCGGATGCGTACCTTTGCCCGCTTTTCCCAACTTGCACCCCTGGAGAGCACCATGTCCGCTGATCTCGAGCATATCCGTCAAATCATGCGAGAGGCTGACTGCCTGTACACCGAAGCGGAGGTCGAGGCGGCCATCGCCCGTGTCGGTGCACACATCAACGAACAACTGGCGGATACCAACCCGGTGGTGTTCTGCGTCATGAACGGCGGCCTGATTTTCGCCGGCAAGCTGCTCACCCATCTGCAATTCCCGCTGGAAGCGTCCTACCTGCACGCCACTCGCTACCGCAACGAAACCAGTGGCGGCGAGCTGTTCTGGAAAGCCAAGCCGGAAGTGTCGTTCATCGACCGTGACGTGCTGATCATCGACGACATCCTCGACGAAGGTCACACCCTGGGTGCGATCATCGATTTCTGCAAACATGCCGGCGCGCGCAAAGTGCACACCGCCGTGTTGATCGACAAGGATCACGACCGCAAGGCACGCCCGGACCTGAAAGCCGATTTCGTCGGCCTGCCGTGCATCGACCGCTACATCTTTGGTTACGGCATGGACTACAAGGGCTACTGGCGCAACGCCAACGGGATTTTTGCCGTTAAAGGGATGTAAGCCATGGGAACGCCGCGCTTTCTTGACCAGACCCTGTTCACCGACCTTGCCGAGAAAGCCGGGGCTAACCCGCGTGGCCGCCAGCATCACAATTTCCATGAGATGGATGAGGCCTGTCACCGAATGGCGGTGGGCCTGCAACCCGCCACCTACATTCCGCCTCACCGTCACCTGGGGGAAAACAAGGCCGAAACCTTGCTGGTACTCAAAGGGCGTCTTGGCCTGCTGATTTTCGACGAGTCCGGTAGGGTGGTGCGAAAGCAGGTTCTTCAGGCTGGTGGTGAATGTGTGGGTGTGGATTTGCCGATCGGTGTGTTCCACGGCCTCGTGGTGCTGGAAGCCGACAGCCTGATGTTCGAGTGCAAGGCCGGGCCTTATCGCCCTGTTGGCGAAGGCGAACTCGCACCTTGGGCGCCGCGAGAAGGCGAGCCGGGCGTGGCGGAGTACCAGGCCTGGATGCGCACGCAGTTCGATTGATCCCCCCTTTCCCTGTAGGAGCGAGCTTGCTCGCGATGGACGCAAGAACACCGCGGGGCATCAGGTTTCCCGCGTTACCGTTGACGTCCATCGCGAGCAAGCTCGCTCCTACAGGGGGGATGCGTTTACTTTTGGAGCCCGTCATGAGCCCTTTGATCCGCTGCTGCACCGCCCTGTTGCTGACCCTCAGCCTGCCCCTGGCGGCCGCGCCGGCGCCGATGCACGCGCAGTTCCTGCCCCCCGATGATCTGACCTTGCGCGACGCCGAGCCGGAACAGCAACAACTGTTGCAGGTCACCGAGTATTCGGTGGTGGTCGGCAGCCAGCGCCAGTCCAATCAGCAACCGATTCCGGTCACCTCGCCGTTGTTGATTCGCCTCAAGGGCAAATCCCTGAACAAGGGCGCGACCATCACCCAGGTGCTGGTCAACTTCGATGGCGAAAGCAAAAGCCTGAAAAAGCCGATCTACGACGACAAGAGCAAAACCCTGACGCTGTTCTACCCGCTGGCTCAGTACCGTGTGGTCATCGACCTGTTGCGCAATGAAACCGTGTATTGCCAGTTCCTGAGCTACGCCAATGGACACGTGTGGGCTGATTTGCACACCGGCGCCGTGCGTCCGCGTTGAGCCGGGCGGCCAGTGAGGGGTAAACTGCCGTCCCCGTGAAATGTCTGCGAGCTGGAGTCGGCAATGCGTAAAGATAAGAAGCAAGTGATTGGTGACGAGATCGGCGACGAGCAGATCAAGTTGTTTCTCGATTTCGAACCGGTCGATGCCACTTCGCCGTCTCTGCACAAACTGATCAAGGCCTATCGTGGCCTGCGCATCGACGACTTCGAACGTTTCCTGGTGTTCTTCAAGGCCGAAGGCCTGGACTTCGATGGCAAGGACGAGCACGGCAATGATTTTGTCGCGTTGATCAAGGATCAGCGTAACGCCGCTGAGTACATCGAATTGATCAACGCTGCCCGCGGCTGATCCCCTGTAGGAGCGAGCATGCTCGCGATGGAGGGCAACGATGACGCGGGGAGCCTGATGCCCCGCAGTGTTCTGGCGTTCATCGCGAGCATGCTGGCTCCTACAGGTATCGGAGATTGTATTCAGGCATAAAAAACGCCCCGCTCTCAACGAGAGCGGGGCGTTTTTTATGGGGCTGAATCAAGCGAAGCTTGGGGTTTCGCTGCTTTCTTCAACCAGTTCCAGCGCGACGTTGTTCTGCGCGTTGATCTTGCGATACAGCGCAGCGTCGGTTTCCAGGACTTTTTCACGGGCCGGGAAGATTTCCGCCAGTTTGGCAGCCCACTCGCCCGAGGCCTTGCCCGGGAAGCATTTTTCAATCAGTTCCAACATGATCGAAACCGTCACCGAAGCACCCGGCGAAGCGCCGAGCAGTGCCGCCAGGGAACCGTCTTTGGCGGCGACCAGTTCGGTGCCGAACTGCAGGATGCCGCCTTTTTTCGGGTCCTTCTTGATGATCTGCACCCGTTGGCCGGCCACTTCCAGGCGCCAGTCTTCGGCTTTGGCTTCGGGGTAGAAGCGACGCAGGGATTCCAGGCGCTGCTCCATCGATTGCATCACTTCACTGACCAGGTACTTGGTCAGGTCCATGTTGTTTTTCGCCACGGCGAGCATCGGGCCGATGTTGCCGGCCCGAACCGACATGGGCAGGTCCATGAACGAACCGTGCTTGAGGAACTTGGTGGTGAAACCGGCGTACGGTCCGAACAGCAGGGATTTCTTGCCGTCGACCACGCGAGTGTCCAGGTGCGGCACGGACATCGGCGGCGAACCCACGGCGGCTTGGCTGTACACCTTGGCCTGGTGGTGCTTGACCACTTCCGGGTTGTCGCAACGCAGCCACTGGCCACTGATCGGGAAGCCACCGAAGCCTTTGCTTTCCTCGATGCCCGATGCCTGCAGCAGCGGCAGAGCCGCGCCGCCCGCGCCGAGGAACACGAATTTGGCGTCGACTTCACGGGTGTTGCCGCTGTTGACGTCCTTGATGCTGACGGTCCAACCGCCATTGTTGCGCTTCAGGCCGGTGACGCGCTTGCAGTACTTGACCTGGGCATCGGGCGCGCTGGTCAGGTGCTTGAGCAACTGGTTGGTCAGTGCGCCGAAGTTGACGTCGGTGCCATTGATGACGCGGGTGGCGGCGAGGACTTCGTCCTTGTCGCGGCCAGGCATCATCAATGGCATCCATTCGGCCATCATGGCCTTGTCTTCGGTGTACTCCATGTCGGCGAAGGCGTGATGCTTGCTCAGCACCTTGAAGCGTTCCTTGAGGAACGACACGCCGCTGTCGCCCTGGACGAAGCTCAGGTGCGGAACCGGACTGATGAAGGATTTGCACGAGCCGAAGGTGCCTTTTTTGGTCAGGTAGGACCAGAACTGCTTCGACACTTCGAACTGGGTGTTGATGTGCACGGCTTTCTTGATGTCAACGACGCCGTCAGCGCCCTGTGGCGTGTAGTTGAGCTCACACAGCCCGGCGTGACCGGTACCGGCGTTGTTCCACGGGTTGGAGCTCTCCGCAGCACCGGAATCCATCAGCTCGACGACTTCCAGCTTGATCGCGGGGTCGAGCTCTTTGAGCAGTACGGCCAGGGTGGCACTCATGATGCCGGCCCCAACAAGTACTACGTCGACTGCTTCGTTATGCGCCATTTAACGCGTCTCCAAAATCTGCAGCACCAAATTGTCGGCATGGCTGCCAGGAGTGACGGGGCGTGTCAATGATGCCCCAAGGTACCCATGGCAGTATCGCCATGTCCGAATCTTCGCAATTTATCGCAACTTCGACGGACGCTACCGGCCGGGTCAATGAGGTCTATGAACTCATTTCGACGCGCGACTGGCAATTCGACTTATGGTCGAGACATCCGTTTGTGCAACCAAATCCGTAGCGGACAGGCTTCAGGCTCCGGTGTTCGAGGCGTACTCGGTCCTGTGTCGTTGGGCTGTTCCAGACGCTAATGGTGCATATTCAGACGCAAAACTATTCATTTGCTCGCCACACTCTTGTGAAGTTGTGAAAACCCGTTTTTTTCACGCTCTTTTGAAGACGTGAACCTCAAAAAAGGGCTGTCCCAGCCTGGCACCGCGCCCGGATGGATGGCCGTCGTGCCAGGCACGACGGACAAAACGGGCAAACAGCTCAGTGACCGAGCGTAATGACAGCTCTGCAGATTCGCGAAAAGAAGGGATTGCCAGGGAACAGCAAGCGCGCCAGCTTCACTCGATCTGTGTGGGCGGCTCTCTGTGGGGCGGTGCGGGGTGCCAATGCCGGAGGCGTTGACGATGCTGCGAGGCCCGATCAGGAGACGTCCTTATAATCGGGGGGAGATTGTATCTAAGAAACGCAGGGAAATGGGCGTGTTTAATGACTTTTATTAGGCGTCTGGTCAGATGGCCAACAGTGGCTGCGCGCGGGCACGCGGTTGGCGCTGGCTGACGCGGGCGCTGACGGGCAGGGGCTGGTGCAACCAATTGAGGCGGATTTCCTCGATTTCGACCCAGCCTTCACCCAGTGGCTGCAGATTGCACTGTTTGAACGCCTGGCAGTGGCCGTTGCGGTCGAGCAGGGCGAAGCAGCGAGGCAGCGGGCGGCGTGCGAACAATGAAGTCAGGAAACGCATGGCCATGTACCTTGAGGTGGATTGCTGTGGAGATTGTCCAAAAAACGTGACGTGCAAGTGTATGAAGGGTGAAATCTGTGTGACAGGCGCCGAATCCGAAGGCCTTGTCGGACTTTTCCGTGATTGTTGCGCTGGTTCGCCGCGCTGGCGCACCGCTATACTGCCGACCTGTTTGTGCCTGATTCTGGAGAGAAGAGCATGTTGCAACGCTTGTTGTTCGGTTTGATCACTGTAACCAGCTTGACGCTGGCTGGCTGCGCCCACAGCCCGCAACAACTCAATCCGGAGCCGAAGCTGACCGCTCAGCTGGCACCGGTCGGCCATGGCCAGCCAGTGGTGGTGCGCGTGGTGGACGGTCGTCCGTCGCCGACCCTGGGCACCCGCGGCGGCCTGTACCCTGAAACCAGCGCGATCACCGTGCAGGGGGCACAGATTCTGCCGAAGTTGCAGGCCCAGGCCGAAGCGGCCGTGCGCCTGTTGGGCTTCACTCCGACGTCCAACGCGCTGAACGCCCCACAACTGACCGTGACCCTGGCCGAGCTGAAGTACCAGTCGCCGAAGGAAGGCATGTACGTGACCGAGGCGACCATCGGCGCGACCTTCCGCTCCGACGTACAGAACGCCAACCGCCGCTACAGCGGTCGTTACGGCGCTTCACTGGATCAGCGCTTTGGCATGGCGCCGAACCAGGAAACCAACACCAAGCTGGTCAGCGACGTGTTGAGCGATGCGTTGACGCGCCTGTTCAAGGACCCGACCGTGGGGCAGATCCTCGGCGAGTAATTGCTTGCCTGATGCAAAAAAGCCCGGTGCCAGTGATGGTCCCGGGCTTTTTCATGAGGGTAGTTGCCCGCGATGGCGGTTTATAGCCGCCACTCAGTTCAAGCCGCCTCGCAGTAAAAATCCAGCACGCTCACGCCAGTGAGCAAGTCCGTCTCGGGCAAGTCCGCATGTTGATGCCCACCCAGTGCGCAGTACACCAGCCAATGGCGATCCTGAACGTTGAAGGCGAGGCTGCCCACCAGCGTTTGTTGTTCGTCACTTTGGGCGACGAGGTAGAGACGATCCTGATTTTCGGCGTGCAACATGACAATGTCCGTGTCGGTTTTGGTCGGGCGAAAGGTTGGCGCATTCAGATGACGAAGCCGTGACGCAGGGCAGGAATCTGCCAAATGGTGCGTTATTTGTCGTAAAACTTCGGCAGCACGCACGTCTTTCGGTAGAATTCGCGCCGCAACCGTCGATCCGACGCCTGCCACGCTTGTTTTGTCCGAGGTTCGTGATGTCGCTTCACTTGATGACGCTGTTAACCGCCCATCCCGCCAAACTGATCAACCTTCTGGCCTTGCTGTTTGCCTGCCCCGGCAGCTGGCTGCTGCACGCCACCCGTCGTCGTGAACTGCGCGCGCAGGCCAGTCTGGTGGCGCAGCGTCAGAGCCGTCCAAGTGAAGAGCCAATCATGGATTGGGCGACCTTGCGCATGAACCGGTTTTTCTACCGCTTCGGTTTTGCCTGCCTGGGCTTGGCGTTGCTGGTGTCGTGGATCAGCACGCGGGTCTGATGGTCTGATCCAGGTAACCCCCATGAAAAACGGCGCCCGAGAGCGCCGTTTTTCATGTCCAGCCCCCTACAACGGTAAGCCGGCTTTCACCCGGTACTGATTGCGCACGGGCGTCGCGTATTGCAGGACCAAAAACGGACGGTGCTCTTCGGGACAAGCGTCAAGGCGCTCTTGCCATTGTGCCTGGGCCTTGGCCAGCTCATCGGCGGCAAATACCTGGGAAGCGCTCGGCACCTGCAACTGCGGGTCGGCGTCCTGCCATTGCTCGTAAGCCAGGTAATGCACCGGGAACAGGCGATAACCGCCGAGGATTTGTTTGTCCATTTCGACTGCCAATTGCTTGGTGTCTTCGAACAACTCGGTGATGGGCGCCGCGAAGTTGACGTGCACCCGGCCCTTGTAGCCGGTGATGCCCTTGGCGATGCTCACATCGTCCTCGCCAGGCGCCTTGGTGTAGCTGCCGGTCGTGGCGCGGATATACAACTCACGGGCCTTGGCCTGGTCGCACGGGTCGTATTCGTAGCTGATCGACACCGGGGTCAGGTTCAGCGAGCGGATGACTTCGCCGAACGGCTCGTCTTTGCGGCTCATATGGAACATCTTGAGGATCGCCGACTCGGTACGGTCATCGCCGTCCTTGGCCCGCCCTTCGGCCTGGGCGATCCAGATCGAAGCGCAATCGTTGCGGATCGAGTGGTTGATATAGGCGGACAACAATTGGTAAGCCGCCATTTTTTCCCGGCGCCCGGTAATCGAGCGATGCACGATGAAGCTCTTGTTCAGGCGCATCAGGTCGCTGACGAAAGGTTTTTGCAGCAGGTTGTCGCCAATGGCAATGCGCGGTGTCGGCAGGCCGGCGTGGTACACGGCGTAGTTGACGAAGGCCGGATCCATCACGATGTCGCGGTGGTTGGCAATGAACAGGTAGGCACTGCCGGACTTGAACTGCTCGACGCCGGTGTAGGTCACTCCATCCGTGGCGCGGTCGATGGTGTGGTCGACGTAATACTCGACCTTGTCTTGCAGGGTGGCCACCGAATTGACGCCCGCGAACTCACGGCGCAGGCGGCGGGCGATAAGCGGTTTGAGCATCCAGCCCAGCGCGCCGGCAAAACGCGGAAAGCGGAAGTGGGTGAGGATATCTAGAAACGCCTTGTCGCTGAGCAAACGTGCCAGCACCGCTGGTACTTCGCTATCGTCGTAAGGTCGGATGGCATCGAATTCGCCCATCATGCTCTCTTGTTGGAAACGGCTAGTGTAAGTAAAGGTTTTGATCGAAAACCGGCGGAGCACGGTCTGAAAAAGTAGTCAGACACCAATAGCCCTGCAAATAGACCGGCGATTATACGCACAAGTCACCCTGGAGACCGCGATGCTGGAAACCGAACGCTACGAATGCCCGTATTGTGGAGAAGAAGCCGAAGCGGTGCTGGATTTGTCCGGCGGCGATCAGACCTACATCGAGGATTGCCCGGTGTGCTGCAGGCCCATCACCTTTGTACTGCAAACCGATGGCCACGAATGGATGCTTGAAGTTCACAGCGAAAACGAATGAAGGGGCGCTCCATGCGGCGAATCTATGAGCCTGAAAACCTGATGGAGGGCGAGCTGCTCAAGAGCATGCTCGCCAGTGAAGGCATCGAGGCGCATCTGGCCGGGCGGGATTTGCTCGGTGGCAGCGGCGAACTGCCGATCTTCGGTCTGTTGGGGTTATCGGTCGAGGATGATCAGGCGGACAATGCCCGAGCGTTGATCGCTGCGTACAATGCGGCCCTGCCGCTGCCCGGCGATGAACCGGACAGTTTTCCCGGCACGCTGGTCTGTTAGGCTGGCGAGCGTTTTCTCAAGAGTCCTGTTGCCCAATGTGTGGACGTTATGCCCTGTTCCGCTGGAATCCCGCTTTCGCGGCCCTGCCTGGCTTCCCTGCCGATCAGCAGGCCCAGTGGAACATTTCCCCCAATGATTCGGTATTGATGCTGCGTGCCGGTGCGGACGGTCAGCGCGAGCTGGCGCGCGCGCGCTGGGGGCTGACGCCGCCGTGGTTGACCGACCTGTCGCGCACTCCGGCCCACGCCCGCGCTGAAACCGTGGCCGAGCAACCGATGTTTCGCCAGGCCCTGCGTGAACGCCGCTGTCTGTTACCGGCCAACGGCTTTTACGAATGGCGCGGTGGCACTCGCAAACGCCCGTATTGGCTGACGCCTGGGGAGGGTTCTTCACTGTTTTTTGCTGCGGTCTGGGAAGCCTATCCCGTCCAGGAACAGGTGTGGTTGAGCACGGCGGTGATCACCCAGCCGGCGGCGAGCCAGCGTCGTCCGTTGATTCTCGATGCGGCGGGGCAGCAGGCCTGGCTGGATCCAGAGACGCCCCTGCATGTGTTGCAAGGGTTGTTGGCCAGCGAGCCGGTTCCATTGCGCGAGCGGGTGCTGGCCAACCTGGTGAATGATCCGAAGCTCAATGGCCCGGAGTGCCTGACCCCGGCTTGATGGGGTGTCAGGTCCGGCCTCCATCGCGAGCAAGCTCGCTCCCACAGGGTTTTTGTATCAGCTGGAGAATTTGGCTACGACACACAACCTGTGGGAGCGAGCCTGCTCGCGATGGGGTCCTTGAATCAAACCTTGAACTGATTGATCAACCGCCGCTGCTGCTCAGCCAATTTGGTCAATCCCGCACTCGCCGCGCTCGATTCATCGGCTCCGCCCGCCACTTCACCGGCCACCTGGCCGATGTTGATCACGTTGCGGTTGATGTCATCGGCCACCGCACTCTGTTCCTCGGCGGCGCTGGCGATCTGTGTGTTCATGTCATTGATCACTGACACGGCCTGGGTGATCGCATCCAGCGCTTCGGCTGCCTTGGCCGCCTGTTGCACGCTTTCGTCGGTGCGGCTCTGGCTGTCTTCCATCACGCGCACCACGTCCCGCGTGCCCTGTTGCAGTTGCTGGATCATGGTCTGGATTTCTTCGGTGGCCTTCTGGGTTTTCTGCGCCAGGTTGCGCACCTCATCGGCTACCACGGCAAAGCCGCGGCCCTGTTCCCCGGCTCGCGCCGCTTCGATGGCGGCATTCAACGCCAGCAGGTTGGTCTGTTCGGCGATGCCACGGATGGCGGTGAGGATGGCGTTGATGTTCTCGCTGTCCTTGGCCAGCGCTTGTACAACGTTCACCGCCTTGCCGATTTCCACCGCCAGCACGCCGATCGAGTTCGACGTGTCCTGCACGATCTGCTTGCCCTGGGCCGCCGACTGGTCGGCATGACTGGCGGCTTGCGCTGCCTGGGTGGCGTTGCGCGCCACATCCTGGGCCGTGGCGGTCATTTCATGCACCGCGGTAGCCACCTGATCGATCTCGACCATCTGCTTCTGCACGCCGATGTTGGTGCGGATGGCAATATCGGCGGTGTGTTCCGAGGAGTCGCTGACACTCTGCACCGAACTGACGACCTGGGTGATCATCGCCTGCAATTTGGCGAGGAACGTGTTGAAGCCGTTGGCAATCGAGCCCAGTTCATCGGCGCGATCACTGGTCAGGCGGCGGGTCAGGTCACCTTCACCCTTGGCGATGTCGTCGAGCATGGCCACCATTTGTTTGAGTGGGCGTGCAATGCCGTGGCCCACGAGCCAGATCACCAGCAGGCCGATGCCTGCAACCAGCAGGCCAACCATGGCCATGCCAAAGGTGTCGGATTTGCGTTGAGCATTGAGGTCGGCCTGCAGTTTTTGCAGGTCGGCCATGACCGCGTCCAGCGGCAGTTGCAGCATCAGCGTCCAGCGAGCATCGGTCTGGCCAATGCCGAACGGCAGGTATAACTCGATCCGGCCCTGGGTCTTGTCGACGCTATAAGTCACCTCGCCGCGCTTGAGATTGGCCATGTTGGCCACCTGCTGGCTGTCGAGGATGTCGCTGACTTTCTCGCCGAACTTGCTCGGGTCCTTGGTATAGGCAACGATCCGGCCATTGCCGCCGATCAGTGCCATTACGCCGGAACCGTTGTACAACTTCTGGTTGGCGCCCAGGAGCATGTCCTGGATGAAGTTCACCGACAGGTCGGCGCCGACGATGCCCTGGAAGGCACCATTGAGCATGATGGGTTCAATGAAGGACGCAAGCATGACGATTTTGTCGCCGACCTTGTAGGGGGCCGGATCAATCACGCAGGGCTTTTTGGTTTCTTTCGAGCACAGGTAGTACTCGCTGGCGCGCACCCCTGTGGACAGGGTTTTCTGGTCGTCCACGTCCACCAGCTTGTCCAGCCCCAGGCTGCCATCGGCGTTGCGGTACCACCATGGCAGGAAACGACCGTTGGCGGGGTCGATGCCCACCACCTGCGTGCCGACGTAGGCCGCATCATTGCGGTCCAGTACGTTTTGTTCCCAGGCAATGTAGGTGCCGAGAATTTTCGGATTTTTTACGACGTTTTCCCTGATGAGGCTGATCAGTTGCTCACGGTTCAGGCTCAGTTGCGGCTGACCGTCGGTGCCTGGCGTGCCGATCAGGGCGTTGACTCGCACCAGCCCGCCGGCGATCAGCAAGGGCGCCTCGAGTTCACGCTGGATCTGGGAGACCTGGGTTTGCACGAGGGACGTCAAGCGCTGCTCGATGACTTGCTCGAATTGCGCCTGGGTTCGCTCCTGGACCATGACCTGGGTGCGGGCACCGGAAAACAGCGTATACAGCACCAGCGCGGCGACTACGCTGAGAACGATGGCACCGGCGAGCGCTGCCACGGAAAACTGGATCGACTTGAATTTCATGAGGGCTCCACCCGCAAGAGGACGTCTGCGGTGATGTATCGGCCTGGACTTGAAGCGCCATAAGCGGGGAGCGACGAAATGACTCTTTCTGATGGATCAGTGTCGTATTTGAACCATTGCTGCGTGTGGCGATGGTAGGAGTGTGAATTTTTTCCTACGGCACGGGCTTCATCTGAAATGTTTGCTTGTGTGTCTGTTGTATCTGGCGCCAATACAAATGGGCGCCTAGGATAGCCGGCAAGTTTTCAAGGAGTGTGTTGATGAACAAAAGATTGGTTGTGTGTGCTCTGAGTGCGGGCCTGTTGCTCGCCGGGTGTCAGTCGGTCAACACCACCAGCGGCGGTGCCGTGGGTGTCGAGCGCAAGCAGTACATGTTCAGCATGTTGTCCACGGACGAGGTCAACCAGATGTATGCCCAGTCTTACCAGAAGACCGTGGGCGAGGCGAGCAGTCAGGGCGTGCTGGACAAGACCAGTGCCGAAGCCAAGCGTGTCCAGGCGATAGCCAATCGACTCATTGCCCAGGCACCGGTTTTCCGTCCGGATTCGGCGCAGTGGAAATGGGAGGTCAACCTGATCAAGAGTGACGAGCTCAACGCCAACTGCGGGCCTGGCGGCAAGATCATTTTCTACACCGGGTTGATCGACAGCCTGAAGCTGACCGACGATGAAATCGCCGCGGTCATGGGGCATGAAATCGCCCACGCCCTGCGCGAGCACGGTCGTGAAGCCATGTCCAAGGCTTACGGTATCGAAATGGCCAAGCAGGGCGCGGGTGCCTTGCTCGGTCTGGGCCAGGACAGCCTGGCTCTGGCCGACACCGTCGCGAACTACGGCATGACGCTGCCGAACAGCCGCGCCAATGAAAACGAAGCGGACCTGATCGGCCTGGAACTGGCGGCTCGCGCCGGCTACAACCCGAATGCGGCGATCACCTTGTGGAACAAGATGAGCAAGGCTTCGGAAGGCTCTCCACCAGAGTTCATGAGCACTCACCCGAACTCCAGCAGCCGGATCGCGTCCCTGCAGGCGGCGATTCCGAAGGTGATGCCGTTGTACGAGAAGGCGCCGAAGTCCTGATGGATCCCCTGTAGGAGGGAGCTTGCTCGCGATAGAGGTGTGTCAATTAACGACAATGTCGCCTGATCCACCGCAATCGCGGGCAAGCCCGCTCCCACAGGTTGCGGTGTGAAACACGAATTGCGCAGACGCCCGTGAACCCTGTGGGAGCGGGCTTGCCCGCGATGGGGTCACCGAAGTAACGCGCATTTATCGCTCTAGCGCGTCAAACCCACCCGCTACTTTGCATCGCCTTGTATACCGCGACCACCGCCAGGATGAAGAACGCCGAGGCCGCCAAACGACGGATCAGGGTCAACGGCAGTTTCTCGGCAGCAAAGTTACCCGCCAATACCACCGGCACGTTGGCAATCAGCATGCCCACGGTGGTACCGATGATCACCAGCCACAATTCCGGGTATTGCGCAGCGAGCATGACCGTCGCGATTTGCGTCTTGTCGCCGATCTCCGCCAGGAAGAACGCAATCAGCGTCGTCAGGAATGGCCCGAACTTGCGCGTGGTGCTGGCTTCGTCGTCGTCCATCTTGTCTGGCACCAGGGTCCAGAGCGCGGTCGCGGCGAAGCTGGCGGCGAGAATCCAGTGCAGCATTGCATCCGAGAAGAAGCTGCCGAACCAGGCCCCGACTGCACCGGCGGCTGCGTGGTTGGCGAGGGTAGCGGCGACGATGCCGGCGATGATGGGCCACGGTTTACGGAACCGGGCAGCCAGAATCAGCGCGAGCAGTTGCGTCTTGTCGCCGATTTCGGCCAAGGCAACGATTGCGGTGGGGACGAGAAGTGAATCCAGCATCAGGGTTTTCCTAAGGGGCGGGTCGACACGGCTATGACACGTACAGCCTTCCCGCCCCGGGTAAGGTGTGCGTGTCATAGGTCTTGTCAAACCCTGCGCTCCGTCTGATGCGGAGGCTTGGGTCGCATGCGCCATGGTCTGAGGACCAAGTATGTTGACGCATGCCGGACGAGCGTGGCGCTCGTGGGAGACTACTCCCCTAGGACGGAGCGGATTCTGCCTAGGCAAATCCGATTGGGCAAGCCCCTTTTTTTAAAGACGCGTCAGCTGCGCTTGGCCCGGTAGATGCGGAAACCCTGTCCTTCGGCTTTGATCGCACACACGCCCAGGTGCTCTTCGATCAGTGGCTGGTACTTGAGGAAACTGTTGGCAACCAAACGGAGTTCGCCGCCGTATTTCAGGTGTTTCGCTGCTTTTCTCAGCAAGTTCTCGGTAGCGTGATAGTTGGTGTGCACCCCGACATGGAACGGTGGATTGCTCAGAATCGCACTCAGGCCCATGGGGGCCGCATCGATACCGTCACCGGTAATCACCTCGGCGTCGAGGCCGTTGGCCGCCAGGGTCAGGCGACTGCTGGCCGTGGCAAATGCATCGACGTCCAGCAAGGTCACCTGGTTGTCCGGGTAGCGACGCTTGATCGCAGCGCCCAGCACACCGGCGCCGCAACCGAAGTCCAGTAAATGGCCGCTCGGCAACTTATCAAGGTGCTCCAGCAGCATCGCGCTGCCGCGATCCAGTCGGCCGTGACTGAATACACCCGGCAGGCTGACGACGGTCAGCGGGCCTTCATCCAATGGCAGTTCGTAGGTTTGCGCCAGGCTTTCCAGGGATTTGGCCGCAGGCGCGTTCGCCACCGTGACCTGCCAGAGTTGGCAATGCCGCGCACTGTCGAGCTTGCGCGGCTTGCCGAACGGGTTCAGTTGCTTGGCTGCACCTTCGATGCCGCTGCGCTTTTCACCCACAAGAAACAGCTCTTTCCCGGCCAGACGCGAGGCGAGGGCGTTGAGCAGGTAGTCGGTCAGGTCCCGGGCCTTGGGCAGGAACAGCACGGCAGCATCGAACTCACGTTCCGGGGCGCTTACGCCGAAATGGCTGCGCCCGGGGAAGCGGGCCTCCAGAGCGGCCTGATCGCCGGCATGCCAGCACCAGCCGTGAGCGTCGGGCAGGCGCCCGAGCAAATCGTCGGCGGGCAAACCCGCCAGCAATACAGCACCCTGGAATAACTCGGCCTGACGAAGCAGTACTTCACTGCGCGGATCCATATTCTGCTCCCTGAAAAAAGTGCGGCAGTTTATCAACTGACGACCCGCAGTGCCTTACCGCTGAAGTACCCCAAGGCGTTTTCGGTCAGTTGTCCAACGATGCGCTGGCGCGCTTCGCGACTGCCCCAGGCGTTGTGCGGGGTGACGATCAGCCTCGGGATATCGGCGGCCAGCAACGGGTTGCCCGCGGCTGGCGGTTCGACGCTGAGCACGTCCGTGGCCGCACCGCCGAGGTGGCCGTTGCGCAAGGCGTCGGCCAGTGCCTGTTCATCGATCAAGCCACCGCGCGCGGTATTGACCACGAACGCGCCCGGCTTCATCGATGCCAGCTCGCGGGCACCGATGAAGTGGCGGGTGTGTTCATTGAGCGGGCAGTGCAAGGTCAGTGCATCGACCTGCGGCAGCAGTTGGTCCAACGGCAAGCGATCCGGGCGAGCAGGGCGACCTGGAATCTGGCCGAGCAGCACACGCATGCCGAACGCCTCGGCCAATCGGGCAACGGCGCCACCGAGTTCGCCGTGTCCGAGCAGGCCGAGGGTTTTGCCCTCCAGTTCGACGATCGGGTAGTCGAGCAGGCAAAACTGCCTGGCTTGTTGCCAACGACCTTCACCGACGGCCTTCTGGTAGTCGGCCAGGCGCGTGGCCAGGTTGAGCAGCAACATGATCGTGTGCTGCGCCACCGACGGCGTGCCGTAGCCCTGGCAGTTGCAGACGGTCACGCCATGGGCGCGGGCGGCCGCGAGGTCGACGTTGTTGGTGCCAGTGGCGGTAATCAGGATCAGCTTAAGGTCGGGGCTGGCAGCAATGGCGGCGGCGTCGATCAGGATCTTGTTGCTGATGGCGACGGTCGCGCCCTTGAGGCGTTCGGCGACCTGTTCCGGCGCGGTCTGCGCGAAGAGCTCCAGTTCGTCGAAACAATCGCGCAAGGGGGAGAGGTCCAGGTCACCGAGGTCGAGCGATGGATGGTCAAGGAAAACGGCGCGGCAAAAGTTCGTCATCAACTGTACCTTTTGTGCAATGAACTGAAAGCGTAATCTGCCGAGCCTACCAGATAGAAACAAATGGTTACTCCCTGCCGACCTACATTGTAGGAGCGAGCTTGCTCGCGATAGCGTTGTGTCAGTTAACGAAAATATCGCCTGGCCCACCGCCATCACGGCAAGCCCGCTCCTACAGGGGTCATAGTTTTTTCGACCGATCACCTCGAGGTATTCCCTTGTACTGGACAGAATTCCTGACCGTCGCCCTTATCCATCTGCTGGCCGTTGCCAGCCCCGGCCCGGACTTTGCCGTTGTGGTACGTGAAAGCGTGACCCACGGCCGACGCGCCGGCACCTGGACCGCACTGGGCGTGGGTACGGCGATTTTCCTGCACGTTGGTTATTCTTTGCTCGGGATCGGTCTGATCGTGTCCCAGTCGATCGTGCTCTTCAACACCTTGAAATGGGCGGCCGCCGCCTACTTGCTGTACATCGGCTTCAAGGCCTTGCGGGCGCAACCGGCCAAACCCGTGGCGGATGATCTGCACAAGGAAGCGGGTGAGCGCACTGCCCGTGGCGCCTTTACTTCGGGCTTCGTGACCAACGGCCTGAACCCGAAGGCCACCCTGTTTTTCCTGTCATTGTTCACCGTGGTCATCAACCCGCACACGCCGCTGTCGGTGCAGGCCGGTTATGGGGTTTACCTTGCCGTCGCCACGGCGAGCTGGTTCTGCCTGGTGGCCATGCTGTTCAGCCAGCAGCGCGTGCGCGCCGGTTTCGCCCGCATGGGCCACTGGTTCGACCGCACCATGGGCGCGGTGCTGATCGCCATTGGCGTAAAACTGGCGTTCACCGAAATGCACTGACCCACCGCCTCTTCCCTGTAGGAGCAGCCGGTCGACGCTCGATTGCTCGCTCCTACAGGATGGGTGTTCAAGTCGTTGAATGCTGGCGCAAAGCTAGCATTTAGGCGGCTCTGCAAATCATTCCTTTGGCTGATTTGGCCGGCGTGCAAGGGCACTAGAGTGCTAGCTTTCAGCCACGACCGTGCAGTCAGAAAAGGGATTCTTATGTTGCAGACTCGCGTTATCCCCCCAGCCGAAGGCGCTTACCAGTATCCATTGCTGATCAAACGGCTGCTGATGTCCGGGGCTCGCTACGAGAAAACCCGCGAGATCATTTACCGCGACCAGCTGCGCTACACCTATCCAACTCTGATCGAACGTGTCGCGCGCCTGGCCAACGTGCTGACCGAGGCGGGTGTGAAGGCGGGTGATACCGTGGCGGTGATGGACTGGGACAGCCATCGTTACCTGGAGTGCATGTTCGCCATCCCGATGATCGGCGCGGTCATACACACCATCAACGTGCGCCTGTCGCCGGAGCAGATTCTCTACACCATGAACCATGCCGAGGACCGCTTCGTGCTGGTCAACAGCGAGTTCGTGGGGCTCTACAATGCCGTGGCCGGGCACCTGACCACGGTCGAGAAAACCGTCCTGCTGACCGACCTGCCGGAAAAGACTGCCGACCTGCCGAACCTGGTGGGTGAGTACGAGCAGTTGCTGGCGGCTGCGAGCACGCGCTACGACTTCGAGGATTTCGACGAAAACTCGGTGGCCACCACCTTCTACACCACCGGCACCACCGGCAATCCCAAGGGCGTGTATTTCACCCATCGGCAACTGGTGCTGCACACCATTGGCGTGTCGACCATCATGGGCGCCATCGACAGCGTTCGCCTGCTGGGTACCAACGACGTGTACATGCCGATCACCCCGATGTTCCATGTGCATGCCTGGGGCTTGCCGTATGTCGCGACGATGCTCGGCCTCAAGCAGGTGTATCCCGGCCGCTATGATCCTGAATACCTGGTGGAGCTGTGGCACAAGGAAAAGGTCACCTTTTCCCACTGCGTGCCCACCATCCTGCAAATGCTTCTGAATGCCAAGGCGGCGCAGGGCACGGATTTCGCGGGCTGGAAAATCGTCATTGGCGGCAGCGCGTTGAATCGCGCGCTGTATGAAGCGGCGAAGGCCAAGGGCATTCAATTGACTGCCGCGTATGGCATGTCGGAAACCGGGCCGCTGGTGTCGTGTGCACACCTCAATGACGAACTGATGGCGGGCACCGAAGACGAACGCACCACCTATCGAATCAAGGCCGGTGTGCCAGGCCCCCTGGTGGAGGCGGCAATCGTGGATTGCGACGGCCATTTCCTGCCCGCCGATGGTGAAACCCAGGGTGAATTGGTCCTGCGAGCCCCTTGGCTCACCGAAGGCTACTTCAACGAGCCACAGAAGGGCGCCGAGCTCTGGTCCGGGGGGTGGTTGCATACCGGAGACGTGGCGACGCTGGACAGCATGGGCGTGATCGACATCCGCGACCGGATCAAGGACGTGATCAAGACTGGTGGCGAGTGGATCTCCTCCCTGGACCTCGAAGACTTGATCAGTCGCCACGCAGCGGTACGCGAAGTAGCAGTGGTGGGCATCGCCGACCCGCAGTGGGGTGAGCGTCCGTTTGCCTTGCTGGTGATCCGCGACGGCCATGCCATCGGGGCCAAAGAGCTCAAGGAACACCTCAAGCCCTTCGTCGAGCTGGGGCACCTGAGCAAGTGGGCCATCCCGAGCCAGATCGCCCTTGTTACTGAAATTCCCAAGACCAGTGTCGGCAAGCTGGACAAGAAGCGCATCCGCCTCGACATCACCGAATGGCAGGCGAACAACAGCACCTTCCTCTCGACGCTTTAACCCTCCCTTGGCGTGCCCGAAAGGGCGCGCCAGCCCCACCAAGCAAGCGCTTGGCTTGTCAAATCCGAATTTTCAGCCATCCTTCCCCTGCCGACAGGGGTCGGCCTGGCGAAAGGACTGTTCCAGAGTGGCTGGCAGCTCAAATCACACTTTAGAGGGATCAAGCTCTACTACCTGCTGGCTATAGTCCGCTCAAGGATTTTTAAGAACGGGGCACACGCACAAGACGGGGCGATGCAACTTTGGAGTGACTTCGGGAGGCCTTTGGCGCCCGGTCAACCAGGCGTTTTTAAAAGTACTCACTGCCATAACAATAATGCACATGGAGTAGCGTCGATGACATCAGCAAACCAGTTCTGGCGCCGGGCGAAACTGCCTCTGGCTGTCAGTCTTGCCTCCACGCTCGCCGGGCCCGCATTCGGCGTCAGTTTCAACATCGGTGAAATCGAAGGTCAGTTCGACTCGTCGCTGTCGATTGGTGCCAGTTGGTCGACCGAGAGCGCCAACAAGAACCTCATCGGCGTCAACAACGGTGGTCGTGGCCTGTCGCAGACCTCCGACGACGGTCACCTGAACTTCAAGAGCGGTGACACCTTCTCGAAGATCTTCAAGGGTATCCATGACCTTGAGTTGAAATACGGCGACACCGGTATCTTCGTCCGTGGCAAATACTGGTATGACTTTGAACTCAAGGATGAGAGCCGTCCGTTCAAGGACATCAGCGACAGCAACCGCAAGGAGGGCGCCAAGTCCTCCGGCGGCCAGATCCTCGACGCCTTCGTCTATCACAACTACGCGATTGCTGATCAGCCGGGCTCCGTGCGTCTGGGCAAGCAAGTGGTCAGTTGGGGTGAAAGTACCTTCATCGGCGGCGGCATCAACTCGATCAACCCGATCGACGTGTCCGCGTTCCGTCGCCCGGGTGCCGAGATCAAGGAAGGCCTGATCCCGGTCAACATGTTCTACGTGTCCCAGAGCCTGACCGAGAACCTGTCGACCGAGGCGTTCTATCAGCTCGAATGGGACCAGACCGTCGCCGACAACTGCGGCACGTTCTTCTCGCAGCCGGACGTGATTGCCGACGGGTGCGACAATAACCTGGCTGTGCTGCGTACCCGCAACGGTGTCAACAGTTCGCTGGCGGCTGCGGGTTTGCCAGCTGGCGCGCGTAACGCCGTGCTCAACACGCTCGCGGCTCGCGGCGTGAACTGGGGCAGCCCGGATGAAGGCGCGATCGTTCGCCGTGGCCCGGACCGGGATGCCCGCGATAGCGGCCAGTTCGGCGTGTCCTTCAAGTACATGTTCGAGCCGCTGGACACCGAGTTCGGTGCCTATTTCATGAACTACCACAGCCGCGCACCGATTTTCAGCGGCAAAGGAGCGCCGGCGAGTGCCTATAGCGGCGCGGGACTGGTTGGCGCATTGGTCGGTTCAGGTATTCCCCTTGGTACCGCAACTGCGTTGGCTCCATCGTTGCTGCCATTGCAGGTAGCGGGCAACTCCAGCTACTTCGTCGAGTATCCGGAAGACATCCGCCTGTACGGCCTGAGCTTCTCCACCACCTTGCCTACCGGCACCGCGTGGAGCGGTGAGTTCAGCTACCGTCCGAACGCGCCGGTGCAGCTCAACACCACCGACATCCTGTATTCCGGCCTGACCCCGCTGGACCCGCGCGTGTCCGTACTGCAAGGCCGCCCGAATACGGATCAGCACGGCTATCGCCGCAAGGAAGTCAGCCAGCTGCAAACCACCTTCACCCACTTCTTCGACCAAGTGATGGGCGCCGAGCGCCTGACATTGGTGGGCGAGGTGGGCTGGACTCACGTCGGTGGCCTGGAAAGCACCTCCAAAGCCCGTTACGGTCGTGACCCGAGCTACGGCCCAGGTCCATTGCCAGGCGGTCAGTGCCAGGCGTTGAACGCGTCTACCCTGGCCGGTGGCCCGCAAAACAACGTCAGCCGTTACTGCGAAAACGACGGTTTCACCACGACGGATTCCTGGGGCTACCGTGCACGGGCCATCTGGGAATACAACGACGTGTTTGCCGGTGTGAACCTCAAGCCGAACATCGCCTGGCAGCATGACGTCGACGGTTACTCGCCTGGCCCTGGCGGCAACTTCGAGGAAGGCCGCAAGGCGGTCAGCCTGGGTCTGGACGCCGAGTATCAGAACACCTACACCGCGTCGTTGGCCTACACCAACTTCTTCGACGGCAAGTACACCACCGTGGACGACCGCGACTTCGTTGCGCTCAGCTTCGGCGTGAACTTCTAAGCACTGCATTTTCAGGACGAACACACTTATGAAAACAACAAAGAGTCTGTTCCACGTTGGTGTTCTGGGGCTGACACTGCTGGCCTCCAGCGTGATGGCTGCGGTCCCGGCGGCCGAAGCGGACAAGCTGGGCAAGAGCCTGACGCCGATGGGCGCCGAAATGGCGGGTAATGCCGACGGTTCGATCCCGGCCTGGAAGCCAATGGCGAAGAACGCTGGCAGCGTCGACAGCAAAGGTTTCCTGTCCAACCCGTTCGCCAGTGAAAAACCGCTGTTCACCATCACCGCGCAGAACGTCGATCAGTACAAGGACAAGCTGGCACCGGGTCAGTACGCGATGTTCAAGCGTTACCCGGACAGCTTCAAGATGCCGGTGTATCCGTCCCATCGCGGTGCCACGGTGCCGGATGACGTGTTCGCCGCCATCAAGAAAAACGCCACCAATACCAAGCTGGTCGGTGGCGGCAACGGTCTGGAAAATTTCGAGACCGCTGTACCGTTCCCGATTCCGCAGAGCGGTGTCGAGGTGATCTGGAACCACATCACCCGCTACCGTGGCGGCAGCGTGACTCGACTGGTCACCCAGGCCACGCCTCAGGCGAATGGTTCCTTCAGCCTGGTGTACTTCCAGGATCAGTTCGTGTTCCGTGACAAGATGAAGGACTACGATCCAGCCAACCCGGGCAACATCCTGTTCTACTTCAAGCAGAAAGTGACGGCGCCTGCACGTCTGGCCGGTGGTGTACTGCTGGTTCACGAAACCCTCGACCAGGTGAAGGAACCGCGCGCGGCCTGGGTTTACAACGCCGGGCAACGTCGTGTGCGACGGGCACCGCAAGTGTCCTATGACGGGCCGGGTACCGCTGCCGATGGCTTGCGCACCTCCGACAACCTGGACATGTACAACGGTGCACCGGATCGTTACGACTGGAAACTCGAAGGCAAGAAAGAGATGTACATCGCCTCCGACAGCTACAAACTCGACGATCCGACATTGAAGTATGCGGACATCCTCAAGGCCGGGCACATCAACCAGGACCTGGCGCGTTACGAGCTGCGCCGTGTCTGGCATGTGGTCGCCACCCTGAAGGACGGCCAGCGCCACATCTACGCCAAGCGTGACTTCTACATCGATGAAGACACCTGGCAAGCGGCGGTCATTGACCACTATGACGGTCGTGGCCAACTGTGGCGCGTAGCCGAGGCGCATGCCGAGAACTACTACGACAAGCAAGTGCCGTGGTACGCCCTGGAAACCCTGTACGACCTGCAATCGGGCCGTTACCTGGCTTTGGGCATGAAAAACGAAGAGAAGCAGGCGTATGACTTCGGTTTCACCGCCAATACCAGCGACTTCACCCCCGCTGCATTGCGTCAGGAAGGGGTTCGCTAACCTTCACTGAAGAGGCCGCATCCTCGAAAAAAAACCCGACTTGTTCGGGTTTTTTTTTGCTTACACCATTCCTCTGTAGGAGCGAGCACGCTCGCGATGGTCGTCAACGATAACGCTGGCTAACTGATTCCCCGCGTTGTTTGGACTACCATCGCGAGCGTGCTCGCTCCTACAGGTTCAAAGAAACCATCCCGCCTTCGTAGACTTTTTGTAGCCATTTGTAGCAATAACCTTCATTCCCTGCGCGTTTACCGCTAGTCTGCAAAAATCTGCAACGCCGCCACCCGCAATCCAAACAAGAGCCGGCCATGACTGATCTGTCCCCCATCCCGGGCCCTGCCAGCGTTTCCGTCGCGACGTTGGACGGACGCTTTTTCCGCCCGCCGTTGCCTGACGGCTACGTCCTGCGGCCGCGTTTATGCGAGCGTTTAAGCGCCGGGCTCGGTGGCAGGTTGTTGCTGGTGTCTGCACCGGCGGGGTTTGGCAAGAGCTCGCTGGCCGTGGAGTTCTGCCAGGGGTTGCCCTCGCACTGGCAAAGCCTGTGGCTGGGGTTGAGCCCACGGGACAACGACCCGGGCCGGTTTCTTGAACGATTGCTCGAAGGCCTGCAGGACTTTTTCCGCAATTGGGTCGCCAGTCCCTCGGCCTGTTGAAAATGCGCCAGCGCCACCAACCCTTCGCCTTCGAGGAATGGCTGGATGGCCTGCTGGACGAGTTGGCGATGCACCTGCTGCCCACCGCGCCGCTGCTGCTGGTCCTTGACGACTACCATCTGGTCCAGGGTCCGGTGCTCGATCGCTGCCTGCAGTTTTTCCTCAATCATCTTCCCGACGGCCTGCTGGTCATGGTCACCAGCCGCCAGCGTCCGGACTGGCATCTGGCGCGCCTGCGCCTGTCCCGCCAGTTACTTGAACTGCACGAGCAAGACCTGCGCCTGACTTACGACGAAGCCTCGACGTTGCTCGATCGACACAGCACCTCCCTGCGCGGCGAAGCGCTGGAGAACCTGATCCAGCGCAGCGAAGGCTGGGTCGCCGGCTTGCGGTTCTGGTTGCTGGCGGCTTCCGAGGCCGGCTCCGAAGGTGCGTTGCCGCAATCGCTGAATGGCGGGGAAGGGCTGATTCGCGATTACCTGCTCGAAGAAGTCATCGACTGCCTGCCCGCCGAGGTCCAGGCATTTCTGTACGACACGGCGCCCCAGGAGCGTTTTTGCAGCGAACTGTGCGACGCCATTCGCGAAGCCCATGACAGCGCCGAAATCCTGCGTTTTCTGCTCGCTCACCAGGTGTTCCTGGTGCCACTGGACGAACACGGTCACTGGTTCCGCTATCACCACCTGTTCTCCGACCTGCTGCGCACCCGTCCTACCCGACAGGCCATTGTTCCGGCGGCCAGCCTGCACTTGCGGGCCTGTCGCTGGTTCAACGCCCAGGGGTTGCTCGATGAAGCCGTGGAGCAGGCCTTGCGTGCCGGTCACCTGGACGTCGCGGCGAACCTTGTGCAAAACCTTTCCGAAGAACAACTGTTGGCCGAGCAGAATGTCGGCATGTTGCTGCGCTGGAAAATGGACTTGCCCGACAGCCTGCTGATCAGCACGCCACGGCTGATCGTGCTCTACAGCTGGGCGTTGGGGTTGGCCTGTCAACTGGACGCGGCCGAAGAGCTGGCCAGCCACCTCAGCCGTTTCCTGCCAGCGCCGTCGGCCACCGCGCAGAAATCCATGCTTGCGCAATGGTTGGCCTTGAGCGGGATCATCGCCCGTGGACGCGGCAACCGGGAGTTGACGTTGCTCTACTGCACGGAGGCGCTGGAGAGTCTTCCCGCCAAGCGTTATGGCCAGCGCCTGATGTGTCTGTCGACCCTGTCCAACCTGGCGATAGCCGACAGTGACCTGTGGCGCGCTCGCGGCCTGAACCGCGAATCGCTGGAACTGGCGCAGCGGGTCGGCAATCCGCTGTTCGAAGCCTTGGCCCATTACGACCGCGCCCGAGTGTTGCAGGCCCGGGGCGAAATCCTGCGTTCGCTGGAAGAAGTCCGCCAGGGGCTGCAACGCCTGCAAGGTCTGTCGCCGCAGCGGTTGTATGCAGTCAGGGCGCGACTGACGTTGTACGAAGGGTTTCTACTGGCGCTGCGCCTGCAACCCCAAGCCGCGCGCCAGCGTTTGCAGGCGGGCTTGAGCGAAGCCCGTGCCTGTCGCGACATCAGCGTGTTGATCGGCCACTGCGTAATTGCCCGGATCGAAGGCCGCAGCGGTGAATTCGCCAAGGCTTTCGCCGAATTGGCCGAAGCCGAGCGTCTGATGCACATCTGGGACGTGCCGCCGATCTACTACCTGGCGATGATCACCCTGGTCAAATGCGAGCTCTGGCTGGCGCAGGGGCGTACCGATCTGGCCGAAGCCTGGCTCGCTCGCCTGGGGCAGACCTACAACGGCGAACAGCCGGCGGCGCCGCCGGAGTTTCATCCACAACTGCCGCTGCACATCGAATTGCAGCAGGCTTTGCTGGAGGTCATCCAGGGGCAGCCAATGCTCGCCGAGGGCCGTTTGCATGCCCTGCTTGAGCGTGGCGAGCAAACCGGTCACCAATTACTCAGCACCCTGGCGCTGACACAACACATCGAATTGCTGCTCGATACCGGCCGCGAACCTCAAGCCCGACAAGCGTTCGTCCAGGCGCTTGAGGCGGCCAACGGTGGGGCGTTGCAACCTTTCGACAGTTTGTTGAAAAAACACCCTGACTGGCTGCGCGACCAGCTACAGCACAGCGCGACCGCCAAGGTTTCGCCAGGCTTGTTGGCGCAACTGCCTGCCGCCGTCTCCCGGCATTGTGTGGATGCCCCCTGCGAACAGCTCAGCTCACGTGAACTGGCGGTGCTCAAACTCATCGCCCAGGGTTGCTCGAACCAGGAAATCAGCGATCAGTTGTTCATTTCCCTGCACACGGTGAAAACCCACGCCAGCCACATCAACAGCAAGCTGGGGGTCGAGCGGCGGACACAGGCGGTGGCGCGGGCCAAGGAGTTGGGATTGCTGGATTGACGGTGTAAGGGTTGGCCGGCCAATGTGTGCGAAAATCCGCGATATCCTGTTGATCGAGCGTACCTCAATGTCGCAAAAACCGACTCTTATCCGCGAAACCTTCCCCGTCGGCCCTTTGCAGTGCAACTGCACGATCATCGGCGATCCGGTGACGAAAAAGGCCATCGTGGTCGATCCGGGGGGCAATCATGAGTTGATCCTCGCGCGACTCGATGCCCTGGGCCTGAAGGTGGTGAGCATCATCCACACCCACGCGCACCTTGATCATTTCCTGGCCTCCGGGCAATTGAAGGAAAAGACCGGCGCGACCCTGCACCTGCACAAAGAGGATCAGTTCCTCTGGGATAACTTGGAAATGCAATGCCAGATGTTCGGTGTGCCCTACACCCCGGTGCCTTCGCCCGACCGCTGGCTGGCCGATGACGAAGAGCTTGCCTGCGGCTGCGGCGTGGCGCTGCACACCCCGGGCCATACGCCGGGGTCCATGAGTTTCTGGTTTTCAGAGGCTAAACTGCTGATTGCCGGTGATACGTTGTTCCGTCGTGGTGTCGGACGCACGGATTTGTGGGGCGGCGACCAGGCGACCATCGTGCGTTCGATCAAACAGCGTTTGTACACCCTGGACGAAGACGCGACGGTGGTCACCGGCCACGGTCCGGACACACGACTGGGCGATGAAATGCGCGACAACCCTTTTGTGCGCGCATAAGGGGCTGCTACGGAATTTTCTGCTGGCAAAATGATCCAACGCCCGCAAAGGCCGATGTCCGTTTGCACCACAGAATGCCAAATCCAGGAGCTTTCCATGTTCACCAAACAGCGTTTGATTATCGTCGCTACCGCTGTGGCCTTGCTGTCTGGCTGCGCCTCGCCCAACCCGTACGACAACCAGGGTCAGGCTGACGGCGGCTCCGCAGGCATGAGCAAAACCGCGAAATACGGCGGCCTCGGCGCACTGGCCGGTGCACTCGCAGGCGCTGCTATCGATCACAACAACCGTGGCAAGGGTGCGCTGATCGGCGCCGCCGTGGTGGGGGCTTCCGCTGCCGGTTACGGTTACTACGCCGACCAGCAGGAGAAAAAACTGCGCGCCAGCATGGCCAACACCGGGGTTGAAGTGCAGCGTCAGGGCGACCAGATCAAGCTGATCATGCCGGGCAACATCACCTTCGCCACCGATTCGGCAAACATTGCGCCCAGCTTCTACCAGCCGCTGAACAACCTGGCGGGCTCGCTGAAAGAGTTCAACCAGAACCAGATCGAAATCGTCGGCTACACCGACAGCACCGGCAGCCGCCAGCACAACATGGACCTGTCCCAGCGCCGCGCCCAGAGCGTCGCGACCTACCTGACCTCGCAAGGCGTCAGCGGTGCCAACCTGAGCGCCCGTGGTGCCGGCCCGGATAACCCGGTGGCCAGCAACGCCGACGTCAATGGCCGCGCGCAGAACCGTCGTGTTGAGGTCAATCTCAAAGCGATTCCGGGTCAGCAGTATGGTGGTCAGCAACAGGGGAATGTTCAGCAGTACCCCTAATACCTGGCTCAATGAAAAAGCCCGATCTGATGATCGGGCTTTTTTTTGTGTGAAATTTGACGGCCCCATCGTCGGCCAACCGCTTAATTAGCCTCCTTCACCGCACTCAGAAACGCACAGGTCCTTTCCTGCTGCGGATGCTCGAAGATCTGCGCCGGGGTGCCCTGTTCGTGGATCTGCCCCTTGTAGAAAAAGCACACCCGGTCAGCGAACTCGCGGGCGAAGCCCATCTGGTGGGTGACCATCAGCATCGTCAGGTTGTGCTCGGCGCCGAGCTTGCGGATCACGTTGAGCACTTCGCCACACAGTTCCGGGTCCAGCGCCGAGGTCACTTCGTCAAACAGCATGACTTTGGGCCGCATCGCCAGTGCCCGGGCAATGGCGACCCGTTGCTGCTGGCCGCCGGAAAGCTGTGAGGGGTAATGGCCCAGCTTACTGCCCAGTCCCACCAGCTCGAGCAAGTCCGCCGCACGCTCGCGTGCTTCAGCCGGCTTCATGCCCAGCACCTGCACGGGTGCTTCGATCACGTTTTGTAACGCTGTCATGTGCGGGAACAGGTTGAAGCTCTGGAAGACCATGCCGATTTTGCCGCGTACCCGGCGTATGTGCCGGTCATTGGCGGGCACCAGCACCCCATTGCGATTGGGCATGTGGGTCAGAAGGTCGTCTTCGACGCGGATCACCCCGTCATCAATGCCCTCGAGGGTCATGAGCACCCGTAACAGCGTGGACTTGCCCGAACCGCTGGGGCCGATGATCGCGACTTTTTCACCCGGCGTGACATCCAGGTTCAAGTGGTCGAGTACGGTGAAGTTGCCGTAACTCTTGGTGACGTCCTGGAAGCTGACAATCGGCTTGACCGCTTGCGGTTGATGCATGGCCGTGGCCTCCTGCGGATGCAGCGGTGTCAGGTTGCCGCGCCGGGAAAGGTCGTGGGAAGTCGAGAGTGGAGAAGTCATTAGCGTAGCTCCAGGCGCAGTTCGAGGCGCCGTACCAGATAAGCCAGGGCGATGCTCAGGGCGAGGAAAAACAGGCCGACCATGGTGATCGGTTCCAGGTAACGGAAGTTCTCTGAGCCGATGTTCTTGGCCTGCTGCATGATTTCGACCACGGTGATGGCCGACAGCACTGGCGTGTCCTTGAGCATCGCCACCAGGTAGTTGCCCAGCGGTGGCAGGATCGGCCGCAACGCCTGGGGCAGGATGATGTTGCGGTAGGCACTGTACGGCGCGATGTTCAGCGCCGTGACAGCTTCCCATTGCGCCCGTGGAACGGCATCCAGCCCACCGCGATAGACCTCGGCGATATAGCAGGCGTAATGCACACCGATACCGATGATCCCCACTTGCATGGCCGACAGGCTCACCCCGTAATTGGGCAGCACGTAGTAGAGGAAATACACCTGGATGAGCAGCGGCGTGCTGCGGATGAACTCGATGATCCCGGCAATCGGCCACGATACCCAGTACAGGCGGCTGCGCCGGCCGATGGCGAGAAACAGCCCCAGCACGATGGCGATCAGAAAGCCGATCAGGGTAATGCCCACGGTGTTGAGCGAGGCGCGCAGCAGGTCGGGAAGAATCTGCCAGGCGTAGGTCCAGTCGAACAGGGTCATGACAGACCTCCACGCATCCGGCCGCGAGCCAGGCGACGCTCAATGGCGCGCATGCCGAGGTTGATGGCCTGGGCGAGGATGAAATACATCACCAGCGCCAGGCTGAAGATTTCCAGGGTCTGGAAGGTGGCCTGATCCAGTTGCCGAGCGCGAAAGCTCAGGTCGGACAGGGTGATCAGCGACACCAGTGAAGTGTTCTTCAGCAGTTCGATCAACAGGTTGGTGCCGGGAGGGATCGCAGCCAGCAATGCCTGGGGCAGAATGATTCGGCGAAAGCGCTTGTAACCACTGAAGTTCAGCGCAGTGGCCGCTTCGTACTGACCCTTGGCCACGGAACTGATCGCGCCGCGCATCACCTCCGCGCCATAGGCGCCAATGTGCAGGCCCAGTCCAACGATCGCCACGGCATAAGGGCTCAGTTCGATGTTGAACGGTGGCAATGGCAACACGAAGAACAACCAGAACAGTTGCACCAGCAACGAAGTACCGCGGAAAACTTCGATGTAGGCCACCGAAAACCAGCTCAGCAGTCGCCACGAGGACATGCGCCCGAGCGCGGCCAGAATGGCGGCGACAATCGCCAGCACCGAACCGAAGAAGGTCACCTGGAGCGTGACCCAGGCGCCTTGTATCAATAGCGGAAGTAATTCACCCATGGTTCAACATCCCGATTAAGCAGGGAAATAGGCATCGCGCCGCAGCGCCATGCCTGTTTCGGCTATTGAGCGCAGAGCTCGGCAGCCGTTTTGCTTGTCACGTTGGATTTGTCGAAGCCAAAGGGCGCGACCGTCTTGAGGTGTTCTTCGGAGCCCAGCCATTTTTTCAGCTCAGCGTTGACCGCATCGCGCAAGTCCTTGTCTTCGGGGCGGAAGGCCAGCGCACCGTAGCCGGTGTGCGACGGGTCGTCCTTGAACTCGGTGACCGCTTCGACTTTTTCGCCGCCCTTGGCCGCCAGGCCTTTCATGGTCAGTTGGGTGCCCACTGCTGCGTCAGCGCGGCCGGCGCGCACGGCCTGCAACTGGGCGGTGGTGTCGGGCACCTGGAGGATCTGCGCATCTTTCACGCCAGAGTCCCGCGCGTATTTGAGGTTGACCGTGCCGGCCATGATCGCCAGTTTCACGTCCGGATTTTTGGCAATGTCTTCATAGCTGTGCAGGTTCTTCGGATTGCCTTTGGCGGTCAGCAGGGCGTCGGGCAACTGGTATTGAGGGTCGGTGAAGATCACCTGTTTGCAGCGCTCCGGCGTGATGTACATGCCGGCGGCGATCACGTCGAAACGACCGGCGCGCAGACCCGGAATCAATGAACCCCACTCGGTCAACACGCCGTTGACCTGCTTGATGCCCATCTTGGCGAAGATGACTTTGGCGATTTCCGGAGATTCTCCGGTTACCCGGCCATCGGTCTCGGTAAAGGCAAAGGGCGTTTCATTGGCGTAACCGATGCGGATACTGCTGTTCTTGGTGATGTTTTCCAGGGTCGTCGCGGCCTGGGCGCCCGCGGCCAGGCCAAACAGTGCGCAGGCCACGAACAGGTGGCGTAAAGCATGGGAGTTGCGGGAAAGGGAATTGCTCATCGATAAAATCTCCTGTTTCTTGTGGACCCGTCGTTGACGGCTCTGTGTTAGGAGGCAGTGTGACAAGAGCAAAGCGTACGAGCGTCGATGCCAGGGTTTGGACACCGCGCCGGTACAGGTCGATTGGTTTTATTTTGCGGACCTGCTGACAAGCCCGTGCATCGACCTTGGACCGAGCATACAAAAGCCCTGCACCACATTGCATTGCACTAGGACAATTGCTTTGCACAGATTCTCGGGAGATGCTGTCGACACGGTCAATCACGCGGGTTCCAGCGTTGATGAATAAGTGGAAAGCAGCCCTGGATGTCGCCCGCAGCGGCGAATCCAAATACAAGATCCTGGTGCAGGCCATCGCCGCCGATATCGAGCAGGGCGTGTTGGCCAACGATCAGCGGCTGCCGCCGCAGCGCAATGTGGCCGATGCCATGGGCATCAGCGTGCAGACGGTGACCAACGCCTACAAGGAGCTGGAGCGCCAGGGCCTGGTGCGCTGCGAAGTCGGGCGCGGCAGTTTTGTATCCCGGCGCATGAGCGACCGGGTGGCCACTTACATCCTCGACAGCCCCGAGCGGGCGCTGGTGGACTTTTCCATTGCGCGCATCCTGCACACCCGCGAGCACGACCAGTTCTGGCGCGACACCTGCCGGGAACTCAGCACCGAAGAAGATCAACCGTGGATCCACGCGTTTCGCCCGATTGCCGGTTTCGAATCGCACCGCGAAGCGGCGATGCACTGGATCGGGCGCCAGGGTCTCAAGGTCGAACGCGACGATATCCTGATCACCAACGGCGCCGCCCACGGCATATTTCTCGCCCTGGCGTCGCTCGCCGGGCCCGACGATGTGGTGCTGTGTGAAGGCAGCACCGACCATGGGGTAATCGGCAATTCCCAGGTGTTGGGGTTCACCCTCAAAGGCCTGGAGATGGACCGCTTTGGCATTGATCCGGAACACTTCGAGGACATGTGCAGCAATGAACGCATCACTGCGCTGGTGTGCACGCCGAACCTCAACAACCCGACCACCACGCTGATGCCGGACAGTCGCCGCCGGGAAATCGCCGAGATCGCCCGGCGCTTCGGCGTGCACATCATCGAGGATGACGTGTATGGCCCGTTGCTCGAAGAACGGCACGCCCCACCGATCAGCCACTATCTGCCGGAACTGTCCTTCTACTGCACCAGCATGACCAAATCGGTGCTGACCGGATTGCGCGTGGGGTTTCTGGTGATGCCCAAACGACTGGCCCTGCGCACCGAGAGCATCCTGCGGGTCAACAGCTGGATGGGCACGCCGATGGTCTCGGAAATCGCCACGCGCTGGATTCGCGATGGGCGTGCCGACACGCTGCTGCGCCTGCAACGAAAAATGCTGTCGGTGCGCCAGGCGATGGTCACCGAGTACCTGGGGGAGTACGTGCTGGGCCAACACGCACATGCGCTGAATGCCTGGATCGGTATTCCGCCGCACTGGGAGGTCGACAGCCTGGTGCGTGCCCTGCGTCATCGGCATATCGCCGTGACCTCACCGGACCCGTTCACCGTGCGTGGCACGCCCAAGGCCCGTGCGGTTCGCGTGTGTGTGGGCGCGGAATGCAGCGACGAAGAAGCACGCGAAGCCTTGATCAACATGCGCGAAATCTTCGGCCAATACCCTCGGATCCATGATTTTTGAACAATAAAAATTTGTCGGCTAAATTGCCCTAGTACATTCAGTGTGACAATCCTGCCCTCTTAGACTGCGCCCAACACCTCATCGGGACGCGGTCATGTCAGTGCTACAGCTCAACGATGTTTACCTCGCGCGTCAGCGTATCGAAGCGCTGGTGCAGTGTACGCCCATGGAGCATTCGCCCAGCCTGTCCCGGCTGTTGGGTGCGCCGGTCTACCTCAAGCTCGAATCCCAGCAGGTCACCGGCAGCTTCAAGTTGCGTGGTGCAAGCAATGCCGTGGCACAGCTCAGCGCCGAACAGAAAACCCGAGGCGTGGTCGCCGCATCCACTGGCAACCATGGACGGGCGTTGGCTTACGCCGCATCTCGACTGGGCGTGAAGGCCACGATCTGTCTGTCGCGACTGGTGCCGGACAACAAGGTCCAGGCCATTCGTGATCTCGGTGCGCGCGTGTGCATCGTCGGCGATTCCCAGGACGACGCCCAGCGTGAAGCCGAGCGGATTGCCGCCGAACAGGGCGCCACGCTGCTGCCGCCGTTCGATCACCCGGCGATCATTGCAGGGCAGGGCACGTTGGGGCTGGAAATTCTCGAACAGCAGCCGGACGTCGCCCAGGTGCTGGTGCCGCTGTCCGGCGGTGGCCTGTTCGCCGGCGTGGCGCTGGCGCTGAAAAGTGCCAACCCGCAGATCATCACCCACGGCATCAGCATGCAGCGCGGCGCGGCAATGCACGCCAGTCTCGCTGCCGGGCGCCCGGTGGAAGTCGAAGAGCTGCCGACCCTGGCCGACTCCCTCGGCGGTGGTATCGGTCTGGACAACCGTTACACCTTCAACATGACCCGCGACACCTGCGATCACGTGCATCTGCTCAGCGAAGGCTCCATCGCCAATGCCCTGCGTCATGCCTATCGCGAAGAACGCCTGGTGCTTGAAGGGGCGGCGGTCGTGGGCATCGCTGCGCTGCTCGATGGCCTGATCGAACCTCGCGGCCCGGTCGTCGTGGTGGTCAGTGGGCGCAACGTCGATACCGATCAGCATCTGCGTGTGCTCGCGGGTGCCGAGGCATGAAAACCAACAATAACGACTCCCTGGGAGCGCCCGTTGATGAGTGAAATCACCCTGTTGAGCGAAGCCGATCTGCGCGCCTGTGTGGCGCTGGATCTGGCCAGTATCGAAGCCATCCAGCAAGCCTTCGTGCTGTTGGCTACCGCGGCGGTTGCGATGCCGCCGATCCTGCGGCTGGACATCCCCGAGCACAATGGCGAGGTGGATGTGAAGACTGCCTACCTGCCGGGGCTGGAGCGCTTTGCGATCAAGGTCAGCCCGGGTTTTTTCGACAATCCGAAACTCGGCCTGCCCAGCCTCAGCGGCATGATGATGTTGCTGTCGGCACGCACTGGCCTGCTCGACGCTTTGCTGCTGGACAACGGCTATCTCACGGCGGTGCGCACGGCGGCAGCGGGGGCGGTGGCGGCGCGGGCATTGTCGCGGGCCGACAGCCGCAGCGTGGCGCTGATGGGTGCCGGGGAGCAGGCGGCCTTGCAGTTGCAGGCCCTGCGCCTGGTGCGGCCCATCGACAACGTGCGGGTATGGGCGCGGGATTGGGCCAAGGCCCAAGCCTTCAGCGTCGAATTGGCCCGTGACAGTGGCCTGGACGTGCGTCCCTGCACGAGCATCGACGAGGCCATGGCCGACGTCGATATCGCCATCACCTGCACGCCCAGTCGTGAGCCGTTGATCGATGTGCGCCATTTGCATCCCGGTCTGCACATCACCGCCATGGGCTCGGACGCCGAGCATAAAAACGAAATTGCCCCGCAAGCGCTGGCGCAGGTCGACTGCTACGTCGCCGATCGTTTGAGCCAGACCCGCATCCTCGGCGAGTTGCATCACGCCCTCGCGGCGGGTGCTGTCAGCGACGCGTCGAGCTTTGCCGAATTGGGGCAGGTGCTGGCTGGCCAGCGGCCCGGTCGCACGCAGGCCTCGCAGGTCACCTTGTGCGACCTCACCGGCACTGGCGCCCAGGACACGGCGATGGCCAACCTGGCGTTCGAACGCGCGCGCTCGGCGGGCAAGGGTTTTCAGTTCGGCAGCTAATCCGCTTTTTTATCCGCGCGTCATTTATCCCGCTTCATCTTCAAGAGGGCAGGTGCATGTCTCAGATAGTCGTCAATCTCCCGTTCAACCGGGAGGAATACGCCCAGCGGCTGGCCAAGGTGCGAGTGGCCATGCAGGCCCAGGGCATCGAGCTGTTGCTGGTCACCGATCCGTCGAACATGGCCTGGCTGACTGGCTATGACGGTTGGTCATTTTATGTTCACCAATGCGTGCTGCTGGCCCTGGATGGCGAGCCGGTGTGGTTTGGTCGTGGCCAGGACGCCAACGGCGCCAAGCGCACGGTGTTCATGCAACAGGAAAATATCGTCGGTTACCCGGACATCTACGTGCAGTCCCGCGAGCGCCATCCCATGGACTACCTGTCGCGGGAAGTGATCGCTGCCCGTGGCTGGGATGCGCTGACCATCGGCGTCGAGATGGATAACTACTATTTCAGCGCCGCCGCCTACCTGTCGCTGCAGAAAAACCTGCCCAAGGCCAGGCTGATCGATGCAGTCGGGCTGGTGAACTGGCAGCGGGCGGTCAAGTCGCCACAGGAAATCGCCTACATGCGCATCGCCGCACGTATCGTCGAAAACATGCATGGGCGGATCCTCGAACGGATCGAACCGGGCATGCGCAAGAACGATCTGGTGGCGGAGATCTACAGCAGCGGCATTCAGGGCGCCGACGGCCATGGCGGTGATTACCCGGCCATCGTGCCGTTGTTGCCGACCGGTGCCGATGCCAGCGCGCCGCACCTGACCTGGGACGATTCGCCGTTCGAAAAAGGCGCCGGCACTTTTTTCGAAATCGCCGGTTGCTACAAGCGCTATCACTGCCCGTTGTCGCGCACGGTGTTTCTGGGCAAGCCGCCCCAGCATTTCCTCGAGGGCGAAAAAGCCGTGGTCGAAGGCATCGCCGCCGGCCTGGAAGCGGCCAAACCAGGCAACACCACTGGTGACATCGCCGTGGCCTTTTTCAAGGTGCTGGAGAAGTTCGGCATCCACAAGGACAGCCGCTGTGGCTACCCGATCGGTATCAGCTATCCACCGGACTGGGGCGAGCGCACCATGAGCCTGCGTCCCGGCGACACCAGCGTGTTGCAACCGGGCATGACGTTCCATTTCATGCCGGGCCTGTGGATGGACGACTGGGGGCTGGAAATCACCGAGAGCATTTTGATCACAGAGACGGGTGTCGAAACACTGTGCAACGTGCCACGCCAACTGTTCGTGAAGGATTGAGCCCATGAGCGATCTGCCTGCCAACCCGATCAGTACCACGCTGGATTTCAACCGTGAAGGCGTGCAGCACGGGTTCCTCAAACTGCCGTATTCCCGGGACGATTCGGCCTGGGGTGCGGTGATGATTCCAGTCACGGTGATCGCGCGCGGTGAAGGGCCGACCGCGCTCCTCACCGGCGGCAACCATGGCGACGAATACGAAGGACCGGTGGCCCTGAGCAAACTGGCGCAAGGCCTGACCGCCGCCGAGGTGAGCGGACGGGTGATCATCATTCCGTTCATGAACACCCCGGCGTTCCATGCCGGGCGGCGTACGTCGCCCATCGACAGGGGCAACCTCAACCGCAGTTTTCCCGGCAAACCGGACGGTACGGTCACCGAGAAGATCGCCGACTACTTCACCCGCACCTTGTTGCCCCTGGCCGACATCGTGCTGGACATCCACTCCGGCGGACGCACCCTGGACTTCCTGCCATTCGCCGCGTGCCATGTGTTGCCGGACAAACAACAGCAGGCCCGCTGCGAGGCCGGTATGCGTGCATTCAACGCGCCTTACAGCATGCGCATGCTGGAGCTGGATGCCGAGGCGATGTACGACACGGCTGCCGAGTCGCAGGGCAAGGTGTTCGTCACCACGGAATTGGGTGGCGGCGGCTCGTCCACCGCACGTAGTGTGGCGATCGCCGAGCGGGGCGTGCGTAACCTGCTGGTGCATGCCGGGATTCTTGAAGGTGAAGTCCAAACGGCGCCATCGGTCATGCTCGACATGCCCGGCAGTGATTGTTTTATCGCCAGTGAACACGACGGCCTGCTGGAAATGTGTCGCGACCTGGGTGACACCGTGAATCAGGGCGAAGTCATCGCCCGGGTCTACGACGCGACCCGCAGCGGTGTGGCCCCGGTGGAGTATCGCGCGGCCCGCAGCGGCCTGCTGGCAGCCAGGCATTTCCCGGGGTTGGTGCAGTGTGGCGATACCATCGCCGTCATCGCGGACATACTGACCTGACACCATGTACCCCCTGTAGGAGCAAGCTCGCTCCTACAGGGACCTTACTTATTCGGGAGCTCTTTGCCCATGCACAAACTCGATCGCTACGACCTGAAAATCCTGCGAATCCTCGCTGACGACGGGCGTATCACCAAGTCGAGCCTGGCCGAGGCAATCAACCTGTCGGTCACCCCGGCGTGGGAGCGCGTGCGCAAGCTGGAAGCCCTCGGCCTGATCAAGGGGTATCGGGCGCAGATCGACTGGGGCGCGGTGTTCAAGAGCCAGCAGGTGCTGGTGGAAATCACTCTCGCCCGGCACACCGCGCAGGACATGCGGCGCTTCGAGCAACGGATGAACGACGCGCCCGAAGTGGCCTTCTGTTACGCCACCGGCGGTGGTGTCGATTACATGGCGATGATCCAGACGCCGGACATCGACCATTACCAGCGCTTCATCGACCAACTGCTGCTCGATGACCTGGGCATCGAGCGCTACTTCACCTACATCGTCACCAAGACCATCAAGACGGCTGGGGCGTTGCCGGCTGAGTTGTCTCAGCAATCCTGATTTTCCAATCACCACAGAAATCTGCTGTCTGGCACTGTTCAATCAGAAAAAACCACCTGCCCACCCCCTTCCAAACCGCAATTGCCCGACCTTCTGCTGCCCTAGCATGGACTCCACGCACACGGTTCGGAGTTTACGCCATGACCTACAAACATCCCCTGCTGTTCAAAGCGCTTTGCTACGTCGATGGCCATTGGGTGCACAGCGACAGTGGCCACAGCATCGCCGTGCACAACCCGGCTGACCAGACCTTGATTGGCCATGTGCCAATGCTCGATCAGCCGCAAATCGTCGCGGCTGTCGATGCCGCGCACCGGGCGTTTAACGATTGGCGCGAACAGAGCCTCGATGCGCGCGGGGTGATTCTGCGGCGTTGGGCGGCGTTGATCCTCGAGCACCAGGAAGATCTGGCGCGGATTCTCAGTCTGGAGCAGGGCAAGTCCCTGGCCGAGTCGCGCGGTGAAATCGCCTACGCCGCGAGTTTCATCCCGTGGTTCGCCGAAGAAGCCCGACGCCTCTATGGGCAGAACATTCCCAGCCACATTCCCGGTGCTCACCTGGGCACAGTCAAGGAACCGGTCGGTGTCTGCGCATTGCTGACGCCGTGGAATTTCCCTTCGGCGATGATCACCCGCAAGGCCGCTGCCGCCCTGGCGGCCGGTTGTACGGTGGTTATCAAACCGGCCCACGAAACCCCGTACTCGGCCTTCGCCCTCGCGCAACTGGCCGAAGAAGCGGGCTTTCCGGCCGGGGTGTTCAACGTGGTGCTAGGCGAGCCGCAGATGGCCATGCAAACCCTGGTGCAGGACAAGCGCGTACGTTCGGTGAGTTTCACGGGCTCGACTCGTGTCGGCCAACTGGTGCTGCAAGCCGCTGCCCAGGACGTGAAAAAAGTCGCGCTGGAACTGGGCGGCAACGCGCCGTTCATTGTCTGTGCCGACGCCGATCTGGCGCTGGCAGTGAAAGTCGCGGTGCAAGCCAAGTTCCAGACCTCCGGCCAGGATTGCTGCGCGGCCAACCGGATCATGGTCGAGCGATCGATCTATCCGCAATTTCTCCAGCGCTTTGCTGCTGCGGTACGTGAGCTACGTGTTGGCCCGGCCATGCTCGGCGACCGCGAGCAGCAGGTCGATATCGGCCCGTTGATGCATCAGGCCGCTTTTGACGTGACCGCCGAGCGGGTAGCCGATGCCTTGCAGCAGGGGGCGCAGCGGCTGGTCGGAGGCGAAGCCCATGCCCTCGGCGGTCTGTTCTACCAGCCTACGGTCCTGGCCGATGTCACCCCTCAGATGCGCATTTACCGCGAAGAGAACTTCGCGCCGATTGCCGGGGTGATGCCGTTCGACACCCTCGACCAGGCCATCGAAATGGCTAACGACACCGAATACGGTCTGGCGGCCTACATTTGTTCCAATCGCCTGGACCTGATCTACCCGCTGATCCGCCGCCTCGACCATGCGATGGTCGCGGTCAACGGCGTCAAGTTCACCGGCCATCCAATCCCCTTCGGTGGCATGAAAGCGTCGGGGCTGGGCCGGGAAGGCGGCACGGAGGGGTTCGAAGCCTTTGTCGAAACCAAATACTTTTGCTTGCACCATCAAGGCCAGTTCTAAGGGCCCGTACTCAGGAGATTGCCATGAACCAAGAATTCGACTCGCTGTTCGCACAAGACCGTGCCCACTTCATGCACCCGTCGACCCACGCCCACGACCATGCCAGTGGTGCGCTCAAGGGACGCATCATCAAGAGCGCGTCGGGCATCCGCATCCGTGACCACGAAGGCCGGGAGCTGATTGACGCCTTCGCCGGGCTGTATTGCGTGAACATCGGTTATGGCCGTACCGAAGTGGCGGACGCCATCTACAAGCAGGCCAAGGAACTGGCGTATTACCACACCTACGTCGGCCACTCGACCGAAGCCATCATCGAACTGTCGAGCCGCATCATCGACTGGGCGCCCTACGGCATGAAAAAGGTCTATTACGGTCTGTCGGGTTCCGATGCCAACGAAACCCAGATCAAGCTGGTGCGTTATTACAACAACGTGCTGGGGCGGCCGCAGAAGAAGAAAATCATCTCCCGCGACCGTGGCTATCACGGCTCGGGCATCATGACTGGCAGCCTGACCGGCCTGCCCAGTTTCCACCAGCATTTCGACCTGCCAGCCGAAGGCATCAAGCACACCGTTTGCCCACACTGGTATCGCAAGGCGCCAATCGGCATGGATGAGGCGGCGTTCGTGCGTTATTGCGCCGACGAACTGGAAAAGATGATTCTGGCCGAGGGCCCGGACACCGTGGCCGCATTCATCGGTGAGCCGTTGATGGGCACCGGCGGCATCATCGTACCGCCAGCCGGGTATTGGGAGGCGATCCAGGCCGTCCTCAGCAAATATGACGTGTTGTTGATTGCCGACGAGGTGGTCTGCGCCTTTGGTCGCCTGGGTTCGAAAATGGGCAGTCAGCGGTACGGCATGCGCCCGGACCTGATCACCACCGCCAAAGGGTTGACCAGTGCCTACGCGCCGTTGTCAGCGGTGATCGTCGGCGAAAAGGTGTGGGACGTGATCGACAAAGCTTCTGAATCCCAAGGCCCCATGGGACATGGCTGGACCTACTCCGGGCATCCGATCTGTGCGGCGGCGGCACTGGCCAACCTCGACATCCTCGAGCGGGAAAACCTCACGGCCAATGCCGACAAGGTGGGCGCCTATCTCAATCGGCGGCTGCGCGAAACCCTTGAAGGCCATCCGCTGGTGGGCGAAGTGCGCGGGGATGGCATGCTGGCCGCCGTCGAGTTCATGGCCGATCGCGAGCTGCGTACGCCGTTCGATGCGTCCTTGAAGGTGGGTCCAAAGGTCTCGGCGGCTTGCCTGGAACACGGAATGGTTGCTCGAGCGATGCCTCATGGCGACATCCTGGGGTTTGCACCACCTTTGGTACTGACCGAGGCGGAGGCGGACCTGATTGTGGGCATTGCCAAGCAGGCGATTGATCAGGTGGCGCAGGAGGTGTTGGGCTGAGGGTTTTGTGTTGATGCTTATGGCCTCATCGCGGGCAAGCCCGCTCCTACAAGAGCACCGCAGGCCCCTGTAGGAGCGAGCTTGCTCGCGATAGGGCCAGAACATTCACCCTCAAACCACCAGACACAAAAAAGCCCCCGGACATCACCTGTCCGGGGGCTTTTCATTGGCGCGAAGGTTGATTACTTCTTCAAGCCATAATGCTCATCCAGCATGCCCGGTGCGTTCGGGGCTTTCGGCGCGTAGTCGCGAGGCGGCTCCTGGTCGCGTGGTGGCGTCAGGCGTTCACGTGGGGCTGCCACCGTCGCTTCGGAGTGCAACGAGGCGAGCAGGCGTTGGCGGGTCTGCTCGTCCAGGGCCAGGCGGTTGGCGCCCTCGGCGAGATGATCCTGCACTTCCTGGTAGCTCTGAGTCAGTTTCTTGACCAGTGATGCGGTGCTGTTGAAGTGGGTGACCACCTCGTTCTGATAACTGTCGAAACGTTCCTGAATGTCATCCAGCTGACGTTGTGTGCTGCTCGGCGCTGCATTGGGCACCAGGCGAGCGATCAGGAAACCAACGGCGACACCCACAACCAGGGCAAGAGTCGGCAACAACCAAACTAAGAGCGAGTGTTCCACGAGTCCTTCCTCTATAAACGGCTTTGCTTTACGTTAACGGCTCGAACCTGCGCTGTATACCGCGATTCACTCGCAATACACTGGCACAGACAATTTGCTAGACGAGTCGACCGGAATCAAGGTCACGGAGTTCCTTTCTTGCTTATGCGCGAAACCCCTGTAGTGATTGATGGCCCGGTGGGTCAACTGGAAGCCCTCTACCTGGAAGTCGAGGCCCCTCGCGGTGTGGCGTTGATCTGCCATCCTAACCCGGTGCAGGGCGGCACCATGCTCAATAAAGTCGTGTCGACCCTGCAGCGCACCGCACGCGATGCCGGTTTGATTACCTTGCGTTTCAATTACCGAGGCGTCGGTGCCAGCGCCGGCAGCCACGACATGGGCAGCGGCGAGGTCGATGATGCCCAGGCGGTGGCGGCCTGGCTGCGGGCAAAACACCCGGCCCTGCCCCTGACCCTGTTCGGCTTTTCCTTTGGCGGTTTTGTCGCCGCCAGCCTCGGCGGGCGTCTGGAAGCCAGCGGCGAGCAGCTCAAGCATCTGTTCATGGTGGCGCCGGCGGTCATGCGCCTGGGCGATCAGGATCAACTGCCGCAGCACGGCGAGCTGACCCTGATCCAGCCGGAAACCGACGAAGTCATCGAGCCGCAAGTCGTTTACGACTGGTCCGCGCAACTCCAGCGCCCCCATGAGCTGCTGAAAGTGGCAGAATGCGGACACTTTTTTCATGGCAAGCTGACCGATCTCAAGGATCTTATCCTGCCGCGTCTTTCGAATTGATTGCAGTCTGACAAGCGATTACCCATGACGACTCGTACCCGTATCCTCACCGGCATCACCACCACCGGCACGCCGCACCTGGGCAACTACGCTGGCGCCATCCGCCCGGCGATCGTCGCCAGCCGTGACGCCAATGCCGATTCGTTCTATTTCCTGGCCGACTATCACGCCCTGATCAAGTGCGATGACCCGTTGCGCATCCAGCGCTCGCGCCTGGAAATCGCTGCGACCTGGCTGGCCGGTGGCCTGGATGTCGAGCGCGTGACGTTCTATCGCCAGTCCGACATCCCGGAAATCCCCGAGCTGACCTGGCTGCTGACCTGCGTCGCCGCCAAGGGCCTGCTCAACCGCGCCCACGCCTACAAAGCCTCGGTGGACAAGAACGTCGAGACCGGCGAAGACCCGGATGCCGGTATCACCATGGGCTTGTACAGCTATCCGGTATTGATGGCAGCGGACATCCTGATGTTCAACGCCCACAAGGTCCCGGTCGGTCGTGACCAGATCCAGCACGTGGAAATGGCCCGCGACATCGGCCAGCGCTTCAACCACCTGTTTGGCCAGGGCAAGGAATTCTTCACCATGCCCGAGGCGCTGATCGAGGAGAGCGTGGCCACGTTGCCAGGCCTCGACGGTCGGAAGATGTCGAAAAGCTACGACAACACCATTCCGTTGTTCAGCAGCGCCAAGGACATGAAAGACGCGATTTCGCGGATCGTCACCGACTCCCGCGCCCCGGGCGAAGCGAAAGATCCGGACAATTCGCATCTGTTCACCCTGTTCCAGGCCTTCGCCACCCCGGCACAGGCCGACGAGTTCCGCAGCGAACTGCTGCAGGGCCTGGGTTGGGGCGAGGCGAAAAACCGTTTGTTCCAACTGCTGGACAACGAATTGGGCGAGTCCCGTGAGCGTTATCAACAGCTGATCGAGCGCCCGGCGGACCTGGAAGACATCCTGCAACACGGTGCGAAAAAGGCTCGTGCAGTGGCGACGCCGTTCCTCAACGAACTGCGTGAAGCGGTGGGCTTGCGTTCTTTCGTGGCGCAGGCGCAAGTCGCGGCGACCACCAGGAAGAAAGCCGCGAAAGCGGCGCGTTTTGTCAGCTTCCGTGAAGACGATGGCAGTTTCCGTTTCCGTCTGCTGGCGGCCGATGGCGAGCAACTGCTGCTCTCGCGCAACTTCGCCGACGGCAAAGCGGCCGGCCAGGTGAGCAAGCAGTTGCAAGCGGGGCAGCCTCTGGACGTGCGCAGCGATGCGCTGAGCTTCAGTGTCTGGCTGGAAGGCGAGTGCGTCGCCGACAGTCCGACCTTCGCCGACAGTGCCGCTCGTGATAGCGCAATTGACGCATTGCGGGTCGCCCTGACACCGGTTCAGGAATAAACGACGGCACGGCCAAACCAAGGGCTGATTGCCATTCTCCCGGGCCATCGCTACAGTGACGGCCCGTTTTTGTTGCCTTGCTAACGAATTATGACGCCCCTAGAACGATATCAAGCTGATCTGAAACGCCCGGAGTTCTTCCATGACGCTGCGCAGGAAACGGCTGTGCGTCATTTGCAGCGCCTGTACGACGATCTGATCGCAGCCGATCAGAACAAGCCAGGCCTGTTGAGCAAACTGTTTGGCAAGAAAGATCAGAACCCGGTCAAGGGCCTGTATTTCTGGGGCGGCGTAGGGCGCGGCAAGACTTATCTGGTCGACACCTTCTTTGAAGCACTGCCGTTCAAGGAAAAGACCCGTACCCACTTCCACCGCTTCATGAAGCGCGTGCATGAAGAAATGAAGACCCTGGGCGGCGAGAAAAACCCGCTGACCATCATTGCCAAGCGCTTCGCCGCCGAATCGCGGGTGATCTGCTTCGATGAGTTCTTCGTTTCCGACATCACCGACGCGATGATCCTCGGTACGCTGATGGAAGAGTTGTTCAAGAATGGCGTGACCCTGGTCGCCACCTCGAACATCGTGCCGGACGGTCTTTACAAGGACGGGCTGCAACGCGCCCGATTCCTGCCGGCCATCGCGCTGATCAAGCAAAATACCGAGATCGTCAACGTCGACAGCGGCGTCGATTATCGTCTGCGCCACCTCGAACAGGCGGAGTTGTTCCACTTCCCGCTGGACGAGGCGTCCCACGAAAGCCTGCGCAAGAGCTTCCGCGCGCTGACCCCGGAATGCACGGCGGCGGTCGAGAACGATGTGCTGATCATCGAGAACCGCGAAATCCGCGCCTTGCGCACCTGCGATGACGTGGCCTGGTTCGATTTCCGCGAACTGTGCGACGGTCCACGCAGCCAGAACGACTACATCGAACTGGGCAAGATCTTCCACGCCGTGTTGCTCAGCGGCGTCGAGCAGATGAGCGTGACCACCGACGACATCGCCCGACGTTTCATCAACATGGTCGACGAATTCTACGACCGTAACGTCAAGTTGATCATTTCGGCCGAGGTCGAGCTGAAGGACCTGTACACCGGCGGTCGCCTGAACTTCGAGTTCCAGCGCACCCTCAGCCGCCTGCTGGAAATGCAGTCCCACGAATTCCTGTCGCGGGCCCACAAGCCGTAGGCGGTTTCATCTCCCCTGTAGGAGCGAGCTTGCTCGCGATGCGGTGTGTCAGTCGATATCAATGGTGACTGATACACCGCCATCGCGAGCAAGCTCGCTCCTACAGGTGCGGTCTTTCAGTGGGTGATCAGGAAACCGATGAACGGAATGATCAGCAACGTACCGATCGCCATCGACAGCACATTGCCAATGTACCCATGCATATAGCCCGGCAGGCGCCTTGATATTTCGCAGGCCAGCGGCGGCGCGATCAGGGCGCCCAGCAGCGCGCTCATGACGATCACCTGCCAGCTGCCGCCGTAGGTGAGCAGCGCAGCCGGCACCACGGACACCAGCGGGATGTAAGTGGGGTACCAGCCGTGTTCCATCCAGTTGCGCCGCCAGATCACCACGCCTATCGCCGAGGTCAGCGCCTGGGCACCGATCAGTTGCGGCAGCAGCATCGAACCGTAGACCGGACTCGCCGGGTTCAATGTAAACGCCAGCAACGCGCCCAGGATCAAGCCCAGGCTGGCCCATTCGTTGCCATAGAACGGCGCCTCGGAAAAGTCCGCGAGGATTCGACGCAGGCTCCAGATGAACCCATAGTCAGGCCTTTCGCTGTTAACGGGTGGGGGCGGGGGCTCGCAGGGTTGCGCAGGTTTCACCAGGGCCGGCAGGTACCGACAGAGCAGGAAGGCCGCCACGCTGGCGATCGCCATGCCCGAGACATTGCCGATCACCACCGGCAAGGACAACGGATAGCACACGTAGTTGACCAGCAACAGGCACGTGGGTGTCACCAACACGGCCCCCAGGATGGCGCCGTTGATCGTGACCTTCCAGCCGCCACCAAACATCAGCACCATCGCCGCCGGCAGTGAAACGAACGCGGCAAAGGTCGGTTGCCAGCTCGTGGCGGTCACTGTCCAGCCCCACAACAGGTTGCTCAGCAGCAACCCGAGCAGCGAACTGGTGACCAGCCAGGGCCACAGACCGCTGCCGTAGCAGATGGCAAAGCCTTGCCAGCGCTGGCGCGTGCGGTTCGCCCAATAGGCCAGGTAGGCGCCGGCCAACAGGCCGATGGACGCCAGCTCGTGTTTGTAGAAGGCCACTTCGCTGATGTCGCCGAGCACCCAGCGCAGCCAGGCGCTGGGTGCGGGAAAACCCTTCAGCAGATCGCTGTACCCGGGCCAGTGAGCCGACCCGTGCATTCGGTGAGTCAGTGATAGCCAGATCACCAGCAGCGACAAGACGATCAGTAGCAGGATGACTGCCATATCGAATAGCGAGCGTCGCGCCAGACGGTTGTTTTCGGTTGAGGTATGCATCAGTCGTCCCTCCGGTCAGCGCGGCAGGCACGGATGCAGGCGATAACCGAGCATCGGATCGTAGAGATCGGCACGGCGGTCGCGATGCAGGTCGTTAAGGCTGTTCCAGATCGGCGCACTGCGGGCACTGGTCAAGTCGATGTCGGCGAACAGGATTTCCTGCTGGTCCGCCGAGGCCACCGCGCCAATCGGCCAGCCATGGGTCCCGGCAATGAGGGAGCAACCCAGGTAACGCGCACCTCGCTCCTCGCCGATTCGGCTGGCGGCGGCGATAAACACGTTGTTTACGTGTGCGGCGGTCATCGTCAGGTACGAGGCCATGCACTTGCCTGCGTCATCGAACAGCGGCGGTGGCGTCCAGACCCAGTTGTTCAGGCTGCAGATGATGTCGGCACCTTGCTGGCTGAGCAGGCGGGGCACTTCCGGAAACCAGATGTCCCAGCAGATCAACAATCCGATGCGCCCGATTGGCGTATCGAACACCGGAAAGCCCAGATCACCGGGGGTGAACCAGAGTTTTTCCAGATTCCACAGATGGGCTTTGCGGTACTTGCCGATGAAACCGTCAGGCCCGACCAGCACGCCGGTGTTGAACAGCTGCATACCATCACGTTCGGCCAGGCCGGCGACCAGATAGATGCGGTGCTGGCGGGCGAACTCTATCCACAGGCGGACGCTTGGACCGTCCGGTACGCCTTCGGAATGCGCAAACGCATCCTGGCGGTTGCTGAAAAAATAGCCTGTGCTGGTCAGCTCAGGCAAGACGATAAGATTGGCGCCACCTTTTACCGCCTCTTCGGCCAGCTCCAGGCTGCGATGCAGATTGTCCTGGCGATTGCCGACGCCAACTTGTGGATCGAATTGCACGACTGCTACACGAACAGGGCTTGCTGGCTCGCTCATTCCGATGACCTCTTTTTATTGTTATTCACGTTGTTTAACAGCGCGTTTATTAAGTGTTGAAGTGGCGAGCGAGAAACAGTCGGCGGATTCCGCGAGGGTTGTAGGCGCAATCCGAACATGTATGGGGAATTTTTAACCGGGGGGTGTACCGAGGGTGTGGGGCAGAGCCAGCACACTGGCGTGAGTGGCTCTGGGACGGGGGCGTCAGGCTTTGAGCTGGTAGTGGGGCAGGTCGTTGATGGAAAAGCCACCGTTGAAGGTCGCGGCGGTCTTGTGGCAGATGTGGATCACCGCATCCAAGGCGCCCCGAAAGCACGGCTCGGTCCAGCCGGCATCCACGGAAAACGATTCGCCGCACAGATACAGGCCGGAAACGTGGCCAAAATCCCGGTTGTATCTCATCAGGCGCACAGCGTCCTGATAGGCGCCAGGGCGATACAGCTTGGCGCATCCCAAGGCATTGCGATCGGTCATCCAGCGTTGCACTACGGCCTGGTCGAGGCCGATGTAGGGCGAGATTTTTTCCTGGATATTGCTGGCATTCATGAGGATGCGGTCCAGCTCGGCGACACAGCGGGCCACCAGCTCCTTGTCGCCGAAGGCGGCGAGCTTGGTGGCGTCGTCCTCCCAGGTGTAACTCAACAGGATGCAATCGTAGCTGTAGTGCTCGTTATAGCGGTAGGTGTAGACGTCGTGGATGAAACTGTCGGTAACGATGGCCTGGGGGATGAGGGTGTTTTTCGACAGGAAGGTTTTCTTCAACGGCGCAAACACTTTGCAGCTGGTTTCCCAGTGTGCTGTTTTATAGGCATTGATCGTTTCGAATGGCAGCATCTGGGGGGTGAAGCCTTCCAGTTGGATGCGGGTTTCGATCAACCAGGACGGCAGGGTCATGATCACCGAATCAAAGTCATTGAAGAGCTGCCGACTCTGGTCGGGCTGGCTGTGCTGCCAATTGAAATAAACACGGGTCTTGCCGTTGGCGAGTTTCTTGAGTCGGGTCACGGAGCTGTCGGTCAGCAGACCGTTCATGGATTCAAGGCTGTGTTCATGAACGCACTTCCCGGTTTCGGCGATCTTCATGAACATCAGGCATTCGCTCAGCGCGGCGAGACCGATATAGCGAGGCCGCGCAAAGTCAGTCCTCGGGAATCCATCACGGGGTTTCCCTCGAGGTAGGGTGCCTCCAGGGGATCTCCCTTGGCGTCAACTCGCCCGTGGATCAGTTGCAGCTGGCTGCTGAACCCGAAGATCGCCGTGCGCAGGGGATAGAGGCAGCAGACGTCGTAAAAGGCGCCCCAACTGCCGTCACCGATGCCAATGGCGTAGAAAATCGCTGACTCTTCGGCGGACATGCCCATCCCGCCAAAGTCCCCCGGTGAGTGCTGATCCCAGTGGGGCAGGGCTGGCCGACTGACCAGATCGCGAAACGACACCCGCTCGTATTGCGCGACGATGGCCGCCCACATCGCCCCCCATTCCGGGTGGCCATACACCTGGGCAACGTGGCGGGTCAGACGGTCGGCAAAGGCTTTCCATTTACCGTAGACCCTTTGCAGCTCGTCGCCGGGCGGCGGGGTTTGGCCGTCCGGATTCTTCCAGATCAACATCTGCGGCGCCGGGCCGTTGCCCACACTGCCCTCCCGGAGGTAGATGCCGGTCGAACGGACCCAGGGGCTGCCGGGGTTGGCAAAGTCTGAAAACGCCAGGTCAAACAACTGGGTGTAGTAGGCCATCAACGAGCGGCCCTGGGTCGGTGGCTCGTCGGTACGGTTGAAAAAGGGCATGCGCATGGCGCCCATCTCGAAAGGGGTGTGGCTTCGCGTGGAATGCGGGCTGCCTGGCACGGTGCGGTGTCTTCCGCCGATGCGCCGGGATTGCTCGATGAGCGAAATCCGCCTGAAGCCTGAGCGGTACAGCTCCCTGGCGGCGGTCAGCCCAGTGATACCGGCGCCGATGATGCAAATACTGTGTTGCGGGTCGGTGGCCTGGGCAATGCCGTGTTCCTGCTCGACCAATGCGCGATAGTCAAAGCACAGGTCTGGGGGGTTGGGAAAGCGCCCGGCCCATTTGGAGGGCGGGGTACGTTTGCTGCGGGTGGTGTCCCGGCTGACGGATGCGGGGTATTCGTAGCTTGATCCGATGGTCACTGGCGATCTTCCTTGAGGGTGAATACCCGGAAGATGCTGGTGCTTTCAGAGGGCGTTGTCTGTGAGTAAAGTCGGGGGCCGTGCCGTCGCGCATTCCCTTTTTTTGTGGGAAAACAGTCGTCCGGCCCCGTCTGGTTACGCCGCCTGCTGGAACTGCTGGCGGTATTGGTTGGGCGACAGTTCCGTGTGCTGGCGGAACAAGCGGGCGAAGAAGCTCGCGTCGTCGTAGCCGACTTCGTAGCTGATGGTCTTGATGCTCTTGCGACTGCCGGACAGCAGGCCCTTGGCGGTTTCGATGCGCAGTCGTTGCAGGTAATGCAGCGGCTTGTCGCCCGTGGCCGTCTGGAAGCGACGCATGAAGTTGCGGATGCTCATGCCGTGTTCACGGGCGACGTCTTCGAAACGGAACTTGTCGGCGAAATGCTCTTCGAGCCAGTGCTGGATCTGCAGGATGATCACGTCCTGATGCAGCTTCTGCCCGCCAAAGCCGATGCGGCCCGGGGAATAGCTGCGCTGTACTTCATAGAGAATGTCGCGAGCCACGGCCTGGGCGATGTTGGCGCCGCAGAAGCGTTCGATCAGGTAGATGTAGAGATCGCACGCCGAGGTGGTGCCGCCTGCGCAGTACAGGTTGTCGGCGTCGGTCAGGTGTTTGTCCTGGTTGAGGTGAACCCTGGGGTAACGCTCGGCGAAGGCGTTGAAGAAGCGCCAGTAGGTGGTCGCTTCCTTGCCATTGAGCAAGCCTGCCTCGGCCAGCCAGAACACACCGGTGGCTTCGCCGCATAGCACCGCACCACGCGCATGTTGCTGGCGCAACCAGGGCAGCACCTGTGGATAACGTTGGCACAAGGTTTCGAAGTCGTCCCAAAACGCGGGGAGGATGATCACGTCGGCGTCTTCGAGACTGCCATCAACGGGCATGATCACGTCGCTGAAACTGTTCACCGGCTTGCCGTCGGGGCTGACCAGGCGTGTTTCGAACGCCGGTACCAGTCCCTGGCCCAGTTGTTTGCCATAGCGCAGGCTGGCCAGGTGGAAAAAATCCTTGGCTTGCATGAGGGTGGTAGCGAAAACCCGGTCGATGGCCAGGATGCTGACGCGCCGCAAGGGCGTGGAGGCTTGGTTAGACATAATTCAAACTTATTCTTATAGGGGAAAGTGGTCACCAGACGGCTGGATCGTCTTATTTTTTGTCGGATGTGTCCAGTGTCCTGTATCGGTGCTGCGCCTTAGTCTCTGGAGATCAATCCTCTAACAATAACGACAGGTGCCCCATGATCCCCAGAACCTTGTTCAGTCCCGAGCACGAACTGTTTCGCGACAGCGTGCGCACCTTCCTCGAAAAAGAGGCCGTGCCGTTCCACGGACAATGGGAAAAGCAGGGGCATATCGACCGTCAACTCTGGAACAAGGCGGGGGAGGCGGGGATGCTCTGTTCGCACCTGCCGGAGGCTTACGGCGGGCTGGGCGCAGATTTTCTCTACAGTGCGGTGGTGATCGAGGAAGTGGGACGGCTCGGTTTGACCGGCATCGGTTTTTCCCTGCATTCGGACATCGTCGCACCCTACATCCTGCACTACGGCAGTGAAGCGCTGAAGCACAAGTACTTGCCCAAACTGGTTTCTGGAGAAATGGTCACGGCGATTGCCATGACCGAGCCGGGCGCAGGATCCGATCTGCAAGGGGTGAAGACCACCGCCGTGCTCGATGGCGACGAATATGTGATCAATGGCTCGAAAACCTTCATCACCAATGGCTATCTGGCGGACCTGGTGATCGTCGTCGCCAAGACCGATCCGAAGGCCGGCGCGAAGGGCACCAGCCTGTTTCTGGTCGAGGCCGGAACGCCAGGCTTCGACAAGGGCAAGCGCCTGGAAAAGGTTGGGATGAAGGCGCAGGACACCTCGGAGCTGTTCTTTCAGGACGTGCGCGTGCCCAAGGAAAACCTGTTGGGGCAGGCGGGGATGGGCTTTGCCTACCTGATGCAGGAGTTGCCACAGGAACGCCTGACCGTGGCGATCGGTGGCCTGGCTTCAGCTGAAGCGGCGTTGCAGTGGACGCTGGACTACACCCGCGATCGCAAGGCGTTCGGCAAGTCGATTGCCGATTTCCAGAATACCCGATTCAAACTGGCGGAAATGGCCACCGAAATCCAGATTGGCCGGGTCTTCGTCGACCGCTGCCTGGGGTTGCACTTGCAGGGCAAACTCGATGTGCCGACGGCGGCGATGGCCAAGTACTGGGGGACCGACCTGCAATGCAAGGTGCTCGACGAATGCGTGCAGTTGCATGGCGGCTACGGTTTCATGTGGGAATACCCAATCGCGCGGGCGTGGGCGGATGCGCGGGTGCAGCGCATTTATGCGGGGACCAATGAAATCATGAAGGAGATCATTGCTCGGGCGCTTTGATCTATTTTCCTGGCCCTGTGGAATCGTCGCACCGCCGCTCCCACAGGTTTTTTGGTGTTCACGCTATCTGTGTTTCACCCGAAAACCTGTAGGAGCGAGCTTGCTCGCGATAGGAGCTAAAGGCCCGTTACGGCGCTGGGTTCGGATGATCCTTGTGAATCGCCTCGATCCCCGCCAACACCTCATCCGACAGCTTCAGGTCGAAACTGGCGATGTTGCTGTCCAGTTGCTCCAGGGTCGTGGCGCCGATGATGTTGCTGGTCACGAATGGCTGCTGGGTCACGAAGGAGAGGGCCATTTGCGCCGGGTCCAGGCCGTGTTCACGGGCCAGGGCGACATAACGGCTGCACGCCGCTTCGGACTGTGGATTGAAGTAGCGACTGAAGCGGCTGTAGAGGCTCAGGCGACCTTTCGGCGGGCGGGCGCCCCCTTCGTACTTGCCCGAGAGGAAGCCGAACGCCAGCGGTGAATAGGCGAGCAGGCCGCATTGTTCGCGTATGGCGATTTCCGCCAGGCCGACTTCAAAGCTGCGGTTGAGCAGGTTGTACGGATTCTGGATCGAAACCGCACGCGGCCAGCCACGGGCTTCGGCCAGCGCCAGGAAACGCATGGTGCCCCAGGGCGTTTCGTTGGAAAGACCGATGTGGCGGATCTTGCCGGCCCTGACCTGTTCGTCCAGTGCTTCGAGGGTGTCTTCCAGCGGTGTCAGGTTAGCTTCGATCTTGTGCTTGTAGCCCAATTGGCCGAAGAAGTTGGTGCTGCGTTCCGGCCAGTGCAACTGATAGAGGTCGATGTAATCGGTCTGCAGGCGCTTGAGGCTGGCGTCCACCGCCTCGGTGATGTGCTGGCGGTTGTGGCGCAGGTTTTTATCGCGAATGTAGTCGATGGTGTTGCCGGGGCCGGCAATTTTGCTGGCCAGAATCCAGTCGGCACGGTCGCCGCGGCTCTTGAAGTAGTTGCCGATGTAGCGCTCGGTGGTGGCGTAGGTCTCGGCCTTGGGCGGCACCGGGTACATCTCGGCGGTGTCGATGAAGTTGATCCCGGCGCCCTTGGCCCGCTCGATCTGGGCGAAGGCCTCGGCTTCGCTGTTTTGCTCACCCCAGGTCATGGTTCCGAGACAGAGGGCGCTGACGTTCAGATCGGTACGGCCTAGCTGGCGATAGTCCATCGGGTGCTCCTTGGGCAAAACAATCATAAAAGCAGGTTGAAATATTTTTCGCAATCTGCATAATTGCGCACCTCTTTCTGCAGTGGAAGTGATGCGCCGCCGCCGAAGAATCTTGCCGTTGAACGGACGCGCCGACCCGAGCCCCCGAAAGCGTCTGTATCCGGCTGCCTTTGACTTGTCAAAGTACGCACTATTCAGTAAGATCCGCCGTCTAATTTACAGGGCGGCCCCTGAGGCTATAAAGAATGAAAACTTTTACTGCTAAACCGGAAACAGTAAAGCGCGACTGGTTTGTCGTCGACGCTGCTGGTCAGACCCTGGGTCGTCTGGCCACCGAAATCGCGAGCCGTCTGCGTGGCAAGCACAAGCCTGAGTACACTCCTCACGTTGACACCGGCGACTACATCGTCGTTATCAATGCCGAGCAGATCCGTGTTACCGGTGCTAAAACCACTGACAAAATGTACTACTCCCACTCCGGTTTCCCGGGCGGCATCAAGTCGATCAACTTTGAAAAGCTGATCGCCAAGGCCCCTGAGCGCGTGATCGAGACCGCGGTCAAAGGCATGCTGCCTAAGAACCCGCTGGGTCGCGACATGTACCGTAAGCTGAAAGTCTATGCGGGCGCTGCACACCCTCATACTGCTCAGCAGCCCCAAGAACTGAAGATTTAACGGAATAGTTCATTATGTCGGCGACTCAAAATTACGGCACTGGCCGTCGCAAGACCGCAACCGCACGCGTTTTCCTGCGTCCGGGTACTGGTAACATCTCCATCAACAACCGTTCGCTGGAAACCTTCTTCGGTCGCGAAACTGCCCGCATGGTAGTTCGTCAGCCGCTGGAGCTGACCGAGACTGTCGAGAAGTTCGACATCTACGTCACCGTGATCGGCGGTGGTGTAAGTGGTCAAGCTGGCGCAATCCGCCACGGTATCACTCGCGCTCTGATGGACTACGACGAAACCCTGCGTAGCGCTCTGCGCAAAGCTGGCTTCGTTACCCGCGACGCCCGTGAAGTTGAACGTAAGAAAGTCGGTCTGCGTAAAGCGCGTAAGCGTCCGCAGTACTCGAAGCGTTAATTCGCTTTCTCGTTCAAAAAAGAACGCCCAGCCCCTTACGGAGCTGGGCGTTTTTTTATGTGCGCGATTTAACAAAGAATTGCTCTGTGACAACGTGCCACATCCGTAGAGCCCCTATACTGCAAGGCTTGGCACTGGAGCCCTTCGGTAATTACCTTGTCAGGATTGGGGCTTTTCATTACCATTCGGCAAAATTTTTATAAGTACATAGTTTTATTTAGTAGATGCCTGATTTAACAGGCCACAAAGCTGATGGGAGAGGACTGAATGAGCAATGACGGCGTGAATGCAGGCCGGCGTCGCTTCTTGGTAGCAGCCACATCCGTGGTGGGTGCTGCAGGAGCGGTGGGGGCTGCGGTCCCGTTCGTGGGGTCATGGTTTCCCAGTGCCAAGGCGAAAGCTGCAGGTGCACCGGTGAAAGTGAATGTCAGCAAAATCGAGCCAGGCCAGCAGATGGTTGCTGAGTGGCGCGGTCAGCCGGTGTTCATCGTCCGCCGTACTGAGGAAATCCTGGGGAATCTGAAAAAGATCGAGGGCCAGCTCTCTGACCCGACCTCCAAGAACTCTGTTCAACCGACTTATGTCGATCCGGAAGTGCGTTCGATCAAGCCCGAGATTCTGCTGCTGATCGGCATCTGCACGCACCTGGGTTGCTCGCCAACCTTCCGTCCGGAAGTGGCGCCCGCGGATCTGGGTAAAGACTGGGTAGGTGGCTATTTCTGCCCTTGCCACGGTTCCCACTACGATCTGGCTGGCCGTGTCTACAAGTCGCAACCTGCGCCTTTGAACCTGCCAGTACCCCCGCATTCCTATGAGTCCGACGAGATCATTGTCGTTGGCGTCGATACGGAGAAAGCGTGATGAGCAAGTTCATGGATTGGGTTGATGCGCGCTTTCCCGCGACCAAAATGTGGGAAGACCATCTCAGCAAGTATTACGCCCCGAAGAACTTCAACTTCTTCTACTTCTTTGGCTCCCTGGCACTGCTCGTTCTGGTCAACCAGATCGTCACCGGTGTCTGGCTGACCATGAGCTACACCCCATCGGCGGAAGAGGCTTTCGCTTCCGTTGAATACATCATGCGCGACGTCGAGTACGGCTCGATCCTGCGTCTGCTTCACTCCACCGGCGCTTCGGCGTTCTTCATCGTGGTTTACCTGCACATGTTCCGTGGCCTGCTCTACGGTTCGTACCAGAAGCCGCGTGAGTTGGTGTGGGTCTTCGGCATGCTGATCTACCTGGCGCTGATGGCGGAAGCCTTCATGGGCTACCTGCTGCCATGGGGCCAGATGTCCTACTGGGGTGCCCAGGTGATCATCTCGCTGTTCGGTGCGATCCCGGTCATCGGTGACGACCTGACCCAGTGGATCCGTGGTGACTACCTGATTTCCGGCATCACCCTGAACCGCTTCTTCGCCCTCCATGTGGTCGCCCTGCCGATCGTGATTCTCGGTCTGGTGGTGTTGCACATCCTGGCCCTGCACGAGGTCGGTTCGAACAACCCGGACGGCGTGGACATCAAGAAACACAAGGACGAAAACGGCATTCCGCTGGACGGCATTCCGTTCCACCCGTACTACACCGTGAAAGATATCGTCGGTGTCGTGGTGTTCCTGTTTGTCTTCTGCTCGATCGTATTTTTCTTCCCGGAAATGGGTGGTTATTTCCTGGAGAAGCCTAACTTCGAAGTGGCGAACGCCTTCAAGACCCCAGAGCACATCGCTCCGGTCTGGTACTTCACCCCGTTCTACGCGATCTTGCGCGCGGTTCCGGACAAGCTGCTCGGTGTCATTGCCATGGGTGCGGCCATCGCGGTCCTGTTCGTCCTGCCGTGGCTGGACCGTAGTCCAGTCAAGTCGATGCGCTACAAGGGGTGGTTGAGCAAGATCTGGCTGTGGGTGTTCTGCATTTCGTTCGTGATCCTGGGCGTGCTGGGCGTACTGGCGCCAAACCCTGTCCGTACGTTGCTGTCGCAGGTCTGCACCTTCCTGTACTTCGCCTACTTCATTTTGATGCCGTTCTACACCAGGCTCGAGAAGACCAAACCGGTTCCGGATAGGGTGACTGGCTGATGAAAAAGCTATTTGCTGTACTGATTCTTGCTGCTTTGCCTGTACTGTCCTTCGCGGCTGAACATGGTGGTCCGGAACTGGAAAAGGTCGATATCGACGTTTCCGACAAGGCTGCCATGCAGGATGGCGCACGTACATTCGCCAACTACTGCATGGGCTGCCACAGCGCCAAGTTCCAGCGCTATGAACGTGTTGCCGACGACCTGGGCATTCCCCATGATCTGATGTTGTCGAACCTGGTGCTTACGGGCGCCAAGATCGGCGACCACATGAATATCGGCATGCAGCCGGCGGACGCCAAGACCTGGTTCGGTGCTGCGCCACCTGACCTGACCCTGGTGGCTCGCGTTCGTGGTACTGACTGGCTCTACGGTTACCTGAAGTCGTTCTACGAAGATCCAGCGCGTCCTTGGGGTGTGAACAACAAGGTGTTCCCGAACGTGGGTATGCCGAACGTACTGGTGGGCCTGCAAGGTCGCCAGGTCGTAGGTTGCAAACAAGTGCAGATCGTCGAAGACGGCAAGAAGCAATATGATCCGCTGACCGGTACCGCTTTGACTCATGAAGCGTGCGACCAGCTGACCATCGTGCCGAAGAGCGGTGCTCTGACCGAAGAGCAGTTCGATGAGAAGGTGAAGAATCTGGTAACCTTCCTGGCTTATTCGGCTAACCCGGTTAAGTTGCAACATCAGCGCATTGGTACTTATGTCTTGCTGTACCTGGCGTTCTTCTTTGTATTCGCTTACCTGCTCAAGCGCGAATACTGGAAAGACGTGCACTGATAACGTTTCAAGCAATTGCTGTTAATCGCGCGCGCCCAAGGGCGCCTCTGAAAGTGTAACGATCCTGGTCATCCAGGCGTTACGGGAGGCGCCCTCTGGGCGCGCTCGTTTTTCCGCTTTCGATAAATTCTACAAGCGAGGAGGACCGCCATGGGCGTGACCAATCGGTTGGCCTGTTACTCCGACCCCGCCGACCACTATTCCCACCGGGTGCGCATCGTACTGGCAGAGAAGGGTGTCAGCGCCGAGATCATTTACGTGGAAGCTGGCCGCCAGCCGCCTAAACTGATTGAGGTGAACCCCTATGGAAGCCTGCCCACCCTGGTCGATCGTGACCTGGCATTGTGGGAGTCGACCGTGGTGATGGAGTATCTGGATGAGCGTTACCCGCACCCGCCTTTGCTGCCGGTTTATCCCGTGGCGCGTGCCAACAGTCGTTTGCTGATTCATCGTATCCAGCGTGACTGGTGTGGCCTGGTAGATCTGATCCTGGATTCGCGAACCAAGGAAGCTGCTCGCGTTGTCGCTCGCAAGGAACTGCGTGAAAGCCTGACTGGCGTGTCGCCGCTGTTTGCCGACAAGCCGTTTTTCCTCAGTGAGGAACAAAGTCTGGTGGATTGCTGCCTATTGCCAATACTCTGGCGATTGCCGATTCTGGGTATTGAACTGCCGCGGCCTGCCAAGCCGCTGCTTGATTACATGGAGCGCCAGTTTGCGCGTGAGACTTTCCAGGCGAGTCTGTCTGGTGTCGAGCGCGATATGCGCTAAGGCTTAAGGAGCCGCTATGAACTCCAGTCGACCTTATCTGGTCCGCGCGCTCTACGAGTGGATTGTGGATAACGATTGCACCCCGCACATGCTGGTCAATTCCGAGTATCCGTCGGTACAGGTGCCTCAAGGTTTCGCCAGTGACGGCCAGATCGTACTCAACGTATCGCCGGCTGCTGTGCGTCATTTGCACATGGACAACGAAGCCGTCAGTTTCGAAGGGCGCTTCGGTGGGGTGCCTCACACCCTGTACGTGCCTATCGCGTCGATTCTGGGCATTTACGCCCGTGAGAACGGCCAGGGCATGGTCTTCGATCTGGAATCGCCTATGGAAGGCGAGGACGAGATCGAGCCGGATGATGACCTGCCTCCACCGGACGATGAACCGCCGCGTCCCAGCGGTCGTCCAAGTTTGAAAGTGGTGAAATAAAAAAAAGGCGATCCAGATGGATCGCCTTTTTTGTGCCCGAGTCCCCCGTAGGAGCGAGCCTGCTCGCGATGGCGCTAACGATGACGCGGGCTGTCTGGAGGCCCGCGGTGTCTGGGCTATCATCGCGAGCGTGCTCGCTCCTACAGGGATGGGAATACAGCTATCAGTCGATGTATTCGAACAACTTCACAATCTTCTGCACGCCGGAAACGCTCTGCACCAGATTGGTCGCCTGGGCTGCTTCCTGCTTGGTCAGCAGGCCCAGCAGGTAGACGATGCCGTTCTCGGTGACCACCTTGATGCGAGAGCCCGGGATGTTGGGGTCGGTGAGCATCTGCGTCTTGATCTTCGAGGTCAGCCAGGTGTCGTTCTGGCGGGCCAGGAAGCCTGACGGTGGCAGTACTTGCAGTTCGTTGTGGACCTTTTTGACGCGCTGCACTGCGGCGGCGGCCTGTTCGGCCTTGGCCTTGAGGTCTTCGCGCGGGGTTTGCCCGGCGAGCAGCACAATGCCGTTGTAGCTGGTGACGACGATGTGCGATTCGTTGTCCAGGGCCGGGTCGGCCTTGCGCACGTTCACGCCGACCTTGGTGTCGATCAGGGAATCGTCGATCTTGCTGCCCAGGGTACGTGTGCCGCGGTCGTCATCGATAGGTGCTTCCCGGCTGGCGTTAACCACCGAGGTGCAGCCGCTGATGCCAAGGCACAGGGTCAAGGCCAGAAGGCCAAGGCGATTAGGGGTCATTCTTCACTCCCGAACAGTTGGCTGTCGATCAAGTCGCAAAGGCAATGGATCGCCAGCAGGTGGACTTCCTGGATACGTGCGGTGACGTTGGCCGGTACGCGAATTTCCACGTCCTCGGGCAACAGCAGCGACGCCATGCCGCCACCGTCACGTCCCGTCAATGCTACGACAATCATTTCGCGATCATGTGCGGCCTGGATCGCTTGAATTATGTTGGCGGAGTTGCCGCTGGTGGAAATCGCCAATAACACATCGCCCGGCTGGCCAAGCGCGCGGATCTGCTTGGAGAAGACCTCGTTGTAGCTGTAGTCGTTGGCGATCGAGGTGATCGTCGAGCTATCGGTGGTCAGGGCGATGGCCGGCAGGCTCGGGCGTTCGCGCTCGAAACGGTTGAGCAGCTCGGACGAGAAGTGCTGGGCGTCGCCGGCAGACCCGCCGTTGCCGCAGGACAGCATCTTGCCCTCGTTGAGCAGGGCGTTGACCATGACCTGGCTGGCTTGCTCGATGTGCGGTGCAAGTACGTCCATCGCCATTTGCTTGGTATCGATACTGGCCTGAAAAAGCTGGCGAATTCGGGATTGCATGTCCATCTGTGTGACCTTAATTGGCGCGGCCCACATGAATGTGCAGCCCGCAAAGCAAAGAGCAAAATTTGGGTGTAGGTGTCCGGGGCAGGTGATCAGCTGTCGAAGGCATTCTGCAGCCAATTCAACTCATCGTGATCGCTGTCGATGGCGACCACGTCGAAACGGCAGGGGGAATTGGCCCAACGCGGCTCGCGCTGAAGAAAATACTGCGCGGCAAGGATCAGTTTCTGCTGTTTGCGCTTATCGATGCTATCGAGTGCGCCACCCCATTGAGTGTTTTTTCTGTAGCGAACTTCAACGAATACTACTGTATCGCCCTCCAGCATGACCAGATCAAGCTCACCCCGTTTACACAACCAGTTCTGCGCCAGGAGGCGCAGACCCTGTTGTTGCAGATGCTCGAGCGCATGGCGCTCGGCATCCTTGCCGCGTTGCTGGCGTGACCTCTCGGGCATCAGCGCGGGGTGTTCGGCAGGCGTTTAACCTGGCCGTTGACGAACTCGGCCCACGGCAACTGACGAACGACGCGTTGGTTCTGCGTCATGCTCAGGCTGCCGGATTGACCTTCAATCTGGCTGTCTGGCAGGGCTTTGAGTTGACCCAGGCGCGGGGCCAGGCGATAGGCATCGACCCCCATCGCATACAGGCGACCGAGGCTGCCTGCCGCTTGTGGCCATTGCGCGGTGACTTGTTGGCGCAGCGGGTCGTTGGCTTCCAGCAACCACGGGGTTTCGCAGAAGCGAATGCCGTTCATGTCGTTGTACTGGTTGACGTCGCCGCTGGCACTGAACACGTGAGAGGTGGCGTAGACCGGTACGTCACCGGCGTACTGGAAGTTCAGGGTTGGTTTGATCTGCTGGGCCTGTTGAGGCGTGGCGGCCAGGAAGATGAACTCGATGTCCTGACGACGCGAAGGCTGGGCAGCCACCTGCGAGCCAACGGTGCTTTGCAGGCTCTTGGCGCGACCTTCGCTCTGGCGCAGCTGGAACATGTCGGCAATCTGCTGGGCCAGTTGCACCGGCTGATCGACTCGCTCGGTGGCCACGATGCTGCCGCCATTGGCTTGCCAGTCCTGGCTGAATGCGCGCAGCACGCGATCGCCCCATTCGCCTTTCGGCACCATGATCGCAGCGCGATGCAGGCCGTCGGCGCGAGCGCGGCGGGACACTTCGCGAGCTTCGTCCTCGGCAGCCAGGCCGAACTGGAACAACTGCGCCGGACCCTGCGTGCCCTCGCTGTAGTTCAGTGCCAGGGTGGTGATCGGCAATTGGGGGCGAGTGCTGAGTTGTTTGACCAGCGGCTTTTCCAGGGGGCCGACCACCAGTTGCACACCGTCGGCTTGCGCCTTGCGGTAGAACTCGTCAAGCGACGTCAGGCGCGAGCTGTCATAGAAGGCAATGGCTGGCGGCTTTTGGCCGGCCTGTTGAGCCTGGTAGTGAGCGGCCATGAAACCGTCGCGAAGGGCTTTGCCCACCGAGCCCAACGGGCCGTCTTGTGGCAGCAGCAGGGCGATCTTGCTCAGGGGCTGGCTGGCCAGTTCCTTGAGGTTGGTCAGCGCTTGTGGCAACTGGATGGCGGCCGGGTGTTTCGGGTTCTGGGCGCGCCAGTGGTCGATGGCCGCTTGCTGTTGTTCCAGCGTGCCGGCGGTTTTCACCGCCAGCGCCAGGGCAAGCCAGCCGCCGAGGTCGTCGTTGCTCGACGGTTGCAATTGGTCGGTCGGCAGCGAAGCGATCAGTGTCCAGATCGCTTCGTGGTTTTTACTGGCTGCTTCGCCGCTGAGCATCGGAGCAATGAAGATGCGCTCACGAGCGGCCGCAAGGGTCTGACCGTCGGCTTCCAGGGCGCGAGCGCGCACCGTGCCGGTCCGAACCTGTTGCTCGACCGGCAGCTCGGCCAGTTGTTGCAGGCTCGGGTGGTTCAGGGCCGTTAGCGCGGCTTTTGGCTGGTTGCGGGTCATGGCGAGTTCAGCCGCCAGGGTGTTGGCGAACACCTGTTGGCCCGGTTTGAGTTGCTCGACCGGTACCTGTTGCAGGATTTGCGCGGACTGGCCGGCATTGCCCTGGCGATAGGCCAGGTCGGCTGCACTCAAGCGATACAGTGCCGCTTGTTCCGGCGTTTTGCTTTTCGCAGCCTGATCGAGCAGTTGCTCGATGCTGGCATCCGCGGTCCGTGGGATTTCGTCAAGGCTGGAGGACGGCGAGCTGGCGCAGGCCGCCAGTAGGGCAGCGAGGCAGAGGGCAGTAAACAGCCGCAGGCAAGCGATCATGTAGTGTTCCTGATACTCGATCAAATTAGCGTGGAATTGTACCCAAGCACTGGCCGGGGCGCGATGTTACTGGCGTGAATCGATCAATTTAGCTCATGCAATCGTCGCAGACCGGCATGAAACCTCGAAAAAACCGCGTTTGTCAGTGCCTGTCGAAAGCGTCGCCAAGGGTTACAATGGCGGCTTTTACCGTTCATGAGGTGTGCGCTTTGACTGCCCCAGGTGCTTTGAATTCCGCTGTTGGCTCGCTTTATGTGGTGGCGACGCCCATCGGCAACCTGGACGACATCAGTGCGCGTGCGCTGAAAATCCTGCGGGAGGTGGCATTGATCGCCGCCGAAGACACGCGTCATTCCCAGCGATTGATGCAGCATTTTGGTATTTCCACGCCGCTGGCTGCCTGCCATGAGCACAACGAGCGCGACGAAGGTAACCGCTTCATCGCCCGTTTGCTGGCGGGCGATGACGTGGCGCTGATCTCCGATGCCGGAACGCCGCTGATATCCGATCCTGGTTATCACCTGGTTCGCCAGGCTCGAGCGGCGGGCGTCAATGTGGTGCCGGTGCCGGGGGCTTGCGCCTTGATCGCTGCGCTATCCGCAGCGGGCCTGCCGTCGGATCGGTTCATTTTCGAAGGCTTTTTGCCGGCCAAGACTGTCGGCCGACGTTCCCGCCTGGAGCAGGTCAGGGAAGAGCCGCGCACGCTGATTTTTTATGAGGCGCCGCATCGCATTCTTGAGTGCCTGCAGGACATGGAACTTGTATTCGGGCCCGAGCGCCCGGCGTTGCTGGCCCGCGAGCTGACCAAGACCTTTGAAACGCTCAAGGGCTTGCCCCTGGCCGAGCTGCGCGAGTTCGTCGAGTCGGACAGCAACCAGCAGCGCGGGGAGTGCGTTGTCCTGGTCGCTGGCTGGTCCGCCCCCGAGACCGAGGATGCCGTGAGCAGTGAAGCCATGCGCATTCTCGACCTGTTGCTCGAGGAGATGCCGCTCAAGCGGGCCGCAGCCTTGGCGGCGCAAATTACCGGCGAGCGCAAGAACGTTCTTTATCAGGTCGCCCTGGAGAAACAGAAAGGCGAGTGAAAGCCGACGCGCGACGCGCCTGGAGGCGTTTAGCGCTTGTTCTTCGGGCGCTCTGCCGTTAACCTTTGCGGCGGAGAGTCGATCGGACAGTCGCTGCCCTCTATGAAAATTAGGGGGGAGGAAAGTCCGGGCTCCATAGGGCGAAGTGCCAGGTAATGCCTGGGAGGCGTGAGCCTACGGAAAGTGCCACAGAAAATAACCGCCTAAGTGCTTCGGCACCGGTAAGGGTGAAAAGGTGCGGTAAGAGCGCACCGCACGTCTGGCAACAGTTCGTGGCTAGGTAAACCCCACTTGGAGCAAGACCAAATAGGGTCCCAAGGCGTGGCCCGCGCTGGGACCGGGTAGGTTGCTAAAGATGTCCAGTGATGGCCATCGTAGACGAATGACTGTTCAAGACAGAACCCGGCTTACAGATCGACTCTCCACCTTTTCCTTTCTCCCTGTTTAAAGTCATGAGCAGGGTGCGCGTAATGGCAATTTCCCTCCTTGTAAATGATTCGCAGAACCCACCTTGTAATACCGAAAAAATCTTACTCTTAATAAATTACTTTAACTTGTGAACGCAGCTTTCTGTGTTCATTCGAATTGTTGGGCAGATTCCACCTCCAGATTCTCGTTACCCCTCCTGATGTGCTCCTAAATCTCAGTTCTGTAAGGGTTTTCCTTTAATCCGCGCCTTGACGGTGCAGTGGGCGCGTTCCTATAGTGTGCGCAAGTGGCGGAAAGTGGCATGAAGTGGGTTTTTTGAGAGCAAAACGCTAATATTTGGAGAAACGCTGACGTGTTTCGCGGAGCTAACGCTATCAGTCTCGACGCAAAGGGCCGTCTCGCCATGCCGAGCCGGTACCGTGACGAGCTCGTTTCGCGTAGTTCCGGACAGTTGATCGTCACCATTGATGCCGTTGATCCATGTTTGTGTGTTTACCCCCTCGATGAGTGGGAAATTATTGAAACCAAGCTGCGCGCACTGCCCTCGCTTCGCGAAGAGAACCGTCGTCTGCAACGTTTGCTGATTGGTAATGCCGTCGACCTCGAGCTCGATGGCAGTGGTCGTTTTCTGGTGCCGCCGCGTCTTCGTGAATATGCCAGGTTGGATAAACGCGCGATGTTGGTGGGCCAGCTGAACAAGTTCCAATTGTGGGACGAAGATGCCTGGAACGCGGTTTCTGCCGCCGACCTTGCTGCTATTCAACAACCGGGCGCCATGCCTGATGAACTGCGTGATTTGATCTTGTGACTATTGATAGCGGCTTTAACCACATCACCGTACTGCTTGACGAGGCTGTCGAGGCTCTCGACGTGCGTGCTGATGGCTGCTATCTGGATGGCACGTTCGGGCGCGGAGGGCACAGTCGGTTGATTCTCAGCAAGCTCGGTCCCGATGGCCGGTTGCTCGGATTCGACAAGGATCCTCAAGCGATTGCCACCGGGCAGACGCTAGCGGCCGAAGACGGCCGCTTTGTCGTTGTGCAGCGCAGCTTTGCCGAGCTTGGGTCGGAAGTGACCGAACGTGGTCTGGCCGGCAAGGTGAGCGGCGTTTTGCTCGACCTGGGCGTATCCTCGCCACAGCTCGATGACCCTGAGCGCGGTTTCAGCTTCCTCAACGATGGTCCGCTGGACATGCGCATGGACCCGTCCCGCGGCATCAGCGCGGCCGAGTTCGTCAATACCGCGCCAGTGGAAGAAATTGCCCGCGTGTTCAAGGAATACGGTGAAGAGCGATTCTCCGGACGCATGGCCCGTGCCGTGGTCGAGCGTCGCGACATCACGCCATTCGAGCGCACGGGCGACCTGGCTGAAGTGCTGAAAGTCGCCAACCCGGCATGGGAGAAGGGCAAGAACCCGGCGACCCGTGCGTTCCAGGGCCTGCGTATTCACGTCAACAACGAACTGGGTGATCTGGAAGCCGGCCTCGAGGCCGCACTGGAATGCCTGGAAGTCGGTGGTCGCCTGGTGGTGATCAGCTTTCACTCGTTGGAAGACCGCATCGTCAAACTGTTCATGCGCAAGCTGGTAAAAGGCGAAGCCGACAACCTGCCGCGCAACCTGCCGGTTCGTCACGTGGCTTTCGAACCCAAAATCAAAGTCCATGGCAAAGCGCAGTCCGCCTCCGAGGCCGAACTCAAAGCCAACCCACGTGCTCGCAGCGCCGTCATGCGCGTTGCGGAGAAGTTGCGGTGAGCAAGCTTTTCGCCAAACCCCTGCCAGGCGGCAGCTTCTTCATGTTGCTGCTGTTTGTTGGCGTGCTCGTGTCGGCCATCGGCGTGTCCTACAGCGCCCACTGGAACCGTCAGTTATTGAACACGCTGTACAATGAGTTGAGCGTGCGCGACAAGGCGCAGGCCGAGTGGGGGCGGTTGATTCTCGAGCAGAGCACCTGGACCGCCCACAGCCGTATCGAAGTGCTGGCCACCGAACAACTGAAGATGCACATTCCTGGCGCCGCTGACGTGCAGATGGTGGCGCCATGATGAAGCTTGAAGGCGCACTGTTCCCGTGGCGGTTTCGCCTGGTGCTGGGCCTGCTCGGCGTCATGGTCGCGGCCATTTGCTGGCGCATCATCGACCTGCAAGTGGTTGACCGTGCCTTCCTCAAAGGCCAAGGCGACGCGCGCAGTGTTCGCCATATCCCGATTCCGGCACACCGTGGCCTGATCACCGACCGTAACGGCGAGCCGCTGGCCGTCAGTACGCCGGTCACCACGCTGTGGGCCAATGCCAAGGAAATGCAACTGGCCAAAGAGAAGTGGCCAGCACTGGCGGCTGCCTTGGGTCAGGATCCGAAAGCCCTGGCCGAGCGCCTTGAGGCGCAAGCCAACAAGGAATTCATTTACCTGGTCCGCGGGTTGACCCCCGAGCAGGGCCAGTCCGTGCTCGACCTCAAAGTACCGGGCGTCTACGGCATCGAAGAGTTCCGCCGCTTCTATCCTGCTGGTGAGGTGACCGCGCACATGGTCGGCTTCACCGACATCGATGATCACGGGCGTGAAGGCGTCGAGCTGGCCTACGATGAGTGGCTCGCCGGGGTGCCCGGCAAGCGACAGGTCATCAAGGACCGGCGCGGGCGACTTATCAAAGATGTTCAGGTGACAAAAAACGCCAAGGCCGGCAAGCCCTTGGCGTTGTCCATTGACCTGCGCCTGCAATACCTGGCCAACCGCGAGTTGCGTAACGCGATCATCGAGAACGGTGCCAAGGCCGGCAGCCTGGTGATCATGGACGTGAAGAGCGGCGAGATCCTCGCCATGGTCAACCAGCCGACCTACAACCCGAACAACCGTCGCAACCTGCAGCCGGCAATGATGCGTAACCGCGCGATGATCGACGTGTTCGAGCCAGGCTCGACCATGAAGGCGATCTCCATGAGTGCCGCCATCGAAACCGGACGCTGGAAACCAACCGACAGCGTCGAGGTTTACCCGGGCACGCTGCAGATCGGCAAATACACCATCAAGGACGTGTCCAAGACCGAAGGTCCGGTGCTGGACATGACCGGCATCCTGATCAACTCCAGTAACGTCGGTATGAGTAAGGTGGCCTTCGACATCGGTGGCGAAACCATCTTCCGTCTGGCGCAGAAGCTCGGCCTCGGCCAGGACACCGGTCTGGGCTTCCCGGGTGAGCGTGTGGGCAACCTGCCCAACTACCGTGAATGGCGTAAGGCCGAAACGGCGACGTTGTCCTACGGCTACGGTATTTCCGTGACTGCGATCCAGTTGGTCCATGCCTTCTCGGCCTTGGCCAACAACGGCCGCCTGGCACCACTGACCCTGATCAAGACCGACAAGGCACCGCAAACCACGCAAGTGCTGCCGGAAAACGTCGCGAAAACCATGCAGACCATGCTGCAGCAAGTGATCGAAGCACCGCGCGGTGTATTCCGTGCCCAAGTGCCGGCGTATCACGTGGGCGGCAAGTCCGGTACTGCACGTAAAACCTCGGTCGGCACCAAAGGCTATGCCGAAAACTCTTATCGCTCACTGTTCGCCGGTTTCGGGCCGATGAGCGACCCGCGCTACGCCATCGTCGTTGTCATCGATGAGCCCACCAAGGCCGGCTACTTCGGTGGCCTGGTCTCTGCGCCCGTATTCAGCAAAGTGATGTCCGGGACCTTGCGTCTGATGAATATCACGCCGGACAACTTGCCGCCTGTCCAACAGGCCAACGCGGTTCCGGCCATTCCACTGAAAGCCAATGGAGGGCGCGGCTGATGTCTCTAAGCCTGAACAAGATTTTCGCCCACGCTGGCCGCGATCTGCTGATCCGTGAGTTGACGATCGACAGCCGCAATGTGCGCGCCGGCGACCTGTTCCTGGCCGTGCCGGGCGGACGCTTCGATGGCCGCGCGCACATTGGCGATGCCTTGCAGCGCGGTGCGGCGGCGGTGGCTTATGAAGTCGAAGGCGCCACCGTGTTGCCGATCACCGACGTTCCGCTGATTCCGGTCAAGGGGCTCGCGGCGCAACTGTCGGACATCGCCGGACGTTTTTACGGTGAGCCGAGCCGTCACCTGAACCTGGTGGGCGTTACCGGCACCAACGGCAAAACCAGTGTGACCCAATTGGTGGCCCAGGCTCTGGACCTGCTCGGCCAGCACTGCGGCATCGTTGGAACATTGGGCACCGGTTTCTACGGCGCGCTGCAAAGCGGCCTGCACACCACGCCGAACCCGATTGCGGTGCAGGCGACCCTGGCCGACTTGAAAAAGGCCGGCGCCAAGGCTGTCGCCATGGAAGTGTCATCCCACGGACTGGACCAGGGCCGGGTCAGCGCATTGGCGTTCGACGTGGCGGTGATGACCAACCTGTCCCGCGATCACCTGGATTACCACGGCACCATGCAGGCCTACGGCGAAGCCAAGGCCAAGCTGTTCGCCTGGAACGACCTGAAATGCCGGGTGGTTAACCTCGATGACGATTTCGGCAAGCAACTGGCCAGTGAAAAACGTGAGCCGCGGCTGATTACCTACAGCTTGCTCGACCGCAGCGCCTACCTGTTCTGCCGCGATGCGCAATTCGACGACGAAGGCGTACGCGCCACGCTGGTCACGCCGCAAGGCGAGCACCATTTGCGCAGTACCTTGCTCGGCCGGTTCAACCTGAGCAACGTGTTGGCCGCCATTGGCGCCTTGCTCGGTCTGGATTACGCACTGGATGAAATTCTCAAGGTCCTGCCCGAGCTCGAAGGCCCGGCAGGGCGCATGCAGCGCCTGGGTGGCGGCACTCAGCCGCTGGTGGTGGTCGACTACGCCCACACCCCGGATGCGTTGGAAAAAGTACTGACGGCGCTGCGTCCCCACGCCAAGGGCCGATTGCTCTGCCTGTTCGGTTGCGGCGGTGATCGCGATCGCGGCAAGCGTCCGCTGATGGCCGAAGTGGTCGAGCGTTTGGCCGATGGCGTCCTGGTCACCGATGACAACCCGCGTACCGAAGATCCCTCGGTGATTTTCGATGACATCCGCGCCGGCTTCTCGAATGTGGATAACGTCACCTTCGTGGCGGGTCGCGGCCAGGCCATCGCCCAGTTGATCGCCGGAGCTTCGGCGGACGATGTGATCGTTCTGGCCGGCAAGGGGCACGAGGACTACCAGGAAATCAACGGCGAGCGCCATGATTTTTCGGACCTGGTCGAGGCCGATCGCGCCCTGACCGCGTGGGAGGTGGCCCATGCTTAAAGCTTTGAAACTCAGTGAACTGACCACCGCCCTCAGCGGCCGCCTGGTCAGCAAGGACGCCACTTTCAACGGCGTCAGCATCGACAGCCGGGCCATCCAACCGGGCCAGTTGTTCATCGCGCTGACCGGTCCGCGTTTTGATGGTCATGACTATCTGAATGAGGTCGCGGCCAAAGGCGCCGTTGGCGCGCTGGTCGAACGGGAAGTTTCTGACAGCACCTTGCCGCAACTGCTGGTCGGCGATACCCGTCAGGCGCTGGGGCAACTCGGTGCGTTGAACCGTGCAGCCTTCGACAAGCCCGTCGCCGCCGTGACCGGTTCCAGCGGCAAGACCACGGTCAAGGAAATGCTCGCCAGCATCCTGCGCACGCGCGGGCCTGTGCACGCCACCCGTGGCAATCTGAATAACGACCTCGGCGTACCGCTGACCCTGCTCGAGCTCGCGCCGGAGCACAGCGCCGCCGTCATCGAACTGGGCGCGTCGCGCCTCGGCGAGATTGCCTACACCGTCGCTATGACCAAGCCCCACGTCGCCATCCTCAACAACGCCGGGACTGCCCACGTTGGCGAGTTTGGCGGCCCGGACAAGATCGTCGAAGCCAAGGGCGAGATCATCGAAGGGCTGGCCGCCGATGGCGTCGCCGTGCTCAATCTTGACGACAAGGCATTCGACATCTGGAAAACCCGCGCCGCCGGTCGCAAGGTGCTGACATTCGCCCTGACCAATAGCCAGGCGGACTTCCATGCCAGCGACCTGTCCACCGATGCTCGCGGTTGCCCGTCGTTCAAACTGCACAGCCCCGAAGGTGTGGAGCACGTTCAACTGAACCTGCTCGGCACCCATAACGTGGCCAACGCCATGGCCGCTGCTGCGGCAGCGTATGCCCTGGGCGTGTCGTTGTTCGGTATCGCCACCGGCCTTGGCGCGGTGCAGCCGGTCAAGGGCCGCACCGTGGCGCAGTTGGCCAGCAATGGCACGCGCGTGATCGATGACACCTATAATGCGAACCCCACTTCCATGTGCGCAGCCGTTGATATTCTCGCCGGCTTTCCCGGCCGCACCGTCCTGGTGCTCGGGGACATCGGCGAATTGGGCGACTGGGCGCAGCAGGGGCACCACGACGTGGGCGAGTACGCCCGTGGCAAGGTCTCGGCTCTGTATGCCGTGGGTCCGATGATGACTCACGCCGTGAACGCTTTTGGCGATCAGGCTTATCACTTTGCCACCCAGGCAGCGCTGATCGAGGCCCTGGGCGCCGAGCAAGATACAAACACCACCATTTTGATCAAGGGTTCGCGCAGCGCGGCGATGGAAAACATCGTCGCCGCCTTGTGCGGGTCCAGTCCGGAGAAACATTAATGCTGCTGCTGCTAGCGGAGTATCTGCAACAGTTCTACAAAGGCTTCGCGGTCTTCCAGTATCTGACCCTGCGCGGGATTCTGGGTGTGTTGACCGCGCTGGTCTTGTCGTTGTGCTATGGCCCCTGGATGATCCGCACCCTGCAGAACCGTCAGATCGGCCAGTCCGTTCGCAACGATGGTCCGCAATCGCACCTGTCCAAGTCGGGTACGCCCACCATGGGCGGCGCACTGATCCTGTCTTCGATCGGCGTCAGCACGCTGCTGTGGGCTGACCTGAGCAACCGTTATGTTTGGGTGGTCTTGCTGGTCACCCTGCTGTTCGGCGCCATCGGCTGGGTGGATGACTACCGCAAGGTCATCGAGAAGAACTCCCGTGGCCTGCCAAGCCGCTGGAAGTATTTCTGGCAGTCGGTGTTCGGCCTCGCGGCGGCGATCTTCCTGTACAAGACCGCAGCAACGCCGGTCGAGACCACGCTGATCCTGCCGATGCTCAAGGACCACAGCATCGCGCTGGGCGCGGGCTTCATCGTCCTGACCTATTTCGTGATTGTCGGCTCGAGCAACGCGGTCAACCTGACCGATGGCCTCGACGGCCTGGCAATCATGCCGACCGTGATGGTCGGCGGTGGCCTGGGGATCTTCTGCTATCTGTCGGGTAACGTGAAGTTCGCCGAATACCTTCTCATTCCTTATGTACCGGGCGCGGGCGAGCTGATCGTGTTCTGCGGCGCGCTGATCGGTGCGGGCCTGGGGTTCCTCTGGTTCAACACCTATCCGGCCCAAGTCTTCATGGGCGACGTCGGCGCACTGGCGCTCGGCGCAGCCCTGGGCACCATCGCGGTGATCGTTCGCCAGGAAATCGTGCTGTTCATCATGGGCGGCGTGTTCGTGATGGAAACCCTGTCGGTGGTCATCCAGGTGGCCTCCTTCAAATTGACCGGTCGCCGTGTGTTCCGCATGGCGCCGATACACCACCACTTTGAACTCAAGGGCTGGCCCGAGCCACGCGTGATCGTCCGTTTCTGGATCATCACCGTGATTCTCGTGCTGATCGGCCTTGCCACCCTGAAGCTGAGGTAGAACGAGTGTCTCTGATCGCTTCTGACCACTTCCGCATCGTTGTCGGCCTCGGCAAGAGCGGCATGTCCCTGGTTCGCTTCCTGGCGAGCCGGGGCACGTCGTTTGCCGTGGCCGATACGCGCGAAAACCCGCCGGAACTGGCCACGCTCAAGCGTGACTATCCGCACGTGGAAGTGCGTTGTGGCGAGCTGGACGTCGAATTCCTGTGCCGTGCCGATGAGCTCTACGTGAGCCCCGGCCTGGCATTGGCGACCCCGGCCCTGCAGGCGGCTGCGGCCCGTGGCGTGAAGTTGTCCGGCGACATCGAGCTGTTCGCGCGTCACGCGAAGGCACCGATCGTGGCCATCAGCGGTTCCAACGCGAAAAGCACCGTGACCACCCTGGTAGGCGAAATGGCTGCAGCCGCAGGCAAGCGCGTCGCCGTGGGTGGCAACCTGGGCACGCCGGCGCTGGACCTGCTGGATGACGACATCGAGCTGTACGTCATGGAGCTGTCGAGTTTCCAATTGGAAACCACCGACCAGCTCAACGCCGAAGTGGCGACCGTGCTCAACATCAGCGAAGACCACATGGACCGCTACAGCGGCCTGCCGGCCTATCACCTGGCCAAGCACCGGATCTTCCGCGGTGCCCGGCAGTTTGTGGTCAACCGGCAGGACGCCCTGACCCGTCCGTTGATGGGCGAAGGTCAACCTTGCTGGACCTTCGGCCTGGGTAAACCCGATTTCAAGGCCTTTGGTATCCGCGAAGAGAACGGCGAGAAATATCTGGCCTTCGAATTCCAGAACCTGATGCCGGTGCGCGAGTTGAAAATTCGCGGTGCCCATAACCAGTCCAACGCCCTCGCGGCCTTGGCGCTGGGGCATGCGGTCGGCCTGCCGTTCGATGCCATGCTCTCGAGCCTGCGCACCTTCGCGGGCCTCGAGCACCGCTGCCAATGGGTCCGAGACCTGGACGGCGTGAGTTACTACAACGACTCCAAGGCCACCAATGTGGGCGCTGCACTGGCCGCCATCGAAGGCCTGGGGGCCGACATTGACGGCAAGCTGGTGCTGATCGCCGGTGGCGATGGCAAGGGTGCCGAATTCAAGGACCTGCGCGATCCGGTGGCTGCCAACTGCCGTGCCGTGATCCTGATGGGTCGTGACTCGGACAAGATCGGCGCGGCCATTGGCGATGGTGTGCAACTGATCCGTGTCGCGTCGCTGGTCGAAGCGGTGGAGCAATGCCGCACCGTTGCCCAACCCGGTGACGCGGTGCTGCTGTCGCCAGCCTGCGCCAGTTTCGACATGTTCAAGAACTACGAAGACCGTGGTCACCAGTTCGTCCATGCAGTGGAGGATCTGGCATGAGCCTTTTGAACATCATCAAGCCGTATCCGTCGCCGATCATCACCGGGCGTGGTATCGACCTCGACTTCCCGATGCTGGCCGGCTGCCTGGCGCTGCTGGGGCTGGGGCTGGTGATGATTGCCTCGGCATCGACCGAAGTGGCGGCGGTGCAATCGGGCAGCGCGCTGTATTACATGATTCGCCACCTGATCTACGTGGCGCTGGGTCTGGGTGCCTGCATTGTCACGATGATGGTCCCGATCGCCACCTGGCAACGCCTGGGCTGGATGATGCTCATTGGTGCGTTTGGCTTGCTGGTGATGGTGATCATCCCCGGGATCGGCCGCGAAGTGAACGGCTCGATGCGCTGGATCGGCTTCAGCTTCTTCAACGTCCAGCCGTCCGAGATCGCCAAGGTCTTCGTGGTGATCTATCTCGCCGGTTACCTGGTGCGTCGCCAGAAAGAAGTGCGCGAGAGCTGGATGGGTTTCTTCAAGCCGTTCATCGTGCTGTTGCCGATGGCCGGCCTGCTGCTGATGGAGCCGGACTTCGGCGCCACCGTCGTCATGATGGGGGCCGCAGCGGCGATGCTCTTCCTCGGTGGGGTCGGACTGTTCCGTTTCTCGCTGATGGTGGTCCTGGCCGTCGCGGCGGTGGTGTTGTTGATTCAAGTGCAGCCGTATCGGATGGCGCGCCTGACCAACTTCGCTGACCCGTGGGCCGACCAGTTCGGTGCCGGCTATCAGTTGTCCCAGGCGCTGATCGCGTTTGGTCGTGGCGAATGGCTCGGCGTTGGCTTGGGCAATAGCGTGCAGAAGCAGTTCTACCTGCCCGAAGCCCACACTGACTTCGTATTCTCGGTTCTGGCCGAAGAACTGGGTGCCGTGGGGTCGTTGTTGACCGTGGCGCTATTCGTTTTCGTTTGTGTGCGCGGCATGTACATCGGTTATTGGGCCGAGAAGTCCAAGCAGTTCTTCGCCGCCTATATCGCCTATGGCTTGTCTTTCCTTTGGATTGGTCAATTCCTGATCAATATCGGGGTGAACGTCGGCCTGCTGCCAACCAAGGGCCTGACCTTGCCGTTCCTCAGCTACGGCGGCAGCTCGTTGGTGATCTGCTGCGCCTGTCTGGGTTTGCTGCTGCGTATCGAGTGGGAGAGTCGGACCCACCTGGGCAGCGAGGAAATGGAGTTCCATGAGAGCGACTTTGCCGAGGAGCCAAGACATGGGCGCTAACGTCCTGATCATGGCCGGCGGCACCGGTGGCCACGTGTTCCCGGCGCTGGCCTGTGCCCGCGAATTCCAGATGCGCGGCTACACGGTGCATTGGCTGGGGACGCCGCGCGGCATCGAAAACGACCTGGTGCCGATGGCCGGTATCGAGTTGCATCGAATCAACGCCAGTGGCCTGCGTGGCAAGGGCAAGTTGTCCCTGCTCAAGGCGCCGTTCATGTTGCTCAAGTCGATCTGGCAGGCGCGCACGATCATTCGTCAGTTGCGCCCGGCATGTGTCGTCGGATTTGGCGGTTATGTGACCGGTCCTGGTGGTGTTGCGGCCAAACTGGCCGGTGTGCCGGTGATCGTTCACGAACAGAACGCTGTGGCCGGTACCGCCAATCGGTTGCTGGTGCCGTTGGCCGCCCGAGTCTGTGAAGCGTTCCCCGACACCTTTACCCTGTCGGACAGCCGACGGACCACGGGTAATCCAGTGCGCTCCGAGCTGTTCCTCGACACCCCGCGACCTGCCCTGGCAGGTCGCAAGGCGCGTTTGCTGATCCTGGGCGGAAGCCTGGGCGCAGAACCGTTGAACAAGTTGCTGCCAGAAGCCCTGGCGCAAGTCGCTCCCGACCTGCGCCCGGAAGTGTTCCATCAGGCTGGCAAAAAACACGATGAAGTGACTGCAGAGCGCTATCGCGCCGCTGGCGTCGAGGCGCAAGTGCAGCCTTTCATCAAAGACATGGCCCAAGCCTATGGCTGGGCTGACCTGGTGGTGTGCCGTGCAGGCGCATTGACCATCAGTGAACTGGCCGCCGCCGGTCTGCCCTCGATGCTGGTGCCTTTGCCCCACGCGATCGACGACCACCAGACCCGCAACGCCGATTATTTGGCCCGCGAAGGTGCTGCCTTCCTGATGCCGCAAAGAACGACTGGTGCAGCGGATCTTGCCGCTCGCCTGACAGAGGTTTTGATGCAACCACAACGACTCACCGACATGGCGGCCGCTGCCCGTCGCCTGGCCAAACCCGATGCCACCCGTAACGTGGTCGATACCTGCCTGGAGGTGGCCCATGGTTGAGAATCAGAAAGCCATGCCGCAACCGGAAATGCGCCGCATCCGTCATATCCACTTCGTGGGTATCGGCGGCGTGGGCATGTGCGGCATCGCCGAAGTGTTGCTGAACCTGGGTTATGAAGTGTCCGGCTCCGACCTCAAAGCGTCGCCGGTGACTGAGCGCCTGGAAACCTTTGGTGCGCAGATTTTCATTGGTCACCGCGCCGAAAACGCCGCTGCCGCTGACGTGCTGGTGGTGTCGAGCGCGGTGAACACCTCCAACCCGGAAGTTGCCACCGCGCTGGAGCGTCGCATTCCCGTGGTGCCGCGCGCCGAAATGCTGGCCGAGCTGATGCGCTATCGCCACGGCATTGCCGTTGCCGGTACCCACGGCAAAACCACCACCACCAGCCTGATTGCCTCGGTGTTTGCCGCCGGTGGCCTGGACCCGACCTTCGTCATCGGTGGCCGCCTGAACGCCGCGGGCACCAATGCACAACTCGGTACCAGTCGTTACCTGATCGCGGAAGCCGATGAAAGTGACGCCAGCTTCCTGCACCTGCAACCGCTGGTGGCCGTGGTGACCAATATTGACGCCGACCACATGGCGACCTACGACGGTGACTTCAACAAACTGAAGAAAACCTTTGTCGAGTTCCTCCACAACCTGCCGTTCTACGGTCTGGCCGTGGTGTGCCTCGATGATCCAGTCGTGCGTGAAATCCTGCCTCAGGTCAAACGTCCGACCGTGACCTATGGCTTCGGCGACGACTGCGACGTGCGTGCGATCAATGTACGCCAGCAGGGTATGCAGACGTTCTTCACCGTACTGCGTCCTGACCGTGAGCCACTGGACGTCTCGGTGAATATGCCGGGCAATCACAACGTGCTCAACGCACTGGCGACCATCTGCATTGCCACCGACGAAGGCGTCAGTGACGAAGCCATTGTCCAGGGGCTGTCCGGGTTCCAGGGCGTGGGTCGACGCTTCCAGGTCTACGGCGAACTGCCGGTCGAAGGCGGCAACGTGATGCTGGTCGACGATTACGGTCACCACCCGACCGAGGTCGCCGCCGTGATCAAGGCCGTACGCGGTGGCTGGCCGGAGCGCCGGTTGGTGATGGTTTATCAGCCGCACCGCTACAGCCGGACCCGTGACCTATACGACGATTTCGTCCAGGTGCTGGCCGACGCCAACGTCCTGTTGCTGATGGAAGTGTACCCGGCAGGCGAAGAGCCGATCCCGGGCGCTGACAGCCGCAAGCTGTGCAACAGCATCCGTCAGCGCGGCCAGCTCGACCCGATCTACATCGAGCGCGGTGTCGACCTCGCGCCCGTGGTCAAGCCGCTGCTGCGTGCCGGCGACATCCTGCTGTGCCAGGGCGCCGGTGATGTGGGCGGCCTCGCTCCGAATCTGTTGAAAAGTCCGTTGTTCACCGGCGCCGTGGCGGCACCGGCCGTGGGGAAATTGAAATGACTGCTGCATACGCGAACCTCGTCTCCACTGTCGCGCCGAAGGACTTCGGTCGCGTCGCCGTGCTGTTCGGCGGCAAGAGTGCCGAACGTGAGGTGTCCCTGAAATCGGGCAACGCGGTCCTCCAGGCGCTGCAAGACGCCGGCGTTGACGCATTCGGCCTCGACGTCGGAGACGATCTGTTGCAGCGGCTGCTGAGCGAGAAAATCGACCGGGCCTTCATCATTCTCCACGGTCGTGGCGGTGAGGACGGCAGCATGCAGGGGCTGTTGGAGTGCCTGGGCATTCCGTACACCGGCAGCGGCATCCTCGCGTCGGCGTTGGCCATGGACAAGCTGCGGACCAAGCAGGTCTGGCAAAGCCTCGGCATCCCGACGCCGCGTCACGCCGTGTTGACTTGCGAGGCCGATTGTATTTCGGCAGCGACGGAACTGGGCTTTCCTTTGATCGTCAAACCGGCCCATGAAGGTTCAAGTATCGGTATGGCCAAAGTGACTTCCTGCGACGCCTTGATCGACGCCTGGAAAGCGGCCAGTACCTACGATTCGCAAGTGTTGGTCGAGCAATGGATTCAAGGTCCCGAGTTCACCATCGCCACGCTGCGTGACCAGGTGTTGCCTCCGATCGCCCTGGGCACGACACACAGTTTCTACGACTACGACGCCAAGTACATCGCCAACGATACCCAGTACCGCATTCCATGCGGGCTGGACAGCACCAAGGAACAGGAACTGATGGACCTCACGGCCAAGGCGTGTGAGGCGTTGGGTATCGCCGGTTGGGGCAGGGCAGACGTGATGCAGGATGCTGACGGTCAATTCTGGTTCCTTGAAGTCAACACCGCACCGGGCATGACCGATCACAGCCTGGTGCCGATGGCGGCACGTGCCGCCGGCCTGGATTTCCAGCAACTGGTGCTGGCAATCCTGGCGGCAAGCATTGCCGACAACGAAGAGCCGCGAGGGTAAGTCCATGCGAGGCGCTCAGCTGCGACATCAGCCCCCACCCGCACCCGGCCGCAAGCCGGTGCCACGGGGTGCAAGCCGAATGGTGGCCAAGGAGCCGATGTCCGCACGCCTGCCCAAAGCCAATTTTGGCTTTCTCAAAGCCTTGGCCTGGCCGGTATTGCTGGTTGGGCTGGGGTTCGGCACCTACGAGGGCGCGCAAAGGTTGCTGCCGTATGCGGACCGGCCGATCACCAAGGTCGCGGTACAGGGCGACCTCAGCTACATCAGCCAGCAAGCGGTGCAGCAGCGGATCGCCCCCTACGTGGCGTCGAGCTTCTTCACCATCGACCTGGCGAGCATGCGCACCGAGCTTGAGCAGATGCCATGGATTGCCCACGCCGAAGTGCGTCGGGTGTGGCCGGATCAGGTCGTGATCCGCCTGGAAGAACAACTGCCGGTTGCCCGGTGGGGCGATGAGTCCCTGTTGAACAACCAGGGCCAGGCGTTCACCCCGCGTGAGCTGGCGAACTACGAACACCTGCCGCAGTTGTTCGGCCCACAACGGGCCCAGCAGCAAGTGATGCAGCAATACCAGGTGCTGAGCCAGATGCTCCGGCCGCTGGGCTTCTCGATTGCGCGCCTGGAGTTGCGTGAACGGGGTAGTTGGTTCCTGACCACCGGTGCCGGCAGTTCGGGCCCGGGGATCGAGCTGCTGCTGGGCCGCGGCAACCAGGTAGAGAAGATGCGCCGTTTCATTGCCATCTATGACAAGACGCTTAAAGAACAGATTACGAACATTGCGAGTATCGATCTGCGTTACGCCAACGGCCTGGCTGTTGGCTGGCGGGAACCGGTAGCGCCCACGACAGCCCAACCCGCTGTCGCGAAGAATTAAGAGAGGCAGGACCCATGGCAAACGTGCAAAGCGGCAAAATGATCGTCGGTCTCGATATCGGCACCTCCAAGGTGGTGGCGCTGGTCGGTGAGGTCGGGGACGACGGCACGCTGGATATCGTCGGGATCGGCACTCATCCGTCCCGCGGCCTGAAGAAGGGCGTGGTGGTGAACATCGAATCCACCGTGCAGTCGATCCAGCGCGCGATTGAAGAAGCGCAACTGATGGCCGGTTGCCGAATTCACTCGGCGTTCGTCGGCGTGGCGGGCAATCACATCCGCAGCCTCAACTCCCATGGCATCGTCGCCATTCGCGATCGTGAGGTCAGCACCGCCGACCTGGAGCGCGTGCTTGACGCCGCCCAGGCCGTGGCGATCCCGGCGGATCAGCGCGTGCTGCACACCCTGCCGCAGGATTATGTGATCGATAACCAGGAAGGCGTGCGCGAGCCGCTGGGCATGTCCGGCGTGCGCCTGGAGGCCAAGGTCCACGTGGTCACCTGCGCCGTCAACGCCGCGCAGAACATCGAGAAGTGCGTGCGCCGCTGTGGCCTGGAAATCGACGACATCATCCTTGAGCAACTGGCGTCCGCGTATTCGGTACTGACCGACGACGAAAAAGAGCTGGGCGTCTGCCTGGTGGACATCGGTGGCGGCACCACTGACATCGCGATCTTCACCGAAGGCGCGATCCGTCACACCGCCGTGATCCCGATTGCTGGCGATCAGGTGACCAACGACATCGCAATGGCGTTGCGCACACCGACCCAGTACGCCGAAGAAATCAAGATCCGCTATGCCTGCGCGCTGGCCAAGCTGGCCGGTGCCGGTGAGACCATCAAGGTGCCAAGCGTAGGCGACCGTCCACCGCGTGAGTTGTCCCGCCAGGCCCTGGCCGAAGTGGTCGAGCCGCGTTACGACGAGCTGTTCACGCTGATCCAGGCCGAGCTGCGACGCAGCGGGTACGAAGACCTGATCCCGGCCGGCATCGTGCTGACCGGTGGTACGTCGAAAATGGAAGGCGCCACCGAGCTGGCCGAAGAGATCTTCCACATGCCGGTACGCCTGGGCGTGCCCCACGGCGTGAAAGGCCTGGATGACGTGGTGCGCAACCCGATCTATTCCACAGGCGTTGGTTTGTTGATGTACGGCCTGCAAAAGCAGTCCGACGGGGTTTCGTTCTCGGGCATCGGCAGCCGTGACAGCTACAGCAATGAAGAACCCAAAGGTGCCCTGCTCGATCGCATCAAGAGCTGGGTACAAGGCAACTTTTAAAGAAGCAGCAGCAAGCTTCAAGCTTGAAGCTGCAAGACAGAGCAAGCAGCAACACGCAGTAACGCAGTAGGCGAAAAAAACTAGAGAACGTAAAGGAGAGGGAAAATGTTCGAACTCGTAGACAACGTCCCCGCAAGCCCGGTCATCAAGGTCATCGGTGTTGGCGGAGGCGGCGGCAACGCCGTCAATCACATGGTCAAGAGCAACATTGAAGGCGTTGAGTTCATCTGCGCCAACACTGATGCCCAGGCGCTGAAAAGCATCAGCGCGCGGACCATCCTGCAACTGGGTACTGGCGTGACCAAAGGTCTGGGCGCCGGTGCCAACCCTGAAGTGGGCCGTCAGGCCGCTCTCGAAGATCGTGAGCGCATCGCCGAAGTCCTGCAGGGCACCAACATGGTGTTCATCACCACTGGCATGGGCGGTGGTACCGGTACGGGTGCTGCGCCGATCATTGCCGAAGTCGCCAAGGAAATGGGGATCCTCACCGTTGCGGTGGTGACCCGTCCGTTCCCGTTCGAAGGCCGCAAGCGCATGCAACTCGCCGACGAAGGCATTCGTCTGCTGTCCGAAAGCGTCGACTCGTTGATCACCATTCCCAACGAGAAGCTGCTGACTATCCTCGGGAAGGACGCCAGCCTGCTGTCGGCTTTCGCCAAGGCTGACGATGTACTGGCCGGTGCTGTTCGCGGTATCTCCGACATCATCAAGCGTCCGGGCATGATCAACGTCGACTTTGCCGACGTACGTACCGTGATGAGCGAGATGGGCATGGCGATGATGGGCACTGGCTGCGCCAGCGGTCCGAACCGTGCACGCGAAGCCACCGAAGCGGCCATCCGCAACCCGTTGCTCGAAGACGTGAACCTGCAAGGTGCGCGCGGCATCCTGGTGAACATCACCGCAGGTCCAGACCTGTCCCTGGGTGAGTACTCCGACGTGGGTAGCATCATCGAAGCCTTCGCTTCCGAGCATGCGATGGTCAAGGTCGGTACCGTTATCGATCCGGACATGCGCGACGAACTGCACGTAACCGTGGTTGCCACCGGTCTGGGTGCAAAAATCGAGAAGCCTGTGAAGGTCATCGACAACACCGTTCACACCTCCATGGCAGCACAACCGCAAACTGCGGCGCCCGCTCGTCAGGAAGCGCCAGCGGTGAATTACCGTGACCTGGACCGTCCGACCGTCATGCGCAACCAGGCCCAGGCCGGTGCTGCGACTGCTGCGAAGATGAATCCGCAAGATGATCTGGACTATCTGGACATCCCGGCTTTCCTGCGTCGTCAGGCCGATTGATGGAATGTATCAGGGCTATGAAGGTGATTGGTGTTCAGCAAAGGCATGGTCTGCTATTATCGCCAGCCTTTGTTGATACCAGTTCGCAATTTGCGCTGAAGCGGCCCAAGCCATGATTAAACAACGCACACTGAAAAATATTATCCGTGCCACAGGTGTTGGTCTGCACTCCGGCGAGAAGGTCTACCTGACCCTCAAGCCTGCACCGATTGACACCGGCATCGTCTTTCGCCGTGCCGACCTCGATCCTGTGGTCGAGATCCCGGCTCGTGCCGCCAACGTCGGCGAGACAACCATGTCGACGACGCTGGTCAACGGTGACGTGAAAGTGGATACGGTTGAGCACTTGCTTTCGGCCATGGCTGGCCTGGGCATCGATAACGCCTACGTCGAGCTCTCCGCGTCCGAAGTCCCGATCATGGATGGCAGCGCTGGACCCTTCGTATTTCTGATTCAATCGGCAGGCCTGGAAGAACAGGATGCTGCCAAGAAATTCATCCGTATCCTGCGGGAAGTGACAGTGGAAGACGGCGACAAGCGCGCCACTTTCGTCCCTTTCGAAGGTTTCAAGGTGAGTTTCGAGATCGATTTCGATCATCCGGTTTTCCGTGACCGCACCCAGAGTGCAAGCGTGGATTTTTCCAGCACTTCGTTCGTAAAAGAAGTCAGCCGCGCCCGTACCTTTGGTTTCATGAGTGACATCGAGTACCTGCGCAAGCACAACCTCGCACTCGGCGGCAGCGTTGAAAACGCGATCGTGGTCGATTCCGATGGTGTACTGAACGAAGACGGCCTTCGTTATGAAGACGAATTCGTGAAGCACAAGATTCTCGATGCAATTGGTGACCTCTACCTGCTGGGCAATAGCCTGATTGGTGAGTTCAAGGGCTTCAAGTCCGGCCACGCACTGAACAACCAGCTGCTGCGCAAGTTGATTGAGCAGACAGATGCCTGGGAAGTCGTGACCTTTGAAGACGCCAGCACCGCACCAATCTCTTACATGCGTCCTGTTGCGGCTGTGTAAGTAAAAAACCTCTCTAGTTTTTTAAAGGCTGCCTTCGGGTGGCCTTTTTTTATGCCTGCGATTTTGTGGATGGGCCCGATCCTCTGTAGGAGCGAGCATGCTCGCGATGGAGGGTCAGGCTCCGAGGGGTGTCAGGCCACCAGTGTTATCGTTAACGACCATCGCGACGGTTCGACGCCTCGACATGCTCGCTCCTACAGGGAGGTGGCGTGTATTCAGGTTGCACTGACCACCCGATTCCGCCCTCCATCCTTGGCCTGATACAACGCCCTGTCCGCCGCGATGAGCAGTTGCTCCAGGCTGTAATGGGTGGCGGTGGTCCAGGTGCTGATGCCGATACTGACCGTAATCGGCGACTCGACCCCCGCCACGAATGGCAGCTGTTCCACGGCCAGCCGAATGTGTTCGGCAATCAATTTCGCGCCCGCACCGTCCGTTTCCGCCAGCACCACGGAAAACTCTTCTCCACCATAGCGCGCCACCAAATCGGCCGGTCGTCGCACATTGTCACCGATCACCTTGGCCAGCGCGCGCAACGCTTCATCACCGGCCTGATGACCATGTTGATCATTGAACGCCTTGAAATGATCGGCATCAATCATCAATAAGGACAGAGGCTTGCCTGAGCGCTGTGCACGAAACCACTCATGGCGTAGCGTCTGGTCCAACATCCGACGGTTGGCAACGCCGGTCAGCGCGTCGGTGGCAGCCAACTGCGCCAGTTCCTGCTCCGCCATGTGGCGCAGGCGCAGCTCTCGGCACAGTAGGACGGTCAGCCACAGCAGGCCAATGCACAACACCCCCGTGGCGCCGCTGATCACTAGGGCGGTGCGTCGCCAGGCGGCGAACACATCGTTGCCGGAGAGCGCAACGATCACGGTCAACGGCAGGTTGCCGACCCTGGAAAAGGTGTACAGACGTTGCCGGCCGTCGATGCTCGACACGCTATCGAAGCTGCCGTTGCGCTCGCGCAGGATGCGCTGGACGTTGGGGCGGTCGGCGAAACTTCTGCCGATCGGATCATTCTCGAGATGGGGCTTTTGTGCGAGCAGGATACCGTCGTCGCTGATGATCGACAGGATGCCGCCTTCGCCGATGTCCAGACTTTTGAACAGTTGATCGAAATAGCTCAGCCGCATCGACGCGACGGCGACGCCGAGAAATTCCCCTGTGGTCGAGGAAATACGCCGGCTGAAATGGATCCGCCAGCTGTCATCGTCCTCGCTCGGCCGGCTGATGAACATTTCCCTGTCAGGGCTGGCGGCATGCGCCAGGAAGTAATCGCGATCGGAAAAGTTACCCGGTTTGGGATCGATCCGTGACGAATCTGCCAGCACCTCGCCGTTGGGGGCCAGCAACAGGATGACACCCTTGAAGCGAGCGCTGGTGGACCGGTCGAACAGCGCCAGATGACGGATCTGCGCAGACACCTGTTTCAGGTCATCCCTTTGCGAGGCGGCAATCAGGCCTTGCAGGCTCAGGTCATAGAGTTCGACGGTGCGCAGTACGTCGGCATCGATCAGTTGGGCAATGGTGGTTGCGCTGCGTGTGGCTGCTTGCTGGGCACCGGCGCGTTCGCGGATCAGCAGAAAAGTGACGATGGCGATGATGGCGATGACGGTCAGTGAACTGCCTAGTATTGCCAGGATCTCGGGGCGTCCGCTACTGCGTGATGGAATGTGAGTACGACTGGTGGTCATTGGGCTGGCTTGTCTGCTGGAGTGACAGATTAAGCGTAGCCCTAACCGCATGACCTGTAGGAGCGAGCATGCTCGCGATGGACACAAGGCCACCGCGGAGTGTCAAGCTGCCAGCGTTTTCGTTGACGACCATCGCGACGGTTCGACGCCTCGACGTGCTCGCTCCTACAGTGACTTGGGTTACCGTTACGCCTTGTGTAACAAATACAAAAAAAGCCGCTGACAGGCAGCGGCTTTGAAGACAACTTTTCCAAGGGAAGAGCCGAGGAAAAGTGTCGAGGGAAACGTCGCGATCAGCTGTCTTTCTCAACCTGTGGCTGGGCCTGGACACTCGATGCTTGAGGGGTTTGCGTAGCGCCCGCTGCTTTGGCTGTCATTTCGCTCTGGTGTTGTTCGAACGCCGCTGTGCGTGCGGCATTGTGCGCGGCGAAGGTCTGCGACTCTTCAGCCATGGCGAACGGAGAGACGAACAGGGAAGACAAAACGAACGCGCTGGCAATACCCATACTGTTGGACATCTTTAAAACCTTCTTGCTTGGCAAGTGCTGTTTGGTGCGGGCAAAGATAAGGGGCATCGAGGCGGGGAAAAAGAGCGGATTCATGAAAGGACTGTTGCTCCATAAGCAACAGTCGCGCAATGACAAGGGGTCAGACGGGGAGGTGAATACCGAACGTGTTCATGCCGTGATCGCTGCGTACAAACACATCACCACCGTGCATCAGCGCAATCGCCTTGACGATCGCCAGGCCCAGGCCGTGGTTGTTGCCGCTGTTACTGCGGGACGCATCGACCCGGTAAAAACGCTCGAACAGCCGTGGCAAGTGTTCGCTGGCAATCGGCGAGCCAGGGTTTGCCACACCAATGCTGACTTGATGCTCTTCGACGTCGATGCGCACCTCGATCACCTGGCCGGGATCGGTGTGTTGCACCGCGTTGCTCAGCAGGTTGATCAGCGCCCGACGAAGGTGCGCAATTTCGATCCGAACCTGCGCATCCCCCCGAACCTGTACCTGGACCTGTGCATCTTCAAGGATGAAATCCAGATACTCCAGGGTGGTCGCCACTTCGTCCGCCAGCGACGTGCTGGTCAATTTGGTCGCCTTGCTGCCCTGATCGGCGCTGGCGAGGAACAACATGTCGTTGATGATCGAGCGCAGGCGCTCCAGCTCTTCGAGGTTGGATTGCAGTACCTCGAAATAATGTTCCGCCGAGCGGCCACGGGTCAGCGCCACCTGGGTTTGGCCAATCAGGTTGGTCAACGGTGAGCGCAGTTCGTGGGCGACATCGGCGTTGAACGACTCAAGCCGCGAGTACGCCTGCTCGACCCGCTCCAGGGTGGCGTTGAAGGAGCTGACGAACTGATCAAGCTCTGGCGGCAGCGACGACAGGCGCAAGCGCCCGGAGCGTAGCGGCGGTGCCAGGCGTCGGGCTTCATGGGACAATTCGATCAAAGGCTTGAGGCCGATACGCGCGACCCAGTAACCCAGCACGGACGCCAGCAGCACACCGATAATGGCCAGGCTGATCAGGGCTACCAGCAGATGGTGCTGGGTCTGGGAAAACGTCTCGGTATCGACCGCGATCATGAAACGAAGCGGCGGACGCTGGTCCTTGGCCGGGAACTGGCTGACCAGCACTTTCAGCGGGTAGGGCTGGTCGGGCAATTGCAGGTCGCGCATGCCCAACGGCCCTTCGGCCAAGGTCCGGATTTGTGACGTCGGGTTGCCATATTCGTAGTGCGGATCGCCACTGACGACCCAAAAACTGATGCGCTTGTCTTCTTCGCTCAGCAACTTGAGCTTGTTGTTGATCTTCACCCAATGTTCCGGCGTGCCGTAGCGACCGATGGCTGACTCGAGCACGCTGTAACGCGCATCGAGCTCGGCTTCGGGCAGCAGGCCCAGGCCTTTGTCGACCTGCTGATACAACGCGCCGCCGATCAGCAGGAACACCAATAGCGCGACCAGCGTGAACATGCCGCTCAGGCGCAGGGCGATGGAGTTACGAGGGGCGATCATCACGGCTCTCCAGTACATAACCCATGCCCCGAATGGTGTGTAGCAGTTTTTCGTCGAACGGCCCGTCGATCTTGGCGCGCAGGCGTTTGATCGCCACTTCGACGACGTTGGCGTCGCTGTCGAAATTGATGTCCCAGACCATTTCGGCAATCGCCGTTTTGGAGAGGATTTCACCCTGGCGACGGGCCAGCACACTGAGCAGCGAGAACTCCTTGGCAGTCAGGTCCAGGCGCGTGCCGGCGCGGGTCGCCTTGCGGCTGATGAGGTCGATCCACAGGTCGGCAATGCTCACCTGGACCGGTTCATGGCCACCGCTGCGCCGGGTCAGTGCTTGCAGGCGCGCCACCAGTTCGAGGAAGGAAAACGGTTTGCCCAGGTAGTCGTCGGCGCCGTCGCGCAGGCCCTTGATGCGATCTTCCACCCGTTCGCGGGCGGTGAGCATGATCACCGGGGTTTGCTTGCGCGCACGCAACGCGCGCAGCACGCCAAAGCCATCGAGGCCCGGCAACATCACGTCGAGGACGATCACGGCGTAGTCGCTTTCCAGTGCCAGGTGCAGGCCTTCCACACCATCGCGCGCCAGGTCCACGGTGTAGCCCTGTTCCGTCAAGCCGCGGTGTAGATAGTCCGCGGTTTTTTCTTCGTCTTCGATAATCAGGACACGCATGACCCCGCCTCAGTCTGTGGTGACCAGTGCCGGCGTCGGCACGGGTTTGGGTCTATGAAAGATCCGCTCAAGCCACAAGTATATGACCGGCGTGGTAAACAGCGTCAGCACCTGGCTGACCAGCAAACCACCCACCACGGCAATCCCCAACGGTTGGCGCAACTCGGCACCGGTGCCGTAGCCGAGCATCAGCGGCAGGGCACCGAGCAGGGCGGCGAGGGTGGTCATGATGATCGGCCGGAACCGTGTGATGCAGGCCTGGAAGATCGCCTCTTCAGGGGGCAGGCCACCCTTGCGCTGGGCTTCGAGGGCGAAATCGATCATCAGGATGCCGTTTTTCTTGACGATACCGATCAGCAGCACCAGGCCGATCAGGGCCATGATCGAGAAGTCCTGGCCGCAGAGCCACAACATGATCACCGCCCCCAGGCCCGCCGCCGGCAAGGTCGAGATGATGGTCAGCGGGTGCACGAAACTTTCATAGAGCACGCCGAGAATGATGTACACCGCCACCAGTGCCGCAAGGATCAGCCAGGGTTGGCTGGCCAGCGAACTCTGGAACGCCTGGGCGGCGCCCTGGAAATTGCCGCTGATCGCCACCGGCATGCCGATGTCGGCCTTGGCCTGGTTTAGCAGGATCACCGCATCGCCCAGTGCCACGCCAGGGGCGAGGTTGAATGACAGGTTGGCGGCCGGGAACATCCCGTCATGGGCAATCGACAGCGGGCCCACCGTGGGTGGATCGAAGCGGGCGAGGGCCGACAGCGGCACCATCTCACCGCTCAAGGGAGAGCGCAGGTAGAAGTAATTCAGGCTTTCGGCCTTGCCGCGTTGTCGGGTGTCCAGTTCCAGGATCACGTTGTACTGGTTGACCTGGGTCTGGAACTCATTGATCTGGCGTTGACCGAAGGCGTCGTACAGCGCTTCGTCCACATCGCTGGCGGTCAGGCCGAAGCGCGCAGCCGCGCTGCGATCGATGCTGATGTGGGTGATGCTGCCGCCCAATTGCAAGTCGTTGGACACATCGCGAAAGGCGGGGATGCTGCGCAGTTTATCCGTGAGGCGCTGGGTCCAGGTGCTTAGCACCGCGCCGTCGTTGCTCTTGAGTACGTATTGATACTGGGCGCGACTCGGGCCGGAACTGAGGTTGATGTCCTGGCCGGCGCGCAGGTACAGGACGATGCCCGGGACTTTCATCAACTGCGGGCGAATGCGGTCGATGAACTCACTGGCGGACACATCGCGGTCGCTGCGTTTTTTCAGGGTGATCCAGAAACGGCCATTGGCGATAGTCTGGTTGCTGCCCGAGACGCCGACCGAATGGGAGAAGGTTTCGACCGCTGGGTCAGCCGCGACGATCTCGGCCATGGCCAGATGTTTTTTCACCATGTCGCCGTAGGAAATATCCGCAGCCGCTTCGGTGGTGCCGAGCACGAATCCGGTGTCCTGCACTGGGAAAAAGCCCTTGGGAATGAACACATAGCCACCGACGGCCAGTGCAACCGAGAGTCCGAAGATGCCAATCATCAGTTTCTGATGGGCGAGGGCGCGACGCAGGCCTTTTTCGTACAGGTCGAGCAGGCGCTCGCCGAAGCCCTTTTTACCATCGGCATGATGCACCGGGGCGCGCATGAACAGCGCCGCGAGGGTCGGCGCCAGGGTCAGTGACACGACGACCGAAATGAGAATGGTGGAGGTGGCGGTCAGGGCGAATTCCTTGAACAGGCGCCCGACCACGCCGCCCATGAACAGCAGCGGAATGAACGCCGCCACCAGCGAGAAACTGATCGAGACCACGGTGAAGCCGATCTCCCCTGCACCCTTGATGGCGGCCTCGCGCATGCCGTCCCCGGCCTCCAGATGCCGGTGAATGTTCTCCACCACCACGATCGCATCGTCCACCACGAACCCCACGGCGACCACGATGGCCACCAGCGTCAGGTTGTTGAGGCTGAAGCCCATGACGTACATCAGGGCGAAACTGGCGATCAACGACACGCCGAGCACGGCCGAGACAATCAGCGTTGCCGACAGCTGACGCAGGAACAGGGCCATCACCGCCACCACCAGCAGGATCGCGATCAGCAGGGTGATTTCCACTTCATGCAGCGAGGCGCGGATGGTTTGTGTGCGGTCGATCAGTGTCTTGACCTGTACCGAGGCCGGCAGCATCGCTTCCAGTTCCGGCAGGGCGGCCTGGATGCGGTCCACCGTCTCGACGATGTTGGCCCCCGGCTGGCGGAAGATCACCAGGTTGACCCCCGGTTGCGTGCCCGCCCAGGCCTGGACGTAGGCATCTTCCGAACCGTTAACGACTTTGGCCACGTCCCGAAGGTGAACCGGTGCACCGTCCTTGTAGGAAACGATCAACTGGCTGTAGTCCTCGGGGTGGAACAGTTGATCGTTGGTGGACAGGGTGGAAATGCTCGACTCTCCGTACAGCGCACCCTTGGCCAGGTTGAGGCTGGTCTGCTGGATCGCCAGGCGAATGTCCGCCAGGGTCAGTCCAATGGCCGCCAGTTTGTCCGCCGAGACCTGTACACGAATCGCCGGACGTTGCTGACCGGTGATGGCAACCTGGCCTACACCGTCGATCTGGCTGATCTGGCGGGACAACAGCGTTTCCGTCAGGTCGCTGAGTTCGGGGCCGGGCATCAGCGATGAGTTGACGCTGAGGATCAACACCGGGCTGTCGGCCGGGTTGACCTTGCGCCATGTCGGCAGGTTGGGCATGTCCTTTGGCAGTTTGCCGGCGGCGGTGTTGATCGCCGCCTGCACTTCCTGGGCGGCGGTGTCGATGCTCTTGTCGAGGGTGAATTGCAACGTCAGGTTGGTCGAGCCCAGGGCGCTGCTCGACGTCATCTGCGTCACGCCGGGGATGGCGCTGAACTGCACCTCAAGCGGCGTGGCGACCGACGACGCCATGGTCTCAGGGCTGGCGCCGGGCAATTGTGCGGCCACCTGGATGGTCGGGAATTCTGCTTCGGGCAACGGGGCTACCGGCAGGCGCGGGAAGGCGATGGCGCCCAGCAGCACCAGGGCGAAGGTCAGCAGGACCGTCGCCACCGGGTGATCGATGCACCAGGCGGACACTCCGCCCTGGCCCTTCATTGGGCGGCCTGCGATTGCACCACTTGTGCAGGTTCGGTGAGCACCTGCACGGTCGATCCGGGTTTGAGCCGTGATTGCCCGTCGCTGACCAGCACGTCACCCGGCTTTACGCCCTTGATGATGTTCTGGCCGCTGCCCTGATACACGATCTGCACCGGCACGGTTTCGACCTTGTCGCCCTGGACGCGGTAGACGAAGGGCTGATCCAGGCCGCGTTGTACGACAGTGGGCGGCACAACGAGCGCATCCTTGTCGAGCGCTGTCTGAATTTTTACGGTCACCAGCAGGCCCGGCCAGAGCTTCTGTGCGGCGTTGTCGAATTCGGCCTTGGCGCGGATGGTCCCGGTGTTGGCGTTGATTTGATTGTCGATCAGGGTCAAGTGGCCTTCACCCAGCAGGTTTCCGGTCTCGCCGTCGGTGTCGGCGCCGATGTAGGCCTTGACCCGGGCGTGTTGCGGATCGTTGATCAGGCCTTGCAAGGTGGGCAGCATCTGTTGCGGCAGGGAGAACTCCACGGCGATCGGGTCGATCTGGGTCACGGTGAACAGACCTTGGGTGTCGCTCATACGCAGGAAGTTGCCTTCGTCCACCGTGCGAATCCCAACGCGGCCGCTGACTGGCGAGCGAATCTGCGTGTAGGAAAGTTGTACCTGAGCCGCATCAATCGAAGCCTGGTTGCCCTGGGCGGTGGCCTTGAGTTGGTTGACCAGCGCTTGTTGCTGGTCGTAAGTCTGCTTGGACACGCCGTCGTCGACGCTCAGCAGTTTGTAGCGTTTGAGATTGACCAGCGCCACTTGCAGTTGCGCCTGGCTTTCGCCGAGTTGCGCGCGGGCCTGGTCGAGGTTGGCGCGGATCGAGCGGTCATCGATGCTGGCGAGTAAATCGCCCTTGCTGACCAGTTGGCCTTCCTTGACCAGGATTTTGGTCAGAATGCCGTCGATTTGCGGACGAACCACCACGCTGTGCAGAGACAGGACCGAGCCGATGCCGCTGACGTAGCGCGGCACATCCTTTTCGGCAACATTTACCACTCGCACCGGGATCGCGCTGGAGGCGGCGAGTCGGGTCTTGGCCGGTTTGGTCAGATACCAGGTGCCCAGCGCAGCCAGCACAATCAACAGGCCTGCAATCAAGGCGGTTTTTTTCGAAATTTGCATGCGAGTGGGGCGCCGGGTGGGGGGACGGGTTCAGATAAAGATATCGTTCGCAGGATCAATACCTTTATAAACCCGTTCGCCGGTCAGGAAGGTGACTGCTAACTGACGGCGCTGTCAGTTTGGGTATACTGCCGACTTTATTGCACCACCCGGAGCACTCATGACTTCCCCGACTCAACCACCGGTTGCCGACGCCCCTGGCGACGAACTGGCAGACAGCGAAACCACGCCTGCGATTGCGCCATTCAAGTTCCCGTTCAAGCCGGGCGAACTGGCCGCTGCGAAAACCTCCAATCAGCCGTGGTACAAGAACGGCGCCAAGAACGGTCACACCAAGGTTCCAGGTGCCGCGCCTCCCGGCACGCGTCGTTCGATGGGCAAGCGCTGAGTTCTTTTGTCGCGCTAGTGGCTATGTGCTCATATCCTGAGCCAGATCAAGGTTTGTGTAATCAGTGCGCTTAGAGTCAGCAACTTCGCCGACTCTTACCCACCAGCGAGCGCGCTTTCCATGAAGATCAACCTCCCGGTGACGGGCCGTCAAGTCGATGTTGCGGCTGATGCGAACATCCTTTCGACCACCGATCTGACGAGCGCAATCACCTACGCCAACGACGATTTCATCAAGATCTGCGGTTACAGTCGCGAGCAATTGCTCGGCGCCAAGCACAACCTGCTGCGTCATCCGGACATGCCCCAGGCCGCGTTCGCCCACATGTGGCAGACCCTCAAGAGTGGCCGCTCGTGGATGGGGATGGTGAAAAATCGCTGCCAGAATGGCGACCACTATTGGGTGAGTGCCTTCGCCACGCCGATGACGCAAAACGGGCAGGCGGTGGAGTACCAATCGGTGCGCACCCGCCCGACGGAACAGCAGATCGAGGCTGCAGAAAAGGCCTATACGCAACTTCGCAATGAGCGCACGCCATTGATGCAACGCCTGCCTGTGCTCGGGCCAGGCCTGAAGCTGACATTGCTGTTCAGCGCGATCCTGGCCAGTGTCATTGGGTTGCAGGTTTGGCTCAATCCTTCGTCGTTGATGTACGGTTTAGTGGCCCTGATCGGCGGCGGCACGCTGGTGGCCGCCGGCACCTGGCGGATGTTGCGTCCGCTGATGGCCCTGAGCGAGCGCGCCCGGCAGATTGTCGATAACCCGTTGAGCCAAGGCATTTACACCGGTCGCCGGGATGAGTTTGGGCAGATCGAGTTCGCCTTGCAGATGCTCGAAGCTCAGATCGGTGCGGTGGTGGGGCGCATCGGCGATGCCTCGCAGCGCTTGGCGGGGCATGCGGCGGAGCTGGTGGACCATTTGCAGGGCAGTCACAGCAGCACACTGGACCAGCAGGCGGAAACCGATCACGTGGCTGCGGCGATCAACCAGATGTCCTCCAGCGTCGCCCAGGTCGCCAGTCATGCGCAGCAGGCCGCCGTGGCCGCCGATATGGCGGGCAGCGAGACGTTCGAGGGCCATCAGTTGGTCAGTGAAAGCCGTCAGGTTGTGTTGCGCCTGGCCGATGAGCTGACGCACGCCACTGCGGTCATTCATCAACTGGAAGGGCACAGCAGCGAGATCACCGGGGTGCTGGAGGTGATTCGCAGCATCGCCGAGCAGACCAATCTGCTGGCACTCAATGCTGCCATCGAGGCGGCGCGCGCCGGAGACGCCGGACGCGGGTTTGCGGTGGTTGCCGATGAAGTCCGCGGCCTGGCCCAGCGCACCCAGCAGTCGACCAACGAGATCGAGCGCATGATCAACACGTTGCAAAACGGCACGCGCGATGCGGTGCTGGCGATGCAACACAGTGGTGAGCAAGTGCAATGCAGCGTCGAGCAGGCTCGACGTGCTGCCGAGGCGCTGGACGGTATCAGTCGGCGGGTCAACCAGATCAGCGAGATGAACCTGCAGATCGCCTCGGCGGTGGAGGAGCAGAGTACCGTCAGCGAAGACATCAACCGCAACATCAGCAGCATCCGCCGCGCCTGCGAAGTCACGGTCAGCGAAGGGCAGCGCAGCCAGGCGAATTCTGCGGATGTTGCCGGGCTGGCGGGCGACTTGCGGCGATTGGCACAGGAATTCTGGCGAGTGCGCCGTTAAGCCGCGCGCAGTGAAATGAACGCGTAATTGAGCGGGGTTTCAGTGGTCACCTGCGCACCGCTCGCCCGGAGCTGGCTGGCGATATCGTAGCCTGATACGTGGAACTGCCACGCACTGCCCGAGCCCGCCGGCGATTGATCAGTCATCCGGTCGACGACTGTGGCAAACGCCGTCATGTCCGGCAGGTAAGCCGTGAACCCGTCACCCTTGAGTGCCGTCGTGCGAATTCCCAGCGAGGCGCAAATCGCATCCTTGGTGCGAATTTCTTCGCGATCGGCCTGACGCGAACGCTGGATCAGCGCCGCCAGTTCACGGTCGACCAACTCACCGCCGAGGATCAGGTCCGGGCCTTTTTCCCACGATTCGGGCGGGCATTCCTTGATGGCTGGGTTGAGGGAAATGTGCGGATTGATTTCCATCGGATAGATACGGCACACCAACGGACGGCGTTCGTAGATGCGGCAGAGGTTATCGTCGTCAAGATTCCGGCAACGGCCGGCATTGTAAGCGGCGAAGGTGATTGCCACGTGGGCCTGCGCCGAGCCGCTGCTGACTAACACCGAACGCCGCTGGGCATGTTCGCGTTGCTGCGTCGGCAGGCCAAGGCCATTGGCCAGGAAAGCCTCCACCAGCACGATGACCTGACCGCCATCGTCCGCCCACATGCGGGCTTCGGACAGGGTGAGAGGCACGTGATGGTCAGTGCAGCATTTGCCGCAGCCTACGCAGGAAAACGTCGTGTTCATCGAAAGATCAGTCGCTGTCATCGGCTTGAAGCAGCGACAGAATGCCGCCGCAAAAACTGTGCTGAAGCAAGTTATGCGCCATTCACTTTGACTTGGCGGGCGCGCGGATGGAGTCCCATTCGGTGACGTAGGCGGTTTTGTCTTTCTTGCTGTACAGGCACAACTCGGTACCCTGCTGGTTCTTCATGTGTTTTTGCGGGTAGCGACCTTGCAGCAGTACGGCGGTGTAACCGACTCGGTCGTCAAACTGGGCGATATTGCCCACCGGCGCCACATTTTTCAGGCCGCTGGCCTTGGTGCAACTGGCGAGCACTGTTTTGTCATAAGCGGCCCAGGCTTCATCGCTGGAGGCGTGGGCCTGGCTGGCCAGGGCGGTGAGGCAAAGGAGGGTCAGGGTGGTGGCTTTCATGGGCAGGCATCCTTTTGGGAATTTGGACTGAGTATGCCTGATGTTGTGGAGTCGACCGCCATCGCGGGCAAGCCCGCTCCTACAACGATTTTGCGTTAACTCCGGACCTGTAGGAGCGAGCTTGCTCGCGATAGCGACCGGCCAGACACTGCGGTGGTGACGGGCACACCGCATCGCGGGCAATCAGTCCGGCACCCATTCCCGCCGAACCACGACCATCCCGACACCTTGATACAACCGCTGCGCCCGCCGGTTGTCTTCCAGCACCTTCAAATCCACAAAGCCTTCGCGGCGTTGCGCGAACGCCTGGAAGGCATGCAACAGCAGGGCACGGCCCAATCCCCGGCCCTGGGCATCGGGGTGCACCACCAGATTCTTGATGTAGGCACTGGTCCAGCACTGACAGACGCCAACGATCGCATCGGCCTCAAGGGCAACGAAGCACAGATCGCGATCGTATTCGGCATCGGTCTCGAACCGCTGCTGCCAGATCTCCAGTGCCGGCACGCGGCCGCCGCCGTGCTGGTAGCCCAGTTGCATCAGTCGATGCACGGCGGGCGCGAGTTCGGGGCGGTAGACCTGGACTTCAATGCCAGAGGGCCAGTTGCTCGCCGGCACAACCTCGGCAAGGTTGCGCCGCATCAGCAAGCAAAAGGCCTCGGTCACATCAATGGCCTTGTTCGGCGATCGTCCTGGCCGCTTCGATCAGGCATTTGGTCAGGTCTGGCGAGGAGAACTTGGTCAGCACCGCATTGGCGCCCGCCAGCCGTGCTTTTTCGCTGTTCATCGCGCTGTCCAGCGAGGTGTGCAACAGCACGTAAAGGTGGGCAAAATCCGGGGTCTCGCGCAGGGTGCGGGTGAGGGCGTAACCATCCATTTCCGACATTTCAATGTCAGAGACGATCAGGTTGATCTGCTGCGCCGTGCCTTGCAAGTCCAGCAGGCAGTCGATGGCCTCCTTGGCGCTGCGCGCGGTGTGGCATTGCAGGCCGAGGTTACGCAGGGTGTGCACCGATTGCTGCAGCGCCACCTGGCTGTCGTCGACCACCAGAATGCGCGCATTGCCCAGCAGTTCGGCGTCTTCCATGCTCAGCTCGGTCGGCGCCACTTCGATCTGCGCGGGGGCGATGCCATGGATGACCTTTTCGATGTCCAGGACTTGCACCAGCGTGCCGTCGACCGAGGTTACGCCGGTGATGTACGAACGCACACCGCCGGAACCGAAGGGCGGGGGACGGATGTCGGTGGTCAGGCAATGGACGATCTTGCTCACGGCCTGGACGTGCAGGCCCTGTTTGGAGCGGCTGATGTCGGTGACGATCAGGCAGCCGCCGTTCGGGTCTTCCAGCGGCCGCTCGCCAATCGCCCGACTGAGGTCGATCACCGACAGCGACGCGCCGCGCAGGGTGGCAATGCCCTGAACATGTGGGTGCGACTCCGGCAATTTGGTCAGCGGTGGGCAGGGAATGATCTCACTGACCTTGAGCAGGTTGATCGCCATCAACTTGCCGCTGCGCAAGGTGAACAGCAGAAGCGAAAGTGAGTCTGCGCGAGCTTTGATGGAAGACATAAAAACCTTCTGTGGAAAAAGGTGATGGGCGATTCAAGGTTCGCCGACAGCTATCAATGCCGGGTTATCGACTTGAAGGGGGCAGGCTTTAGGAAATTGGCTGAATGGCCTGGCCCAATCGTCGAAACGCCGCCCGGAGCAAGCTCGCTCCTACAGGGGATTTGTGAGCAACACAGAACCCTGTAGGAGCGAGCTTGCTCCGGGCGGCGCTCCGACGATAGCGGTTTCACTTGATCCCCAACCGCTTCGCCATCCGGCCCAGGTTTGCCCGGTCCAGCCCCAACTCTCGCGCCGCGCTCGCCCAGTTGTTGTGGTGGCGCTCCAGGCAGGCGTTGATCAACTGGCGCTGATAGCGTTCAGTCGCCTCGCGCAAATCACCGGTCACCACCGCGGCCGGAATGACGGCGGCCGGCTCGTCCGCCACTTCGACGCTGGCGTTGGGCAAGTCCAGATTCTCCACCCCCAGGCTGAGGATCTTCGGTCGCTCCCGGCAGTTGCCCAGGGCCTTGAGCGCACTGCGACCAATCAAGTGCTCGAGTTCCCGCACGTTGCCTGGCCAATCGTAGGCCAGCAATGCGGTCTGTGCTTCGCTGGTCAGGCGCAGGCTGTTGAGGCCCATGCGCGAACGGTTCTGTTCGAGGAAGAAACCGCTGAGCAGCAACACGTCACGACCGCGATCGCGCAGCGCCGGCACCAGCAGCGGGTAGACGCTCAGGCGATGGTAGAAGTCGGCGCGATAGCGGCCGCTGCGCACTTCTTCGGCAAGGTCACGGTTGGTGGCGGCGATGAGGCGTACATCGACCTGATGCTCCTTGTCGGAGCCCAGGCGCTGCAACTGGCCGCTTTGCAGCACACGCAGCAATTTGGCCTGGACGGTCAGCGACAGCTCACCGACTTCGTCGAGAAACAGCGTACCGCCGTTGGCCAGTTCGAACTTTCCGCGTCGGTCGCTGGTGGCGCCGGTGAAGGCGCCGCGCACGTGGCCGAACAGTTCGCTTTCCACCAGGGTGTCCGGCAGCGCCGCGCAGTTGAGGCTGATGATCGGCTTGTCGGCGCGGGGCGAGGCGGCGTGAATCGCCTGGGCCACCAGTTCCTTGCCGACCCCGGTCTCGCCGGTGATCAACACGGTCAGGTCGCTGCCGCCGACCAGATTGATTTCTTCCACCAGCCGTTTGTGCGCCTTGCTCTGGCCGATCAGTTCGCGATTCTGCTGACCGCTGGCCTGGCGGTACAACTCGGCGCGCTGATGCTCGTCTTCGGCGCGATTAGCCAGGCGCTCGATACGTTCGGCGGCGTTGACCGTGGCAGCAGCCAGGCTGGCGAAGGCCTCCAGGGCGTCCAGTTCGACCGGTTCGCGACTTTGCGGGTCCAGGGCATCGAGGGTCAGCAGCCCCCATGGACGTTCATCGATAAACAGCGGGCAGCCCATGCAGTCGTGGACCTCCAGATGGTCGTCCAGGCCGTCGACCAACCCGTCGTAGGGGTCGGGCAATTCACTGTTGGCGGCGAAGCGGGTCGGCCCGTGGCTGCTGAGCAGCGCTTCGAAGCGTGGGTGTTCGCTGACCTTGAAGCGTCGTCCCAGGGTGTCGGTGCTCAAACCATCGACCGCCAGCGGCACCAGCCATTCGCCATCCAGGCGCAGCAACGCGGCAGCATCGCACGGAAGCAGCGCGCGCATGGCTTCGAGCAGGCGCCGATAACGCTCGCCCTCGGGCAGTTCGCGGGACAGGTCGGCGACCAGCGGGAGCAGGGTGGTGAGCAGAGATTTTGCAGTCATAGTGACTCCATGTAGTCCGGATGACTATAAGCCAGGCGCTGTCGATATGACTATAAAGTTATCAACGTATTGATTTATAAGGAATAAATAACTGGCACGGAAACTGATAAAGCTAGGGCAAACACATTAGAAACCCAAGTGGCGCAGGAGTCACCTTATGCTTAGCGTTCAAGACCGTGCAATCGTCAAATCCACCGTGCCGTTGCTGGAAAGTGGCGGCGAGGCGTTGATCACTCATTTCTACCGCATGATGCTTTCCGAGTACCCCGAGGTGCGCCCTCTGTTCAACCAGGCTCACCAGGCCAGCGGCGACCAACCCCGCGCCCTGGCGAACGGCGTGCTGATGTACGCCCGTCACATTGATCAGCTCGATCAACTGGGTGATCTGGTGGCCAAGATCATCAACAAGCACGTGGCCCTGCAAATCCTGCCGGAACACTACCCGATCGTTGGCACTTGCCTGCTGCGTGCGATTTCCGAAGTGCTGGGTGAGGAGATTGCCACCGCGCAGGTCATGGGCGCCTGGGCGGCGGCTTATGGCCAGTTGGCCGACATCCTGATCGGCGCCGAAACCAGCATCTACGACCAGAAAGAACAGGCAAGGGGCGGCTGGCGCGGCGCGCGTGAGTTCATCGTCGCGGCCAAGGTCGAGGAAAGCTCGGAGATCATCTCGTTCTACTTCGAGCCGGCAGACAAGGGGCCGATCCTCGCTTCCGAACCTGGCCAGTACATCGGCATGCAACTGTTCCTCGATGGCGAAGAAATCCGTCGTAACTACTCGCTGTCGTCCCTGAGCAACGACAAGCATTACCGCATCAGCGTCAAGCGCGAGGCCGGTGGTCGCGCGTCCAATCACCTGCACGATGAGCTGCATGTGGGCGACAGCATTCAACTGTTTCCGCCATCGGGCGAATTTACCCTCACCGACAGCGACAAACCGCTGGTGCTGATCAGTGGCGGCGTCGGCATTACCCCGACCCTGGCCATGCTTGAAGCGGCCCTGCAAACCGAGCGGCCGGTGCACTTCATCCACTGCGCGCGCAATGGCACGGTTCACGCCTTCCGCGACTGGATCGATGACCTGGCGGAGCGTCATCCGCAGTTGCAGCGATTCTACTGCTACGCCGAAGATGACGGCGTCAGCCCGGCAGCGCACAAGGTGGGTTTGTTGAGCCAGGAACAACTGGCTGAGTGGATGCCGGAGCATCGTGATGTGGATGCCTACTTCCTTGGGCCCAAAAGCTTCATGGCGGTGGTCAAGCGTCACCTGAAGGCATTGGGCGTGCCGGAGGAACAGAGCCGCTACGAGTTCTTTGGCCCGGCTTCGGCGTTGGAATAACCCTTACGGGTTAGACAAAGATCCACGGTCGGAGCGGGCTTGCCCGCTCCCACATTTTTTAATCAGCCCTTGAGTTCCTTGAGGTGCTTGTACACCGTCGCCCGCCCCATGTTCAGGACGTTGGCGACGTAGTTGGAGGCGCTTTTGCCCTTGAAGGCGCCTTCGGCATGCAGCGCCAGCACCAATTCGCGTTTGTGGTCGCGTGTCAGCAGGTTCAGGCTGAGCTGGCGTTCGCGCAGCCAGCCGTGCAGGAAGGTGTTGATTCGCTCCTGCCAGTCATCACGGAACAGGGAGTCCGGTTGCGGAATCAGCTTGCTTGGCGACAGGAACAGGTCCAGCGCCGCCTTGGCGTTTTCAAACAACGAAATATTCAGGTTGATGCACAGCACGGCCAGCGGATGACCGTTGCTGTCGCGCAGAACGCTGCTCAAGCTGCGGATCTTCTGACCGTCCCAGTTCAATTTTTCGTACGGCCCGATGTTTCGCTCGCTGATGTCATCGCCGAGCATGTCTTCCAGTGCCGCATCGTCGCCGACTTCACGCTTGGACAGGTTGTTGGCGATGTAATCGATCTTTTGCGTGCGCAGGTCGTGCAGCACCACCTCGGCATGGGGAAAGAACAACGTGGCGATGGCATCGGCAATCGCGCGAAAGTTATCCAGGGCCGGGTCTTTAACAGGTGCATTCATACGAGGGAACTCCAGGCAACGGTCAGCGCCCTGCAACACAGGACGCTGGAAGTTTGCCGCAATCAGGTCGGCACGTCACGGCGAACGCCGATCAGCCCAGGCGAGCGGGCGAGAGCATCCCGGCCTCCAGGCCGAACCGCGTGAGCGTCTGCGGTAACGCCTCGCCGCGCACCAGGGCCGCGCTGGCCTGGCCCATGGCGGGTGAAGTCTGGATGCCGTAACCACCTTGCGCTGCGACCCAGAACAGCCCTGGCACCTCGGGGTCGAAACCCGAGACCAGATCGCCGTCGGCGACGAAGCTGCGCAGGCCGGCCCAGGTGCGGGTCGGGCGGCGAATGGTCAGGGTGGTGGCTTCTTCGATCTGGTAGATGCCCATGGCGATGTCCAGCTCTTCGGGCTGCACGTCGTGCGGCTCCACCGGGTCGGCGTTGGCTGGGGAGCCGAGGAACATCCCGGCATCGGGCTTCATGTAGAACGATTCGTCGAGGCTGACCAGCATCGGCCAATGGTGGCTGTCCACGCCTTCGGGGCCGGCAAAGATGAAGGCCGCGCGGCGCTTGGGTTGGAGGCCCAGGGGGTGGGCGCCCGCCAGTTTACCGATCTTGTCGGCCCAGGCACCGGCGGCATTGATGATGATGGGCGCGCTGAAGGTCTGGTTGCCGGTGTGTACCTGCCACATGCCTTCGGCATCGCGGGCCAGGTCCAGGACTTCCATGTCGGTATGCACTTGGCCCTGGTTGCGCCGAATACCGCGCAGATAGCCCTGATGCAGGGCATCGGTGTCGATGTCGCTGGCGGTTGGGTCGTAGATTGCGCCGTGGACTTTCTCCCGGCGCAGGATGGGCAGGCGGGCGCAGGCTTCTTCGGCGCTGAGCAACTGCATCTCAGGCACGGTGGCCCTGGCGCTCAGGTACTGATTGTTCAGCTCGGCCGGATCGCCGGTGAAGTCCACGGTCATCTCGCCGCGCGGGGTCAATAGCGGGTGCTCGCAGAAGCCGGCAGGTGGGGCGTCGAAGAAATCACGACTGGCCAGGGTCAACGCCCGCACCTGCGGGGTGCCATAGGCTGCGGTGAACAACGCGGCGGAACGTCCGGTGGAGTGATAGGCCGGATGGGATTCGCGTTCGAGCACAATCACGCGTCCGTGCTGCGACAGCCAGAAACCGGTGGAAGCACCGGCAATCCCGCCGCCGATGATGATGAAGTCTGCGTGGCTCATGTGGGTCTCCTGAATGGGCCGCAATGCCATGAATGTCTGTGAACCGAACCTCTGTAGGAGCGAGCTTGCTCGCGATGGCGGTGTGTCAGATACCCCCATTGGTGGCTGAAACACCGCCATCGCGAGCAAGCCCGCTCCCACAGTTGGGGATCAGTGTTGTTGCTGGAGTTGGTACAGGGCATTGGCCAGCGCAATGTCTTCCAGGCCCAACCCGATCGAGCGGAAAAACACAGGGCGCTGGTAATCGGGGCGCGGGACCTTGCCGCTGAGCAAGTCCGGCAGATCACCCACGATCCGCGCCGAATCCCAGCCATGTCGTTCGCCCGCAATCAACATCTCCCCGGCTGAACCCGGCGTGGTCAGGCGATAGTCACAGAACACCTGCATGTCATTCAGGCTTTGCGGCGGTACTTCATGGGCGCGCGGTGCGTTGGTGCTGATGGAGGTGATCAGCGCCGGCTTGCTCAAGGTTGACGGGTCGATGACAGGACCCGCTGATGAGGTGCACAACAGGATCACGTCGGCGTCGTCGATGGCCGCTTCGCGGCTGTCGGCCAGGGTCAGGCGTGGGTCAAGACCCTTTATAAGCGCCAACTCCTCTCTGGTGCAGTCGTTCAAGCCCGGCGAATAGATGCGGATGTCCCTCCAGTCGCGCAGGCCTTTGACATAGTGCACGTGAGCCTGGGCCACCTTGCCGCTGCCGATGATCGCCAGGCGTTGCGCATTCGACGCGGCAAGCGCATCGACGGCCACGGCCGTGGTCGCGGCGGTGCGCGCTGTGGTCAGTTCGCCAGCATCGCACAGCAACAGCGGTTGGCCGGTCCGCATCGACATCAGCAACGTCCAGGCCGTTACCAGTGCGCCCTGCTCACGCACGATGTAGGGCGAGGTTTTCACCCCATAGACGCCATCCTCGGCCAGCACGCCTAAATAGTTGATGAAGTCGCCGGCACCCTTTGGAAACTCCACCAGTTGCTGCGCTGGTTGCACAGCCTGCCCGGCAGCCAGGTCACGGAACAGTTTGCGCAGGATCTGTGGCACAACGATTTGCGCCAACAGTTCGCGAGCCTGAGGTTGGTTGATCACGTAGGGGGTGCTGGACATGGGCGGCTCCGGATGCGAATAAACTAATTTGTCTATTATGGACTTTTAAATATGTCTCGCAATGTCCGGGCGAAAAAAAAGCGCAGTCCGTCTCCGGCTGCGCCTTCTCTTGCACATCATCCGTTAAGGACGTTTGCGCTCGACCGCACGTAACAGATGGGTCGGCGGTGTTTCACAGCTGATCTTTTTACCCAGCAGCGCTTCGATGGACGGTAGCTGGTACGAATCGTCTTCGCCGGCAAAGCTGATCGACACGCCGTCAGCGCCGGCGCGACCCGTACGGCCGATGCGGTGCACGTAATCGTCCGGGACTTCCGGCAGGGTGAAGTTGATCACGTGGCTGATGCCATCGATGTGAATGCCGCGACCGGCAACATCGGTTGCGACCAATACGCGAATCTTGCCTTCGCGAAAGCCTTCCAGGGTTTTGATGCGCTTGTGCTGTGGCACATCGCCGGACAGTTGCGCCGCGTTGATGCCATCGCGTACCAGGCGTTCTTCAATGCGACGGACTTCGTCCTTGCGGTTGGCAAACACGATGACCCGTTCCCAACCGTTGTCGTTGACCAGGTTGTAAAGCAGTTTGTATTTATCGGCACCCGCCACCGCATAGATGTGCTGTTCGACGTTTTCATTGGCCACGTTGGTGACTTCGATTTCGACGATCGCCGGGTCGGTGGTCCATTGCTTGGCCAGGTTCATCACGTCATCGGTGAAGGTCGCCGAGAACAGCAGGGTCTGGCGTTCGGATTTCGGAGGCGTCTGGCGAATGATCTGGCGCACTTGCGGAATGAAACCCATGTCGAGCATGCGGTCGGCTTCGTCCAGTACCATGACTTCGACCATGTCCAGGTGCACATCACCGCGCTGGTTGAAGTCCAGCAGGCGGCCCGGGGTGGCCACGAGGATGTCGCAGTGGCGGGCTTCGAGGTGCTTGAGTTGCTTGTCGAAATCCATGCCGCCCACGAACGTCATGACGTTGAGGCCGGTGTACTTGGTCAGGTCCGCGGCGTCCTTGGCAATCTGCACCACCAGTTCGCGGGTGGGCGCGATGATCAGTGCCCGCGGCTCGCCCATGTAGCGCTCTTTCGGCGGCGGGGTTTGCAGCAACTGGGTGATGATCGAAATCAGGAACGCTGCCGTTTTACCTGTACCCGTCTGGGCGCGGCCGATGGCGTCTTTACCTGCCAGGGTGAAACCCAGGACCTGCGCCTGGATAGGCGTGCAGTAGGGGAAACCGAGATCCTGGATGGCGTGCATCAGCTCCGGCGCGAGCTTGAAATCGTGGAAGCGGGTTTTGCCTTCCTGAGGCTCGACGACGAAGTCCTCGAGCTTCCAGGGAATGACCGGCGCCTTGGGCTTGGGCTCGCGGCGTAGTTTTGCAGGCTTCGCGGGTTCGCTGTGCGGTGCCTTGGCGTGAGTGGCTTCGGCGGTGGCGATGGCCGGCGCGGACTTTGGTGCGCGTTTTGCGGTCGCTTCGGCGACGTCCCGTTCAGGCTGCTGACCTTCGCTGCGCTGTGCAGTTGCGTGGGGCGCGGCGCTGGAGGTGGGGGCGAGCTGCTCAGCCTCGCTTTTACCGAACATTTTCTTGAGTGCTTTGAGCACGGTCATCTCATCAATAGGTTAAGTGCCGGCCAGTGTAATGCAAGAAACGGGCGCGGCGTAGTGGGAGGGATCAATGGGCCGTGTGAGGCCGCCGTTAACGCAGGCGCTCGGCCAGCCAGACACCGACGTCGCGAATCTCCTCGGGTAACACTTCGTGCCCCATTGGGTATTCCTGCCATGTCACGGTGACACCATGCTGCTTCAAATATTCGTAGGCGCTGCGCCCCATGGCGTTTTGCACCACGTCATCGTACTGGCCGTGCAGGCAGATCACCGGGATACGCTGTTGGCTCGCGCAGAGCTGCAGTTCGTCACTGAACGTGGGTGCATAGGTGGAGAGGGCAAGTACGCCCCCCAAGGGGCCCTGCCATTTCAGAAACGCGGTGTGTAACACCACGGCGCCACCCTGGGAAAAACCTGCCAGGAAGATCCGAGAGGCGTCTATTCCGCTGGCACGCTGTGTCTCGATCAGCTCGATAACCCGATCCGCCGAGGCTTCCAGTTGCTCACGGCTGATGGCTCGCGCCGGGCTCATGGCCAGGATGTCGTACCAGCTCGGCATCTCGTAGCCACCGTTGATGGTGACAGCGCGGGTGGGGGCCTGTGGCAGAACGAAACGTGTGCTCAGCAGGCTTTCCTGCAAGGCTTCGGCCACCGGCAGGAAGTCGAAACGGTCGGCCCCCAGGCCGTGCAGCCAGATGACGCAGGCGTCCGGGGTCCTGACGGGTTCAAGTATCAACGGCTCGCTCATGGCTGCTCCAATTGTGTGCGTGCGCTCTTAATGAGTGCGTGATCTGAGTGCGTACCGGGTTGATCAGTTACGAAGATGTCGCAAGGCTGAAAGTTTCGCTATTGACCTGTCGGTGAAGTGCCCCGACGAGCGGTCTGGTACGGCGTTTGCTAAGAGGTTGTTCGTAAGATTAATCCCACGCCTGTCGGTAACACTATCAGGCCATTGTTCCTGGTGGGATAGCAATAAATCCGGTGATGGATGTTCGCCAGTGGCCGACTCGGGCTTAGCGAACGTGAAAGGGCTACAGCCCGTTCGGCCGACTGGTGAGAAGCGAGTGATCCATTCGGTGGATTTTCTCCTACTAGACTCATAGCGCGGTCTCTACGTCGGTTGATCCCAAAAGAAGCCAACACGGGTCAACAACGCCTCAAAAGGGTGCGACAGGAATCACGCTCCGACACAACAAGAGCAAAACTGGAGGTTTGAATGAAGATGTTGAAATCCACCCTGGCCGTCGTGACTGCAGCCGCAGTGCTTGGCGTCAGCGGGTTCGCTCAGGCGGGTGCAACCCTGGATGCAGTGCAGAAGAAAGGTTTCGTGCAGTGTGGCGTCAGCGATGGTCTGCCAGGCTTCTCGGTTCCTGATTCCACCGGCAAGATCGTTGGTATCGACGCTGACGTCTGCCGCGCCGTGGCCGCAGCTGTGTTTGGCGATGCGACCAAGGTCAAGTTCAGCCAGTTGAACGCCAAGGAGCGCTTCACCGCGCTGCAATCGGGCGAAATCGACATCCTGTCGCGCAACACCACCATGACCAGCTCCCGCGACGCGGGCATGGGCCTGAAATTCCCGGGCTTCATTACCTACTACGATGGCATCGGCTTCCTGGCCAACCAGAAACTGGGCGTGAAAAGTGCCAAGGAACTGGACGGCGCGACCGTCTGCATCCAGGCCGGTACCACGACCGAGCTGAACGTTTCCGACTACTTCCGCGCCAACGGCCTGAAGTACACCCCGATCACTTTCGACACCTCCGATGAAAGCGCCAAGTCGCTGGAATCCGGTCGTTGCGACGTGCTGACCTCCGACAAGTCCCAGCTGTTCGCTCAACGCAGCAAGCTGGCTGCGCCGAAGGACTACGTGGTTCTGCCGGAAACCATTTCCAAGGAGCCGCTGGGCCCGGTCGTGCGTAATGGCGACGACGAGTGGCTGGCCATCGTGCGCTGGGTTGGCTACGCCATGCTCAACGCTGAAGAGGCAGGCGTCACCTCGAAAAACGTTGAAGCTGAAGCCAAGTCCACCAAGAACCCGGACGTCGCTCGTCTGCTGGGTGCTGACGGTGAATACGGCAAAGACCTGAAAGTGAAGAAAGACTGGGTCGTGCAGATCGTCAAGCAAGTCGGTAACTACGGTGAAGTGTTCGAGAAAAACCTCGGCAAGAGCACTCCGCTGGAAATCGACCGCGGGCTGAACGCCTTGTGGAACGCTGGCGGCATTCAGTACGCACCACCAGTGCGCTAATGGTTCTATCACCCGGCAGGCCAACTGCCGGGTGATGTTCTGTTCCATTCTTTGCGGGGCACTTCATGCAAAATTCAATCGGCGCACCAAAGCAGAGGCTCAGCCTCAGCGATCCAAAAGTGCGTGCGTGGCTCTTCCAGATCATCACCATTGTCGCGGTGGTCTCGATGGGCTGGTACCTGTTCGACAACACCCAGACCAACCTTCAGCACCGGGGCATCACCTCCGGTTTTGACTTTCTGGAGCGCAGTGCCGGTTTCGGCATCGCCCAGCACCTGATCGACTACACCGAAGCGGACAGCTATGCCCGGGTGTTTGTCATCGGCCTGCTCAATACCTTGCTGGTGAGCTTCATCGGCGTGGTGCTGGCCACTATTCTCGGCTTCATCATCGGCGTGGCGCGCCTTTCCAAGAACTGGATCATCGCCAAGCTGGCGACCGTCTACGTCGAGATCTTCCGTAACATCCCGCCGCTGTTGCAAATCCTGTTTTGGTATTTCGCGGTTTTCCTGACCATGCCAGGCCCGCGTAACAGCCACAATTTCGGCGACACCTTCTTTGTCAGCAGCCGTGGCCTGAACATGCCGGGCGCTGTGGTCGCTGACGGTTTATGGCCGTTCCTGGCAAGCATCGTGGTCGCGATCGTCGCCATCGTGCTGATGAGCCGCTGGGCCAACAAACGGTTCAATGAAACCGGTGAGCCATTCCACAAGTTCTGGGTCGGCCTGGCGTTGTTCCTGGTGATCCCGGCCTTGTGCACCCTGGTTTTTGGCGCACCTGTGCATTGGGAGATGCCCGTACTCAAGGGCTTCAACTTCGTCGGCGGGTGGGTGTTGATCCCGGAACTGCTGGCACTGACCCTTGCACTGACCGTGTACACCGCGGCGTTCATCGCCGAAATCGTGCGCTCGGGCATCAAGTCGGTCAGCCATGGCCAGACCGAAGCGGCTCACTCGCTCGGCCTGCGCAACGGCCCGACCCTGCGCAAGGTGATCATCCCGCAAGCTCTGCGCGTGATCATTCCACCGCTGACCAGCCAGTACTTGAACCTGGTGAAGAACTCGTCGTTGGCCGCCGGTATCGGTTATCCGGAAATGGTGTCGCTGTTCGCCGGCACCGTGCTGAACCAGACCGGTCAGGCGATCGAAGTGATTGCCATCACCATGAGCGTCTACCTGGCGATCAGCATCAGCATTTCCCTGCTGATGAACTGGTACAACAAGCGCATTGCGCTGATCGAGCGGTAAGGAAAAGCGCATGAGTACTCATACTTTCAAACCTGACATGCCACCACCGAGCAGTAGCATCGGTATCGTGGCGTGGATGCGCGCGAACATGTTCTCCAGTTGGCTCAATACCCTGCTGACCCTGTTCGCGTTCTACCTCATATACCTTGTGGTTCCACCGATCCTGCAGTGGGCGATCATCGACGCCAACTGGGTCGGCACCACTCGTGCGGACTGCACCAAAGAGGGCGCCTGCTGGGTGTTCATCCAGCAGCGTATTGGCCAGTTCATGTACGGCTACTACCCGCCGGAACTGCGCTGGCGCGTGGACCTGACCGTATGGTTGGCGGTCCTCGGCGCAGCACCGCTGTTCATCTCGCGCTTCCCGCGCAAAGCGGTGTACGGCCTGTGCTTCCTGGTGCTGTACCCGATCATCGCCTGGTGCCTGCTGCATGGTGGCGTGTTTGGCCTGCAACAAGTGGCAACGAGCCAGTGGGGCGGCCTGATGCTGACCCTGGTCATCGCCACGGTGGGTATCGCCGGTGCGTTGCCGCTGGGGATTGTCCTGGCGCTGGGGCGACGTTCCAACATGCCGGCCATTCGTGTGGTCTGCGTGACCTTCATCGAGTTCTGGCGTGGCGTGCCGTTGATCACGGTGCTGTTCATGTCCTCGGTGATGCTGCCGTTGTTTCTGCCCGAAGGCATGAACTTCGACAAACTGCTGCGGGCATTGATCGGCGTGATCCTGTTCCAGTCGGCCTATGTGGCCGAAGTGGTGCGCGGGGGCCTGCAAGCGATTCCCAAGGGGCAGTACGAAGCGGCTGCGGCGATGGGCCTGGGTTACTGGCGCAGCATGGGCCTGGTGATTCTGCCGCAAGCCCTGAAGCTGGTGATCCCCGGCATCGTCAACACCTTCATTGCACTGTTCAAGGACACAAGCCTGGTGATCATCATCGGCCTGTTCGACCTGCTCAACAGTGTCAAGCAAGCCGCCGCCGATCCGAAATGGCTGGGCATGGCCACTGAAGGCTACGTGTTCGCCGCTCTGGTGTTCTGGATTTTCTGTTTTGGTATGTCGCGCTATTCCATGCATCTGGAACGCAAGCTCGACACAGGCCACAAGCGCTAAGTCGCTACCTATTTAGGAAGTTTTCTGATGAGCGAAGCAATCAAACAGCCTGTGAGCCCTGAAGGCATTATTCAGATGCAGGGCGTCAACAAGTGGTACGGTCAGTTCCACGTGTTGAAAGACATCAACCTGAACGTCAAGCAGGGCGAGCGTATCGTCCTGTGTGGCCCTTCGGGTTCGGGCAAGTCCACCACCATCCGCTGCCTCAACCGTCTGGAAGAGCACCAGCAGGGCCGCATCGTCGTTGATGGCGTGGAATTGACCAATGACCTCAAGCAGATCGAAGCGATCCGCCGTGAAGTCGGCATGGTGTTCCAGCACTTCAACCTGTTCCCGCACCTGACCATTTTGCAGAACTGCACCCTGGCGCCGATGTGGGTCCGCAAGATGCCCAAGCGCAAGGCCGAGGAAATCGCCATGCACTACCTGGAGCGCGTACGCATTCCGGAGCAGGCGCACAAGTATCCGGGGCAACTGTCCGGTGGTCAGCAGCAGCGTGTGGCGATCGCTCGTGCGCTGTGCATGAAGCCGAAAATCATGCTGTTCGACGAACCGACCTCGGCCCTCGACCCGGAAATGGTGAAAGAAGTACTGGACACCATGATCGGCCTGGCTGAAGACGGCATGACCATGCTCTGCGTGACCCACGAAATGGGCTTTGCCCGCACCGTGGCCAACCGCGTGATCTTCATGGACAAGGGCGAAATCGTCGAACAGGCCGCGCCGAACGACTTCTTCGACAACCCGCAGAACGACCGCACCAAACTGTTCCTGAGCCAGATCCTGCATTGATCGGTCTTCGGCACTGAAATAAACCCGGACTTGTTCCGGGTTTTTTTGTTCCCCCTGTAGGAGCGAGCATGTCGAGGCGTCGAACCGTCGCGATGTTCGTCAACGATAACGTGGGCTGTCTGTATTCCAGCGGTGGCCGGGCTACCATCGCGAGCATGCTCGCTCCTACAGTACAGATACGGGGTTTCAGGAATCCGCCAGGATTTCGTGCGCTTCATGCGTAACACGTTTGAAACCGCGAAAGTCCGCACCCTCGGCCAACACTTTCGCATCGCTGAGCAAATGCGGGTAGCGATCGAGCAGCCGCATCAGCAGTATCAACGTCCTGGGGGCGGTGATCTCGCCGCGCTCATAGCGGGAAAACGCGTTGTGCCCGCCCCCGGAAAGCAGTTCCACCGCTTGCTTTTGCGTCAGGTTGAGTTTGCGGCGGATACGCTTCATCTCCTCGCCGATCATCTGGCGGCCGGCGATGATCAGTTCATCACCTGCAATCGAATAGCGCTCAGCGGAGTCGCTATCGAAGATGGCATCCCCGCATTTCTGGCATTCCCAACCACAAAGGTTGTCGAGCCGACGCTCCATGCCTTTGACGCTCTTGATGATTGTGCGGCCCTCGAAGCGTGTCATCCCCTCAGGCGCTCCGCAGGAATAGCATTGCTCTGTTTTCATGTGTTTTTCTCCTTGAAGGAGATCACCGGAGCCTTACCGTTTGAACGATAGGTAACCTTTACGTAGATCTCCATTTCACCAGAATGGGTGTGATAGACGTCCTGCCAGGTTCGGTGATCTGCATAGGTAGTCATCGACTTGTACAACATGCTGCGGTCCAGATCGAAAACGGTTTGCTGCATCTCGCTGAGCGTAAAGCCCAGGTCCTCAGCGCTCTCATGCGCTGCCCTGGTAAACCCGTTCCTTCCAAGCCGCCTGACATCCGCCTTGATCACATCCAAGTCGTAATGGGGTGTGTTCTTTTCCATAAGAAACGTAAACCCTGTCCTTGAAACTACCCTCAAAGGGTAATTTTGACTAATCGAAAATACCGCTCGTTTTGCCTCCTTGTGACCCTAGGTGTTTGCCTTCCTACGCGAAGCTGATTACCCCGTCAGGCGATTCCTCGACTTATAGGGCGCGACGCCCAGACCCCTGTCGGAAATGTTCAGCCAACCTGTTCCTGCTTGCGCTTCATCGCGATCTGCACGGCGCGCAAGGCATTAAGACGGCCATGGCCGTAGTAGTGGCTGTGACCGTCCTGATCGTATTGACCCAAGGGGCCATCGTCGGCGTGGCCGATTTTGTCGCAGCATTCGGCGAGAATCCGGCGAACCGACTCGCGATCCAGCGCGGGGTTGGCGCTCAGTATCAGGGCCGCCACACCGGCCGCGCCTGGGCAGGCACTGGAGGTGCCACTGAACGTTTCGATGAAGGCTGGGTGGGTGGTATCGGCGAATTTGCCGGACAGATCCGTGGTGCGAATGCCTCGGGTCTGCGGGGCCGAAGTCGCGGGTTTGTACTTGGGGTCCGGGTGCGCCTGATCACCGCTGGGAAAGCAGCACCACAATGCCTTGCCGAAGTCACTGTATGCGCTGCGGCGACTCTGGTCGTTGCATGCGCCCACGGCGATCACCATGGGATGGCTGGAATAACCATCATTGTCCAGGCTCTCGTTGCCGTTGCCCGCACCGAAAAAAATCACGCAGCCTTTGCCGGCGCGACCCTTGGTGGCCGCGTATTCGATGGCCAGGCGCGTGCTGGCGGCCAATGGAAATACCTGTGTGTGCCGGGGATCGGTCGGGTCAGCCCAATGCCCTTCAAGCGGTCCCCAGCTGCAGGAAATGATGTCAGCCCCTTGTTGCGCAGCCCAATAAAACGCGTCCGCTTCGGCCCGAGCGCCCAAGGGCCTGGTCAGCTTCAACGGCATGAGGCTGGCGCGGGGAGCCACGCCGCTGGCACCGCCATCGCCATTGGCACAGGCAACACCCGCTGCCGCAGTGCCGTGGCGTTCGAGGGCATTTTTCGGCCTCGGGCCTGACGCGGCATTACGTCGGTCGAAGTTTCGTGCGCCGACGATCTTGGCTGTGCCGGCGAACTCGGGATGGTCGATGTCGAAGGCATCGTCAATGATCGCGATGACGACGCCTTCACCTTGAGCCAATACATGGGCAGCCTCGACATTGGCGCTGGCATCGATCTCGAATTGGTAACTGACGACGGTTTTTTTCAAATGCCACTGGTTGTGATGGATCGCCCGTCGTTGGCCCTGACGCAGCATTTCCGGGTGGCAATACTCGACGTCCCGGCGCTCGAGCAATTGTCGAGAGAACGAGCACACTTGCGTGCCATGATTGTCCTGATGATGAACGAAGAAAGCGTTTGTCGCGTAGGGCGCCACGTGTTTGATCTGCAGATTCAGTGCCGCGAGGATTTCCAGGCATCGCGCGGGCGCCAGCTCATCGATGAACTTCAGGAACATGTTTTCGGTGTAGAGAATCGGTTCCCGGGTGAGAGGGTCCACCAGTACGCTGCCGGCGAAACGTACGTCGGGCAACTCGCGCAGCATGGCTTTGCGCAGGGTGGCATCGGCCTGATCCGGTAATTTGTAAACCTGCACCTGCGCATCTTCCACGTCGAACAGCAGCTCACTGCCAGCCAACGCATGGTGGGCGGCTTCACGGCACAGTGTTGAAGCCAGAGTAACCCCAGCCTCAGCGCGCACAGCCAGCAATTTCCGGTCTTTTTCGAGAAAAAACGAACGGCTGTTCTTTGTGCCGAAATTGACTTCTTCCATCGGTTTCTTCCATCCGTTGTCGGGGGAGCGAGCCATGTCACCCGTTCCGAAGTCCGAAGTCTGCCGCCGCTCTACCGGGGGGGATGTAGGTCGTCGCTCCTCGGGTGGGTGGGAAACGGCCTCTGAGCGAGGCGAAAAGGAGTTGCCGCGATGTCAGAAGCTGACTAGCATGTCAAAAAATTCATCCTATGATTGGACGAAAGAAAACTTTCCATGTCTGAAATTCTTCCGATAATCAAACGCTCCCTCGTCGACCAAGCCCTGGAGCAACTGCGGCTGCGCATAACCGAGGGCGTGTGGGCCGTGGGCCAACGCCTGCCCACCGAGCCTGAGCTGTCCGCCGAGCTGGGCGTCAGCCGTAACACCGTGCGCGAAGCCATGCGGGTACTGGCGTTTTCTGGATTGATCGAGATTCGCCAGGGTGACGGCAGTTACCTGCGGGCAGTGGTCGATCCATTGGACACCGTGAAAGCCTTGTCGCGCTGCTCCCAAGAGCAGGCACGCGAGACCCGGCACATCCTTGAAGTGGAAGCGATCGGCCTGGCGGCCTTGCGTCGCACCGACGCAGACCTGTTGGCGTTGCGCGAGGCGCTGGGCGTGAGCGGCAGTCACTACCACGGCGATCTCGACACCTACATCGCCTGTGACCTGGTGTTCCATCGCCTCCTGGTGGACGCCGCGCATAATCCGACCCTTAGCGAGTTGTACCGTTATTTTTCCAGTGTCGTCGGCGCGCAATTGCGCCACTGCCTGAACATCTCCCCGCGCCGCCAGGAAGTGTTCGACCTGCACATCGAACTGCTCGATGCCGTGGAACAACGTGACCCGGAACGGGCAAAAGCGCTGTCGAGACAGTTGATCAATGAACCTTGAAACCGAGAAAACCATGTCCAGCCGCAACACCCCAGGCACCGAAGCCAAACGCTCGGCCGAGCTCGATGAATTACTGATCGACGCCGAGGCCGATGATGAGCAGGTCCAACAGAGCCATCCGCTGCTGCGTCGTCCGTGGCTGTTGCTGCTGGGCCTGATTCTGGTGGCGTTGAACTTGCGTCCGGCGCTGTCGAGCATGGCGCCGATGCTCAGCGACGTGTCGAAGTCCCTGGGGTTGTCCGCGGCGCAGGCCGGTCTGCTGACCACGTTGCCGGTTCTCTGCCTGGGTTTGTTCGCGCCGCTGGCACCGGTGCTGGCGCGCCGCTTTGGTGCGGAGCGTGTCGTGCCGGGCATTCTACTGATGCTGGCGGGCGGGATCGTGCTGCGCAGTTCCTTCGGGGCCATCGGCCTGTTCAGCGGCAGCGTGCTGGCCGGTGCCAGTATCGGCATCATTGGTGTGCTGCTGCCGGGCATCGTCAAGCGCGACTTCCCGAAGCAGGCCGGGACCATGACCGGCGTCTACACCATGGCCCTGTGCCTGGGCGCGGCCATGGCGGCGGGCGCGACCGTCCCGTTGAGCGAGCACTTCGATAAAAGCTGGGCCCTTGGCCTGGGCTTCTGGGTGGTCCCGGCGCTGGTGGCCGGTTTGTTCTGGTTGCCGCAAGTCGGTCAGAGACAGGGCGCCCACATCGCTGCTTATCGAGTGCGCGGTTTGTTGCGCGATCGACTGGCCTGGCAGGTCACGGCCTACATGGGGCTGCAATCGTCCCTGGCGTACATAGTGTTCGGGTGGCTGCCGTCGATCCTGATGGGTCGCGGCCTGACCCCGACCCAGGCGGGCCTGGTGCTGTCGGGCTCGGTCATCATTCAGCTGATCAGCTCCCTGACGGCCCCTTGGTTGGCCACTCGTGGCAGGGATCAACGCCCGGCTATCGTGATCGTCATGCTGATGACGCTCGGCGGTTTGTTCGGTTGCCTTTACGCGCCGATCGAAGGCCTGTGGGGTTGGGCGATTCTGCTGGGTCTGGGGCAGGGCGCGACCTTCAGCCTGGCGCTGACGCTGATCGTGCTGCGCTCGCGTGATTCCCATGTGGCGGCGAACCTGTCGAGCATGGCCCAGGGCTTCGGTTATACCCTGGCGTCCCTGGGCCCGTTCGCGGTCGGCATCGTCCACGACTGGACCGGCGGCTGGAGCGCCGTCGGTTGGATCTTTGGCGTGATCGGCCTTGGTGCAATCGTCGCGGGCCTCGGGGCCGGGCGTTCGCTGTACGTCCAGGTGACCAGCGAAAAAGTCTGACTCACAGGTAGACCACATCCAGCGTCGCCGAACCGTCGAGCTGGATGTCGGCGCTCACGTCCAGTTCGGACGTCGGGGAAATGACGGTTTCGACGGTCACCCGGCTGCTCAGGTTCTGAATCGCAATCGGTCCGGCGCTGCTACCGGCCACGTCTGTGAACCCGAGGTAACTTCTGGCGCCCACCGGTATTGGTCGGCTGCTCGACGTGCTCCAGGCCATGCCGCCGGTGGTGGAGTCGGTGCGAAAGACCTGCGCCAGTTCATCTGCTACGGTCTGGGTTGGATCGAAGTTCAGCGAGTACAGGCCAATCTTGTTGCCGCTGATGTCGTGACTCAGTCCATAGTAAATCTCGCTGTTGACGATGGCGGAGCCGTCGCGATTGTCGCGCATCACCAGGGCAAAGCGTGCCGGACCATTGCACTGGAGGGTGAATTCGAGGGTCTTGTCGCGCAGCTGCGTTCGCTTGTCGACGCTCAGGTCCTTGTATGAAATCTTTCCGTAATCAACGAGGCCGTTGTTTGAAAGGCCTGGCGTGCAGGCGATGGGCGTTATCCGGCCCTTGACGCTCAGGTCTACGGTGGAGGCGGCGAGGGCCTCAGGGATGTTAATCAGGAGCAATGTGGCCCAGAGTGCGGCGAGATGGCGTGTCATGTTCATGTTGTCCTTTTCGTTGGCCGTGTGTCAGTGCCCAGGGCATGGCGCCCTGGGCCAACTCGGTTGGGTCAGAGGTATTTCATTTCCAGCGTGGCCGCCCCGTCGATGCTGACTTCATTGCTCAGGTCGAGGTTGTTTGCAGGCGAGATGGACGCACCGATGACCAATTCCATGTCCAGGTCTTTAACGAGGATCGGTTGGCTTAAATCTGCTTTGTCGGCGACCGATACGTAATAACCTGGGGTCCAGAACAAATGACCGACCCAGCCCGCCTGGCCATCCTCTGATTTGATCGCCTGTACCGACTGGCCGTCAGCGACCGCGCTGGACATGCCCAGCAAGTACCGTCCAATGTTCTGGGTGTCGTTGATTTTCCCGAGGCCGAATGCCGTGCTCAGATCGCTGGAGCCTGCGCGGTTGTCGATGCCTTGGAGAGCGAAACGGGTAGCGGCGTCGCAATTGACACTCAGGTTTACAGTGCGTGGCTCAAGGTTCGTGCTGGTGGTCGGGTTCAGGTCTTTGGCCGAAATCTTGCCGTAGTCGACATTGCCGCTCCCGGACAGGCTCGGCGAGCAGGCATTGGGTGTGATGGTGCCAGTGACCGCCAGGTCGGTGCTTGAGACTGCCAGGGCAAGGGGCACGATACTGGCAAAGGCGAAAGCGGACAGGGCTGCAAGGTATTTCTTCATCTTTATCTCTCTCTTTTCAGGTTGTTTTCCCGACGTGCCCAAGGCCTTTTACCCTGGGTTTGGCAGGTTGGGGGCTGGTGCTACAGGTAAATGATCTCGATCGTTCCCGCGCCATCCAGATCGATGACGTGGCTCAGGTCCAGGCTGTCGGTAGGCGCGATCACGGCGTTGACGGTCACGCGGGTGCTCAGGTTCTGGATCATCGCCGGCCCCGTGCTGCGACCGGCGGTGTCGGAGAAGCTCAGGTAAGTGTTTTTGGCCAGGGCAATCGGGTTTGCACTGGCGCTGCTCCATGCCACACCGGCACTGTTGGAGTCGGTGCGATACAGACGAGCGAAGCTGTCGGCGGCGGCGTTGGCCGGGTCGATGTTGACTGAGTAATGGCCGATCCTGTTGTTGCGCGTATCAAGGCCGAGGCCGTAGGACGCGTCGCCGTCGACGGTTGCCGAACCGGCACGGTTGTCGTGCATGATCAAGGCAAAGGCCGTGGGCGCATCGCAACCCACGCGCAACAGTAACGAGCGAGGTGCCAGGGGCGTGGGCTGGGTGGCATTCAGGTCATTGATGGTCAGGTTGCCGAAGTCGACCACGCCACCATTGGACAGCGCCGGCTCGCACGCGGCCGGCGCGAAGCGCGCACGCAATGTCGCCTCGCGGCTGGTCCCGGCGGCGATCGCGTCAAACACGCCGGTCATCTCCCAGGCCAGTGCATCACGGACCTGCATACCGTGTTCCTGCACCCAGGCGGACAGCTCGAGTTGGGCCGAGAAGGTGCTCCCCCGCGCCGGTACGCCAGACAGCAGCGGAACAACCCCATGATCGGGTCGCCAGATCAGTTGCGAGGCGGTTTGCTCGGGTGGTTGGCCGGCACCGGCAATCAATCCGAGTTCAACTGACTGACCGTCCAACACCCCATCGCGAATCCGGATCTGATAACTGCCCCGGTCGGCGAAATGGAAACGCTGGTTGGTGGCCGCCATGGCCCGGTAAAACAGGCTCATGTCGACGGGCGCTGGACAATTGAGGGTCAGGCTCAATCGACGGTCGCCCAGGTGGCGCTCCTGTGCGATGCCAGGGCGAATCGCTCGGTTCATCAGGCCGTAATCGAGCACCGGCTGGCTGAGGGTGAGTTGACAGTTCTCGGCCGACGCCGAGGCCAGAGGCGTGAACCCACTCAATGCCAAGGGGGCAAGCAGGACGAGTAGGGAGCGGGACAGGTTCATGCAGTCATCCTCAAAGTGCTCGGCACTTGGCAGGGGCGGTTTCGTAGTACGCATTGGTGTCGGCGTGCTCTGGAAGCTCGAACTGCAACTCGCACGGTTCCAGCCCCGGCGCCTTGATAAACAGCGTGCGGGTGTCGAGGACGTTGGGCAGGAACACCAGGCCACCCTCCTGCACCAGCGTCACGAATTCTCCCTCCTGGTTGTTCACGGAGGCGCCGCGAGGCAAGGGGGCACCGTTGACGGTGGTGACCTTGAGCAGGGCACGGCGGGTGAGGGTTACGCCGAACTCGACCCTGTCGACAGCGCCGCGCCCGGCGGAAATCACCGCCAAACCGTTGTTGATGTCGGCGTTGCGCGGCAGCGTCTTGGTGTCGACTTCTACCGGGCTCTTGCCATAGGCCGAGACTTGCGGGATCACGGCCTGGCCCTGCCAGTCGGTCCACACCGGCCCGCTGGGGGTCGACACTTTGATGGCGCCCATGTCGGCAACCGAGAGCAGCGCAAAGGTGTCGCTGATCGAATAGGGCGACAGTGTCACGCCGCCGCCATGGACCACGGCGCCGCCGCGAGCACTGGCCTGATAGCTGGTACGCTCGGCATCGCTGCGCGTGTAGTTGACGTCCAGTTGGGTATAGCGCGGCAGGAGCGAGACTCCGGCAGTGGACTGGACTTGCCTGTCACGGGAGTCGTGTTCGACGCCGACGCGATAGGCCAGTTGATCGTTGACTTGTTCACTCAAACCGACGCCGCTGCGGTATTCACCCCCCGAACTTCGCACCCAGGTCCGTGCTCGCCGGTTTTCACCCAGGGGGATGCTGAGGTTCACGTAGACGCTGTCGTCGTTGCGGTCAGCGCCGCTGACTTGCCATTCGGCGGTCGCAGAGACCGAGACGCCAGCGAGGGTGGTGCCCCAGGACGCGAGGGCGCGACTGGTGCCCTGGCCATCGAACGAGTTCGACTGGCTGAAGCCGCCACTGAATGCGCCTAGCCAGGGGTGCGCCCACGAAAGAGAAATGTTCTGCCGGTCGCGATAGCGCGAGTTGCGGTCGTCGGGGGTGGTATCGAACACCGCCTCTTCCAGTTCCCGATAACCCAACGTTCGATAAGAACTGCCCGCGTTGAGCGACCAGCGATCACTTAGACGGTGCGAGGCCATCAAGTCGGCCTGGACGCCTTGGCCGGAATCCTTGCCGGTTGCGTCGGTACTGACCAGCGTGGCTTGGACGTGGGTTTGCGGGGAGACCAGCAGTCCCAGGCCGGCACCCGCCGCGCTGTAGTCGGCTGCACCGGTCAGGCCACCGCTGATCTGCACCTGCGAATGCAACGCACCGCTCCAGCCACCGCTGATGACCCAGGGTTCCTCGCCTTTTTCGTTCCCCACTCGGCGCACCTGTCCCGCCGCCAGCGAAAATCCGGGCGCAGGTAATCCAACACCGAGCATCGCCGCTGGCACGATAAAACTTCGTTCGCTGCCGTCGATCTCCTTGACGGTGACTTCCACGTCGGAGCGGCTGTTGAGCCGCCGGACGTTGTCCAGTGCAAACGGGCCGGCGGGCACCACGGTGGAGTAGATCAGCGCACCGTTCTGCCGCACTTCGACCTGGGCCTGACTATTGGCTATCCCCTGGATTACCCCGCCTTGCCCCTCGACTTGCAAGGCTTGCTCGTTAAGCACTTGCAGGCCGGTGATCTGCGCGCCTGTCAGGATCGGGTTGTAGAGATTGATCTGGCCTGCCTGAAACACCGCCTGATGGCTGGCGAAAGTTCGTTGTGCGTAGGCGGCGATGTGGGTGGTGCGCGACACATCGTCCTGCCAGGTTTGTACCTGACGGCTGCGTACGATCCAGTCGCCGGCATTGAAACCCACTTCGGTATTGGCCGAGGCGTAGCGACTGGAGTCGTCGCCATAGCGGCTGTGTTGGCCGGTCACGTCATAGTTGAGCAAGGCCGCGAAGCCACCGGTCTGGTAGCCGGATACGTCAAGGACGACAGGGCGAATGGCGTCGGTGGGAACGATCAGGGCCAACGCCAGATTAGCCGGGTCCTGTTCGATGGCAGTCTGCGGTGAGGTGCCTAGAAAGTCATAGCAGCGGCCGTCGTCGAGGGTGCGCTCGGGCACATTCAGGTTGGCCTTGTCGAGCAGGGGGCGATCGAAGCACAGTGCGCCCTGGCGGTCGAACGTAATGTCAACCCGCCCCTGGCGCTGCCCATTGACGCTGAGGGTCACCGAATGCCGACCTGCGGCGAAACGGGGCGCCTGCATCAGCAAGGTCGCCAAGGCTGGATCGATGCCGCGTTGGCGCAAGGTGTTGGTGTCGAACGATGCCAGCAACAGGTCATCACCGCGGGCGTCGAGCATCATCAGCGCATTGACCACCAGCACGGCCGCGGCAGCCCTGAGCGCGGACAAAATAGGGCGAGTGTGGCGAACGACGGGCACGGCTTCGCCATCACGGCATACAGATACTGTGTTCATGGGATTCACTTGGGTTATGCCGGCCAGCCTCTTACGCTGAGGTCAGGCACGCGAGTGGCAACGGCTCAGGGCCGTCGCCAGGACACTTCGGCGCTCTTCGTTCCTTCTTCGCGCAGTCAGTGGGTTTCAGGATTCGAGTGGGGCCTCGAAGTGCGGTACGGCAAAACCGTAGACCGTGGCCGGCTGTATCCGCACGCGGTTTCCACCGGCACCATCGATGGCCACACTCAGCGTTTCACCCGGCAGCACATAAGTGCGCGGGAGCAGCGCTGATCCATTGCCGGGCAGCAGCGTCAGCTCCTGAGCCAGGCGCACGACGTAGGGTGTTGGGTTATGCACGCTGAGCTGATCGTTTTTCAGGCGCCAGGCCAGCCCCGTCCAAGGTGTGCGATTGGGGGCCAGGCCCTTTGGGTGCAAGATCACTGGCAGGTTCTGTCGCACGGTCACACCCACCCGCGCGTGTCCCGCCTCGGCAGGGGGACGATCCTGGGGCATGCCTTCGAAAATCACCCGCTTGAGGCGTTGGGTCGTCAATGGCGCCGACGATTGCAGGATGAATCGCACCAGTTGACTCTTGGCTGGCTCGACCCGGGCCAATGGCGGCGTGACGAACAGCAGCGACTCCTTATCCTCGGGGATGTCTTCGAGTGTGACATGCAACAAGGCCAGCGTTGCGTCGGTATTGGTCACCGAGACGGAGGCTTCGCCATCGGCTTCGTTCACGATGACCACAGACGTGTCGGGCACCATGCCATCCGCCAGAACATGGCCGCAGAACAGGAAGGCGAGGGTGCTGATACACCGTTTAAGACTCGAAATGCCCTTGGATAATTTCATGGTCAAACCCTGTATGAGAGAGGGACGCAAAACAAGAGTTGGCATGGCTAGAGGTACCTGAGGTCGAGCACGATGGCGCCGTCCAGCGGCACCTCCTGATTCAGGGTCAGGAAGCTCGCGGCGTTGATGGAAGTGTTGATGTGCAGCGTGGCCGTCAGTAGGCGATGGGGTTCCGGTACCAGCGTGCCGGGCCTGGCGAAGCCCATGTAGTTGTTTGGGTAGACATTGTTTTCCGGGAACCAGGTCAAGCCCTGATTGCTCGACGCGAGCACCAGTGCCGGACCTCCGTCAGCCACCGCATTGCGCAGCGCCAGACTCACCGCGCCCAGACGTTCGTCGGGGGCATGGACGTTCCATCCCAGGCCGTAATAAAACCCCGGTCCCAGTGATGAGTCTTCGCGGTTATCGCGGCCCACCAGCACAAACAGCAGGGCTTCGTTGCAACTCACGTGAAGCTCCAGCTGGCGGCTGGGCAAGGGGCTCAGCTCGTATTGATTCAGGCTGCGCGCCGGCACCATGCCGTGGTCGACAATACCGCCGTCCGACAACAGGACGTCGCAGGCATTGGGCGTGATGTGGCCCACGACGTTCAGTTCAACCTCGGACGCGGCAATCGCCTCTGGCCTGAAACCCAGCAGGCAGAAGACGGCGAACAGGTGTGAAATCGCATGTTTCATAACGGTCTGAAATCCTTGTCAGCTCGATGCAGAGAAGAGCGGCCAGGGGACTGAGCCGCTCTCGATCCGTCGGTGGGTTACAGGTAGCGCACGGTCAGGGTGACGGAGCCATCGATGGCGACTTCGTTGGTCAGGGTGAGTGAGTTGGTGGGGGCGATTCGCGGCGAGATGTAGAGGTCGGAAGTCCACGTCTGGAAAGGAATCGGCGCCACGGTAGCGGTGTCGGTCACCGTCAGGATGTTGTCAGTGGCAAGATCACGAGCAAGACCCCAGGTCGAGCCGCTATCGTAGGACTCGATCGTTCTCACTGTTGCACCATCGGCAATCGGCGCCACCAATCTCATGCTCATGGCTCCCAGCTTTTCGTTGCCGTTGATGAGTCCCAGGCCGAACTCCAACGAATCATTAGGGATGTAGGACGAGCCGGCGCGGTTGTCCTTGGCTTCAACTGCTGCCAGGGTAGCGGCGTCGCAAGTCAGAGCCAGCTGTAACGTTTTGGTATCGAGGTATGTCGCCTTATCCGCATTCAAATCCTTCGCCGAAATCTTGCCGTAATCCACCAGCCCCCCTTGGGACAAGGTCGGCTCGCAGGCACTCGGGGTAATGATGCCGGTTACGGTCAGGTCGACGCTCGAGGCGGCGAAAGTGCTGGCGCTGGCGGTGAGCAACATGGCGACGAGCAGGGTATTGAGTGTCTTTTTCATTGTGAGCCTCCAGGAATATCAGTAAGTGATTTGCATCGTGACGTGACCGTCGATGGGCAGTTCATCGAGCAGGGTCAGGTCAGTCGCAGGCGCGATAATGGTGTTGGCCCGCAGGCGAGCACTCAGGTGCTGCAAGGCAATGGGCGTGTGCGGATCGCCCGGGGTGGCAAACGCGGTCAGGGCGGCGTGGCCCAGATAGGAGGAGGGCCCCCAACTGGCGCCGTTGTTACGCGACATGATGGTCACCACCGGGTTGCTGTCGGCCTGCGGTTCGAATATGCCGAAGCCGACGCTGCCGAGGTTTTGATCATCGTTGACCGTTCCCAGACCGTGGTAAGCCGCAATGACGGCCGAAGTACCGGCGCGGTTGTCGATCGTTGTCAGGGTGAAGAGCGTGGGGCCTTCACAGTCGACCTGGAGTTGTAGATCCCCGGGGGCAAACGGGTCGGAAGCTGCTGATCGAGGTTTTTCGAGGTCAGTTTGCCGTGATCGATGATGCCGCCGCCCGACAGCGAGGGTGTGCAGGAACTGGGTGTGATGGTGCCGCTGACACTCAGGTCCGTGGTGCCGGCCGCCAGTACGGCGGGGGCGAACGCCAGCAACAGGGTCGTGGAGATTGCAAAAGAACATCTGTCCATGATGGGTCTTCCTTGTGTGTAAGGGGCATGCCGTTTATGGGCATGACCGGTTGGAGGAGACGGATTTACAGAGGTCTGTTTCGCAACGCAGCTGTCAGCCGGGATAAACGCTTGTACATGTGTTCAGTTCTCCTTGAAGTTCGACGTTGTGAGTGCCCAGTGTGGACAGCGCGCAATCTAACGGTCGCGGAAACAAGGTGAAATGCAACTAATACGAAAAGTTACGGTTCGCGGACTGAAAGGTTCCTTGGCGGTGCCTCAGTGATTGGAAGATATTGGTTGCCTTAATGGGCGACCATGAGCACTAAACGATTGTTGTTTTCTTGGAAGTGACGGGGTTTCCCTGTGCACGGGAGTAATTTATCGGCCTGGTTTGGCGGGTGAATTGAAACTAATGCGAGAGAGGAATTGAGAATGTTTAGTGAAAGTTCAGAGCAGTGGAGGCGCAAAATGATCTGCAATTTACAATTTGTATTGTCTCGGGGAGCTGTCTGTAGGCTTTGTGTGTGGTCCAAATAGCCAGGAATTGTAGGGCGGTTCCTTATCTTCCATAGGACAAAGTCCTGTCGCCCGCCTATGCTGGGTCAGGCGAGATTTGGTTGAATTTTGATCGTTGTGATGAGAACGGGACGGCGCTATTTTTCAGATATTCCAGTCATCTAACAGGATAAATCTGACAATGCGCGTAATCATTGCTGACGACCATCCTGTCGTTCGGATCGGCATGCGAATGCTCACCGACCTGAGCGGCACTTGTGTGATTGTGGGAGAAGCCGAGGGGCCGGACAGCCTGTTCAATCTGCTTTCAACCACTTCCTGCGAGCTGTTGATCACCGATTTCTGCATGCCTGGCAATGTGCAGGCCGATGGCTTGCGGATGCTTAGCATGGTGCGTCGTCGCCATCCGACGACCTCGATCATCCTGGTGACCATGTTCGCCAACGTTACGACTCTGAGAGCTGCGCTGGGTCAAGGCGTCGTGGCGATCGTCGCCAAGGATGCTTCGGCCAAGGAGCTGCCGATGGCAATCCGTGCAGTGAGCGAAGGCCGGCGATTCATCAGTCAGGCCCTTCATGCGGTACTGCTGCAAGCCGATGCGGAAGCCCAGTCGAGTAGTCCCTCTCTGTCAGCCAAAGAGCACGAGGTGGTCAGGATGCTCGCCAGCGGCATGACCGTCAGTGAAATTGCCGAGCATTTCAAACGCAGCGTGTCGACCATCAGCAAACAAAAAAACATGGCCATGCAAAGGTTGGGTATCTCCACGGACGTGGATCTATTTGCCTATGCGCGTGACAGTGGCATGGTGCATCAGATGCGGCTGTAAGTTATTTTACATTTAAGAATCGTATTAATTGTATTTTTTGACGCCAGGCCTTCGCTTATATTTTTATGCGCTGTAAGTGCAAGTAAATAAAGTCTATTCCTGGAGTTGATAAGTATGAACAAGCGTTTCGGTTGTATGGCGATAGGGCTCTTCCTTATCGCGTCGTCCAATGTCTATGCGGCGTCCAGTGTCGACCTTAGAGTGACGGGGAACATTACCCCAAGTGCCTGCGTGCCACAGCTTTCAAGTGGCGGTTTGATTGATTACGGGAAAGTTTCAGTCAAGGACTTGAGGTGGGACAAGGTCATGCCGGTGCAACGGCTGCAGTTGTCCGTGAACTGTGACGCGGCCACTTTTTTTGCGATAAAAAGCACCGATAACCGGTCAGGCACTGCACACAACAACAGTTCTTCGGCTTTCGGCCTGGGGCTGGGTGTGAACGATCACAAGCTGGGCATGTACAACCTCACAATGGAAAATGCCTTGGCTGACGGTGCGGTGGCGCGTCTGGTTGAATCGGTCGACAGCACCACCTGGTTCCCGGTTTCCGAAGGTCAGGCGTGGCAGCCCACATGGATGAGGACCGCCAACGCATCAGGTCCGGATTATGCTCCTGTCGCCATGCAGACCTTTGAAGCCGATATGGTCGTCGCAACGACCATCGCCCAGTTGAGGAACCTGGCAGCTGAGGTCTCGTTGGACGGCAGCGCAACCCTGGACATCGTCTACCTCTAGGCTACGCGGCAGGTGCCACCATTTTCATGGTGAATGACCATGGTTTTTCCCGCCCTCACGGATTATCGTGCTGGCCAATTGACCATTTTCGAAGGACGCCGACCATGAGTGATGACCACAACGCCTTGATCACCCGGTTCTATCAGGCCTTCCAGCGTCTGGATGCCGACGCCATGTGCGCCTGTTACACCGACGACGTGGTGTTCAGCGACCCCGCGTTCGGCGAACTGCGCGGCCGCGATGCGGGTGACATGTGGCGGATGCTCACCACCCGGGCCAAGGACTTTTCCCTGACCTTCGACGGTGTGCGCAGCGACGAACGCAGCGGCGGTGCCCACTGGGTGGCGACCTACCTGTTCAGCCAGACGGGCAACACCGTGGTCAACGACATTCAGGCACGCTTCGTATTTCGCGATGGCAGGATTTGCGAGCACCACGACAACTTTGACCTGTGGGCCTGGTCGCGTCAGGCCCTGGGATTCAAGGGCCTGCTGCTGGGCTGGACGCCTCTGGTGCGCAACGCCGTTCGTGCCCAGGCGCTCAAGGGGCTGAGGGCATTTCAGGCCAGTCGCTGATAAGATTGCGGCCTGTTTCCTTGAAGCCTTGACCGTCACGTGAACGCTCCCAGCGAATCCTCTGTTGTCGCCGCCGAACAGGTGCCGGCCAGCAAACCCTGGTTTGTCTACCTTGTACGGGCGGCCAATGGGTCGCTGTATTGTGGGATCAGCGACGATCCCATTCGCCGATTCGCCAAGCACCAGAGCGGCAAAGGTGCACGCTTCTTTCTATCGAGCCCCGCCATGGCACTGGTGTACACCGAAGCCTGCCGTGACAAAAGCGAAGCGTTGCGTCAGGAACGGCTGATCAAGAAGCTCAGGAAAAGCGCCAAGGAATGCCTGGTGGCGACCTTTGCTGCAGGCTTATCAATCTGACTGATGGGTTCCCATCAGGCAGATCGGTAGGCCGCTCACGGATTGCGCGCTAAGCTGCGGATTCCTATTCGAGCGGCGGAGCCGAGCATGTCCGAGTTGATTCTTCATCATTACCCGACGTCCCCATTCGCCGAAAAGGCCCGCCTGCTGCTGGGCTTCAAAGGCTTGTCCTGGCGCTCGGTCAAGATATCGCCAGTGATGCCCAAACCTGATCTGACCGCACTGACCGGCGGCTATCGCAAAACCCCGGTGCTGCAAGTCGGCGCGGACGTTTACTGCGACACTTCGTTGATTGCCCGGCGACTGGAGCAGGAGAAAGCCTTGCCGGCATTCTTCCCCGAAGGTCAAGAAATGATCGCAGCGACCTTCGCGGCGTGGGCCGATTCTGTGGTGTTCCAGCATGCGGTCAGCCTGGTGTTTCAGCCGGAATCAATCGCTGTACGTTTTGGCAGCTTGTCGCCGGAAGCGATCAAAGGCTTTCTCGCTGATCGCGCGGCGCTGTTCAGTGGTGGCAGTGCCAGCAAGTTGTCATCGGAGCAGGCACGGCATCAATGGCCGACGATCATGGCGAGGCTGGAGCAGCAGTTGCGACGCGAGCAGGGTGATTTCCTGTTCGGTGCACCGTCGATTGCCGACTTCGCCCTGGCTCATTGCCTGTGGTTCCTGAAGGCGACGCCGGTGACCGCGCCGCTGGTGGATGCATATCCGGCGGTGGCCGCGTGGCATGCAAGGGTTTTGGGTTTCGGTCATGGTGCGTCCAGCGAGATGACGTCGGAACAAGCGCTGGAAGTGGCGCGCAATGCCAAGCCAGCGGCGTTGCCGGATGAAATGTTCGATGAGCCGAATGGGTTTGAGGCGGGTCAGCAGGTGATCATCGCCGCGACCGACTACGGCGTTGACCCGGTGGCCGGGGAGCTGCTGTTTGCCGGGCGCGAGGAGCTGATTTTGCGCCGCGAAGACGAGCGTGCCGGGGTGGTGCATGTGCACTTTCCGCGCTTTGGTTTTCGTATTGAAAAACGCTGACAAACAACTGTGGGAGCGAGCAAGTCGCACCGCCGCTCCCACAGGGGTAATCAGTGTCCACCAGGGCTATTTCAACGCCGCCATGATCGCATCCGGGTCATAGCCGCGAATCTGAGTCCCGTTCACCTCGATGAACGGAATGCCGCCACCCCCCAACGCTTCATAGGCCTTGCGGGCGTGCGCGTCTTTCTCGATGTCGAATTCCTTGTAGGGAATGCCCTTCTGATCGAGGAAACGCCGACTCAGTTTGCAGTAGCCACACCATTCGGTGCTGTAAAGCACGACATTGGCGCTGGCCTGAATCTGTCGCGAAACCACCTGCGAAGGATTGAACACCCGCTCGATTTTGCCCCAGTTCTGATAGACCACGACCACCAGCAGGATCAGCAGGCATTTTTTCAGCACGCTGCCCAGCATCAGTTACGGCGCTTGAGCTGGTCGGTGAGTGAGGTCGGCAGCCCCTTGATGATCAGCGTGCCGGCTTCTTCGTCGTACTCGATCTTGGAGCCCAGCAGGTGGGCCTCGAAACTGATCGACAGGCCTTCGGCACGGCCGGTGAAGCGGCGGAATTGGTTGAGGGTGCGTTTGTCCGCCGGGATCTCTGGCGACAGGCCGTAGTCCTTGTTGCGAATGTGATCGTAGAACGCTTTCGGACGCTCTTCGTCGATCAGTTCGGAAAGCTCTTCCAGGCCCATGGGCTCGCCCATTTTCGCCTGGCTGCTGGCGTAATCCACCAGGGCCTTGGTTTTCTCCCGGGCGGAGTCTTCGGGCAAGTCTTCGCTCTCGACGAAGTCGCTGAACGCCTTGAGAAGCGTGCGGGTTTCGCCCGGGCCATCGACACCTTCCTGGCAGCCGATGAAGTCACGGAAATACTCCGAGACCTTCTTGCCATTCTTGCCCTTGATGAAGGAAATGTACTGCTTGGACTGTTTGTTGTTCTGCCACTCGGAGACGTTGATCCGTGCGGCCAGGTGCAATTGGCCCAGGTCGAGATGGCGCGACGGCGTGACGTCCAGCTCTTCGGTCACCGCCACGCCTTCACTATGGTGCAGCAGCGCGATGGCCAGGTAATCGGTCATGCCCTGTTGATAGTGGGCAAACAGCACATGGCCACCGGTGGACAGGTTCGATTCTTCCATCAGCTTTTGAAGATGCTCCACCGCCACTCGGCTGAACGCAGTGAAATCCTTGCCCCCCTCGAAATACTCCTTCAGCCAGCCGCTGAATGGATGCGCCCCCGACTCGGCATGGAAGAACCCCCACGCTTTGCCTTGTTTGGCGTTATAGCTCTCGTTGAGGTCGGCGAGCATGTTCTCGATGGCGGCGGACTCGGCCAATTCGGAGTCGCGAGCGTGGAGAACAGCGGGCGTACCGTCGGGTTTTTTCTCGATCAGGTGGACGATGCAATGACGGATCGGCATGGGCTTCTCGGCTGATTGAAGAGAGGAGGGCGTGCTCCCCAAAAGTTGCCAAGTGTACCGCAACCACTGGTTTTGGCGCGGTGCGAAGGGCAATTCACGGGTCATCGACGGCCCTTATGCAGTTTTTTATCAATTTAGAGCAATAAAGCTGACCAAATGGGTAGGCAGAGGCGGATATTTCCTTGTCTCTGTGCTAGTTTTGCCCGGTCTTACGCGAAGTCACTGCGTTAAGCGTGCAGTCAGCAAATGTCAGGTCGAACCAAACCCTGATTTCGGTATCTATAACCCCGATCCCGCGGTTATTGGCCGAGGGTGCCAGATCCAGAAGATCGGGCTCGATGGCTGACACTGCACTCTGCAATCCATATGAATTTGATAGGGAAGGAACACTACATGGCTCTTACTAAAGACCAACTGATCGCCGACATCGCTGAAGCTATCGACGCGCCAAAAACCACCGCGCGTAACGCTCTGGACCAACTGGGCCAAATCGTTGCTGATCAGCTGGAAAACGGCGGCGAAATCACTCTGCCAGGTATCGGCAAACTGAAAGTGACCGAGCGTCCTGCCCGTACCGGCCGTAACCCTTCGACTGGCGCTGCCATCGAAATCGCTGCCAAGAAAGTGATCAAGCTGGTTGTGGCCAAAGGCCTGACCGACGCGATCAACAAGTAAGAAGCAGTAAAAAAGCCGTGCACCGGAGCGATCCGGGCACGGCTTTTTTTGTGTCTGGGATTTTTACCCTGTAGGAGCGAGCATGCTCGCTCCTACAGGGTCGGTGATTACGTCTCGGACGCCCACCGCTGCCGCCAGGCCTGCTGCTGCGCCGGGGTCTGGAAGGTCCACGCGACGAAGCGGCTCTGCTTCTGCCCCTGGGACATCTCCACCACCTGGCTCTCCAGTGCGCCGGCCTTTTTCAGCGCCGTCTGGATCACCGGCAGGTTCGAGGCTTTCGACACCAGGGTGCTGAACCACAACACCTGCTGGCCTGCCTGCGCGCTCTCGCTGATCAACTGCGTGACAAAACGCGCCTCGCCACCTTCGCACCACAACTCCGCTGCCTGCCCGCCGAAGTTCAGTACTGGCAGTTTGCGTTTCGGATCAGCCTTGCCCAGCGCCCGCCATTTTCGGCTGCTACCACGAGTGGCTTCTTCCAGGGAGGCGTGGAACGGGGGATTGCACATGGTCAGATCGAACCGTTCGTCATTCTCTAGTAGACCCAGCAGAATGTGCTTGCGGTCGGCTTGTTGGCGAATCTGGATGGCTTTGTTCAGTCCATTGGCCGCCACAATGGTTTTCGCCGAGGCGATGGCGATGGCATCGATGTCCGAGCCGACAAATTGCCAGCGGTAGTCACTGTGGCCAATCAACGGATACACGCAGTTGGCGCCAGTGCCCACGTCCAGCACCTTCACCGCAGCGCCACGGGGGACCTCGCCGTTGTTGCCTTTGGCCAGGAGGTCGGCGAGAAAGTGCACGTAGTCGGCGCGCCCAGGGACCGGCGGGCACAGGTAGTCGGCGGGAATGTCCCAATGGGTAATGCCATAGAACGCCTTGAGCAGCGCCCGGTTGAACACCCGCACGGCGTCCGGGCTGGCGAAATCGATGCTTTCCTTGCCATACGGATTGATGATCACGAATTTGGCCAGTTCCGGGGTGCTTTTGATCAGCGCCGGAAAGTCGTAGCGACCCTGGTGGCGATTGCGCGGATGCAGGCTGGCCTTTTCCCGGGGCTCCACGGTTTTGGCCAGGTTCGCCGGGGCAGGCTTCTTGCGCGCAGGTTTGGGTGTACGAGGGGCGGTCATGGCAGTGGTCAATTCGGGTATGGCTGAAAGTGGCGGGCATTGTCCCACATTGATGGCCGATACACCGAACCTGTAGGAGCGAGCATGTCGAGGCGTCGCTCCTACAGGGGGCGGTGTAGTAGGTACAAAAAAGGGAGGCCGTTGCCGGCCTCCCTTTTTCATCGCGATTTGCCGTTACAGGCTGGCAATCCGCGCGTGTTGCTCGGCCAGTTTGCCCAGAGCCTGTTCGGCTTCGGCCAATTTGGCGCGTTCCTTCTCGATGACTTCGGCGGGGGCCTTGTCAACGAAACCCGCGTTGGACAGCTTGCCACCCACGCGCTGGACTTCACCCTGCAAACGCTGGATTTCCTTGTCCAGGCGTGCCAGTTCCGCGCCCTTGTCGATCAAGCCTGCCATCGGCACCAGCACTTCCATCTCGCCCACCAGTGCGGTGGCGGACAGCGGTGCTTCTTCGCCAGCGGCCAGGACGGTGATCGATTCCAGGCGAGCCAGCTTCTTGAGCAGTGCTTCGTTCTCGGTGAGGCGACGCTGGTCTTGCGCGCCGACGTTTTTCAGGAACAGCGGCAGCGGTTTGCCCGGGCCGATGTTCATTTCGCCACGGATGTTGCGCACACCGAGCATCAGGCCCTTGAGCCATTCGATGTCGTCTTCGGCGGCAGGGTCGAGGCGTTCCTCGTTGGCCACCGGCCAGGGCTGCAGCATGATCGTCTTGCCTTCGATACCGGCCAGCGGCGCGATGCGTTGCCAGATTTCCTCGGTAATGAACGGCATGAACGGATGCGCTAGGCGCAGGGCCACTTCCAGTACGCGAACCAGCGTGCGACGGGTGCCACGCTGGCGTTCAACCGGTGCGTTCTCGTCCCACAGCACCGGCTTGGACAGTTCCAGGTACCAGTCGCAGTACTGGTTCCAGATGAACTCATACAGCGCTTGTGCCGCCAGGTCAAAACGGAACTGGTCAAGCTGGCGGGTCACTTCGGCTTCGGTGCGCTGCAACTGCGAGATGATCCAGCGATCGGCCAGCGACAACTCGTAGGCTTCGCCGTTCTGGCCGCAGTCTTCGCCCTTGTCCAGCACGTAGCGGGCGGCGTTCCAGATCTTGTTGCAGAAGTTGCGGTAGCCTTCCACGCGTCCCATGTCGAACTTGATGTCACGACCGGTGGACGCCAGCGAGCAGAAGGTGAAGCGCAGGGCGTCGGTGCCGTAGCTGGCGATGCCGTCGGCGAACTCGTCGCGGGTGGCTTTCTCGATCTTCTTCGCCAGTTTGGGCTGCATGAGGCCAGAGGTGCGTTTTTGCACCAGGGTCTCCAGTTCGATGCCGTCGATGATGTCCAGCGGGTCAAGGACGTTGCCCTTGGACTTGGACATCTTCTGGCCCTGGCCATCACGCACCAGGCCGTGCACGTAGACGGTCTTGAACGGAACCTGCGGCGTGCCGTCCTCGTTCTTGATCAGGTGCATGGTCAGCATGATCATCCGGGCGACCCAGAAGAAAATGATGTCGAAACCCGTCACCAGCACGTCGGTGGAGTGGAATTTCTTCAGGAACTCGGTTTTCTCCGGCCAGCCCAGGGTGGAGAACGTCCACAGCCCGGAACTGAACCAGGTGTCGAGTACGTCGTTGTCCTGTTGCAGCGCAACGTCGGCACCGAGGTTGTGCTTGGCGCGCACTTCGGCTTCGTCGCGACCGACGTAGACCTTGCCCGACTCGTCGTACCAAGCCGGAATCCGATGACCCCACCACAGCTGACGGCTGATGCACCAGTCCTGGATGTCGCGCATCCACGAGAAGTACATGTTTTCGTACTGCTTGGGCACGAACTGGATGCGGCCGTCTTCCACGGCGGCAATCGCAGGCTCTGCCAGCGGCTTGGTCGACACGTACCACTGGTCGGTCAGCCACGGCTCGATCACGGTGCCCGAACGGTCGCCTTTCGGCACTTTCAGGTTGTGGTCGTCGACGCTGACCAGCAGGCCAGCCGCATCGAAGGCGGCCACGATCTGCTTGCGCGCTTCGAAACGGTCAAGGCCGGCGTACTCGGCCGGGATCTTGCCATCAATGGTTTCGTTCAGGGTGCCGTCCAGGTTGAATGCCTGGGCGGCCGGCAGAACGTGGGCGTTCTTGTCGAAGATGTTCAGCAGCGGCAGGTTGTGGCGCTTGCCGACTTCGTAGTCGTTGAAATCGTGGGCCGGGGTGATTTTCACGCAGCCGGTGCCGAATTCAGGGTCGCAGTAATCGTCGGCAATGATCGGGATGCGACGGCCAACCAGTGGCAGCTCGACGAACTGGCCGATCAGGGCTTTGTAGCGATCGTCGTTCGGGTTCACCGCGACGGCGGAGTCGCCGAGCATGGTTTCCGGACGCGTGGTCGCGACGATCAGGTAATCCTTGCCTTCAGCGGTTTTGGCGCCATCGGCCAGCGGGTACTTGAGGTTCCACAGGAAGCCTTTCTCGTCGTGGTTTTCCACTTCGAGGTCGGAAATAGCCGTGTGCAGCTTGGTGTCCCAGTTGACCAGGCGCTTGCCGCGGTAGATCAGGCCGTCTTCGTGCAGGCGCACGAACGCTTCCTTGACCGCTTCCGACAGGCCGTCGTCCATGGTGAAACGCTCGCGGCTCCAGTCCACGGACGAGCCAAGGCGGCGGATCTGGCGGCTGATGTTGCCACCGGACTGATCCTTCCACTCCCAGACTTTTTCGAGGAATTTATCCCGGCCCAGGTCGTGGCGGTTCTGGCCCTGGGCTTCGAGTTGGCGCTCTACCAGCATCTGTGTGGCGATACCGGCGTGGTCGGTGCCCGGTTGCCACAAGGTGTTGCGGCCTTGCATGCGGCGGAAACGGATCAGGGCGTCCATGATCGCGTTGTTGAAGCCGTGACCCATGTGCAGGCTGCCGGTGACGTTCGGCGGCGGGATCATGATGGTGTAGGACTCGCCCGCGCCTTGCGGGGCGAAGTAATTCTCGGACTCCCAGGTGTTGTACCAGGAAGTTTCAATGGCGTGCGGCTGGTAGGTCTTATCCATGCGCGGCGGGACCCTATTGGCATCAATTCAGGAAAAGCCGACGAGTATAGCGGAGGGGGGCAGCTACAAGCCACAATGGCAGCTACAAGCTACAAGCTACAAGCTACAAGCTACAAGCTACAAGCCACAAGCGGACGAGGTCAGCTTTTTCTTGCAGCTTACAGCTTGGAGCTCGTAGCTGCGGCGAGCAGCCGCTCCATGCGTGCATCGAGGCGGCGTTTGATCTCGGTCTCGATGTGCGGGGCAAAATCGTCGATCACGTCCTGCATGATCAATTGCGCGGCGGCGCGCAGTTCGCTGTCCAGGTGAAGTAGTGCGTCGGGGCCCTTGCTCTCGGTGGGCGCTGGAGCGGCCGGTTCGACGGTCGGCTGGCTGGCGCTGACCGTGTCGAACAACATGGGAATCTGTTCCTGTTCACCGGCCTCGACCGTGTCGGTCAGCAGCGGGGGTTGCAGGTTGTCATCACCGAGCAGCTCGCGGATCGACTCGAGGTCATCCAGCAGGTGCGCGGATTTTTGCAGCGGTTTTGAAGTGTCCATCGCCATGCTCAGAGTCGCTGTAAACGGTGATCTTGCAGAGGATAGCCCTGTTCGCGGTAGAAACGGAAACTCTCTCGCGCAGCGGCACGAATCGTCGGATCTTCCACCACCACTTCCGCCACACGGGCAAATTGGTGAGCAAAGGTCGGGACTTTCAGGTCCAGATTGACCAGCAGATCCTGGTGTTGCCCGCAGTCGCTGCCCAATCCCAACACAATCAAACCGTCCGGCTCGCTGTCAGCGGGGCCGTGGGGCACGAAGCTTTCGCCCTTGAAGGCCCACAGGCGCGCATCCAGGTCATCGCGCTGGGCAGCATCGCTGCAATGCAGGTAGATGCGGTGTCCCATGCGCCAGGCTTTTTCGGTGAGCTTGCAGGCAAAATCCAGGCGTGCCGAGGGATCGGCGCTTGGCAGGATATAGAAGTCGACTTTGGTCATTGCGGTTCCTGAGCCCGGAACGGCGCTACCGGCAGGTAGCGCCGCCCGGGGTCATCGGTTTCAGGCCTTGGCGCGGTCCAGCAGGTATTGGGTCAGCAATGGCACCGGACGGCCAGTGGCGCCCTTGTCCTTGCCGCCGCTGGTCCAGGCGGTGCCCGCGATGTCCAGGTGCGCCCAGTTCAGGTTCTTGGTGAAGCGCGACAGGAAGCAGGCGGCGGTGATGGTGCCGGCTTTCGGGCCACCGATGTTGGCGATGTCGGCGAACGGGCTGTCCAGTTGCTCCTGGTATTCGTCGAACAGCGGCAGTTGCCAGGCGCGGTCGTCGGCCGCCTTGCCGGCGCTCAGCAATTGCTCGATCAACTCGTCGTTGTTGCCCAGAAGGCCCGAGGTGTGCGCCCCCAGTGCCACGACGCAGGCGCCGGTCAGGGTGGCGATGTCGATCACCGCTTGCGGCTTGAAGCGCTCGGAGTAGGTCAGGGCGTCGCACAGCACCAGGCGGCCTTCGGCGTCGGTGTTGAGGATTTCCACGGTTTGGCCGCTCATGGTGGTGACGATGTCGCCCGGGCGTGAGGCGTTGCCGCTTGGCATGTTCTCGGCGCAGGCCAGGATGCACACCAGGTTGATCGGCAGTTTCAGTTCGAGCACGGCGCGCAGGGTGCCGAAGACGCTGGCGGCACCGCCCATGTCGTACTTCATTTCATCCATGCCGGCACCCGGCTTCAGGCTGATGCCGCCGGTGTCGAACGTGATGCCCTTGCCAACCAGCGCGTACGGCTTCTCGGATTTCTTGCCGCCGTTGTACTGCATGACGATCAGGCGCGGTGGCTGGGCGCTGCCCTGGCCGACGGCGTAGAACGAGCCCATGCCCAGGTCCTTGATCTTCTTCTCATCGAAGACTTCGACTTTCAGGCTCTTGAATTCCTTGCCGAGGCTCTTGGCCTGCTCGCCAAGGAATGTCGGGTGGCAGATGTTCGGCGGCAGGTTACCCAGGTTGCGGGTGAACGCCATGCCGCTGGCGATGGCGCTGGCGTGGGCCACGGCGCGCTCGACTTCGGCCTGCGCGGCCTTGATGGTCACCAGGGTGATCTTCTTCAGGGCGCGTGGCTCGGCTTTCTGGCTCTTGAATTGATCGAAAGCGTATTCGCCATCCATCAGGGTTTCGGCCAGCAGGCGGGTCTTGCCATAGCTGTCCCGGCCCTTGATCACGACTTCGTCCAGGGCCAGTGTGGCATCGCTGCCACCCAGGCCTTTGAGGGTATTGAGAATGCCGGCGACGATTTTGCGGAACGGACGATCACCCAGCTCCGCCTCCTTGCCCACCCCGACCAGCAAAACGCGCTCGGCCTTGAGGTTCGGCAGGCTGTGCAGCAACAGGCTCTGGCCAACCTTGCCGGCCAGGTCACCGCGCTTGAGCACGGCGCTGATCGCACCGCCGCTCAAGGCGTCGAGTTGAGTAGCGGCGGCACCGAGCTTGCGGCCTTCGCCGACGGCGACTACCAGGGTGGCGGTTTTCAACGTTTCGGGGTTGACGCTTTTTACAACCAGTTCCATGTCTGGGTCCCTGAGTGAGTGAGCTGCGAGTTGCCAGCGGCAAGCGGCAAGTGGCGGCAAAGCCCGCAGTTTGAACCTCGCTACCGACGTGTGACAACCCCTGTAGGAGCGAGCATGCTCGCGATGGACGTCAACGATAACGCGGGGCATCCGGTATCCAGAGGCGTCCTTGCGACCATCGCGAGCATGCTCGCTCCTGCAGGGGCAGCGTCAGCCACGGTTGCGGTTGCATTGCGCAGTGACAGGCGCACCCAATCACAGGATAATGCGCCAACTTTTTTCGACGGCTCTGTCTTGCGGGCTGTCGATACGTTTGCCTGTTTGGCCGCCTTAGCCTGACAACCCTGGAGTGTCTGGTTTGATCGTCTTCCGTTATTTATCCCGCGAAGTCCTGTTGACCTTGAGTGCCGTCAGTGCGGTGCTGCTGGTCATCATCATGAGCGGACGCTTCATCAAGTATCTCGCACAAGCAGCCTCTGGCCAGCTCGACCCGAGTTCGTTGTTCCTGATCATGGGCTTTCGACTGCCGGGCTTCTTGCAACTGATCCTGCCGCTGGGCCTGTTTCTGGGGATCCTGCTGTCCTACGGTCGTCTTTACCTCGAAAGTGAAATGACCGTGCTTTCGGCCACTGGCATGAGCCAGCAGCGCCTGCTGCGCATGACCCTGTTCCCGGCCGCCATCGTGGCGCTGGTCGTTGCATGGTTGAGCCTGAGCCTGGCGCCCCAGGGTGCCAATCAATTCCAGTTGCTGCTCAACAAGCAGGACGCACTGACCGAGTTCGATACCCTTGAGCCAGGCCGTTTCCAGGCACTGCGTGACGGCACGCGAGTGACTTACACCGAGCAACTGACCGACGATCGCGTCAACCTGGCCGGTGTTTTCATTTCGCAAAAGAACCTGGGTTCCGATAACAAGGATCGTGGGATTTCCGTGCTGGTGGCCGAGAAAGGTCGCCAGGAAATCCGTCCTGACGGCAATCGCTACCTGATCCTCGACAATGGCTACCGTTACGACGGCAGCCCGGGGCAGGCCGATTATCGGGCGATCAAGTACGACGAATATGGTGTATTGCTGCCCAAGCCGGATGTCAGCGATGAAGTGACCGACCGCGATGCCATGACCACCGCGTCCCTGTTCGGTAGCGACGACATCCGTTCGCGCACCGAGCTGCAATGGCGTCTATCCCTGCCATTGCTCGTGTTCATCGTGACTCTGATGGCGGTGCCGCTGTCGCGGGTGAATCCGCGTCAGGGCCGCTTCCTCAAGCTGCTGCCGGCGATTCTTCTTTATATGGCTTACCTCACCATCCTGATTGCCGCTCGCGGTGCCCTCGAAAAGGGTAAAATCCCGCCTGCACTGGGGTTGTGGTGGGTCCACGGTGTATTCCTGATCATTGGTCTGGGCCTGCTCTACTGGGAGCCCCTGCGCTTGAAGATGGCCAGCCGTCGCAGCGCGTTGGAGGTGGCCCGTGGTTAAGCTCGACCGCTACATCGGTAGCAGCGTGTTCATGGCGATCCTGGCGGTACTGGGCATTATTCTCGGCCTGGCCACGCTCTTCGCCTTCATCGACGAAATGAGCGATGTCAGCGATACCTATACGTTGCTGGATGTCCTGAGCTACGTCCTGTTGACCGCACCGCGTCGTTTGTACGACATGCTGCCAATGGCGGCACTGATCGGTTGCCTGATCGGTCTCGGCAGCCTGGCCAGCAACAGCGAACTGACCATCATGCGCGCCGCCGGCGTGTCGATCGGTCGAATCGTCTGGGCGGTCATGAAACCGATGCTGGTCCTGATGCTGGTCGGTGTGCTGATTGGCGAATACATCGCACCGGCAACCGAAAGCACCGCCCAGGCCAATCGTTCGCTGGCACAGGGCAGCGGCGATGCGCAAAGCGCCAAGCACGGCATGTGGCACCGCCAGGGCGACGAGTTCATCCATGTCAACTCGGTCCAACCCAACGGCATTCTCTACGGCGTGACCCGTTATCACTTCGATAAAGAGCGGCACATGCTGTCGGCAAGCTTCGCCAAACGTGCCGAGTTCGACCAGGATCACTGGCAGCTCAGTGACGTGACCACCACGCTGTTCCATGAGCGCAGCACGGAAGTGGTGAACACCCCGGTCGAGCGTTGGAACGTGGCCCTGAGCCCGCAATTGCTGAGTACCGTGGTCATGGCGCCAGAGTCGCTGTCGATCACGGGTCTGTGGGGCTACATCCACTACCTGGCCGATCAGGGCCTTAGCAATGGCCGTTATTGGCTGGCATTTTGGGTCAAGGTGTTGCAGCCGCTGGTCACCGCCGCGCTGGTGTTGATGGCGATCTCCTTCATTTTCGGCCCGCTGCGTTCGGTGACACTCGGTCAGCGTGTGTTTACCGGCGTGCTGGTGGGGTTCACCTTCCGTATTGTTCAGGATCTGCTCGGTCCTTCAAGCCTGGTGTTTGGCTTCTCCCCGCTGTTTGCGGTGCTGGTGCCGGCGGGAATCTGTGCTCTGGCTGGTGTCTGGCTGCTACGCCGCGCGGGTTGATCCCGGCGATTTGCTGCCTTCACCGCCTACAAAAACGCCCCTGTCGCAAGACCGGGGCGTTTTTGTAGGCGCCGTCTGACCTGCGAACGTGACGCTAGCACCGTGGATCAGGTACAATTCCCGGCTATTTTTCGGCGGGCCATGCCTGCAGCCTTTTTGAGTGTTGATCCGTGAGTGATTTGAGTCATATCCGCAATTTCTCCATCATCGCCCACATTGACCATGGCAAGTCGACGCTGGCCGATCGCTTCATCCAGATGTGTGGCGGCCTGGCCGAGCGTGAAATGGAAGCCCAGGTGCTGGACTCCATGGACCTTGAACGCGAGCGCGGGATCACCATCAAGGCGCACAGCGTTACCCTTTATTACAAAGCCAAAGATGGTATCAACTACCAGCTGAACTTCATTGATACCCCCGGCCACGTTGACTTCACCTACGAAGTCAGCCGATCCCTGGCGGCCTGTGAAGGCGCACTGCTGGTGGTGGATGCCGGTCAGGGCGTGGAAGCGCAGTCCGTAGCCAACTGCTACACGGCGATCGAGCAGGGCCTGGAAGTGATGCCTGTGCTGAACAAGATCGACTTGCCACAGGCCGATCCTGATCGCGTGAAGGACGAAATCGAGAAAATCATCGGCATCGATGCCACCGACGCGGTCACTTGCAGTGCCAAGACCGGCCTGGGTGTCGATGAAGTGCTTGAACGCCTGGTTGCAACCATTCCGGCGCCCACCGGCAACATCGAAGATCCGCTGCAAGCGTTGATCATCGACTCCTGGTTTGACAACTACCTGGGGGTTGTGTCCCTGGTGCGTGTACGCCATGGCCGGGTGAAGAAGGGCGACAAGATCCTGGTCAAGTCCACCGGCAAGGTCCACCTGGTGGACAGCGTCGGCGTGTTCAACCCCAAACATACCGCCACAACTGACCTGAAGGCCGGTGAAGTGGGCTTCATCATCGCCGGTATCAAGGACATTCACGGTGCGCCAGTGGGCGATACCCTGACCCTGAGCAGCACGCCTGATGTCGACGTGCTGCCCGGCTTCAAGCGCATTCAGCCGCAGGTCTACGCCGGCCTGTTCCCGGTCAGCTCCGACGATTTCGAAGACTTCCGTGACGCCCTGCAAAAGCTCACCCTGAACGATTCGTCGCTGCAATACACCCCGGAAAGCTCCGACGCCCTGGGCTTCGGTTTCCGTTGCGGCTTCCTCGGCATGCTGCACATGGAGATTATCCAGGAGCGCCTGGAGCGCGAATACGACCTGGACCTGATCACCACTGCACCGACGGTAATCTTCGAACTGGTGCTCAAGACCGGCGAGACGATCTACGTCGATAACCCGTCGAAATTGCCGGACGTGTCTTCCCTCGAAGACATGCGCGAACCGATCGTTCGGGCCAATATTCTTGTGCCACAGGAACACCTGGGCAACGTCATCACCCTGTGCATCGAGAAGCGTGGCGTGCAGCACGACATGCTGTTCCTCGGCAATCAGGTGCAGGTGACCTACGACCTGCCGATGAACGAAGTGGTGCTGGACTTCTTCGATCGTCTGAAATCCACCAGCCGCGGCTATGCTTCGCTGGATTACCATTTCGATCGTTATCAATCGGCTAATCTGGTGAAACTGGATGTGTTGATCAACGGCGACAAGGTCGATGCCCTGGCGCTGATCGTGCACAAGGACAACGCGCACTACAAAGGGCGCCAGTTGACCGAGAAGATGAAAGAACTGATTCCGCGGCAGATGTTCGACGTGGCGATCCAGGCGGCCATTGGCGGTCAGATCGTGGCGCGTACAACCGTCAAGGCACTCAGAAAGAACGTATTGGCCAAATGCTACGGCGGTGACGTCAGCCGTAAGAAAAAACTGCTTGAGAAGCAAAAGGCCGGTAAGAAACGCATGAAACAGGTCGGCAACGTGGAAATTCCACAAGAAGCCTTCCTCGCCGTGCTCAGGTTGGATAGTTAGGTCCTATGTCGCTAAATTTCCCGCTGTTGCTGGTCATCGCTGTTTTCGTCTGCGGCCTCCTGGCGTTGCTCGATCTGGTATTCCTGGCGCCGCGCCGGCGTGCCGCCATTGCTTCCTATCAGGGCAGCGTCAGCCAGCCTGACGGGCTGGTGGTCGAGAAACTGAACAAGGAGCCGCTGCTGGTCGAGTACGGCAAGTCGTTCTTTCCGGTGCTGTTCATCGTGCTGGTGCTGCGCTCGTTCCTGGTGGAACCGTTCCAGATTCCTTCCGGGTCGATGAAACCGACTCTGGACGTGGGTGACTTCATCCTGGTGAACAAGTTTTCCTACGGGATTCGCTTGCCGGTGATCGACAAGAAGGTCATCGAAGTAGGTGATCCGCAGCGCGGTGATGTGATGGTGTTCCGCTACCCGAGCGACCCGAACGTCAACTACATCAAGCGTGTGGTTGGCCTGCCGGGCGATCAGGTGCGCTACACCGCGGACAAGCGCCTGTTCGTCAATGGTGAGTCGATTGCCGAGCAACTGGTCGGTGCCGAGCCGGGTACCCTGGGCAGCGCCGAGCTGTACAAGGAAAAACTCGGAGCCGCCGAGCACCTGATCCGAAAGGAGATGAGCCGTTATCGCGCCGCTCCCGACCATACCTGGACCGTGCCTGCCGGGCACTACTTCATGATGGGCGACAACCGCGACAACTCCAACGACAGTCGTTACTGGGATGATCCAACCATTCCCAAGGATCTGCTGGGCATGGTTCCCGACAAGAATATCGTCGGCAAGGCCTTCGCCGTCTGGATGAGCTGGCCGGAACCCAAACTCAGTCATCTGCCGAACTTTTCGCGGGTTGGCTTGATCAAGTAATCACACACGGCGCTGTTGAACACAGCGCCGAATGCATTTCTGGAGTAGCCACAAGCGGCGCCAGGTGCATGCAGACCATGATATTCAGGACGTAATTTTTGAACACAGCGTTAATTGTCCCAAGCCTGCGCCGCACCCTCGCGCTGGCATCCAGCCACGAACTCAGCGTGGGTAAACCGTGAGCGTCTCCTTAAGTCGTCTAGAGCGCCAGCTCGGCTACACCTTCAAGGACCAGGAACTGATGGTCCTTGCCCTGACTCACCGCAGTTTTGCCGGGCGCAACAATGAGCGCCTGGAATTCCTCGGTGATGCCATCCTCAACTTCGTCGCTGGCGAGGCGCTGTTCGATCGCTTCCCGCTTGCCCGCGAAGGCCAGTTGTCGCGATTGCGCGCACGTTTGGTCAAAGGTGAGACCCTGGCGGTACTGGCCCGTGGTTTTGATCTGGGTGACTACCTGCGCCTGGGCTCCGGCGAGTTGAAAAGCGGCGGTTTCCGTCGCGAGTCGATTCTTGCCGATGCCCTGGAAGCATTGATCGGCGCGATCTACCTGGACGCTGGCATCGAAGTGGCACGTGAACGCGTGCTGGCCTGGTTGGCTGGCGAGTTCGAGGGGCTGACGCTGGTCGACACCAACAAGGACCCGAAAACCCGCCTGCAGGAATTCCTGCAGTCGCGTGGTTGTGAGCTGCCGCGTTACGAAGTGGTGGATATCCAGGGTGAACCGCATTGCCGAACGTTTTTCGTCGAATGCGAAGTTGTCTTACTGAATGAAAAAAGCCGGGGTCAAGGTGTGAGCCGTCGTATTGCCGAACAGGTAGCGGCCGCCGCAGCACTGATTGCCCTGGGTGTGGAGAATGGCAATGACTGATTCAAACGCAACTCGCTGTGGCTATGTTGCCATCGTCGGCCGTCCCAACGTGGGCAAGTCCACGCTGCTCAATCACATCCTCGGCCAGAAACTCGCCATCACTTCGCGCAAGCCCCAGACCACTCGCCACAACATGCTGGGCATCAAGACCGAAGGCAACGTGCAGGCGATCTACGTCGACACCCCAGGCATGCACAAGGGTGGCGAAAAGGCGTTGAACCGCTATATGAACAAGACTGCTTCGGCGGCGTTGAAAGACGTCGACGTGGTGATCTTCGTGGTGGATCGCACCAAATGGACCGAAGAGGACCAGATGGTGCTCGAGCGCGTCCAGTACGTGACCGGTCCGCTGATCGTGGCGCTGAACAAGACTGACCGCATCGAGGACAAGGCCGAGCTGATGCCGCACCTGTCCTGGCTGCAGGAACAACTGCCCAACGCGCAGATCATCCCGATTTCGGCGCAGCACGGGCACAACCTCGATGCGCTGGAGCGCGTGATTGCCGAGCACTTGCCGGAGAACGATCACTTCTTCCCCGAAGACCAGATCACCGACCGCAGCAGCCGCTTCCTTGCCGCCGAACTGGTGCGCGAGAAGATCATGCGCCAGATGGGTGCCGAGCTGCCGTACCAGATCACCGTGGAAATCGAAGAGTTCAAGCAGCAGGGCAAGACCCTGCACATTCATGCCTTGATCCTCGTCGAGCGTGATGGCCAGAAGAAGATCATCATTGGCGACAAGGGTGAGCGTATCAAACGCATTGGCACCGAGGCGCGCAAGGATATGGAGCTGCTGTTCGACTCCAAGATCATGCTCAACCTCTGGGTGAAGGTCAAAGGCGGCTGGTCCGACGATGAGCGCGCATTGCGTTCACTGGGTTACGGCGACCTGTAAACCGGCTCCTGAACGCCGATACCTCTGTGGGAGCGGGCTTGCTCGCTCCCACATTGCTTTCTGTTGTTTGTAAGATTGCATTCCTATCGCCAGAACCCAGGCTTCCATGTCGCAACCCCCAGCTTCAGGCCAATCCGCCTACGTCCTCCACTCCCGCGCCTACCGGGAAAACAGTGCGTTGGTGGATTTCATCACGCCGCAAGGGCGGTTGCGGGCGGTGTTGCGCAGTGCGCGGGGCAAGGCGGGGACCCTGGCGCGGCCGTTCGTGCCGTTGGAAGTGGAGTTTCGCGGGCGGGGCGAGTTGAAAAACGTCGGGCGCATGGAAAGTGCCGGGGTCTCCACCTGGCTGCATGGCGAAGCGCTGTTCAGTGGCCTCTATCTCAACGAGCTGTTGATTCGTCTGCTGCCCGCTGAGGACCCTCATCCCGCTGTGTTCGATCACTACGCCGCAACGCTGCTGGCCTTGGCCGAAGGGCGGCCGCTGGAGCCGTTGCTGCGCTCCTTCGAATGGCGCCTGCTCGACGATCTCGGATACGGTTTTGCACTGTCTGCGGACATCCATGGCGCGCCCATCGACCCGTCGGGGCTCTACCGCCTGCAAGTCGACGCCGGTCTGGAGCAGGTCTATCTGTTGCAACCCGGCCTCTTCAACGGCACCGAGCTTCTGGCCATGGCCGAAGCCGACTGGTCGGCCCCCGGTGCGTTATCGGCGGCCAAGCGCTTGATGCGTCAGGCCCTGGCTGTGCATTTGGGCGGTCGGCCGCTCGTATCTCGAGAGTTGTTTCGAAAGCCATAAATTCAGCGTGTATGCTGTGCACCGAACTTTCTCTTCTACTGGAGCATTTCCGTGACCACCAGCACCCGCATTCTTCTTGGCGTGAACATCGACCACGTTGCCACCCTGCGTCAGGCCCGGGGCACTCGCTACCCGGACCCGGTCAAGGCGGCACTGGACGCGGAAGAGGCGGGCGCTGACGGCATTACCGTACACCTTCGTGAAGACCGTCGGCACATTCAGGAGCGCGACGTGTTGCTACTCAAGGATGTGCTGCAAACCCGTATGAACTTCGAAATGGGCGTCACCGAAGAAATGATGGCGTTCGCCGAGCGCATCCGTCCGGCGCACATTTGCCTGGTCCCGGAAACCCGCCAGGAACTGACCACCGAAGGCGGCCTCGACGTAGCGGGTCAAGAGGCGCGGATCAAGGCGGCCGTGGAGCGCCTGTCGAAGCTCGGTTCTGAAGTATCTCTGTTCATCGATGCCGACGAGCGGCAGATCGAAGCCTCGCGCCGCGTCGGTGCGCCGGCCATCGAGTTGCACACCGGCCGTTACGCCGATGCCCAGACGCCGGCCGAAGTGGCTGAAGAGCTCAAGCGCGTCGCCGACGGCGTGGCGTTTGGCCTGGCCCAGGGGCTGATCGTCAACGCAGGTCACGGTTTGCACTACCACAACGTCGAAGCCGTCGCGGCGATCAAGGGCATCAACGAATTGAACATCGGCCATGCGCTGGTGGCGCATGCGTTGTTCGTCGGCTTCAAGTCCGCCGTCGCCGAGATGAAAGCGCTGATCCTGGCGGCGGCCAAGGCCTGACCAGCGGCATGATCGTGGGAACGATCAAAACGAACCCCATCCTGTAGGAGCGAGCATGCTCGCGATGGTCGTCCTGGCACCGCGGGGTGTCAGGTCGCCAACATGATCGTTGACGACCATCGCGAGCTTGCTCGCTCCTACAACAAAGTGGGTATCGTGGATCAGAGCGGCGGCGTTTCCTGGGCCGGCTTGCTCTTGTCGATCGCTGGCACATGCAGGTTGCCTTCGGCGACCTGGTTGCCTTCAAGCTGCGGCTGGGTCACCCAGGTAAGGATGTCGTAGTAGCGGCGGATGTTCGCCACGAAATGCACAGGCTCGCCGCCGCGGGCGTAGCCGTAGCGGGTCTTGCTGTACCACTGCTTCTGCGACAGGCGTGGCAGTATCTTTTTCACGTCCAGCCACTTGTCGGGGTTCAGCCCTTCCTTGGCCGCCAGCTTGCGTGCGTCATCCAGGTGGCCGCTGCCGACGTTGTAGGCCGCCAGGGCAAACCAGGTACGATCCGGCTCCTGGATCGATTCGTCCAGTTGATCCTTCATGTAGGCCAGGTACTTGGCGCCACCCATGATGCTTTGCTTGGGGTCCAGGCGATTGGACACGCCCATGGCCTGCGCGGTGTTCTGGGTCAGCATCATCAGGCCGCGCACGCCGGTCTTCGAGGTGACGGTCGGCTGCCATAGCGATTCCTGGTAGCCAATGGCCGCCAGCAGGCGCCAGTCGACCTTTTCCTTTTTTGCGAAGTTCTTGAAGTGCTGCTCATACTTGGGCAGGCGCTGCTGCAAGTGTTGGGCAAAGGTGGTGGCGCCCATGTAGCCGAGTACATCGACATGCCCGTAGTAACGGTCCTTGAGGCGTTGCAGGGTGCCGTTCTTCTTCACTTTGTCGAGGTAGGCGTTAATCTCGTTGAGCAGGCTGTTGTCCTCGCCGGCTGCCACTGCCCAACTCTGTTCGCTGGCATCGCCCAGGTCGAACGCAACGCGGATATTGGTGAAGTAGACCTGGTTCATCGCCACTTCGTTGGAATCGACCAGTGTCAGGTCGATCTGGCCTTCATCCACCATGCGCAGCAGGTCGACCACTTCAACCGCGTCGGACTCTTCGTATTCGATACCGGGAAACTGCTGTTTCAACTCGGCCAGTTGTCCGGCGTGGGTGCTGCCCTTGAGCACCATGATCTTCTTGCCGATCAGATCCTTGGCCTCGGTCGGTCGCGACTGACCGTTGCGATAGATGACCTGCGGGGTGACTTCGAGGTAGGAGTGGGAAAAGCGCACTTGCTTCTTGCGCTGCTCGCTGCTGACCAGGCCGGCCGCCGCGATCACCGGACCATTGGGCTTGCCCACCTGGCTGAACAGGTCGTCGAGGTTGTCGGCGGTCTCGATCTTGAGTTCGACCCCCAGATCGTCGGCGAAGCGCTTCACCAGCTCGTATTCGAAGCCGGTTTCACCGTTGCGATCCTGAAAGTAGGTAGCGGGGCTGTTTCGGGTAACCACCCGCAGCACACCATCCTCCTTTACGCGCTCGAGGGTGTTGGGTTTATCAACACAGCCACTGAGCATCAGGAAGAGTCCGGTTGCGATCAGCCATTTGCCGAATCGCGGACGCAAAGCCGTTGGGGAAAACATCTGCGCAGTATACGCAAAGGACCACGAGCGCCATATATCGACAGCGAGGGCCTTGTCTGCTAGAACCTGGCAAACCCCTCTGGAGCCCGCAGGAATGGGCTCTGATGACAATTTGTGACAGTAAAAATATCCCTTGGCGAGCCGTTGTTTCACGTGCAAAAAAACGGCTTGGCGGCCGGGGACGACCGTGTGTACCGTTTCGGGTGATGTCGCGGGCGGTTTAGGCTAGAATGCACGGCCTCAAAGCACACCCCTTCCCGAGGCTGTCCCGAAGATGTTGATCCTGCGCGGCGCTCCTGCCCTTTCTGCCTTTCGCCACAGCAAACTTCTTGAGCAACTGAGCCAGAAGGTTCCGGCTGTCAGTGGCCTGTATGCTGAATTCGCTCACTTCGCCGAAGTTACCGGCGTCCTGACCGGCGACGAACAGCAGGTGCTCGCGCGCCTTCTGAAGTACGGCCCCAGCGTTCCGGTACAAGAGCCCACCGGCCGTCTGTTCCTGGTGTTGCCGCGTTTCGGCACCATCTCGCCGTGGTCCAGCAAGGCCAGCGATATCGCCCGCAACTGCGGCCTGAGCAAGATCCAGCGCCTGGAGCGCGGTATCGCGTTCTACGTTGCCGGCCAGTTCAGCGACGCCGACGCCCAGTTGATCTCGGATGCGCTGCACGACCGCATGACCCAGATCGTCCTCGGTAACCTGGAGCAGGCTGCCGGTCTGTTCAGTCACGCCGAACCCAAGCCGCTGACGGCCATCGACGTGCTGGGCGGCGGTCGCGCCGCGCTGGAAAAAGCCAACACCGAACTGGGCCTGGCCCTGGCGGAAGACGAAATTGACTACCTGGTCAATGCTTTCGTCGGCTTGAAGCGCAACCCGCATGACATCGAACTGATGATGTTCGCCCAGGCGAACTCCGAGCACTGCCGTCACAAGATCTTCAACGCCAGTTGGGACATCGACGGCCAGAGCCAGGAAAAAAGCCTGTTCGGCATGATCAAGAACACTTACCAGATGCACAGCGAAGGCGTCCTGTCCGCTTACAAGGACAACGCTTCGGTGATCGTCGGTAACGTCGCTGGCCGGTTCTTCCCGGACCCTGAAACCCGCCAGTACGGCGCGGTGCAGGAACCGGTGCACATCCTGATGAAAGTCGAGACCCACAACCACCCGACCGCGATTGCCCCATTCCCGGGCGCGTCCACCGGTTCCGGTGGCGAGATCCGCGACGAAGGCGCAACCGGCCGTGGCGCCAAGCCAAAGGCCGGACTGACCGGCTTCACCGTGTCCAACCTGCAGATCCCGGGCTTCGAACAGCCGTGGGAAGTGCCGTACGGCAAGCCGGAGCGCATCGTTACCGCGCTGGACATCATGATCGAAGGCCCGCTGGGCGGCGCTGCGTTCAACAACGAATTCGGTCGTCCGGCATTGACCGGCTACTTCCGCACCTTCGAGCAGTCGATCTCCACGCCCCATGGCGACGAAGTTCGCGGTTACCACAAGCCGATCATGCTGGCCGGCGGCATGGGCAACATTCGTGAAGAACACGTCAAGAAAGGCGAGATCGTCGTTGGCTCCAAGCTGATCGTGCTGGGCGGCCCGGCCATGCTGATCGGTCTGGGCGGAGGCGCTGCTTCCTCCATGGCCACCGGCACCAGCTCGGCGGACCTGGACTTCGCTTCGGTGCAGCGCGAAAACCCGGAAATGGAACGTCGCTGCCAGGAAGTCATCGACCGTTGCTGGCAGTTGGGTGACAAGAACCCGATCAGCTTCATCCACGACGTGGGTGCGGGCGGCCTGTCCAACGCCTTCCCGGAACTGGTCAACGATGGCGACCGTGGTGGCCGTTTCGAACTGCGCAACATTCCAAACGACGAGCCGGGCATGGCCCCGCACGAAATCTGGAGCAACGAATCCCAGGAGCGTTACGTCCTGGCGGTCGGTCCGGCCGACTTCGAGCGCTTCCAGGCGATCTGCGAACGCGAGCGTTGCCCGTTCGCGGTGGTCGGTGAAGCCACTGCCGAGCCGCAACTGACCGTCACTGACAGCCACTTCGGCAACAGCCCGGTGGACATGCCGCTGGAAGTGCTGCTGGGCAAGGCCCCGCGCATGCACCGTTCGGTGGTCCGTGAAAATGAACTGGGTGACGATTTCGATCCGTCGACCCTGGACATCGCCGACAGTGTCGAGCGCGTCCTGCATCACCCGGCCGTCGCCAGCAAGAGCTTCCTGATCACCATTGGCGACCGCACCATCACCGGCCTTGTGGCACGTGACCAGATGGTTGGTCCATGGCAGGTGCCGGTGGCCGACGTTGCCGTCACCGCCACCAGCTTCGACGTCTACACCGGTGAAGCCATGGCCATGGGCGAGCGTACTCCGCTGGCGCTGCTGGATGCTCCGGCCTCGGGTCGCATGGCGATTGGCGAAACCCTGACCAACATCGCTGCCTCGCGCATCAACAAGCTCTCCGACATCAAACTGTCGGCGAACTGGATGTCCGCTGCCGGCCACCCAGGTGAAGATGCACGTCTGTACGACACCGTTAAGGCCGTCGGCATGGAGCTGTGCCCTGAGCTGGGTATCACCATTCCGGTGGGCAAGGACTCCATGTCCATGGCCACGCGCTGGAATGACAACGGCGAAGACAAGACCGTCACTTCGCCCATGTCGCTGATCGTGACCGGTTTCGCGCCTGTGGCTGACATCCGTCAAACCCTGACGCCGCAACTGCGCATGGACAAGGGCACCACCGACCTGATCCTGATCGACCTGGGACGTGGCCAGAACCGCATGGGCGCCTCGATCCTGGCCCAGGTTCACGGCAAGCTTGGTAAACAGGCACCGGACGTTGACGACGCCGAAGACCTGAAAGCTTTCTTCGCGGTGATCCAGGGCTTGAACGCCGATGGTCACCTGCTGGCGTATCACGACCGTTCCGATGGTGGTTTGCTGACCAGCGTCGTGGAAATGGCCTTTGCCGGTCACTGCGGCCTGAGCCTGAATCTCGACAGCCTGGCGGACAGCGCTGCGGATATCGCCGCCATCCTGTTCAACGAAGAACTGGGCGCGGTGATCCAGGTTCGCCAGGACGCGACCCCGGACATCCTTGCGCAATTCAGCGCGGCGGGCCTGGGCGACTGTGTATCGGTAGTTGGCCAGCCGATCAACAACGGCCAGATCAACATTACTTTCAACGGCGATACCGTTTTCGAAGGCCAGCGTCGTCTGCTGCAACGTCAGTGGGCCGAGACCAGCTACCAGATCCAGCGCCTGCGCGACAACGCCGACTGCGCCGAGCAGGAATTCGACGTGCTGCTGGAAGAAGACAATCCGGGTCTGAACTTCAAGCTCAGCTACGACGTCAACGAAAACGTTGCCGCGCCCTACATCAAAAAAGGCATCCGCCCACAGGTCGCCGTACTGCGTGAGCAGGGCGTCAATGGCCAGGTGGAAATGGCCGCCGCATTCGACCGCGCCGGTTTCAACGCGATCGACGTGCACATGAGCGACATCCTCGCAGGCCGTGTTGACCTGAACGAGTTCAAGGGTCTGGTCGCTTGCGGTGGCTTCTCCTACGGTGACGTACTGGGTGCCGGTGAAGGCTGGGCCAAATCGGCCCTGTTCAACAGCCGCGCCCGCGATGCCTTCCAGGGCTTCTTCGAACGTAACGACAGCTTCACCCTCGGCGTGTGCAACGGTTGCCAGATGATGTCCAACCTGCACGAGCTGATTCCAGGCAGCGAGTTCTGGCCGCACTTCGTCCGCAACCGTTCCGAGCAGTTCGAAGCGCGCGTGGCGATGGTTCAGGTCCAGGAGTCGAACTCGATCTTCCTGCAGGGCATGGCCGGTTCGCGCATGCCGATCGCCATCGCCCACGGCGAAGGCCATGCCGAGTTCGAGAGCGAAGAGGCGCTGCTGGAAGCCGATCTGTCCGGGTGTGTGGCCCTGCGTTTCGTCGACAACCACGGCAAGGTCACCGAGACCTACCCGGCCAACCCGAACGGTTCGCCGCGGGGGATCACCGGTCTGACCAGCCGCGACGGTCGCGTCACCATCATGATGCCGCACCCGGAGCGTGTGTTCCGCGCCGTGCAGAACTCGTGGCGTTCCGACGACTGGAACGAAGACGCGCCGTGGATGCGCATGTTCCGCAACGCCCGCGTCTGGGTGAACTGAGACGGTGTACAAGCTCGCCTTCTTTGTGCCCGACAGTCACGTCGAGACGGTTAAAACCGCTGTCTTCGAAGCGGGCGGCGGGCGCATCGGCGACTATGACCACTGTGCCTGGCAAGTGCTGGGCCAGGGCCAGTTTCGCGCGTTGGATGGCAGCCAGCCGTACATTGGGCAGATCGGCCAGGTCGAAGTGGTGCAAGAGTGGAAGGTTGAGCTGGTGGTGGCGGATGAGTTGATCAAGGCGGCCGTGGCGGCGTTGAAACTCAGTCACCCCTACGAGACACCGGCTTATGAAGTCTGGCAGCTGGAAGATTTCTGATCTTTTGTGCTGGCGATAAAAACCCGCTGGGCCTGTATGGCCAGCGGGTTTTTTAATGCCTCAACCACTCTACAATTCGTCACGGGGGTGAACGACACCCACATTCGGCGACTGCTGGCGCTGCTCCCGCCACTGCTTGCCCATTCGCCCGGACTGTCGCCAGTAGTGCCCAGCGATCAGTACTCGAAAATCCCCGAGCTCGATCAGGCGGCTAATGAAATCTTCCGGCGTGAGCTTCGTGACCCACCTGCCGCCTTCGAACACCACTGGCATTGTCGATAGCAGTGTTTTCTCGGCGCTGGTGTACTCGGGGGTGTACCTGAGCAGCACCCCGTGGGGGGTGGAGCAGTAATAGTAGCGGAGGTCGAAACCCTTGTTTTTCAGGTCATGGGTACGTTCACGAACCATGGCCGGTGAAGCGAAGTTGGCGTAGACCTGATCAGTTTTGACGGGGTGATGGGTGTCACCGGAAAAATGCAACTGATGCGATGCCACGGGTTCGTACCCCAGGGGATAGGTCGGGTAGTGGTCAACCACAGACCTGGAAGGATCATGCCGCGGGCGGAAAATACGATTGACCGAGTTCTCCCCGCTGGCGTTGTTGACCTGCGGTTCCATCGGGACGAAACGCTCAGCGGTGTCGGGCTGCGATGCCATGCGGGCAAGAATGGCGCTATCGACAGTCGAGTCGACGTTGTGGGCGTTGCCGGCCCGCTGCTGGATGTAGCGGGCGGCATCGTCGCAATGATCGAAGACGGGGCCCAGCGCAGGCTCCGGGTTGTCCTGCCAGCGTTGCTGAGTCGACACATCCGCCATGCGCGGTTGCCAGGTTTCGTCCACCCGGCCATGACGTGACCAGTAATCGCTGGTGACGATGACGTCGAGATGGCCGGCCCGGGCCATGCGACCTATGTAGTCGGGCAGATTAAATCGGTCTCGCGCAAGGTCATCTTCATCCTGCGTGGCTTGTTCCCAGGTCGCGAATTGGTTTTTGCGCAGCTCGATCTGGCCAAAGGCATCAAGGAAATTGCCTGGCTCGAAATCGCTCATCGCGAAACGCAACAGCGCACCGTCGGCACAGGAGAAGTAGATCGACCTGTACCCTTGCGGGGTGTACGCCGCTGAACACATTTGATGCACGTCGAGTGGCGAGAACAGGAAGCGTCGGCAATCCTGCTCCTTCTCGCTCGCCAGCGAGCGTTGGGCGCATAGGTAAAGCGCGTGCACGACGTGGTGAGCGGGCGGCACGCCCCGTGGCAGGATACGGTCAGTCGTGATCGCCGAAGGCTGGATTTCCAGCGGGAGGCTGGCGTGGAACAAACCGTCTCGAGCGCTCGATAAAATCAGGCCGAATGTTGCACTGCCTCGCTCGCCCGCGGTTTCATGAATATGGCGCGCTGCCGCGTTGTCCTGGACGAACACCGGACCGCACAGGGGGGCGGCCACGGCCCTGGTTTCGACCGTTGCGGCGACGGGGTAGGGTTGCCATTGGCTCACCTTGCGGCGTGTTCCCCAGAAGCGGCTGCCGGTCACGACCTGTAACTCGCCGGCGCTGGCCAGGCAGTTGACCCAGCTGCCGGGCTTGAGAGCGCCGCTGTAGAGCAGTTGCTTGACGCCGTCGCGGTTCAGGTTCGAATCATCGACCGTGACGCCTTGTACAGCCTGCTTCAACTGCGCCTGCAGATCGGCCAACAAACCGCTGCGATAGCGAATGATTGCGCCCTGCGGGCCAAACAGGTACTCGTCCTGCGCCGGGGTTGCCTGGGGGGCCGGGATTGTCCTGCGGTCAAAGGCTGTGAACAGGGTGTCGACCGACAGCATATTCAAGTAAGTCTGCTTTTGCAGGTGCGACAGCACGATCGACGGCTCGCGCGCCACTCGGGAGCGGTAGCGACCGGCGACTTTGCAGTGTCCGGGAAACAATCCGCTCAGAACGCTTTGCGCAGGGTAGATCGCGCTGATATCGAAGTCATCATTGGCCACTTCCACAGGTTGCGTGCAAAGGTACAACCCATCCGCGCGGATCAGCAGCAGACCGCCGAAGAGTCTCGGTTCATCGGGCAACAGGGCGCGGGCGTACAGTGCGGCATCATCGATGTTCTTGAACGCAGGGCTCAACCAGCGCCTCTGCAGATTCATGAATGGGCGCCAGTCCGAATCCAGCGGCCCAGGTTGGTCCCAGCACGGGCTGGTGCGCATGACGTGCAGCCCACCGTGTTTGATGGTCGCGCGCACGTAATCTTCAGGCTGCATTTTTCCACTGCTCAGCAGACTGTTGAAGTCGTCGAGGCCCAGGCCCGGCACGTCATTGTCGAATAGTCGGTTGCCCTTTCGATTGTCGAATTTGAGCAGGGCGCCATCCTGGGTGGAAATGTACAGTGCGATGGCGTCGGCTGACTCCGTGATTGGCCGGCGTCGTGAGTAATAGACGGCAGAAAAAAGGTCGTTGGGCGCAATGAAGTACTGCGAGAGCCAGGCGGCAGGCTGCTCCAGCGAATGTTTCAAGCGCTGGCGCGAGTAAAAAAACGCATGGCGCTGGAAACCTTGCGGATAGCTGTACCAGGGGGGAGTGCTGGTGACACCGAACAGGCTTTGCGGCTGGAATACATCATTTCTGGCGTCGCTGACCGGGATCAACTCGCTGGCGACGTACTCATCGCGCTCGGTGTGCTTGAGGATGAAACCAAACCAGGCTTTTTCCTGGTCATGCAGGCGCACGTCGCGGGCATATTGGTCTTCAGCGGCAGCATCCGCCGAATAGAACACTGCGCCAAATGCAACGTGCTCGGGGCGTTTCCATTTCCAAGGCGCGTAGGCCGCCGACCAGGTGGGTGTGACCGGGCCTCGGGGGCCCCACATCTCGCTGTTCACCACCACGGTCAGGCGTCCGGCGGCGGCCTGTTCCTTGATGAATGCATTGGGCAGGGTCACGCCGCTTTCCAGTTCCGCAGCGGCAGGACCCGGGTATTTGTGAGTGCCCAGGCGCTTTTCGAATGCCCGGGTGGTGCCGGTCTCGACAGGGTCGAAGCGCAACAGGCTTTTGGCGGAGCCGGAGAGATACAGCGGCAGTTGATCGAGCAAGACCTCTCGCATTTCCTCGACGTTGAACATTTGCAGGCTCAGGGCGGCCTCTTGCCGGGACCATTTGAGTCTTTGCACTTTGTCGGGGTCGAGCTGTGACAGGGCCTTGTGGGACACATAACGACTGTGCAGGGCCAGCCCTTGAGGAAAAATCGACCGGGCTGCATTGTCGTGAGGGTAGAACTGGCCGTCGCGAAGGGACTCGATCCCGCCCTCGAGTGCCAACGTGGCGACGAACCTCTGGTCGCTGCGTTCAAAGATGTAGCCCGCAAATTGACGATCCCTGCGGTGGCCGATCTGGCGGTGCAGGTAACGGGCCGCGTCGTCTGCAGACAAAAACAGCGGACTGAGAATCGGCCATGAGAACCCGGCAAAGGCTGTCCACTCGGGGCCCACAATCCCGGGCCTGGCCCACAAGGCGCTGGCGCGCACCACTTCAAGTTGCCCGGCCAGTGCCACGGCGGTAACGAACTCGCTGGGCTTGAGCGCCCCGGCGCGCAGGCTGGCTTGCCGGCCCCCATCGCTCACGGAGCCATCGGGATTGTCCGTGCTCAGTGCCGCCTCCAGCGCCGAGCCACTGAAGCTGTATTTCAACAGGGACATATCGCCGGCTTGCATATAGAGCGACAGGACACTGCCCCGATCCACTCGGTTGCTCCTGTAGCAAGCGATGGCGAGGGCCAGGTCCGCTGGCGTGAAAAAATTCTCGTACAGCCACGGCTCGTGATGCGAGGCCTCGGCGGGATCGGGCCTGGATGCGTAGTAGAAGCCTTCCAGCAGGTAACCGGCCGGCAGTTGCAAGCTTGCGTCCTCGCCTGCGGGGAAAAAGGCGGCGGGGGTCCAGGCTGCGCGACCGGCGGGGCGCGCCTGTGTGGCGACGTACGCTTGGCGTGAAGCGTCTTTAAGCACCAGGCCCCAGGACTGCGCACTTTTGATCTTCAATGCCGCCAGGACGGCATGTTCGGCACTGATGCACAGGCGCGTCATGGCCGGCATTTGAGTAATCACACCTCTGGAGAAGGCTCTGGCGGGCTTCCAGTCCGTGGGGACCTTGCCGACCGAATCGCCCCAGTCCTTGTTTGACACAATGACCGACAGCTCACCCAGCGAGGCGATTTTGCGGATGACATTCGCCACCCCGTAGACGCCCACCGGGTTATTGCGGGGCGCGCCGGCCTTGAGCGACAGGTAGTAGCTGAACTCTTCCTTCGAACCGCTGGGCGAATATTTCAACAGCGACCCGTCGGGCCCGCAGAGATACGCGCTGCCAAAAAAGGTACGTTCCGAGACGTCGGCCACAAAATCAATCTCGGAGAAAAAACCGAGAAACAACCTGAGGGTCAGTTCATCCTGCCCCGGGTTGGCCTCGCGAACTTTGTCGTGGGCTGGCGGGTGGGAGTGGACGTTTGCCACACAGGTGTAACCCGTTGGGTGGACATAACTGCCCTGGGAGTCGACGTCGATGAGGGTTCGTAGGTCAAAGCGGTTCGCTTCACCGGGTACAGGTTCGGTGGCCACAAAACTGCCATCCGGCTGCCGCAGGATCACACTGCCGTGCTCGCGGTCCGAGTCGGCCGGGATCCGCTGTTGAACCCAGCGTGCGGCATCTTCTTCGGTGACAAACCCCGGGCTCAGTGCCGGCAATCTGGTTTTGCGCAGCGACGAGGCGGCGGGGCCGTCGCGACCAGTCACGTCATTCATGATCAAAATCCTTTTTAAAAAATTGGGATAGTTATCGAATGAGTGTGACGGGGGTGGGGGAGGGGGTTGGTGGTAGATAGTTGTTGTTTTGTTGTCTGTTGCGCCGCCATCGCGGGCTTGCCCGCGATGGCGTCAGAACATTCCCCCCATAAAACTGGAAATTTACGGGCGGATCTCGATCATCGTGCCGTCCGGCACCAGGCTCCACACTTCGCGCATGTCGACGTTGCGCAAGGCGATACAGCCGTCGGTCCAGTCCAGGGTGTGGAACAGCTGTTCCGGGTTATCTTCCGAATCCGGCGTGCCGTGGATCATGATCATCCCGCCGGGTTCTACGCCTTCACGCCGGGCGCGGGCCGAGTCGGTGATGTTGGGGTAGGAAATGTGCATCGACAGGTAAAACTTGTCGCTGGTCTTGCGCCAGTCCAGCCAATAGAAACCTTCTGGCGTGCGTTTGTCGCCTTCGATCAATTTGGGGCCTTTTTTCGCCCCCTTGCCCAGGGAAATGCGATAGGTCTTGAGCGGCTTGCCGTCATTGATCAACTGCAACTGGTGGGCGGATTTGAGAACCAGAACTTTCTCGATGACTTTGCCGTTGTAGGTGCCCACGGCGGAAGCCTGGGTCACTGCAGCGAGCGACAGACAGAACACAGCAAGCAACCAACGCATTGAAACAATTCCCCAGAAGTGACGCAGATATTTTAGTGATGACTGTTTTCAGGTGATCGCAGGCTGAGCCAGCGGCGGGATCGATTCCGACCGTACGGGGTACACCTCGGTCCGCCGGTCAGCGAAGAAGCATTCTAAGGTACGGCCCACCGTGCGGAAAGCCAGCTCCGACCACGGAATCTCGGCTTCGTCGAAAAGTGCCACTTCCAGGCTTTCGGGGCCGGCGGCAAAATCCAGGTCGACGAGCTCTGCGCGGAAGAATACGTGCACCTGGCTGATGTGCGGCACATCGATCAAGGTATAGATGCTCAGGTTACGCACGCGCGCGCAGGCTTCTTCGGCGGTTTCGCGAATGGCCGCCTGCTCGATGGTCTCACCGTTCTCCATGAAACCGGCGGGCAGGGTCCAGTAGCCCAGGCGTGGCTCGATCGCACGCCGGCACAACAACACTTTAGAACCCCAGGTCGGCACGCAACCGGCAACGATATTGGGGTTCTGGTAGTGGATGGTCTGGCAGGTGTCGCAGACATACCGCAGGCGTGAGTCGCCTTCGGGAATGCGCTGGGTGACCGGGTTGCCGCACTGACTGCAAAATTTCATGCTGGGTTCCTGGGCCGCGGCTATTGGGGTGGGGATCGTGCCGTGCATCTTGGCGTGCGGCGGTGGCTGTCGGCAAGTTGTCGTTTAGCGACACGTGACCGTCCGGGGGTTGGGCGGTCGATGCGATTGGTGCATCATGCAAGGCAGAGAACGAATCGAGAAGACTCATGCTGGACGAGCTACTGCATCGAGTAAGCAATCACACGCCCCGAACACTGGAAACCGACAAGCGTTTCCCCGAGGCTGCAGTCCTGGTGCCCATCACTCGCAGCGATGAGCCGGAACTGGTGTTGACCCTGCGTGCCAGCGGGCTCTCGACCCATGGTGGCGAAGTGGCCTTTCCCGGCGGAAGACGCGACCCGGAAGACCCGGATCTGGTTTTCACCGCCCTGCGCGAGGCTGAAGAAGAGATCGGCTTGCCACCGGGGCTGGTTGAGGTGATCGGCCCGTTGAGCCCATTGATCTCGTTGCACGGCATCAAGGTCACGCCTTATGTGGGCGTGATCCCGGATTTCGTCGAATACCAGGCCAACGATGCCGAGATTGCTGCCGTGTTCAGCGTGCCCCTGGAGTTTTTTCGCGCAGACCCGCGTGAACATACCCATCGCATCGATTACCAGGGGCGCAGTTGGTATGTGCCGAGCTATCGCTACGGCGAATACAAGATCTGGGGTTTGACGGCGATCATGATCGTCGAATTGATCAACCTGCTCTACGACGCCCGTATCAGCCTGCACCATCCGCCCAAGAGTTTCATCAATACCTGAAGCCATCGCTCGTATGGCCAGTCAGCGCCCTGAGGACATCACCATGAAATACCGCCTGGGCGACGCCCGCGTCGAAACCCATCCACAGAGCTGGGTTGCCCCCAATGCCGTGCTGGTGGGCAAGGTCAAGCTGGAAGAGGGGGCCAACGTCTGGTTCAACGCGGTGCTGCGTGGCGACAACGAATTGATCCTGATCGGCAAAAACAGCAACGTCCAGGACGGCACGGTCATGCACACCGACATGGGCTACCCGCTGACCTTGGGCACGGGGGTCACCGTCGGCCATAACGCCATGCTGCACGGCTGCACGGTCGGCGATTACAGCCTGATCGGCATCAACGCGGTGATTCTCAACGGCGCGAAGATCGGCAAGAACTGCATCATCGGCGCCAACTCGCTGATTGGCGAAGGCAAGGAAATCCCCGATGGCTCGCTGGTCATGGGGTCGCCGGGCAAGGTCGTGCGCGAATTGACAGAGGCGCAGAAAAAAATGCTCGAAGCCAGCGCTGCCCACTACGTGCATAACGCCCAGCGCTATGCCCGTGACCTGGCCGAGCAGGAACAATGACCACCCCTGAACGCCCGGTGCTGTCGCCCTGTGTGAGCATCTGCGCGCTGGACGACGATGACATCTGCATCGGCTGCCAGCGCACCGTGCAGGAAATTACCGGCTGGAGCCGCATGGAGAACGACGAGCGGCGCAGGGTGCTGGGGTTGTGCCATGAGCGGGCCAAAGCCAGTGGGGTGCTGTGGATGGTGGGCAACAAGGCCAAGTAGCTGCTGCTGGAGTGGTATGCCAGTCGACTTCAATGGTGGATATGCGGCCCTGTCGCGGGCAAGCCCGCGATGAGGCCATCACTGCCACCCCAGCACTTGGCCCCAACCCCCGCTCTCAAGTAACCTGCACAACCCGTTCCCGATACCCCAACCTCAAATGCTCTTCCTGATCGCCTACATCAGCAGCGTCGTGCTGATCAACTACGCCTTCTCGTCGGCGCCACACCTGGACATTATCTGGTCTGCCTGGGGCGGTCTGGTGTTCGTGCTGCGTGACATGGTGCAGATCCGTTTCGGCCATGGCGCGATCCTGGCCATGCTGGTGGCGCTGGTGCTGTCGTATGTCACCTCCGATCCCGCCATTGCCCTGGCCAGCGCCACGGCGTTCGCCGTCTCGGAATGCATCGACTGGCTGGTCTTCACCGTTACCAAGCGCCCGTTGCACGATCGCCTGTGGATCAGTTCGGCGCTGAGCATTCCCCTCGATACGTTCATCTTCTTCGGCATGATCGACGCCTTCACCGCCCCCGTGATCCTGACTGCCATGGGGTCGAAGTTCGCCGGTGTGACGGTGGTGTGGCTGATCATGGCCTGGCGCATGCGCAAACAGGCTGTCGCCGGCTGAAGCCAAACCCTGCGGTTCATGTAAAATGCCGCGCTTTCTTCCCCTGGAAAGCGCAACTGGCGCCTTCTTCGATGATCCGCTTCTTTGAGGACCTGAGATGACCCGTATCGGAACTCCATTGTCGCCAACCGCGACCCGCGTATTGATGTGTGGCTGTGGTGAGTTGGGCAAGGAAGTGGTGATCGAGCTGCAACGCCTGGGCGTTGAAGTGATTGCCGTGGATCGCTACGCCGACGCCCCGGCCATGCAGGTTGCCCATCGCAGCCACGTGATCAACATGCTCGACGGTGCGGCCCTGCGTGCGGTGATCGAAGCCGAGAAACCGCACTTCATCGTGCCGGAAATCGAAGCCATTGCCACTGCCACCCTGGTCGAGCTGGAGGCCGAAGGCTTCACCGTGGTCCCGACCGCGCGCGCCGCGCAACTGACCATGAACCGCGAAGGTATCCGTCGCCTGGCCGCCGAGGAATTGGACCTGCCGACCTCGCCGTATCACTTTGCCGACACCTTCGAGGACTACAGCAAGGCCGTCGAAGACCTGGGTTTCCCCTGCGTGGTCAAGCCGGTCATGAGCTCCTCGGGCAAGGGTCAAAGCCTGTTGCGCAGCATCGATGACGTCAAGGCTGCGTGGGACTATGCGCAGGAAGGCGGTCGCGCCGGTAAAGGCCGGGTGATCATCGAAGGCTTCATCGATTTCGACTACGAAATCACGCTGCTGACCGTGCGACACGTCGGTGGCACCACGTTCTGCGCGCCAGTCGGTCACCGTCAGGAGAAGGGCGATTATCAGGAGTCCTGGCAGCCACAGGCCATGAGCCCGGTGGCCCTGGCCGAATCCGAGCGCGTTGCCAAAGCCGTTACAGAAGCTCTGGGCGGTCGCGGCATGTTTGGCGTCGAGCTGTTCATCAAAGGCGATCAGGTGTGGTTCAGCGAAGTGTCGCCGCGTCCACACGACACCGGTCTGGTGACCCTGATTTCCCAGGACCTGTCGCAGTTCGCCCTGCACGCGCGCGCCATTCTGGGCCTGCCGATTCCGTTGATCCGTCAGTTCGGCCCGTCGGCTTCGGCGGTGATCCTGGTGGAAGGCCAGTCGACCCAAACCGCTTTCGCCAACCTCGGCGCAGCCTTGAGCGAGCCGGACACGGCGCTGCGTCTGTTCGGCAAGCCTGAAGTGAATGGCCAGCGCCGCATGGGCGTGACCCTGGCGCGGGATGAGTCGATCGAAGCGGCACGCGCCAAGGCGACCCGTGCATCCCAGGCAGTCAAAGTAGAGCTCTAACCGCTAAACCTGTAGGAGCGAGCTTGCTCGCGAAGCGGTGTGTCAGTCACATCAACTTTTCTGATACACCGCATCGCGAGCAAGCTCGCTCCTACAGGGTTTTGTGTGCACCACAAAGCCCTTGTGGGAGCGGGCTTGCCCGCGACAGCCATCTATCAGCCCACCCGATTCAAATCGTTATGCCGTGTCTCCTTCAGGCACAGCACCGCCAGCAGGCTCAGCACCGCTGCCCCCGACACATACCCGCCGACATAACTCAAACCGCCCATCGCCACCAGCTTCTGCGCGAAGAATGGTGCTGCCGAGGCGCCAACGATGCCGCCCAGGTTGTAGGCCGCTGATGCGCCGGTGTAGCGCACGTGGGTTGGAAACAGTTCCGGCAGCAACGCACCCATCGGGGCGAACGTGACGCCCATCAGAAACAGCTCGATGCACAGGAACAGTGCCACGCCCCAGGTCGAGCCCTGGGTCAGCAGCGGCTCCATCAGGAAACCGGACAGGATGGCCAGCACTGCGCCGATGATCAGGATCGGCTTGCGCCCATAACGATCGCTGGCCCAGGCCGACAGCGGGGTAGCGGCGGCCATGAACAGCACGGCAAAGCACAGCAGGCCGAGGAAGGTTTCGCGGGTGTAGCCCAGCGTCGATACGCCGTAACTCAGGGAAAACACGGTTGAGATGTAGAACAGCGCGTAGCACACCACCATCGCGCCGGCCCCGAGCAATACGGGCACCCAGTACTGGCTGAACAGCTCGATCACTGGCATCTTCACTCGCTCCTGGCGCGCCATGGCATTGGCGAACACCGGGGTTTCGTGCAGTTTCAGGCGTACGTACAGGCCGACCATCACGAGCGCGGCGCTGAGGAGGAATGGAATACGCCAGCCCCACGAGCGGAATTGCTCGTCATTCAGAACCATCGCCAACGTCAGGAACAGGCCGTTGGCAGCCAGGAAGCCAATCGAAGGCCCCAGTTGCGGAAACATGCCGAACCAGGCGCGTTTGCCCTTGGGAGCATTTTCTGTCGCCAGCAGCGCTGCACCGCCCCATTCGCCGCCCAGTCCCAGCCCCTGGCCAAAACGCAGCACACACAGCAGGATCGGCGCCCACGCACCAATGCTGTCGTAACCGGGCAGCACGCCGATCAGCGTGGTACAGACGCCCATCAGCAGCAGCGAGGCGACGAGCGTCGACTTGCGCCCGATGCGGTCACCAAAGTGCCCAAACAGCGCCGAACCCAACGGACGCGCCAGGAACGCGATGCCAAAGGTCAGGAACGCCGAGAGCATCTGTGCGGTGCCGGAGGTCTGCGGGAAGAACACCGGGCCGATCACAAGCGCGGCGGCCGTGGCATACACATAGAAATCATAGAACTCGATGGCGGTGCCAATGAAGCTGGCAGTGGCCACGCGGGTGGCGGAGTTTGCCGGTTGTTCAGGCGTGGTTTCGCTAAAAGTCGTGCTGGTCGTCATGCAGAAGTCCCTGACAGTCATGTGCTCCAGTGGAGCGAATTATTATGTTCGAACACCCAGGGATGTGGGTTTGCAACAGGGTGCGGGTAGCACGGGTAAGGCGGGGCTTGGGTAAGCGTGGCTTGATTATAGGAAGTCGGCTAACGATTGAACAAGGACAAACCGGGGTGGGAAAGGTCGGATTCTGCGAGGGTTACAGAGTGACGGGAGCGGCGCTGGTGTGCCAGATCAGGACGCGGGTCACGCGGTTGTCTTCTGTTTCAAGGATCTCAAGGCGATAACGCCCGATTTTCAGACACACTGGGCTGTCCGGGATGGTCTCCAGCGCTTCGGTGACCAGACCGTTGAGTGTCTTTGGGCCGTCGCTGGGCAGGTGCCAGCCGAGGCTCTTGTTCAGCTCACGGATCGACGCGGCGCCATCAACCACCAGGCGCCCGTCGGCTTGGGGGTGGATGTGCGGGTTATCCAGGCTGTGCTGGCTTTCGAACTCGCCGACGATTTCTTCGAGAATGTCTTCCAGGGTGACGATGCCGAGCACTTCGCCGTACTCGTCCACCACCATGCCCAGGCGCCGTTGCTGCTTGTGGAAATTCAGCAATTGCAGCTGCAGTGGCGTGCTCTCGGGGACGAAGTAGGGCTCGTGACAGGCCGCCAGCAGTGCTTCGCGGGTCAGATTGCCTTCGGGCAGCAGGTGGCGGATCTGCCGGGTGTTAAGGACTGCCTCGACCTGATTGATGTCACTGTGGAACACAGGCAGGCGCGTGCGCCGGTTGGCGCGCAGCTGCTCGATGATTTCTTCGATGGAGTCGTCCAGGTTGATGCCGTCGACATCACTGCGTGGCACCAGAATGTCGTTGACCGTAATATTGTCCAGTGCATGGATACCCGGCAGCGGGTGCGGGCGACATACCGGGCTTTCCTGGTCATCGTGGCGATCTTGCGGTGTTTCGTCGTCGCTCTGCTGCACCACCTTGGCTTTGCGCGCGAACGGTCGCGTCAGCAACTGACTGAGGCCATTGAGCAGCCAGGCAGCAGGGTAGATGATTTTCAGAGGCACGCCCAGCAGGGTATTGCCCACGGAAAGGATCGCGTCCGGATAGCGCGCCGCAAGGGTGCGAGGCAGGTAGTCGGCGAATACCAGCAGGACCGCGGTCGCGGCGAGGCAGGCGGCCCATGGGCCGTTTTCGGCCCAGGTGAAAATCGCCAGCAGGGTGCTGATGACCACCACCAGCGCCCGGCACAGGGTGTTGCAGAGGATCAGGCTGGGCAGCGGGAAACTCAGTTTCGCCACCGGCTTGTCGCTGGAGCGCGATGCGGTTCGCTGGGCCAGCAGATGCTGTTGCGCGGCTTCGATGGCGGTAAAGAGGCCCGACCATAAAATCAGCAGGGCCACTACGGCGAGCATCGGTCCTATGGGCAAGTCGTCCATTAATGCCGCCTGTCAGATGTGCAGGATGTATTCACGGACCAGCTTGCTGCCGAAATACGCCAGCATCAGCAGGCAGAAGCCGGCCAGGGTCCAGCGAATCGCCTTGTGTCCGCGCCAGCCGAGGCGATTGCGACCCCAGAGCAGCACGCTGAACACGACCCAGGCCAGGCACGCCAGCAGGGTTTTGTGCACCAGGTGTTGGGCGAACAGGTTCTCGACGAACAGCCACCCCGAAATCAGCGACAGCGATAACAAGGTCCAGCCGGCCCACAGGAAGCCGAACAGCAGGCTTTCCATGGTTTGCAGCGGTGGGAAATTCTTGATCAACCCGGACGGATGCTTGTGCTTGAGCTGATGGTCCTGAACCAGCAGCAGCAAGGCTTGGAACACCGCGATGGTGAACATGCCGTAGGCCAGGATCGACAACAGGATGTGCGCGAGAATGCCTGGCTCTTCGTCGATGATTTGTACCGTGCCGGCGGGAGCGAACTGCGCGAGCAGCACCGTCGCTGCGCCCAGGGGGAACAGCAATATCAGCAGGTTTTCCACCGGAATGCGTGAGCATGCCAGCAGGGTCAAGGCAATGACGGCGGCTGCGATCAGGCTCGCGGCGCTGAAAAAGTCCAGGCCCAGGCCGATTGGCGTCAACAGGTGAGTGAACAGGCTGGCGCTGTGAGCCAGGACCGCCAGCACGCCGAGCGTGACCAGCAGCCGCTTGTTCGCCTTGGCGCCGGAGGCCAGGCGAGTGCCCTGATAGATAGTCGCAGCGGCATACAAGCAGGCGGCGGCGAGTGTAGTGAGCAAACTGGGTGACAAGGGGAGCATAAGTCCTGTTAGGCAAGCCCGAAAGGCGCTGAGTTTGGCATAGAACCCCTACGGCACGAAAGTGCGAGGTGTGCGCCAGACGCAGTCTTCGCTATAATCCGCGACCTGCCCACGCCGCAGGCTCATCGAGCACCTGTTTTTCCCGCTCTGGGCCGCCATTATCCCGGTCTGTACAGGGCCTGAAAGGATCGCGCAATGTTTGAAAACCTAACTGACCGTCTCTCGCAGACGCTGCGCCATGTCACCGGCAAGGCCAAGCTGACCGAGGACAACATTAAAGACACCCTGCGCGAAGTGCGCATGGCGTTGCTCGAAGCCGACGTTGCCTTGCCGGTGGTGAAGGACTTCGTCAATTCGGTCAAGGAGCGTGCTGTCGGCACCGAGGTGTCGCGCAGCCTGACGCCGGGCCAGGCCTTCGTGAAGATCGTCCAGGCCGAACTCGAAAGCCTGATGGGCGCGGCCAACGAAGACCTCAACCTGAGTGCCGTCCCGCCTGCCATCGTATTAATGGCTGGTTTGCAGGGTGCCGGTAAAACCACAACGGCCGGCAAACTCGCGCGCTTCCTCAAAGAGCGCAAGAAAAAGTCGGTGATGGTGGTATCCGCGGACGTTTACCGTCCGGCGGCAATCAAGCAACTGGAAACCCTGGCCAACGACATCGGCGTGACGTTCTTCCCGTCAGACCTGAGCCAGAAGCCAGTCGAAATCGCCCAGGCTGCTATTAAAGAAGCCAAGCTGAAATTCATCGACGTGGTCATCGTCGATACCGCCGGTCGCCTGCACATCGACGAAGAGATGATGGGCGAGATCAAGGCCCTGCATGCGGCGGTCAATCCGGTCGAGACCCTGTTCGTGGTCGACGCGATGACTGGCCAGGATGCCGCCAACACGGCCAAGGCCTTCGGCGATGCATTGCCGCTGACCGGTGTGATCCTGACCAAGGTCGACGGCGATGCCCGTGGAGGTGCGGCGCTGTCGGTGCGCTCCATCACCGGCAAGCCGATCAAGTTCATCGGTATGGGCGAGAAGAGCGAAGCGCTCGAGCCGTTCCACCCTGAGCGTATCGCGTCGCGCATCCTCGGCATGGGGGACGTGCTCAGTCTGATCGAGCAGGCGGAAGCCACTCTCGACAAGGACAAGGCCGACAAACTGGCCAAGAAACTGAAGAAGGGCAAGGGCTTCGACCTCGAAGACTTCCGCGATCAGCTGCAACAGATGAAGAACATGGGCGGCCTCGGCGGCCTCATGGACAAACTGCCCAGCATCGGTGGCGTCAACCTGGCGCAGATGGGCAACGCCCAGACGGCGGCCGAGAAGCAATTCAAGCAGATGGAAGCCATCATCAACTCCATGACCCCGGCCGAGCGCCGCGACCCCGAGCTGATCAGCGGTTCGCGCAAGCGCCGCATCGCCATGGGTTCCGGCACTCAGGTGCAGGACATCGGTCGCTTGATCAAGCAGCACAAGCAGATGCAGAAGATGATGAAGAAGTTTTCTGCAAAAGGTGGGATGGCCAAGATGATGCGCGGCATGGGCGGCATGTTGCCCGGCGGCGGCATGCCAAAAATGTAAAGAATTCGCGCCGGCAGTCATGTCGGCGCTGATCCACAGAAATGTGGGACAAACGGTAAACCCGCACTTGGCGGGAGCCGACAGGCCGTTTTCAACGACGGCTCTATAGCAAATCTGCATGGCGTCCGATAGGCCGCCGGAAAAAGTCATTTGCAAAAGTCCGGATATTCCTTAGAATATGCGGCCTTTCGGGCAGCCATGCCCGCTGTGCCTTTAGATTTGCAGCACCGACTACAGGAACGATGTTCACATGCTAACAATCCGTCTTGCCCTTGGCGGCTCCAAAAAGCGCCCGTTTTACCACCTGACCGTAACCGACAGCCGCAACCCGCGCGACGGTTCGCACAAGGAACAGGTTGGTTTCTTCAACCCTGTTGCTCGTGGTCAGGAAGTCCGTCTGTCCGTGAACCAAGAGCGCGTTGCCTACTGGCTGAGCGTTGGTGCACAACCTTCTGAGCGTGTTGCTCAGTTGCTGAAGGACGCTGCTAAGGCTGCGGCCTGAGCAATATGAACGCGACGCCAGCCATTGCTGATGATTTGATCGTTATTGGCAAGATTTATTCTGTTCACGGCGTTCGCGGCGAAGTGAAGGTGTATTCCTTTACTGATCCAACAGAAAACCTGTTGCAGTACAAAACCTGGACGCTCAAGCGCGAAGGCAGTGTGAAACAGGTAGAGCTGGTCAGTGGACGCGGGAACGACAAGTTCCTGGTCGCGAAGCTCAAGGGCCTTGATGATCGAGAAGAAGCACGTCTTCTGGCCGGTTATGAGATCTGCGTGCCGCGTAACCTGTTCCCTGAATTGACCGACGGCGAGTACTACTGGTACCAGCTGGAAGGTCTGAAGGTCATCGATCAACTGGGGCAATTGCTCGGTAAGGTCGATCATCTTCTGGAAACCGGCGCCAATGATGTAATGGTGGTCAAGCCTTGCGCTGGCAGCCTGGATGATCGCGAACGCCTGTTGCCGTATACCGAGCAATGCGTGTTGGCCATCGACCTGGGTGCAGGCGAGATGAAGGTGGAATGGGATGCGGATTTCTAAGCGTGGCTAACTTGCGCGTAGAAGTGATCAGTTTGTTTCCCGAGATGTTTTCCGCCATCAGCGAGTACGGCATCACCAGTCGGGCGGTGAAACAGGGGCTCTTGCAGCTCACCTGTTGGAATCCGCGGGACTACACGACGGATCGACATCACACTGTGGATGATCGCCCATTTGGCGGTGGTCCGGGCATGGTGATGAAGATCAAGCCCCTGGAAGATGCTCTGGTTCAGGCCAAGGCAGCGGCCGGGGAGGCGGCGAAGGTGATTTACCTGTCCCCCCAAGGCCGTCAACTGACTCAGTCGGCGGTACGCGAGTTGGCGAATCTGGATGGATTGATCCTGATTGCCGGTCGCTATGAAGGCATCGACGAGCGTTTTATTGAGGCTCATGTCGATGAAGAGTGGTCGATTGGCGACTATGTACTGTCTGGCGGCGAGCTGCCGGCGATGGTCCTGATCGATGCGGTTACACGACTGCTGCCTGGAGCTTTAGGGCATGCGGACTCCGCCGAGGAAGATTCCTTTACGGATGGTTTGCTGGATTGCCCGCACTACACCCGACCTGAGGTGTATGCGGATCAGCGTGTTCCCGACGTGTTGCTAAGTGGCAATCACGCGCACATCCGGCGTTGGCGTTTACAGCAGTCCCTTGGTCGGACCTATGAACGACGCGCCGATCTTCTGGAAAGCCGCTCGCTTTCTGGAGAAGAGAAGAAGCTGCTCGAGGAATATCTCCGCGAGCGGGACGATAGTTAACAACGTATCGATGGTAAATCCGACGATTTACCTTAGGAGCACAGCATGACTAACAAAATCATCCTTGCACTCGAAGCAGAGCAGATGACCAAAGAGATCCCTACCTTTGCCCCGGGCGACACCATTGTCGTTCAGGTAAAAGTAAAGGAAGGCGACCGTTCGCGTCTGCAAGCGTTCGAAGGTGTTGTTATCGCCAAGCGTAACCGCGGCGTCAACAGTGCATTCACCGTTCGTAAAATCTCCAACGGTGTTGGCGTAGAGCGTACTTTCCAGACCTACAGCCCGCAGATCGACAGCATGGCTGTCAAGCGTCGCGGTGACGTACGTAAAGCCAAGCTGTACTACCTGCGCGACCTGTCGGGTAAAGCAGCTCGCATCAAGGAAAAACTGGCTTAAGTCCAGCTTCCGATGCAGAAAAAAGCAGCCTACGGGCTGCTTTTTTGTTGCCCGCGATTTATCTTTTCAGGCCGCCCTGCCGCCGAGTTTTTATGCCTGCCATCGATCATCCACTGATAGACCAGTTTCTCGATGCGTTGTGGCTGGAGAAAGGTCTTTCCGACAACACCCGTGACGCCTATCGCAGCGATCTGGCGCTGTTCAATGGCTGGTTGCAGGACAGGGACCTTGAGTTGATCAATGCCGGTCGTGAGTTGATCCTCGATCACCTGGCCTGGCGCCTTGAACAAAACTATAAGCCGCGCTCTACCGCCCGCTTTCTCTCCGGTGTGCGGGGTTTCTATCGCTATTTGCTGCGGGAAAAGTTGATCGCCGTCGATCCAACCCTGCGCGTGGATATGCCACAGTTGGGCAGACCGTTGCCCAAGTCCCTCTCGGAAGCGGACGTTGAAGCGCTATTAAAGGCGCCGGACCTGAGCGAAGCCATCGGCCAGCGTGATCGCGCCATGCTCGAAGTGCTTTACGCCTGTGGTTTGCGGGTGACAGAGCTGATCAGCCTGACGCTGGAGCAGGTCAACCTGCGCCAGGGCGTGCTGCGAGTCATGGGCAAAGGTAGCAAGGAACGACTGGTGCCCATGGGCGAGGAAGCGATTGTCTGGGTCGAGCGTTACATGCGCGATGGCCGTGGCGAGTTGCTCGGCGGGCGTCCCAGCGACGTGCTGTTTCCCAGCCAGCGCGGCGAGCAGATGACCCGGCAGACGTTCTGGCACCGCATCAAGCATCAGGCCAAGGTCGCCGGGATCGGCAAATCGCTGTCACCGCACACCTTGCGTCATGCCTTCGCCACGCATTTGCTCAACCACGGCGCGGACCTGCGGGTGGTGCAGATGCTATTGGGTCACAGCGACCTGTCGACCACGCAGATCTACACTCACGTCGCCCGGGCGCGGTTGCAGGATTTGCATGCCAAGCACCATCCGCGCGGGTGAGCGCTGATCCCCTGTGGGAGCGAGCTTGCTCGCGAATACGGTTTATCATTCAACACCTGCGTTGACTGACCCACCACATTCGCGAGCAAGCCCGCTCCCACAGTTGGCAGTCCCACCCGTACCCTCGCGCACCAACACCTTGCATCACCGGCATTCGGCCCCACGAGCCTTACTGTGGTAGGCTTTGCCGGTTTGCACGATGGGCGATTATGACCCGGTGTTTCGGCACGGGCGTTCTGATCGTCCCATTTGTCCGCCCTCAGGAGTTCTCATGCGTCTGACCCAGATTATCGCCGCCGCAGCCATTGCGTTGGTCAGCACCTTTGCCGTCGCCGATGACGCGGCTGACAAAGCCATCCGTAAAAGCCTCGAAAATCTTCAACTTGAGGTGCCGGTAGAAAGCATCTCCGCCAGCCCGTTGCCCGGCCTGTACGAAGTCAAGCTCAAGGGCAGTCGCGTGCTCTACGCCAGCGCCGACGGCCAATACGTGGTGCAGGGCTACATGTTCGATCTCAAGGGCGGCAAGCCGGTCAACCTGACCGAGAAGGCCGAGCGCGTGGGCATCTCCAAGCTGATCAACGACATTCCGGTGGCTGAAACCGTGGTCTACCCGGCCATTGGCGAAACCAAATCGCACATCACCGTGTTCACCGACACCACCTGTCCGTACTGCCATAAACTGCATGCCGAAGTGCCTGAGCTGAACAAGCGCGGCATCGAAGTGCGCTACGTCGCGTTCCCGCGCCAGGGCCTGGGTTCGCCAGGTGACGAGCAGTTGCAAGCGGTCTGGTGTTCGAAAGACAAAAAAGCGGCCATGGACAAAATGGTCGATGGCAAGGAAATCAAGGCCGCCAAGTGCGATAACCCGGTTTCCAAGCAGTTCGCCCTCGGCCAGTCGATTGGTGTGAACGGCACGCCGGCCATCGTTTTGGCCGACGGTCAGGTCATTCCGGGCTACCAGCCTGCGCCCCAAGTTGCCAAACTGGCGCTGGGCGCGAAGTAATTTCGCATCGTCAGGGCAAGCCCTGGCGATCATGGCCCGGCGGCAGCATTGCCGGGCCATCAATAGAGAGCCGCGAACCTGCGGCTGTTTTCACGGCCGGCCTCGTGTCGGCCGTTTTATGGGGAGTTCACAGTGAAACCGGTCAAAGTAGGCATCTGTGGGTTAGGGACCGTCGGTGGCGGAACCTTCAACGTACTTCAGCGCAACGCCGAGGAAATTGCTCGCCGTGCCGGGCGTGGGATCGAAGTGGCACAAATTGCCATTCGCACGCCAAAGCCTCAGTTCCAAACGACCGGTATTGCGATTACCACCGATGTCTTCGATGTGGCCACGAACCCAGAGATCGACATCGTCATAGAGCTGATGGGCGGCTATACCGTTGCCCGCGAGCTGGTACTCAAGGCCATCGAGAATGGCAAGCATGTGGTCACCGCGAACAAGGCGCTTATCGCTGTTCACGGTAATGAGATTTTTGCCAAGGCGCGTGAAAAGGGCGTGATCGTTGCGTTCGAAGCCGCCGTGGCCGGTGGTATTCCGGTGATCAAGGCGATCCGTGAGGGCCTGTCCGCCAACCGCATCAACTGGGTGGCGGGCATCATCAACGGCACCGGTAACTTCATCCTGACGGAAATGCGCGAGAAGGGTCGTACCTTCGAAGACGTGCTGGTCGAGGCCCAGGCATTGGGTTACGCCGAAGCGGATCCGACCTTCGACGTGGAAGGTATCGATGCGGCGCACAAACTGACGATCCTGGCATCCATCGCGTTCGGTATCCCGCTGCAATTCGACAAGGCCTACACCGAAGGCATCACCAAGCTGACCACCGCCGACGTGAACTACGCCGAAGCGCTGGGCTATCGCATCAAGCACCTGGGTGTGGCGCGCAGCACCGCGGCCGGTATCGAGCTGCGTGTGCACCCGACGTTGATCCCGGCTGATCGTTTGATCGCCAACGTCAACGGCGTGATGAACGCGGTGATGGTCAACGGTGACGCTGCCGGGTCGACCCTGTTCTACGGCGCTGGCGCCGGTATGGAGCCGACCGCTTCGTCGGTGATTGCGGACCTGGTGGACGTGGTTCGCGCCATGACCTCCGATCCGGAAAACCGTGTGCCGCACCTGGCTTTCCAGCCGGATTCGCTGTCGGCCCACCCGATCCTGCCGATCGAAGCCTGCGAAAGCGCCTACTACCTGCGCATTCAGGCCAAGGATCACCCGGGCGTATTGGCCCAGGTGGCGAGCATCCTGTCGGAGCGTGGTATCAACATCGAATCGATCATGCAGAAGGAAGTCGAAGAGCATGACGGCCTGGTGCCGATGATCCTGCTGACCCACCGCGTGTTGGAGCAGCACATCAACGATGCCATCCAGGCACTGGAAGCGCTTCAGGGCGTGGTTGGGCCGGTGGTCCGGATTCGTGTCGAACATTTGAATTAATACAGCAGCGGCGAGCTGCAAGCGGCAAGCTACAAGTAAGAGCAGGATCGCTTTTTACTTGCAGCTTGTAACTTGCAGCTCACAGCTCAAACCAAAGGTTTGCCCCCATGCGCTACATCAGTACCCGCGGCCAGGCACCGGCCCTGAATTTCGAAGACGTCCTGCTGGCTGGCCTGGCCACCGACGGCGGTCTGTACGTCCCGGAAAACCTGCCACGTTTCACCCAGGAGGAAATCGCTTCCTGGGCCGGCCTGCCTTATCACGAGCTGGCCTTCCGGATCATGCGCCCGTTTGTCACCGGCAGCATCCCGGACGCCGATTTCAAGAAAATCCTCGAAGAAACCTACGGCGTCTTCGCCCACAACGCCGTTGCGCCGCTTCGTCAGTTGAACGGCAACGAGTGGGTGCTTGAGCTGTTCCACGGCCCGACCCTTGCGTTCAAGGACTTCGCCCTGCAACTGCTTGGCCGCCTGCTTGACTACGTGCTGGAAAAGCGCGGTGAGCGCGTGGTAATCGTGGGTGCGACATCCGGCGACACCGGTTCGGCCGCCATCGAAGGCTGCAAGCACTGCGAAAACGTGGACATCTTCATCCTGCATCCGCACAACCGCGTATCGGAAGTGCAACGTCGGCAGATGACCACGATTTTCGGCGAGAACATCCACAACATCGCCATCGAAGGCAACTTCGACGACTGCCAGGAAATGGTCAAGGCCAGCTTCGCAGACCAGAGTTTCCTCAAGGGCACTCGCCTGGTGGCTGTAAACTCGATCAACTGGGCGCGGATCATGGCCCAGATCGTCTACTACTTCCACGCCTCCCTGCAGTTGGGTGGCCCGGCGCGTTCAGTGTCGTTCTCGGTGCCGACCGGCAACTTCGGTGACATCTTCGCCGGTTACCTGGCCCGCAACATGGGCCTGCCGATCAACCAGTTGATCGTCGCCACCAACCGCAACGACATCCTGCACCGCTTCATGAGCGGCAACCAGTACGTCAAGGAAACCCTGCACGCCACGCTGTCGCCGTCGATGGACATCATGGTGTCGTCGAACTTCGAACGCCTGCTGTTCGACCTGCACGGTCGCAATGGCGCGGCCATTGCCGGTTTGATGGACAGTTTCAAGCAGGGCGGTGGTTTCTCCGTCGAGCAAGAGCGCTGGACCGAAGCCCGCAAGCTGTTCGACTCGCTGGCCGTGGATGACGCACAAACCTGCGAAACCATTGCGCAGGTGTTCGAGCAGACCGGCGAAGTGCTGGACCCGCACACCGCCATCGGTGTCAGGGCAGCCCGCGAATGCCGCCGCAGCCTGGACATCCCGATGGTGATCCTGGGCACCGCCCACCCGGTCAAATTCCCCGATGCAGTGGAGAAGGCCGGCGTTGGCAAGGCTTTGGCACTGCCGGCGCACCTGACCGACCTGTTCGAGCGCGATGAGCGTTGCACGGTGCTGCCGAACGACCTGAAGGCTGTACAGAACTTCGTCAGCCAACACGGTAATCGCGGCAAGCCGTTGTAAACCCCTTCTTCCCGGGTATTGCCGTTCCTGTGGGAGCGGGCTTGCCCGCGATAGCGTAGGGTCAGACAGCACTGATGCCGACTGACCCTACGCTATCGCGGGCAAGCCCGCTCCCACATGTTTATAGGTCGACCCGCAGGGCGGGGCACTCCACTCGACCCGACCAACGCCCCCCCGCTGTTTTTTCCCTGTCATCTTCGCCATGCATCCTCCATAGACCAGAGACGCCCCCGCGCTCTGCATCCCGAACTTTCTTCTCGTGCCGGCGGTCATTAACTTTAGACACGCCCCTGGCACTTCGTTTTCGGACTATTGAGTGGTGATCGAGATGGAAAGTATCTGCCTATTGCTCGGTGAGGCGCTGAGCCCGTATCAAGTGACGTTGACCCCGTCCGGTGCCCATGGCGAATGCCTGGTGACATTGAAGGGCACGAGCGGCGCCATCGTGGTTGAACGGGAATTCAATCAGGCCCAATTGACCGACAAGCGTCTTCTCACCGATGTGGTCGACGGCTTGCACCGTGACCTGATGATTGCCGAAGGGCGCCTGGAACCCTGCGTGATTGCGGCCTTGCGCAATGCCGCGCAGGGCAAGCTGGCGGCCCACCTGTAAGTGAATTTTATTTCACGGGAACCTTCCCGGCCCAGGGTCAGTCAGAGCATGTAGCAGCAGGATCAAGCATTGTGCTCCGGTGCTTGGCGCTTGCTGCTACTGGTCTTGATACAGACCACGTTTAATCCCGAGTCGTCTCCCCACTTCTCGGGGTTTCTTTTGCCTGCGATTTTTCACGGCCGGCCTTGTTCTTCGAAGTATCGCCTGGACTCCTCCAGGTAAGTGCCGCGACTTTCCGGGTCCAGCCAGGCAGCGTAGGCGTCGGTGACCGTCTTGTGAGGCAGTTTGCGCAATAACTGGTTGATCTCGACGATGGCCTGCCGACCTTTCGGCGTGTCGGTGCAGCCAATGTAGCCCGACAGGTACTTCTCGGCGCCGAGAATCGGGTAGAACTGCAATTCGTCCTCGCTGATTCCCTGTTGCTCGGCCTGATAGCGGATTTCCGGGCGGTAGCCCAACAGGAAGCGCAAGCGGCCCAGGCGCTGCATTTGCAGAAGGCTGCCCAAGGCGTCGTTGCCATAGTGTGCGGTGAGTGACCGGGCGGGTGCCTGTTTGAGCAGGGCATCGAGAAACACGCCGTAGTTGCGTTCGCCAATGACGCCCAGTTGTTCGCCGCTACTGCTCAACAACGCCGCCAGATCGACCTCGCCGTTCTGGATGTACGGCGCAATGATTTCATGGTCAACCCGGCGTACCGCCAGGCCGTTGCTCATGGCGCGAAACACCGGGAGGGAAAACGCAATCCAGCGCTCGCGCTCCTTGCTCCAGTTAAGGGCCGCATCGCACGTCAGGGACGGTTCGTGGAGCATTTGCAAGGCACGGGCGCGATTGACCCGCATCAATACATGCCGGTACTGCGGCATGTCAGTGGTCAAAAGGGGCAACAGTTGATCGATGACGCCCTGGCCCTTTTTGGGGCCTTCGAAAATCATCAGCGGCGGCAGGTCGCGCAACAGCCAGATCATGGTTTCCCTGGGTTGGGCCATGGTCGAAGCAACCGGGCTCGCGAGCAGGAACACCACTGTCCAGGCGCATACGACTTTTACCCCGCGCGTAACGGCGTGCGGGGTGAAAAGGGCAAGCGGACGCCTCAGCCTAGATAGCCCCGTCTTTACGCAGTTGTTCGATCTGTTCCTTGTCGTAGCCAAGATCGTTGAGTACCTGCACGTTGTGTTCGCCCAACTGCGGCCCGACCCATTGCGAAGTGCCAGGTGTATCAGAGAGTTTCGGCACGATTCCCGGCATCTTGAAATCTTTGCCATCAGGCAGTTTCGCCTGGAGGAACATCTCCCGCGCCAGGTACTGCGGATCCTTGAACATGTCCTCGGCGCTGAAGATCCGGCTGGCAGGAACTTCGGCCTGATTCAACCGCTCCATGACCGTCTGGAGCGGCAGCGAGTTGACCCAGCGGTCGATCACCCCGTACAGCTCGTCCCTGCGGCTGTCGCGTCCGTCGTTGCTGGCCAGTGTCGGATCATTGGCCAGATCCTCGCGGCCGATGATCAGCATGAAACGCTTGAAGATCGCATCGCCGTTGGCACCGATCTGCACGTGTTTGCCGTCGGCGCTCGTGTGGATCGACGAAGGCGTGATGCCGGGCATGATGTTGCCGGTACGCTCGCGGATAAAGCCAAACACGTCGAATTCCGGGACCATGCTTTCCATCATGGCAAAGATGGCTTCGTACAGGGCCACGTCCACGACCTGGCCCTGGCCGCCGTTGACCTCGCGATGACGCAGGGCCATCAACGCGCCGATCACGCCCCACAGCGCGGCAATCGAGTCGCCGATGGAGATCCCGGTGCGCACCGGTGGTCGGTCGTCGAAACCGGTGATGTAGCGCAGTCCACCCATGGATTCACCGACGGCGCCGAAACCCGGTTGATCCTTCATCGGGCCGGTCTGGCCGAAACCCGACAGGCGCACCATGACCAGTTTCGGGTTCAGCGCGTGCAAAACCTCCCAACCCAGGCCGAGTTTTTCCAGGACCCCGGGCCGAAAGTTTTCGATCAGGATGTCCGCTTCACCCAGCAGTTTTTTCAGGATCGCCAGGCCGTCCGGGTGTTTGAGGTTCAGGGTCACGGACTTCTTGTTACGTGCCTGGACGAACCACCAGAGCGAAGTGCCTTCATACAGCTTGCGCCATTTGCGCAACGGATCGCCGCCATCGGGGGATTCGATCTTGATCACTTCAGCACCAAACTCGCCGCAGATGCGCGAGGCAAACGGCCCGGCGATCAATGTCCCCAGTTCGATGACTTTCAAGCCCGAGAGCGGTTGGGTGGAGAACGACATGCAAGATCCTGTAGGGCAAGGCTGGCTGAAAGAGCGTTTTAGCACAGCCAGCCGTCCGGCGCGCAAGGTTGATGATCAGCAATTGGTTGATTGCTCGTCGCATCGGTTAAACTTGCCGCCTTTCCACGTATCAAGAAGCCCGTTCATGGCCCAGCCGTCCACGACCTACAAGTTTGAACTGAACCTTACCGACCTCGACCGCAACATCTACGAGTCGGTAAAGCAGACCATCGCCCGTCACCCGTCGGAAACCGAAGAGCGCATGGCTGTTCGCCTGCTGGCCTACGCCCTTTGGTACAACGAGCAACTGTCGTTTGGCCGTGGTCTGTCTGACGTTGATGAGCCCGCCCTGTGGGAAAAGAGCCTGGACGACCGCGTCCTGCACTGGATCGAAGTCGGCCAGCCGGACGTCGATCGCCTGACCTGGTGCTCGCGCCGTACCGAACGTACCAGCCTGCTGGCCTACGGTAGCCTACGGGTCTGGGAGGGCAAGGTGATTCCGGCGATCAAGAACCTGAAAAACGTGCACATCGCTGCGGTACCCCAGGACGTGCTGGAAACCCTGGCCCAGGACATGCCGCGCGTCATCAAGTGGGACGTGATGATCAGTGACGGCACGGTTTTCGTGACCGACGATCGCGGCCAGCACGAAGTCCAATTGCAGTGGCTGAGTGGCGAACGCGGCTGATTTTTCAGCGTATCGACCGGTTTTATCCTCCGTATTCAAGAGAAGCACCCGTTACCCCATGCGCATCGAACCTCGCCTGTTGCCTGAAACCCTGCCATTCCTCGGCGATCTGCCGCCATTGCTGACGCGCCTGTACGCGGCGAGGGGCGTGCAGAGCGAGGCTGAACTGGACAAGAGCCTGGCGCGGTTGATTCCGTTTGCGCAGCTCAAGGGGATCGACGCGGCCGTGGATTTGTTGGTGACGGCGCTTGAGCAGCGCCAGCGGATTCTGATCGTCGGTGACTTCGACGCGGACGGCGCCACCGCCAGCACCGTGGGCACGCTGGGCTTGCGCCTGCTGGGTGCGGCACATGTCGACTACTTGGTGCCGAATCGCTTCGAGTACGGCTACGGCCTGACCCCGGAAATCGTCGACGTGGCACTGACCCGCTCGCCACAGCTGCTGATCACGGTGGACAATGGCATCTCCAGCGTCGAAGGCGTGGCGGCGGCGAAGAAGGCGGGTCTCAAGGTACTGGTCACCGATCACCACTTGCCGGGCGATGAGTTGCCACTCGCCGATGCGATCGTCAACCCGAACCAGCCAGGGTGCAGCTTTGCGAGCAAGGCACTGGCCGGCGTCGGGGTGATTTTCTATGTGCTGATGGCCCTGCGTGCGCGCTTGCGCAGCCTCGGTTGGTACGACAACAAACCACAGCCGAACATCGGTGAGTTGCTTGATCTTGTGGCGCTGGGAAGCGTTGCCGACGTGGTGCCGCTGGACGCCAACAACCGGATTCTGGTGCACCAGGGCCTCGAGCGGATTCGCGCCGGGCGTGCGCGGCCAGGCATCAAGGCGATCCTTGAGGTGGCCAAGCGTGATCACACACGCATCACGTCCACGGACCTGGGCTTTATCGTGGGCCCGCGCCTGAATGCGGCGGGGCGCCTGGACGACATGAGCCTGGGCATCGAGTGCCTGCTCACCGACAGCACCGACCTGGCCCGGGAAATGGCCCTCCAGCTCGACGGCATGAACCAGGACCGCAAATCCATCGAACAGGGCATGCAGCGCGAGGCGATGGCCCAGCTCAAGGACCTGCCGATGGAATCGATGCCCTTCGGCCTCTGCCTGTTCGACCCCGAGTGGCACCAGGGGGTTATCGGCATTCTGGCATCGCGGATGAAAGAGCGTTATTTCCGCCCGACCATCGCCTTTGCCGATGCAGGCGATGGCCTGCTCAAGGGCTCGGGGCGTTCGGTCCAGGGCTTTCACATCCGTGATGCCTTGAGTGTGGTCGCGGCGCAGCATCCCAACCTGATCAGCAAGTACGGCGGTCATGCCATGGCGGCGGGCCTGACGCTGCCGGAAGCGAATTACCCCTTGTTCGCACAGGCCTTCGATGCCGAAGTGCGTCGGCAACTGCGTGAAGAAGACCTGACCGGGCGCCTGTTGTCAGACGGCACCCTCGCGGTCGAGGAGTTTCACCTCGAATTGGCCCGGGCCCTTCGCCACGCCGGTCCATGGGGCCAGCACTTCCCGGAGCCGGTGTTTCACGGGGTGTTTCAGTTGGTGGAGCAGCGCGTCGTCGGCGAGCGGCACCTCAAGGTGGTGCTGAAAAGCGAATGCGGCTCGGTGAAACTGGACGGCATCGCCTTCGGCATCGACCGCGACATCTGGCCGAACCCGACGATCAAATGGGTTGAACTGGCCTACAAGCTGGACCTCAACGAGTTTCGTGGCGTGGAAACCGTGCAGTTGATGATTGCGCACATCGAACCGCGTTAGCCCACAACCTTTCTTCTGTAGGAGCGAGCACGCTCGCGATGTTAGCCCAGACACCGCTGGCATCCAGACAGCCCGCAGTGTCTGGACTACCATCGCGAGCATGCTCGCTCCTACAGGGAAAGGGAGAGGCCAAACCGGCAGGAACCCCGCATTCCTCTCTGATGTCGACTAGGCTCTAAGCACTGCTTGATTGGCCTTGTGACGTCTTGTCGAATTTTTTGCCCGCGGGGGCGGGTGTTGCACCTTGTTCATGTCACTCGTCGACTTGTCAAACAGAACCCTGGAGCCTGACCACTGATTGAGAGGTGCCCCATGAGTCTGCTGCTTGAACCCTATACCCTTCGCCAACTGACCCTGCCCAACCGCATTGCGGTGTCGCCCATGTGCCAGTATTCCAGCGTCGATGGCCTGGCCAATGACTGGCACCTGGTGCACCTTGGCAGTCGCGCCATCGGAGGCGCCGGGCTGATTTTTACCGAAGCCACGGCCATCACGGCCGATGGACGTATCACCGCGCAGGACCTCGGTTTGTGGGATGACCAACAGATCGAACCCTTGCAACGCATCACGCGTTTCATTGCCGCCCAGGGGGCTGTGGCGGGCATTCAACTGGCCCACGCCGGGCGCAAGGCCAGCACCCACCGGCCATGGATTGGTAAACACGGAAGCGTCAAACCCGAAGACGGTGGCTGGACACCTGTCGGCCCTTCGCCGATCGCCTTCGACCCGCAACACACCCAACCCAAGCAGCTGGATGAAGGCGAGATCGCCGAGGTGATCCAGGCATTCGTGGCTTCGGCCAAGCGCGCGCTGACCGCCGGGTTCAAAGTGGTGGAAGTTCACGCCGCCCACGGCTATCTGCTGCATCAGTTTCTGTCACCGCTGAGCAATCAGCGGCGCGACCAATATGGCGGTTCGTTCGAAAATCGCATCCGCCTGGTATTGCAGGTCACCGAAGCGGTGCGCGCCGTGTGGCCTGAAGAGTTGCCGGTGTTTGTACGGGTATCGGCCACCGATTGGGTGGAGGACGGTTGGAACCCGGATGAAACTGTCGAGTTGGCGCGACGCCTGAAGGACCTGGGTGTGGACCTGATCGACGTGTCGTCCGGGGGGACGGCGGCCAACGCCGAGATTCCCACCGGCCCCGGTTACCAGACCCGTTTTGCCGAGCGCGTGCGCAAGGAGTCCGGCATGGCCACCGGCACAGTGGGCATGATCACTGAACCGGCGCAGGCCGAGCACATCCTGCGTACCTGCCAGGCCGACATCATCTTCCTCGCCCGGGAGCTGCTGCGTGATCCGTACTGGCCGTTGCACGCCGACGACGATCTGGGTGGGCGCAAGGCCACTTGGCCAGCGCAGTACCAGCGCGCGACCCACCGTGATCAGCCGATTCATGAGTCGGATTTGCGCGATTGATTCAATAGGTATGCGGTTACCCATGTGGGAGCGGGCTTGCTCGCTCCTACAGGGGGATGTTCAGGCAGGTACGGCGTGAGCTCGATTCAGTTGTTTGTTGAACTCCAGCCACGCTGCCAGCAGCGCCATCAACCCGGCGCCCACCAGTGCGGTGAAGATCTGCATGGCGAAGGCATCGTTGGTCATGGCGTTGATCATGTCGGCCAGTGGTGCCAGCAGTACGCCGAGGCAGAAAATTTCCAGGGAGTAACGCCCCATGCGACAGGACTGTTGCGCCCACCAGTTTTGTGTCCAGCCGGTGTCCGGCAGCAGCTTCGCCGTGACATACGCCATCGCCAGGAAATGCAGCAGGCGCACGGGCGACAGGTCGGTCTTGCTGATCGGGTAGAGCACATCACTCAACCACGCGGGCATCACGGCGTCGTGAATGTCCGGCCAGCGCCAGGAGAGGGTGATCACGCCGGTGATGACCACATACAACGCGGCACTGACAAACAAAGGCTGGTGAACCAAGGGTCGGTGATCGGCTACGCGTGCTCGCTGACCAAGGCTCGCGGCGGCGCCGCCCAGGACAAACAACAGTTGCCAGACCACCGGGTTGAAGTACCAGACACCGTCCTTGATGGCCGCCAGATTCCAGCCGAACCACGGCGCCAGCAGGTACACCGTCAGCGAAATCGCCACCGCCATCCACGCCCTGTGTACCAGCAGTGGCAGCGCCAGCGGCAAACCGGCCAGCAGCACGATGTACAGCGGCAATGGGTCCATGAGGTTGGGTTTGAAACGCAGCAGCAGTTCGTCCGTCAGTGCCTGTTGCGGGTCGGTGATGAAATGGTGCATGCCCATTTCTTCCACCAGGTCGCGGGTTTCCACATGGCTGTTGGCAAAAAACACGATGCCCATCAGCATCGCCAGCAAGAAAATATGCACCACATAGAGCACCCAGGCGCGGCGCAGGATCTTCAGGCAGGCGAACAGGTAGCCATCGCGCTTGAGGATTTTCCCGTAGGCCAGGACGGCGGCATAGCCGGCGAGAAACACGAATATCTCGGCGGCATCGCTGAAACCGAAGTTGCGTGGGGTAATTTGACCGAGCGGGTTATGCGGCACGTGATCCCAGAAGATGAAGATCAGGGCCAGGCCTCGGAAAAAGTCGATTCGGTGATCGCGTTCGGACGTCATGACAGCGGTCTCGGGAACGGGTATTGAGATAAGGAGTGGCCGGCGGCATCAAAGGTTGCGCGCCGCACATCGGCGGCGCGCAGGGTGGACTTATTTGCTGACAATTGCAAAATCCCCGGTATTACTGGATGTCTCAAACCTCCCCTTGTGTTTGACCGGCCAAGCTCTTCGTCCGATGTTTACGCCGCGACGACATCGTTGGGCTCAAAACTGTCTGCCCGTGCCATCTGCCACATGCGCGAATAGAACTCGCCGTTGACTTCCCCGGTGAGCAATTCACCCGGCTTCAAAAACACATGCAACTGAGAGAACAGCTTGATTTCGGTGGCCGACATGCGACGCACCAGGTGTTTGGCTGACAACTGCGATGGATGTTCGAGGCCGGCGGCGGCGAGCATTTCCGCCAGACCCTTGAGGGTGTTGCGGTGGAAGTTGTAGACGCGCTGAGCCTTGTCCGGCACGACCAGGGCGCGCTGGCGCAGGGTGTCCTGGGTGGCGACACCGGTCGGGCATTTGTTGGTGTGGCAGCTTTGCGACTGGATGCAACCGATGGCAAACATGAAGCCACGCGCCGAGTTGGCCCAGTCGGCACCGATGGCCAGGACGCTGGCGATGTCGAACGCGCTGACGATCTTGCCGCTGGCGCCCAGCTTGATCTTGTCCCGCAGGTTCAGGCCCACCAGGGTGTTGTGCACGAACAGCAGGCCCTCGCGCATCGGCACGCCGATGTGATCGGTGAACTCCACCGGCGCGGCGCCGGTGCCGCCTTCCTTGCCGTCAATGACAATGAAGTCCGGCAGGATGCCGGTTTCCAGCATCGCCTTGGCGATGCCCATGAATTCCCAGGGGTGGCCCAGGCAAAGCTTGAAGCCCACCGGTTTGCCGCCCGACAGTTCACGCAGTTGCTGGATGAACTGCATCAGTTCGATCGGTGTGGAAAACGCGCTGTGCCGTGAGGGCGAGATGCAATCCTCGCCCATCAGGATGCCGCGGGTCTCGGCGATTTCCCGGGTGACCTTGTGTTTGGGCAGAATCCCGCCGTGGCCGGGTTTGGCGCCTTGGGACATCTTGATTTCGATCATCCGCACTTGCGGTGTTTGCGCCTGGGCGGCGAAGCGTTCCGGATCGAAGCGCCCCTCAGGCGTTCGGCAACCAAAATAACCACTGCCCAGCTCCCAGGTCAGGTCGCCGCCGTTTTCCCGGTGATAGGCGCTGATGCTGCCTTCGCCAGTATCGTGGGCGAAGTTACCCAGCTTGGCGCCCTGGTTCAGCGCACGAATGGCGTTGGCGCTGAGCGAGCCGAAGCTCATGGCCGAGATGTTGAACACCGACGCGGAATACGGCTGCGTGCATTGCGGGCCACCGACCGTGACGCGAAAACTGCTCGGGTCGCTCAATGGCGCCGGGCGCATCGAGTGGCCGATGAATTCGAAGCCGGATTGATACACATCGATCAGGGTGCCGAAGGGTTTGTCGGCGGTTTCATTTTTCGCGCGCGAGTACACCAGTGAGCGTTGCGCTCGGGAGAAGGGCAGGGCATCGCTATCGGACTCCAGCAGGTACTGGCGGATTTCCGGGCGAATGCCCTCTACCAGATAACGGATGTTACCCAGGACCGGGTAATTGCGCCGCACCGCGTGCGGGCTTTGCAGCAGGTCGAACAGGCCGATCAAGCTCAGCACCAACGTCACGGCGGTGAACGGCCAGAGCCAGTCATGCTCGAGGAAGGGCAGGCTGGCGAGGGTGAAGATCACGCACGCGGCGAAGAAGGCATAACGGCTCAGGAGTGACAGGCTCATACGGTTTCCCTGGGTTCGGACGGGCAGCCTGCATTTTGCGCCCGTCGGTAAACCGTGAACAAGGCAAGATCTCAGTTCTCGCCAGACGCGAGCCTTTTGTTCATCGGCAGAAACGGCAGGGGCAGGCGCGGTATCGCTGAACCCAGACCCTGTAACTGCGAGCCCCTGATGACCTGGAAGCTTGCCTGGTTAAGGGTGGTGGAACTGCCTCCGACAAAAACCGTGAACGTTCCGGGCTCCACGACTCGTACAAAGTCCTGATTGAGCAGGGCAAAGTCGTCCTGATCCAACCTGAACCGAACCTTGCCCGCTTCGCCAGGCAGGAGCCTGACCCGCGTGAAACCGCGCAGGCTGCGCACGGGGCGAGTCACGCTGGCCACGTCGTCGCGCAAGTACAACTGCACAACTTCCTCACCCTCACGTTCGCCGGTGTTATGCACTGTGACTTCCACCGTCAGGGCCTCATCGGGCGAGAGCACGGTTTTATCCAGCTGCGGTGGATCGTAGGCGAAGGTTGTGTAGCTCAAACCATGGCCGAATGGATAAAGCGGCGTCCAGGGATGATCGATGTACTTGGAGGTATAAATCAAATGCTGCCGAGGGGCTCGCCCGGTACTTTTGTGTCCGTAGTAAATGGGCACCTGACCCACCGACCGGGGAAACGTGATAGGCAGCTTGCCGCTTGGATTGACGTCGCCAAACAGGATGTCGGCCACGCCGTTGCCCATTTCCGAGCCCAGGAACCAGGCCTCGAGGATGGCCGGGACTTGCGCGTCCAGGCGGGAGACTGTCAGAGGACGGCCATTCATGAGAATGACGACCAGGGGTTTGCGCGTTTCAACCAGACGTTCCAGGAGGGCTTCTTGAGCGGCGTTCAGCCCAAGGAATGCGCGACTGTTCGCTTCGCCGCTCATGGACGAACTTTCGCCAAGCACGGCGATCACGACGTCCGCGCCTAGGGCGGCGATCATCGCCTTGTCGATGCCCGAACGTTCATCGCTGTGAGGGGAGGCCCCGGCGACGTAAACCAGCTGGCTGGCGGGGGAAATTGCGCGTTTGATTCCTTCAAGCACGCTGACCGTCTCATCGAGGCGGGCAATACCTGGGTAGGGGCCCAACGCGCCAGTCGAATCATCAGCCAGCGCCCCCACGACCACCAGCCGGCGAATATTTTTGTTCAGGGGTAATAGCTGATTTTCGTTTTTCAGCAACACAATGGATTTCTGCGCGGCTTCGCGCGCCAGTGCGCGATGCTCAACGCTGGCAGGCGCTCGTTCGCGGGCTGGGTCGATGTAGCGATAAGGGTCATCGAACAGTCCCAGTTTGTCTTTGGCCAGAAGCACCCGGCGCACTGCATCGTCCAACGCGCGCTGGGACACCTGGCCGCTCTTGACCAGCGTCGGCAGGCTCCTGGAGTAGATGCCACTGGCCAGGTCCACGTCCACCGTCGCGTTCATGGCCTGTTGGACCGCCGTCGCGGGCAGATCCGCAGTGCCATGGTCCATCAGTTCCTCCACGCCGTCGTAGTCGCTGATGACTATTCCGGTGAAACCCCATTGGCACCGAAGCGTCTCCTTGAGCAGCGATTGACTGGCGTGCATCGGTGTACCGGCAATCTCGTTGAGCCCCGGCATGATCGCATCGACGCCGGATGCCACGGCGGCCCGAAAGGGCGGCAGGTAGGTTTCGTGCAGAGTGCGTTGCGAGAGATCGGCGGTGTTGTAATCGCGCCCTCCCTCGGCAGCGCCATAGGCGACAAAATGCTTGGCCGTGGCGAGCATCATCTGCGAACGCTGTTCATGGGGGCGTGTTGGAACGGGGCCATTGCCAACGGCTCCGTGCAAGCCACGGATGCGGGCCGCTGCCAGCGCCGAAGCGAGAAAGGGGTCTTCGCCCGCACCTTCGGTTACCCGTCCCCAGCGCGGGTCCCGCGCAATATCGACCATGGGGGCCAGGGTCCAGCGTACGCCACTGGCGGTGGCTTCCACGGCGGTGGCTCGGGTTGTGCGTTGCGCCAGTTGGACGTCCCAGCTCGCGGCTTCGGCGAGTGGCGTGGGGAAAACAGTGCGAAAGCCATGCATTACATCGTAGGAAAACAGCAGCGGAATATGCAGGCGCGATTCCTTCATGACCTTTTCTTGCAGTCGTCGCGTGGCATCAGCGCCGTAGAACCCGATGACCGATCCCGTTTCCGGGGGCACATAGCCTTCTTCACCCTCTATGTTCTCCCGGGAGTCGGCCCGGTTGTAGCGGACGAGTTGGGAGAGTTGGCCCAGTTTCTCTTCAAGGGTCATGCGCATGAGCAGGTTGTCGACCCGATCATTGCTGACAGTTTCACTGGCGGCTGGAAGGGCCTCTGCCGCCAACCCGAAGACCGTCGCCACTGCGGTGCCAACCATGAGTCGGCGAGCCTTGATTGGCCATGGATTTAACCGCGCTGGATTGACAGTCGGCATTGCTGCTGCGCCCTCGGCCCATGAGCCGATTCAATCACCTGAGGTGAGTGTTCATGAGTGGGCGGGCGGGTGCTACTGTCATAAATAACAGGTTTTTGTGGTTTTCGATCAACGGTCGCCAGGCACGGGGAGCGTCAGGCGCTTTGGGCCTGCAGGAAAATCGAGAACAGCTCGGACTGCGATTTGATCCCCAGTTTGCTGTACATGTGTTTCTTGTGGACCTTTACAGTTTCGATGGAGATTTCCAGCTTGCGGGCAATCTCTTTGCTCGAGCAGCCGCTGAGCATCAGGCGCCCGACGTCGAGCTCCCTGGCGGTCAGTTGCGCGCCCTTGATTTGCTGCACGGAGGCTTCGAGCTGCACGCGCCAGTCACCTCGCATCGGCGCGGGTGCAAGGGCCACCACCTCGTTGATTTCATAGGGCAGTCGCTGGCGCAACAGGCCGAGCACCCACGGCTGGATCAACGATAGCAGGGCGATCTGTTGGGCGTTGAAGGGCTGTTTGCTGCCCAGTGAAAGGCACAGCGTGCGCTCGCCTTCGAGCTGGCAATTAAACTGGATTTCGTCGGCCACGACGTTCACGCGAAAGTATCGTTGGTAGTACTCGGTGAGTTCGAAGTGCTCCGGCGCCACCTCCGACAGACGGTAAAGACCGGTACGGGATTGCTCGCGACAGGCGATGTAGAACGGGTCCAGCAGGTACAGCCCGCGCAAGTAGTCCTGGAACAATTGATCCGGGCCACCATCAACGCCCGGGCATTCGGCGAACACCTGCGGGTGCTGGTCGGCGCTGAACAGCAGCACCACCCAGCTGTCGCAAGGCACGTACTGATCGAGCAGACGCACCAGTTGCGTCCAGAAGTTGGGCTTGTCCAGGGCGTCGATCAGTTGTCCCACCGAGCGGTGCCAGGCGATGTCGTCCAGCGAGAGTGTCATGGCTGTACCCCTATGGTGTTACCCCGGCCGCGTGATTCCCTGACCGATTACTTGCTGCGCATACTGGCGCACAGACACAGGCCGGGCAATCTTTCTGCTGCCCGGCCACCAGAACAAGGAATACCGATGAAGGTCGAACTCGCCCAATTGGCTGGCCGTGACAACGACACGGCTTACAACCTCGAACGTGCATTGGCCGCGATTGCCGCCTGCGCCGCCGATACGCAATTGATCATGTTCCCGGAAAGCCACCTGATGGGCTTCCCGTCGGCCGACACCGTGGCCAGCGTCGCCGAGCCGCTGGACGGCCCGACCGTCAGCGCCATTGTCGCCGCCGCCCGTGAGCGCCACATCGCCGTGGTGATCGGTACGGCCGAGCACGACAACGGTCGTTTCTTCAACACCACCTTGCTGATCACGCCTGAAGGCATCGCGCTCAAATACCGCAAGACCCACCTGTGGGCCTCGGATCGTGGTGTGTACGAGGCGGGCGACCGCTACGCCACCTGCCTGTGGAACGGTGTGCGAGTCGGGCTGCTGATCTGCTACGACATCGAGTTCCCGGAAAGCGCCCGCGCCCTGGCACAACTGGGGGCCGAACTGCTGATCGTCACCAACGGCAACATGGACCCTTACGGCCCGACGCATCGCACCGCGATCATGGCCCGAGCTCAGGAAAACCAGGCGTTCGCCGTCATGGTCAACCGGGTGGAAGAGGGCGATGGCGGCTTGCTGTTTGCCGGCGGCAGTGCACTGGTCGATCCACTGGGCACGCTGTTGTTCGAGGCCGGTCGGGATGAGGGGCAGTTCGCGGTGGAACTGGACCTGAATCAGCTGACGACGGCGCGCCAGGACTATCGCTACCTCGATGATCAGCGGCTGAAGTTGCCGGGGGAGTTGGTAGAACATGCTGATGGATTGCGGGAGTTGATGATTCCCAAGGGCTGATCCGGATTTTGGGGTGTTCGGGTCGGCCCTATCGCGGGCAAGCCCGCTCCCACAGATTCTGTGAACGCCAAAGATCCCTGTGGGAATGGGCTTGCCCGCGATGAGGCCCGCACAGCCAACAAGACTGTTTGACCCTTCATCCAATAACAACAACGCAACACCAAAAATACCTACGCCGAACTCGGTTCTGCCATAAATCTAATAATCGCGGAGTAGTCGCTCATGGCTCGTTTGCAACGCACCCTTTCTCTGGGGTCGGTGGTGCTGTTTGGCATCGCCTACATGACGCCGATCATCGTGCTCGGCACGTTCGGCATCCTCGCTCAATCCACCCAAGGCATGGTGCCGGCGGCGTACCTGGCGGCACTGGTGGCGATGTTCTTCACCGCCATGAGTTATGGGCGCATGGCCTCGGCATTTCCCGTGGCCGGCTCGGCCTACAGCTACGTGCGCAAGGCCATCAGCCCCAAGCTCGGCTTCATTGCCGGTTGGGCGGTGTTGCTCGATTACCTGTTTTTGCCGATGGCCATCTGGCTGATCGGTGCGGCGTACCTGTACTCCGCGTTCCCGGCGGTGCCGCAATGGATCTGGGTGCTGGCATTCATCGGCATCACCAGTGCGATCAACATCGTCGGCCTGAAACTGGCCAACGGCGTCAACGCCCTGCTGATGCTGGTGCAGTTCCTGGTGCTGATTGCCTTCGTCGCGCTGTGCGTGCATTACGTGGCGGGCGATGCAAGCACGCCGCTGTGGTCGGTGAAACCGTTCTTCAATGGCGACATGCAGATGCCGCTGATCATGAGCGGTGCGGCCATCGCCTGTTACTCGTTCCTGGGGTTCGACGCGGTCAGCACCCTGACGGAAGAAACCCGCGACCCGCGCCGCACCATCCCACGGGCGATCATGTTGATCACCCTGATCGGCGGCCTGATCTTCGTCGGCGTGTCGTACTTCGTGCAGATCGCGCACCCCTCGTTCCAGTTCGACAGCGTCGACTCGGCGGCCTATGAAATTGCCCGCAACATCGGCGGCGACCTGTTCGTCTCGATCTTCCTGATCGGCCTGATCGTCGGCCAGTTCGCCTCGGGGCTGTCGGCCCAGGCCAGCGGCTCGCGCCTGTTGTTCGCCATGGGCCGCGACGGCGTGCTGCCCAAATCCTTCTTCGGCACCCTTCACGAACGATTCGGCACGCCGATCAACAGCATCCTGCTGTGCGCCGTGGTCGCGTTGCTGGCGCTGAAGCTTGACGTCACCACCTCGACCTCGTTCATCAACTTCGGCGCGTTCCTGGCCTTCAGCCTGGTCAACTTGTCGGTGATCTTTCATTTCTGGATCGGCGGCGAGACAAAAGGCCTGCGCGAGTTCGTCCTGTTTGTGCTCTTCCCCTTCATCGGCCTGGCGGCGGACCTGTGGCTGATGGTCAGCCTCGATCACCTGGCGATCTACCTGGGGTTGAGCTGGCTGGCGGTTGGCGTGGTCTACCTGGCCGTGTTGACCGGCGGTTTCCGTCGCCAGCCACCGGAGATGGATTTTCAGGAAGCGGCGTAACCGCTCCCCCGATTCAACCCTGTTCCCTGTAGGAGCGAGCATGTCGAGGCGTCAAACCGTCGCGATGGTCGTCAACGATCACGCTGGCTGTCTGAGTGCCCGCGGCGTCCCTGAGTCCATCGCGACGGTTCGACGCCTCGACATGCTCGCTCCTACAGGGGCGTGGGCAGGATGACGATGCGGTGGACTCATGCGATGCTTGCGGCTTTTCCAAGGTCGCACTCCCCATGACTCTCTCCGCGCGCACTATCCGCATTGCCGCCGCCCTGTTGATCGGTCCCGACGGTCGCACCCTCCTTGTGCGCAAGCGCGGTACTCTGGCGTTCATGCAACCGGGCGGTAAGATCGAGGCCCATGAACAACCGGTGCAGGCCCTGGCCCGTGAGCTGGAAGAAGAACTGGGCTTGATCGTCGATCCGGCGCAGGCCGCTTTCCTGGGACAGTTCTCGGCGCCTGCGGCCAACGAGCCGGGATTTGTCGTGCAGGCTGAGCTCTTTCAACTTTCGATTGACGCCGACGTGACACCCGCGGCGGAAATCGAAGAGGTGTGCTGGATCGACCCGGCCACCGAGAGAGGCCTGACATTGGCGCCATTGACACGCGACCTGATCCTGCCGTTTTATCGAGCCTCACTGATCGCCTGATCACTCACGGACCAAGGACCGTTCCCATGATCCCGCTTCACGACTTGCTGATCTTCGCCGCTGCCGCCCTGCTGATGGTGCTGACGCCGGGGCCGAACATGATCTACCTGATCTCACGGTCGATCTGCCAGGGTCGCAAGGCTGGGGTCACGTCCCTGCTCGGTGTGGTGGCCGGGTTTTTCGTGCACCTGTTCGCTGCCGCAGCGGGTTTGACGGCGGTCTTTCTCGCCGTGCCGATGGCCTATGAAGTGTTGAAGTGGGCCGGTGCGCTCTACCTGTTGTGGCTGGCATGGCAGGCCGTCAAGCCGGGCGCGCGCTCGCCGTTCGAGGCGCAGCAGTTGCCGCCCGACTCTGCGCGCAAGCTGATCACCATGGGGTTTCTGACCAGTGCGCTGAACCCGAAGATCGCGGTGTTCTACCTGTCGGTGTTCCCGCAGTTCATCTCGCCAGAGCATGGCTCGGTGTTCACCCAGAGCATCCTGCTGGGCCTGACCCAGATCGGCGTCAGTTTCAGCGTCAACCTGTTGATCGCGTTGTTCGCCGCGGGCATCGCGTCCTGGTTCGTCAATAACCCGACCTGGCTATCGGTGCAGCGTTACTTCATGGGGTTCGTGCTGTCCGGGCTGGCGGTGCGGTTGATGCTGGAGCAGCGCAAGGCCGCGTGATCAAAAGCGTTCACGCGGTCATTTGACGGCACTGACACCGTCCAGGGTCGAGAACGAAGTGTCCTTGGCTGTCAGCAGGAAATCGCGCATGTACGGCGCATCCAGCATGTCAGTGCGCACCGCCGCGTACAACGTGGCAAACAATCCCTTCTCGCCCAGGCGCTTGGCCTTGACGTAGCCTCGCGCACTGTATTCATGCAGCGCCCAGTGCGGCATGCCGCACACGCCACGGCCGCTGGCGACCAATTGCATCATCATCACCGTCAGTTCGGAGGTGCGCACCTGCGCCGGCTCGATGTCGGCCGGTTCCAGGAAGCGGGTGAAGATGTCCAGCCGATCACGCTCCACCGGGTAGGTGATCAGGGTCTCCGTGAGCAGGTCTTCAGGGACGATGTACCCCTTGCTCGCCAGGCGATGCTGGTTGGCGACCGCCAGCATGGCTTCATAAGTGAACAGCGGCACATAGGTAATGCCGGCGATCTCCAGCGGATCGGACGTCACCACCAGGTCCAGGTCGCCACGGGCGAGGGCGGGCAGGGGGGCAAAGAGAAGCCCGATGCCAGGTCCAGTTCGACTTCTGGCCAGGCGTCGCGGAACTGGTCGATGGTTGGCATCAGCCACTGAAAGCAGCTGTGGCATTCGATCGCCATGTGCAGACGTCCTGCGGTGCCACCGGCCAGCCGCGCGATGTCGCGCTCGGCGCCGCGCAGCAACGGCAGGGTCGCGTCAGCCAGTTGCAGCAGGCGCAACCCGGCGCTGGTGAACCGCACGGGTTTGGTCTTGCGCACGAACAGGGGCATGCCCAGGCGTTCTTCCAGTTCCTTGAACTGATGGGACAGCGCCGATTGCGTCAGGTGCAGGCGGTCAGCCGCATCGACCAGGCTGTCGGCTTCGCGCAGGGCGTGCAGGGTTTTCAGGTGACGGATTTCAAGCACCGGAGGCTCCATGAACAAAACTTGATGTCAGTGCGGATATGTTGAGTTTGTCTCATGTTGGGTGGGTCTGTCGAATTTCTCCGCCGATTCACTTCACCGTGTAGGAGCGACGTCGCTCCTACACGGTCAGAGTCACAGCGTTTCAAAATACGGCAGCACTGCCGACTTCTTGCCGATGTCGGCGTATGGCAAGTCGGCATTGTGGGCGTGGGTCAGGAAGCGGTGTTCCGGCAGTTTCAAATGGGCCTTCTCGAAGGCACTGAAGGCCGCCGAGGCCTTGGCGTAGTGAAAATGTGCATACCACACCACTTTTTCAGGCGTTTGCGACAGGTCCCAGATTTCGTACTCCTGCATATGATCGGTGCGACCATCGCGACGTTTGCCGAGGTTTTTCATTGGGCTCACCTTGCGCACTTCGACCACGCCCTGGCCGATCAGGTCTTCAAGCATGCCGTCAGTAGGGGCTCGGGTCTTCAACGACTGGCGGGTTCGCAGTGCGCGCCCGGTGGCGGTCAATTCAGCGGCCTTATCCCTGAGCTGGGCGATGAGAGCGTTTTGCGGCGCCAGCTCTTCGATGCTGCGGGCGCGCAGGGTCAGTTCGTTGGCTTCGCTGAGCATCATGTGTTCCAGGTCGACCGGCAGCATGTCCTGGGACGCGTAGGACTGCACACGTGTTTCGTAGGCGGGTTGTGCGTTGAGGCGTTTGCGTGCCTCGGTCACTAACGATTCCAGGCTCCTGGGGGCGGGTGAAGCCAGTTGTGGTTGCGGGTTCAAAAGGCGGGATTTACCGTCGGAGGCCGGCTCCCAGATTTCCACGTGGCCGTCCTGCCCGGTGAGGGTGTACTGGCGCTGACCCGTTGCCGGTTCCGTGCGCTCGGTACCGATCAACCATTGATCGTTTTCGGTCAAAAACACCTTTTTCGTGCGCTGGCCGGATGGCGCGGCGGGCGGTGATAGGTCGAGGCCCTTTCGTGCGCGCTCGGTCATTTTTTCCAGGGCATCCAGCAGGGGGGAGACGGCTTCCAGATGGAAGTGCTGCGGATAACTGGCAGTCCAGGCTTTCATGTCGCGGCGGAACTGACGGTACTGTTCGATGCAGTCCAGCAGGATTTGGTTGCGCTGCGCCCGAGTGGCGGTCACCTCCGGCAGGCTGAACTGCGTGAACAAGGCCCGGTCGACCCGGGCGCGTTTGAGTTGGGTCTGGTTTTGCAGGAGGAACCACGACAGATCGCTGGTGCTGTCATAACGGGTCACGCTTTCCAGCAGATGTCCGGTTCGCAGGTACAAAATGTTCGACTCGCTCAAACGCGTGTTCAGTTCGTTGACTTGCGCGGTCATCTGCGCCCTGTCGCTGCCCAGGGTGATGCGTTGATACCAATGATTAAGATCGCCCCGGCGTGCCTCGATCGTATCGAACGACTTGAGGATATCCAGGCGCAGTTTCCTGATGTCCTCCAGCAGCACCAGCCGCTTCGTGAGCGCTTCCACCGGTGTCGCGTCCAGCGTTTCCGTCAGGTCGTCGGCGCGGTCCAGCAGCGGTTGCACCCGATGATTGTCGAAAATCAGACGGCGCCTGTGGCGGTCGGTCAGCAGCAGTGCGCCGTTGCTTTGAAACTCCACCAGCACCCGGCGCTTGTTGCCGTGAGTGAGAGGCAGCAGTTCGAGGAGTGTCTGATAGTACCTGTTGCCCAGTTCAATATCGGCGATGCAGGCCGCTTCGGCAGCGTCCATCAAGGCTGGAACACGCTCCGGGCTGGCGTCGTATGCCGCCAGCCTGGCATCCGTGTGTTTGACCTGGGCATCGATTTTCAGGGCGATGGAGTCGGCGGTCTCGGTCAACTCATGGTGGCGACGGAACGTCCGGTCGACCCACCAGCGCGGCAGCCGTTGGCGAATCGCTTCGGGCCATAACGGGTCCAGCGCGTTGGCCAGGTGGCCGGACAGGTTTCCGCCGCCCCGGCCGCCCCCCTCGAAGGTCGTGCCGTAGACCCCGAACCAGGTGTCCCAGCGCCCCGATTCATCCAGGGCAATCGGCTGTTGGTAGGTTTTTCGACTGTTGCCGAGCAGACGCCACTGACGCGAGTGGTTGCTCAGTTGCACCTGGTAAATGCGGCCCTGACGCACGATGAAGTCCCCGTCAGCATGCCGATAGACATGGCGGTAGAGGCCGTGGGTCGACGGTTGCGCTGGCCATAACGAGATCGGGCGTTCGTATTCGTAGCCGGCGAAGCGGGCCGCCAGATGGCGCGCGTGGCGCGTTGATGGTGCGGACCATGCGGCTCTTCCAGCAGTCAGTGCCCGCAACTGGCGAGCACGGGTCAGTTGCCGGGCCGCCGGCGCGAGCGAAGACACGGCTGCCTCGCCCGGAAGCAGGTCCATGGCGGCGTCGATCAGGCAAAGCAGCACCGTGCGCAACTGCGCGACACCGTCACCGACCTCACCGCGCAGAAACGCGACTGTTGCCTGGTTTGCCGCCGTCCAGGCGTCGTAGAGGGCAATGGCGGTGCCGACGAAAGGCAACATGCCCAAGGCCATTTTGATGTAGTTGAAGGCGCGCGGGCCTTCCAGCGCATAACGCTCCAGTTGCAGGGTGGCGTTGGAGCGAGACGTGTCGCGATGGGCGATGATCAGCCGTCCCATATGGGCATCGAGCAAATGTGCAGCTAACGAGGTGGATGCCGGCCAGGGCGTACCGATGCCGATCATTGCATCGAAGTGCCTGAGCGACGCTTCATTGATGCGGCTTTCATGCGCCCGAACATCGCCCTGCAATGCGCGGCCGGCGAGGTACTCAAGCATCCTGTCTTGCAGGCACAGGTTGAACAACGCCTTGCGCGCGATTTCCAGGTTGTCGTAGCGGCGCAGGAATTGACCATCGGGACTGTCAGGCAAGTACAGTAACGTTGTGCCGCTGACCTGTTCCTGAATAAACGTTACGCCAGACAAGGTCACCGGACCTTCATCGGGTGTGTCCTTGCCGCCCACCGTCAGGCGCGCTGGCAGCAGGACAATACGTCGGTCATCGACGCGCCAGTCCGCCGGGGTGCTGGCGTCGATGGCAATGCCCAGAATGGTGAGATCGTCACGATTGATCTGTTTCTGCAGCCGCGCGCATTCGCCCTGCAACTTGAGCATCAATCGCCAGGGTTCAATCAGGCATTCACGGCGGTGCTCGCGTACGAACGAGGTTTCACTGGCCGAGCCCCTGAAAGCTTCGATGATCCGTCGTTCGTAGGCGTTGGGCAGGTCCAGCTCGGGGATGACTTTGCGCAGGTAAGTGGGCGTTAAACCGTTGAGCAGGCGCACGCGTTCCTTGTCATCGTCGGCGGTGATTTGCCGGTGCATCAGCACCATGCGCTGTGACAAGGGATCCTGTTGCACCGACTGCTTGCTGTCGATATTGAGTTGCGCCAACGCTTCGAGCGACATCCTGCTGCGCTGGGGGCTGGCGACCATGACGGAGGTCGGCACCGGTCCGGTGGGGCCTGCGCTGTAGCGTGTCTCCCAGGTGACGGCATCGGGGATATCCAGTTGCACATCAAAAGCGCCCTTGAGCGAGAAGTCTTTGCGCAAACGGGCTTGCAGGTGTTTACGGGTGAACTGGTTGCGCGGTTCCAGAGCGATCGTCAGCAGCTCGTGGCTGCGGGCCATCGCCGGCAGGTAGGCCTCGATCAGGGCTTTGAGTTCACCGCGATCAGCCATCGACAGCTTGTCGAGCCAGTCGGGCAAATGGGCGGCGAGGGCGACGCTGCGATCCTGTTCAAGCCGATGCGCCCACACCAGGTTTCGGGCCGCGTCCACGGGCACCTGCAAGGCTGCCAGGGCGTTGGCGCGCAGTGATTGCAGTTGTTCGGCACGCTGCGGTGCATCGTCGGCGATGGCCCTGGCCCCTGTTTCGAAGTCGCTGGTCAGTTGTTTCAGGCCGTGTTCCAGCGCGTCGCCGCTGAGGGGGTGTACGTGCAAGGCGGCAACCTTGTCCTGTGGCGCGATCTTGAACATCACGCGCTCCAGCTCGCGACGATTGGCGAAACGTTGCAGACCGCCGCCGGCTCCGGGCCAGTAAAGCAACACGCTGTGGGGCGAATCGGCATCGGCGAGCGCGGCAGCCACGGTGACGATGAATGCACCGTGCAGGGCGTGAGTCGTTTGCTCGTCCGTCACTTTTGCCACGCTCAGGCTGGCGGATACCCAACCGGTGTCGGCAGCGTCGAGCACGGCCAGCAGTTGCCTGTATTCATCTTCATCGAGTTGTTTGAGCGCCCGTTGCAGGGAGGCTTCGGCCTTCAGCCCGGCCCTGTGCGCATCGAGCAGCGCCGTGAACGTGCGGTCGAAGGTGGCGGGGCGCGGATGCTGAAGCAAGGTTGCCGCAGCCGCGTCCGCATCCAGCTCGGCCTTCTCCAGGGTTTGCTGCGCATCGTGCAACGGTTGCAGGTCCGCACCATCGCCCATCGCCTGGATCAAGGCGTCGAGCGCATTGCGTTGCCGGTTTAATGCGGTCTCGCGCACGGACCACGGGATGTCAGCGTACAGGCTGCCGAATAGCGGCTGTTCGTCGCCCTGCGATTGCGAGGTTTCGAGCCGGGGCGGTGAGGCGATGACGAGGCTGTTGCGGCGCTTGGGGTTTGCCTCGTCAGACAGGGCCAGGGTGCCGTTGCGCAATGCGTTGACCTGCGCCTGTTGATAGTGGGCGAACAGGTCGCTGGCGCCAACGCTCATCGGGTCGAGGTGTGCGGTGTATTCGATGCGCAGGTTACCGCTGGGCAGGCCCTGCGGCACCAGTGCCTGGCGAGCCAGCCATTGCTCCAGGGCGCTGCGCTGTTCGAAGCTCGCAATCGCAATGGGCCGGCTGGGCAGATACAGCAACAGGCCGCCATCCGTCGATTGCTCGAGGCTGATGACCCAGGCGCCGGTGAGTTTGATGCGGCTTTGATTGCTGAGCACCAGTGCCAGTTGTTCAGCCCGAATGGGTTGGGGGTTGGGTGTGGATTCGCCGGAATCGATGATCGACAGCAGCGTCTGGTGCTGCTGCGCGCTGATGGTTCTGTGGGCGAAGGACCAATCGGCAGCCGCCTCGACATGCTGACGGTAGAGCTCGATCGCCCGTGATTGCCGCGAGACCGCTGTGCCCGCAGCGCGAGCACTCCAGAAGTCGCGCCAGCATTCGTTGAGCACCTGCTGTGGGTCGGTCTTTGGTTGTGTGAGCACGCGGGCGTTTATGTCGTGGCTGGTCGGTACGCTGGCGGCCAGTTCTCCCAGGCCCTCGGCGCTGTCACGCCAGCGCCTTAGAGCGCTGAACATCAAGCGTTCGTCATGATGCCGGGGCAGGGGTGAGGGCGTCGGGAGGGCGAGCAGTTCGGGAGTGGGTAGATTGGGCGGGCGTCTATCAATCATGGGGCTTGGCTCGGTGGGGGCGGGATATCCGCCGTGAGCGAGCCATTTAAGAAAACCTCTGGCGGGCGTTGGCACTACATAGTTATGACGGCAGGCGCAGACGCGCAGACGACCGCTGGGCAATCTTCATCAAACTGTCACGCAACTGTGGTAGCGCGCTTGAACGAACTTCATCAGACTCGCGCTCTACTGGGGTTCTGCGTTTCGGTGTTTTTTCATGTGTGCACGATTTTTTTCCACCGCGGTTTTTGTGGCCGCGTTGTTGTTCGGCCTGCCATCTCTGGCGGCGTCTCGATGCGATGTCAACGTTGCGACCGAACGGGTCGATCTGGCGCAGGTGAGCCTGGCGTACCAGAGCATCGGTCGTGCCTCGGACCCCGCGTTGCTGCTGGTGATGGGCCTGGGTGGACAGTTGATTCACTGGCCGGATGAGGTGGTGGTTGCGCTGTGCCAGCAGGGGTTTCGGGTGATTCGATACGACAATCGCGATGTCGGGCTCTCGACCCTGGCGTCAGGCGCCCATCGACGCCAACCTGACCTTTGAAGTGCTTCGCTACAAACTGGGCCTGCCGGTGGCGGCACCGTATTCGCTGACGAACATGGCCGACGATGCGCTGGGCCTTATGGATGCCCTGCACATCGAACAGTTCCACGTGTTGGGTGCGAGCATGGGTGGGATGATCGCCCAGCACATGGCGGCCATGGCGCCGCAGCGGGTGGAAAGCCTGACCTTGATCATGACCACCTCCGGCGCCGAAGGCCTGCCGGCACCGAGTGCAGCGCTGGTGCAATTGCTGTCGCGTCGTGGCGCACCGAATCGCCAGGTCGCGCTGGAGCAACAGGCCGATTTGCTTGCGGCACTGGGCAGCCCGACGGTGAGCGATGATCGCCAGGCCTTGTTGCAGCAGGCGGCCGTGGCCTATGACCGTGCCTTCAACCCCGAAGGCGTGAAACGCCAGATCATGGCGATTCTCGCCGAACCGAGTCGGGTGGCGCTGCTCAATCAGTTGCGCGTGCCGACGCTGGTGGTGCATGGCACGGCCGATCCGTTGCTGCCGGTCATGCACGGCGTGCATCTGGCCGCGCATATCCAGGGCAGCCAGTTGCGCCTGATCCCCGGTCTGGCCCATCGCTTCCAGGAAGCCTTCAAGGCGCCGCTGCTGGCGGCAGTGTTGCCGTACTTGCAGGCGCATCGCGAGGACACCTCGCATTGGGCGCAGATTACCGCAACGCAGCCACTGCCCCTGTAGGAGCGAGCAAGCTCGCTCCTACAGGGGAGCCGGGTGTATGTTTGGACTTTGCCCCCTGCGAGGTCCGTGATGAGCACTCCCCTGAAAATCGATTTCGTCAGCGACGTGTCCTGCCCCTGGTGCGTCGTCGGCCTGTACGGCCTGACCCGGGCCCTGGAAGAGCTGGGTGATGAAGTGCAGGCCGAGATCCGCTTCCAGCCGTTCGAACTCAATCCGAAGATGGGCGCCGAAGGGCAGAACATTACCGAACACATCAGTGAAAAATATGGCTCCACGCCCGAACAATCGCAGAAGAATCGCGAAATGATCCGTGCCCGTGGCGCCGAGGTCGGGTTTGCCTTTCGCACGGATGGCAACAGCCGCATCTACAACACCTTTGACGCGCACCGCTTGCTCTACTGGGCCGGGCTGGAAGGGTTGCAGTTCAATTTGAAGGAAGCGTTGTTCAAGGCGTATTTCAGCGACGGCGGCAATCCGTCCGACCACGGCCAGTTGGCTCTGATCGCGCAAAGTGTCGGCCTCGACGCGCAACGGGCCGAAGCTATCCTGGCTTCGGATGAGTACGCGGGCGAGGTCCGCGAAGAAGAACAACTGTGGTTGTCCCGAGGGGTGAGTTCGGTGCCGACGGTGGTGTTCAACGGCCAATACGCGGTTACGGGTGGGCAGCCAGTGGAGACGTTCGTCGGGGCGATTCGTCAGATCATCAGTGAAGCGCAGACGAACGCTGACCGCTGATCCCGAGAGGTTGAAAGGAAATATGTCAATGTGCCACTATTGAGGGATGCCGTCGCTGCCGATACAGACAGCGACGTTTTCAATTCATAGGGATTTGATTCATGACCTTTCAAGCTTTTCGTACGTGGGCGGCGCTCACTTTGCTCGCCTGCCTGACCCTCACCGGCTGCGCCAACATTCAACCCCCAGTGCCGCTGGATCAACAATTCTGGGATGCCAAGGAGCCGACCGTCGGTGTGGCCATCACGGTAGTGCCACCGCCAGTGCTGGCCCTGACCGGCAACCAGGGGATTCTCGATTACGCCATCAACAAGGGCGTGAACAGCAAGCTCAGTGACAACGTCGAAAAATGGCAGGTGCGCGACCTCAACACGTTGCCCGATGTCATCGTCGCCAAGCTCGAGGCCAAGGGCTACAAGGTCAAACGCATCAACGAGCCGGTCAACCTGGAGTCCTACAAGAAAATCAGTTTCCGTGAAGGTTATACCGTGCGCGACCTGACCCCGCTCAAGGCCACCTACGGCGTTGATCGGTTGTTGCTGGTAAACGTCTTTGCCACTGGCGCCACCCGCAGCTATTACGGCTTTGTGCCGACCAGCGTACCGATGGCCCAAGTGACCGGGCAGGGCATGGTGGTCGATCTGGCGGACAACAAGCTGCTGTGGTTCAAACCTTTTGCCGTGGTGCAAGCCGCCCAGGGCGAGTGGGACGAGCCGACCTATACCAACCTGTCCAACGCCTTCTACCAGGCCTTGGATACCAGCCGTCAGCAAATGATCACGCCGTTCGAACAATGAACGGTTCGTTGCGCGTAGTGGCGGCATCGCTGCTGTTGATGCTGGCCGGTGTGCGCAGAAACCGGCCCCTGAAGCCGGTTTCCGCTCCCAGGGTGCAGCACCCTATGTCCAGGCCCACGGGCTGAAAGTGGACCTGCAACTGCCACAGGCATTTGTCGGGGCCAGCACGGTGATCGATGCCAAGGTGGCACAGGATGCCGCGTCTTCGAGCCACAACCTGATCGCCAACTCCGGCAACACTGCCGGGTTGGCCGGGCTGCTTGTGGCGAGCCTGATCAACACCCAGATGGGCAGCGGCAGCTTGCAGCGCGATGCAGAAAATGTGGCGTTGAAGGAAGCGCGGCCGATGGCCGATCTGCTGGCCGGCGTGCCATTGCAGGAACGCTTGCAACAGCGTTATCAACAGGCGTCGCAAGTGGCCGGGTTGAAGCAGGGCGAGGGCGCCGTCACCGCGCGGCTGCTGATCGAGCCCAAGCTGATGCTGACCCCGGACCGTGGCAGTTTCATATTGGTCAATCAGGTGCAGGTCCAGGACATCGCAGGTTCCGCGCTGTACCGCATGCGCATCGAAGTGGCCAGCCAGCCGATCCGTCGTTGCGGCAAGCAATGCATCGACGACGGCAGCCTGGAACTGGCCAAGGTCACGGCGGTGCTCGATGAGTGCATCGACGAGTCCATGCGCGTGCTGGCCGCCGACCTGATGCTGCCGGCGCCGCCGGAGGCCGCCCAGGAAACCCTGCGCTATGTGCTGGATGGTCAGCGGGTGGTCGAGCGCGGTTATCAATTGGCCAACCAGGGCAGTTATTGGCGCTACCGCAACCTGTATGGCGCGGTGAAGTCGGTGCCGGTGCCCTTTGAAGATGCACTGACCCAGGCGCAGTTGCAGAAGGTGTACGGGCGGTAATCCGGGCCGTTTCCGGGTCGAGCCTGGAAACGGCCCTCGCTGTCAGCGCACGATCTTGTCCACATGAATGCCAAGTTTTTTCAAGCGATACCAGAAACTGCGCTCGGTGATCCCGATCAATTGCGCAGCGGCAGCCTGCACGCCGTTGCTCTGTTGCAACGCCGCAAGAATATAGGCCTTTTCCACTTCCGCCAGGGCCGTGTCGAGGTCGGCTGGCACGCCGTTGGCGTCGGCAAGCGGCGCGCTGTTGCCCAGCGTTTGTGTGCCGAACAGATAGGCCGGCAGGTCGTGTTCTTCGATTACCGCACCGGACGCAACGATGGTGGCGCGCTCCACGCAGTTTTGCAGCTCGCGGATATTGCCCGGCCACGAATAATTGGCCATGGCCTGCAACGCCTCTGCGCTGAAGCCAGTGAAACGTTTGCCCGCGGCGGCGCCCAGGGTATTGGCAAAGTGCCGGGCCAGCGAGGCAATGTCCTCGACCCTTTCACGCAGGGCTGGCAACGGGATGGGGAAGACGTTGAGACGGTAATACAGGTCCTCGCGAAACTCCTTGTTGGCCACGGCGTCCAGCAGGTTTTTGTTGGTGGCAGCAATAACCCGCACATCCACCTTGCGTTCGCGGGGGTCGCCCACCGGTTCGATGATCCGCTCTTGCAAGGCACGCAGGATTTTCGCTTGCAGAGCTAGTGGCATTTCGCCGATTTCATCGAGAAACAGGGTCCCCTTGTCGGCTTGCTGGAAGCGCCCGACGCGGTCCGCCACGGCGCCGGTGAAGGCGCCTTTGCGGTGGCCGAACATTTCGCTTTCCAGTAGCCCATCGGGGATCGCCGCACAGTTTACTGCGACGAAGGGTTTGTCGGCGCGACTCCCGTGTTTGTGGATGGCCCGGGCGACCATTTCCTTGCCGGTCCCGCTTTCGCCGGTCAGCAGGATGGTCGCGCTGCTTTCGCGCACCGAGTCGATCGCTTGGCGCACCCGGCGAAAACTCGGGCTGTCGCCCACCAGGCTGTCGATCTGCTGATGTTCGTCGAGTTCGGCGCGCATGCGCTGGTTGTCTTTGAGTATGTCTCGGAATTGCAGGGCCTTGCTGACCGTGATGTCCAGTTCATCGATGTCGAACGGTTTGGCGATGTAGTCGAAGGCGCCGTTGCGCATTGACTGCACAGCATTCTTCACCGTGCTGTAGGCGGTCATGACGATCACCGGTAATTGCGGGTAGCGAGTCTTGATTTCCGCCAGCAGTTGCGGGCCATCCATGCCGGGCATGCGCCAGTCGCTGATTACGAGGTCGATGTCCTCGCTCTCCAGTACCTTGAGGGCGTGCAGACCGTTGCCCGCGGTGAATACTGTGATCTCACCCTGGCCCAGGGCCGAGGCCAGCAGGTCGCACAGCTTGGGCTCGTCGTCGACCACCAGTACGTTATGCGTCATCACGACCCTCGTCGAATGCTTCACTATTGGCCGGAATGTACAGGCTGAAGGTGGCGCCGGCATCTTTTTCGCTGACGCATTCGATGTGCCCGTCATGGTTTTCCATGATCGAATACACCTTGGCCAGTCCGAGTCCGGTGCCGGAGGCCTTGGTCGTAACGAACGGGGTGAACATCCGTTCGAGCATGTCGGCCTCGATGCCCTGGCCGGTGTCGCTGATGCTGATGACAGTGTAGTGCTGGTCGCTACTGATACCCAGGGTCAGGCGGCCGCCCTCGGGCATGGCGTCGATGGCGTTGACGATCAGGTTCAGGCCGGCCTGCTTGATTTGCCGAAGGTCGGCATACAGGGTCGCGCCAGGGGCCCTGTCGTCGATCTGCACGGCGATGTTGTGGCTGGCCAGTTCCGGGGCGCAGAACCCGGCCAGCTCATCCATCAGTGGCCGTGCCAGTTGCGTGGAGCGCATGGGTGCGCTGGGTTTGGCGAAGTCGAGAAAGTCGGTGATCAGGTCGTTGATACGACTGACTTCGCTGACCACGTATTCCAGGTGTCGTTTGTCGGTCTGCGGCAGGTCGGCCCGCCGGTGCAGCAGTTGCGTCGCGGTCTTGATGATGCCCAGCGGGTTACGGATTTCATGGGCCAGGCCCATCGCGACTTCGCCCAGCGCGTGCAGGCGGTCGCGTCGCCGTAACTGCGATTCCAGGTGCTGCAACTCGCCGAGGCGTTCGCTCATGTGGTTGAAGGTACTGCTCAATTCCGCCAGTTCATCGCCACCGCTGACGGGCAGGCGCTGGCGATAGTCCCCGGCAATGACCGCCTGTACGCCCTTGGATAGCCCACGCAACGGCTTGGTCAGGCGCTGCGAGACCAGCCAGCCCACCGCCAGCGAGGCCGCTGTGCTGAGCAGGAAAATCAGGATGAACAGGTTGCTTTGGTTCACCAGCCCGACCAGGGTGGAGTGGCGCAGCAGGCCGCTGAAGACCACGCCCTGCAGCTCACCGTTTTCATTGAGAATCGGCCGGTAGATGCCGCTGTAGCGGCTGGTGGATTGTTCAATGGGTTGCTTGCTGCTACGCAGCAATTGTTCGATACCCTTGGGCACGCTGGCCGGGTGATCCTCGAAGCGCTGGGTGGAAAAAATTTCCGACAGCTCATCACCCCTGGCCAGGTACAGGCGCAGGTCCAGGGAATGCACATCGGCAACGCTGGTCAGGAAACTGTCGTCCAGGTAGGTGCCGATGATCAGCTTGTAGTCGACGTTGTCCTGTTCCGTTTCGAAGGTCGAGATCACGGTGCCGGTGGCCACGCCCCCCACTTGCAGTGTCTGCAGCACGGCCTTGGGTGCCGTGCTGATCTGCCGCACGATGTCGTCCGCGGCGTTGCTGAACATCACTTTGCGATCGCTGTTGCGTATCAGTGCCACCACGTCGATGCCCATTGCCCCGGCAATGTCGGTACTGAGCTTGTCGTGGCGCACCGACACCCGATCCGTGGACGGGCGGGTGTAGCGCAGGAACAACTGCGCGACCCTGGCGTTGTCCCGCAGGATTTCGCTGATCTCGTCCTCGACGATCTTGGTCGACTCCTGCAACCATATGCGCACGTTGCTCTCGAATATTTGCGACAGCGTCGTCGCCGCGAGTTCGGCAGCGATCATGGTCGGAATGACGCTGACCAGCCAGAATGCCAACACCAGTTTGCGTTGCAGGCTCCAACCGGAAAGGGCGAAGGGTCGGGTGGTGGCGCGGCGGTCTTTAATGGTCATGTTGACTTATTGCAGCTCACTTATCGCAGCCGCCATGGCCGGGTCGGTACGGTCCGGGCGGATGAAGGGTTTGACCAGGCGCAGAAAGTGATCGAGCACCGGGTTGCGATGACGGAAGAACAGGGTGTTGCCGACGAACGAACAACCCAGACGCAGCTTACTGGCATAGCCTGCCTGACCGCACGCGTAGAGCGTCATACCGTGCTCAATACAGTAGCTGACATTGGTCAACCAGCTACGCATGTAAAGCTGGTGATCGCGGGTGCGATCCAGGTCATGGGCGAAGAACTTGTCGATCATGCGCTGTTGATCCAGCAGGACAAGGTTGAACGCCACCAGCTCATCGTCGACCCAGTAAAGCGCGCACGCAGCCCGCTCACCCAAGTGTTCCAGCACCTGCTGGAAATAGCCGTCGGGCAGGCGCTCGAAGCTCAGGTCGCTGCGGGCCAGGGTCGCTTCGTACAGCGGCATCATGCGCGGAAGCAGGTCATGTACAGAGCGGCGCCATTCGATGCGCGGGCCCTGTTTGCGCAAGATGCGGCGCAGGTCCTTGCGGGTGGATTTGCCGAGGCTGCCCAGGTACGCGTCTACCGAGCCAAATGTGATCGGCAGCTCGGCACCGGGTAAACCGGACATGCCTTGCAGGCCGGCCGCACGGCATGCCGCGAGCCACTGTGGGTGGAGCTGGGAGGCATCCTTGACCGCGAGCAGGCCGATCCCGGCGCGGTTGGCATCTTCACGAGCGAGGTCCAGCAGGCGAGCGAACAGGGAAGGCCATCGCCCCGCAACAATGTCTGGGGCGATACCGACATGGCATCGCTCGGCCACCGGGGAGCCCAGCGCATACAGATGCACGTCGAACAATCCGGGCCACCATCGCTGCAGCCGTTCAGTCAAACGCTTGGCCGGGCCCTGCACCGTGGTGTCCAGGGAGTAGGCCGTCGTGAACGCCACCGCCGCCGCAATCAGCCGACCCTCTTCGAACAGTGCCAGGTAACGCCATTGAAAGCCTTCAATGCCGGCTTGCTCCACGGCTCGATAATAAGCCCAGTCTTCGAGCTCATCGGGAAAGCAGGCATTCCAGGCGGCGCGATCAATCGCCTCGATGGATGACAGAATTTGCGCGGTGGTCACGTCGCTTCCTTAGTAGGCCAGGCTTGCCGTTTTGCCGTTGGATCACGCCAGTTGCCGCAATGGCTGGGCTGGCATGCATTGGGGTAGGGAGGGCTGAAGGGCGCGATGGTGGTCGATGAAGTCGACACTCAGCTCTACGACGCGGCGGTATTGCAGGTCAACGGTGATCATGTGGTAGCAATCGTCCAGGAGGATCTTTACCACTTCGCCACCCAGCTTGCGTTCCACGTAGTCGGCATTCCAGCGGCTGGTGATGTCGTCTTCGATTGAATGCAGGACCAGCGCCGGGGTGTTGATGGACGGCATGCGTTTTTTCACTACGGCGTTCATGCGGTGCAATTCGCGCACGGTCACACCCTCCATGGTCAACAGGCCGGCCTGGCTGCTTTCACCCTCTTTCATCTGCCGTTCGACGATGGCGCGCAAGCGTTCATTCTTGATGCCGTAAGGCGGTTTCTCCTCGAAGCGGCAGATGTGCACACCGAACGGAATTTTCATCAGCAGGGGCGTCAGGAACGCCAGCTTGTGAATGCTCCAGCCGTCGTACTTGAGTGTCGTGGAATACATCAGCAGCCCGGCGACTTGTCCGGGATGCTCGGCGGCCACGTACATGGACATCACCGCCCCCATTGACAGGCCGCCGACGAACACTTTGCGGTGCCGCGCGCGGATGCCGACGAAGGTGCGGCGCACGCCCTCATACCAGTCGCGCCAGCCGGTGGCCTGCAAATCGGCATTGTTCCCACAGTGCCCGGCCAGGGTCGGCACGTAGACTGTGCACCCGGCCTTGGCCAGGCCCGCGGCCACCCGACGCAACTCCGTCGGGGTGCCGGTGAGGCCGTGGATCAACAGCACCGCGACCTCACCCGAGCCGAGAACGAAACCGGCGTTGCCTTCGCCCATGTCGATCCCGTGTTCGTTCATCGTTTCATCGCTCGTGCCAGCAGGCGGTCGAGCAGGGCGATGCCCAGGTCGATTTCCGGGTAGCTGATTTCCAGGGATGGGGCCAGGGTGATGACGTTCTTGTAGTAGCCACCCACGTCGAGAATCAGACCCAGGCGCCGGCCGTCGATCTCGATGTCGCCCTTCATGCCTTCCTCGACCATGAAGTCCAGGGTGGCCTTGTCCGGTGTAAAGCCATCCGGCGCGCAGATCTCGCAACGCAGCGCGAGGCCCAGGCCATCGACATCACCGATGATCGGGTAGCGCTTCTTCAGGTCCTGCAGGCCTTCGAGGAAATACCGGCCCTTGTTCATGACCATCGCACCGTAGTCCACTTCGCTGGTCATCTTGAACATTTCCAGGCCCACGGCGGTGCCCAGGGGGTTGGAGGCGAAGGTCGAGTGGGTCGAGCCAGGCGGGAAGACTTTCGGGTTGATCAACTCTTCCTTGGCCCAGATGCCGCCCAGGGGGTTGAGGCCGTTGGTCAGCGCCTTGCCGAAGACGATCACGTCGGGCTTGACGTCGAAGTGCTCGATCGACCACAGCTTGCCGGTGCGGTAGAAGCCCATCTGGATTTCATCGACCACCAGCAGGATGCCGTGCTGGTCGAGCACGTGCTTGAGTTCGCTGTAGAAGTTCATCGGCGGGATCACGTAGCCACCGGTGCCCTGGATCGGTTCGACATAGAACGCCGCGTATTCGCTGGCGCCGACCTTCGGGTCCCAGACACCGTTGTATTCGGTCTCGAACAGGCGAGCGAATTGCTGCACGCAGTGGCTGCCGTACTCTTCCTTGGTCATGCCCTTGGGTCCACGGAAGTGATAGGGAAACGGGATGAATTGTGCGCGCTCGCCAAAATGGCCGTAGCGGCGACGGTAGCGGTAGCTGGAGGTGATCGACGAGGCACCGAGCGTACGCCCGTGGTAGCCGCCTTCGAAGGCGAACATCAGGCTTTTGCCATTGCTGGCGTTGCGTACCACCTTGAGCGAATCCTCGATTGACTGCGAACCTCCGACGTTGAAGTGCACGCGACCGTCCAGGCCGAATTTCTTTTTGGCGTCCACCGCGATCATTTCCGACAGCTCGATCTTGCCCTTGTGCAGGTACTGGCTGGCGATTTGCGGAAGGGTGTCGATCTGCTGTTTCAACGCGTTGTTCAGGCGTGGGTTGGCGTAACCGAAGTTGACCGCCGAATACCACATTTGCAGGTCCAGGTAGGCCTGGTCTTCGGTGTCCCAGACATAGGAGCCTTCGCAGCGACTGAAAATGCGCGGCGGCTCGATATAGTGGACGGTGTCGCCATAGGAGCAGTACCTGGCTTCCTTTTCCAGGAGGATCTGGTCTTCGGCGGTGGCGATGCGGGTATCAGACATGGTGTAGGGTTTCCTGTGTTTCAGAAAGGGTGTCGGTGTTGAACGAAAGGGCGTTGGCCGAGCGCGCCACTGGCAACCGGGCAAGCAATTGCGGCAGCTCGGCAAAGCGGTCGAAACGTGCGTGGGCGATGCCGTTGCGCTCGCAGTACTCGACCAAGCGGCCCTTGGCGAAGACGAAGTCGGCGGTGGCTGCTACGCACATGTCGGACTGGCCATCGCCGATCACCAACACGCGTTTGCTCCGGGGCGTGGATTTGCATTTGCAGTTGCCGGAGGCGGCGCGGCAGGCATCGCTGGCATAAGGGAAATCGATGCGCCACTGGTTGTGCTCTACCTGGCGCAGGCGGTTGGCGAGTATCGGCAGGAGCGTGACGTAGTTGCGCGACAGGATCCGCGCGATGCCCTGCTCGATGCCGTCGCTTACCACTTCCACGGTGGCGCCCAGGCCGATCACGTGGTCGACGAAGTCGGGAAAATCCGGGTCGATCTCGACGCTGTCAAAGAACTCGAGCAATTGCGCCGGCGTGGCCTTGATCAGCGCAAGCTGGCGGCTGAGGCATTCCCGTGAACCGATAGTGCCTTGCAGCCATTCGTTTTCGATCGTTTCCCAGCTGGGGTCGGCGAAGCGCCCCAGGATGCTGTCGATCACGTCGGTGGGGGTGATGGTGCCGTCGAAGTCACACACGATATGCCAGTCAATCATCTGCATTTACCTGTTGGTCATGGCAGTTGTGGGATGCGCTGTCTGCGCTTGGCAGGGGAGGGAGCAGGGACTGTGCCAAGTGCACCAGACCCAGTAATGGCGGAGGCTGAGCTGTGTTTGGGTGAGGCGCAGCTACAAATTTTGTAGCTTGCTACAAACAACATGAGTGCTTGCGCGAACGGGGCTGTCGGGGGATTGATGCGCGCAGGTTCGGAAGAGGAATGACGTGATGTCGAACAAAATGCGAGCATTGTTGATCGCGCTCAGTTGCCTGGCCGGGGGCGCCCGCGCAGGCGGCATCACCGGTGAGGCGGGCCTGGGCCTGGGGTATCAGCCCCATGACCCGACCGGTAGCCGCTACGAAACGCGGCCTGTGCCTTACCTCGATCTGGGCTTCGGCGATGTCAGCCTGAGCACCGACGATGGCCTGACCTGGAACGCCGTGAACAGCAGCGGACTCAGCGCCGGGCCATACCTCAATTACCTGCCGGGGCGTACCGCGAACCATGAGTTGCGCGGTCTGCGCGATGTGCCGGACATGGCCGAAGCAGGCGGGTTCGTGCAATACGCCCCGGCCGACTTCTGGCGGGTGTTCGCATCGCTCGGCCAGGCCGTCGGCGGTGGCAGCGGCCAGGGCGGAGTGTTCGGCCGGGTGGGCGGCGAGATCGGTTACCCGCTGGGCGCTGGCGTGATTGGCAGCACCAACCTGACTGCGCATTTTGCCGACGCTCAGGGCACCCAGACGTTCTTCGGAGTCAGTGACGGCGAGGCACAGGCCTCGGGCATTCGCGCTTACAACGCCTCGGGCGGCTTGCAGAATGTGGCCCTGACCCAGAGCTTCGAATTCCCGCTGGCCGCCCATTGGTCGCTATTGACCAGTGCCAGCTGGATACACCTGACCCGCTCGGCGGCAGACAGCACCATCGTCAAGACTGTGGGCGATGCCAACCAGGGTCAGGTACAGGCTGCGATTGCCTACAAATTCGACTGATTGTGTGGGGCGGTGAATTGGTCTGGCGTTTGCAAACATCCCTGTCGACCTTACTTCTCCAGGATGTTCTTCATGGCTCGTCCCGCTTATCGCCTGCTGGCCCATTCGCTGTGGGATCTGATTCCCATAGCCTTGGGCCTTGCCCATTTCGCCTTCGTCCTGTGGCTGGTTGCCGCCTTTCCTGCACTGGCGTGGTGGGCCTTGGTGCCGCTGGCACTGGGTTATGCCGTCAGCCTGTCGTGGAGCATCAACAGCATTTCGCACAACCAGATCCACAATGCCTACTTCACTCGCGCCTGGATGAACCGTGCCTTTGACCTGCTGTTGTCGGTGACCATCGGCTTTTCCCAGACGCTTTATCGCGATATCCACAACCGGCATCACCGAGGCAACTCCGACCGGCCTGATGCCTCGGGTAAAACCGTGGACCCGCTGTCGATTTACCAGCGCGGCAAGCACGGGCAACCCGAGAATCCCTGGGCGTACACCTTCCTCAGTTTTTTCCGTGACGACCCCAAACCCATTTTCACCGAGATGCGCCGCAAACACCCGCAGAATGCCCGTTGGGTGAAGGTGGAAATCTACGTGACGGTGTTGTTCTACCTGCTGCTGGCGGCGTACGACTGGCAGGCGGTGCTGGTGTTGCTGCCGTTCTGGTATCTGGGGCAGGCGCTGTCATCGCTCAATGGGTACTACGAGCATTTTGGCGGCAACCCCGATTTGCCCATCGCCTGGGGTGTCAGCGCCTATAGCCCGCTCTACAACCTATTGTGGATGAACAACGGTTATCACGCAGAACACCATTACCGGCCGAAAATGCACTGGACGAAGGTCAAGGCCTTCCACCGGCAAATTGCCCGGGAACAACGCGAGGCGGGCGTTAAAGACATCCCGCTGGCCCATGGGCTGGGTTTCCTCATCAACCATCACGACGCCTGATTGCAATTGTACGAGCGAGCTTGCTCGCGATGGACGCCCGCGGTATCGGGGGCTGCATCGCGAGCAAGCTCGTCCTACGCAGGGGGGCGGTCAGGTCTCAGTTATCCTCCCCCTCGGCCAGCAGGGCGATGCCTCCCATGATCACCGCCACGCCCATCCAGTGCAGCGCGCTGATCTGTTCACCCAATCCCAGCCACGACCCCAGCAAGACGCCGATGAATACCAGCGAACTCAAGGGAAAGGCCAGCGACAGGCTGCTTCGGCGCAATATCAGCATCCAGACGAAAAACGCGCCGACGTAGCAGCCGACCGCGACCCATACGCCGGGGGTCAGGAGGATGTCCTGCAGCCATTGCAGGGTGAAATCCATTTGTCCCAGTTGGTCGCCGCCGACCTTGGAGGCGATCTGCCCGCCGCTTTCGAGCAAGATCAGCAATGCCCACAACACCAGGGTGCCCAGGCGCCCATGCAGCCAGTGCAGGGCATTGGAGGGTTGTTGCATCATGCGCGCCTCAGACATGGCCGGCACACACGAGCATGACGCCCGCCGTTATCACCAGCGTCCCCAGCCAACGCCGGCGGCTGACGGTTTCGCCCAATACCAGCTTGCCCGCCAGCACCACGCCGCAATAGGCCAATGCCGCAGCGGGGAACAGCAGGCTCAGGGGCGCTCGCGACAGGGCGGCCAGCCAGACGAAAAATTCGATGAAGTAGGCGCCGATCCCGCCCCATAGCATCGGTGCGCTGAGTACCTGGCCCCAGAACAGCCGCAGGCGAAAACCGCCTTCCAGCTGCGGCATCCGGTCCAGGCCGAGTTTGAAAAAGAGCTGGCCAATGACGTCCAGAACAATGGACAGGGCCACCAGTGCAATCACCGTCAAGGTCATGAAAACAGCTCCTCGAACAGTTCGATCAAAGCCTGGTTGGTGCTCGAGTTGCGCAGGATATCGGACTCGCTCCAGCGCTCGGCCGGAGGTTGATCGGTCTTGGCTTCCCAGCGTTTGAACATGTTGCTGAAAGCGGGGCGGGCATATTCCCCGCAGATGTCGATGCCCAGGATGCGTTTGCTCGCCGCCAGCGCGCGCAGGGCCTGCAGCATATGGTACAGGCGCATGCTGCCCTGATCCCAGTTGGTGGCGGCGTCTTCGCTGGCGAGCACGTCCTTGTCGATGGTGATCCACACCGCTGCGGTCGGCAGGTCGGCGATCAGGGCGTCGAGGAATCGTGACCAATCCAGTGTCGACAGGTTGCGCCAGTGCAGCATGTTTTCCTGCTGCCGGTGCCCGGCACCGTCGCCGATCCGTCCCCAGACCTTCGAAGGCGGATGCTGCCAGGGGAACAATTGCAGGGTACCGCGCTTGAGCGCGCCGAGGTTGCCTCCCTTGCATTGCGGGTTTTGCAGGTCATCGCTGCATGGGCCCAGGGTGACGATCCGGCGGACGTTCGGCAGCTTGAGGGCCTGATTGACCCACGAGCCGCAATGGCGGCGCGGCGCAAACCTCACCCAGTCGGGGTGATTGTCGAAATGAATAAGGCTGATTGGCTCGGGCAGGTCGCTCAGGAACGCCGGGGTCAAGTGGTGATAGTCACCGGAGCCGATGAAGAAAATTTCCGGGGCCGGGCCGATGTGCCGGGGCCGTTGTTGCAAGCGTTCGGCGAAGCGGCGCCAAGTGCGTTCGCTGGACCAGAGCCGCAGTTTCGGGCCGAGGTCGAGCAGGTCCAGACGCCTGGCGCGACCGCTTTCGAGCAGTCGCGCGATCGGCGCCTGGGTGGTCAGGCTATGGTCGAGATCTAGAATGTTCAAGGTTGTGATTACCCTGGCAGACCCATCCAGACACCGGCCTCATCCATCATGAGGGCCGGCCGGGCGGGTTTTTCGGGGTAAATGCAAGGGGCGGGCCAGCGTTTGTGTCAGGCGTGCACCCGAACCCACACGCTGACCAGCACCGTCGCCGCCATCAACCACGCCACAGCTGCCACCGCCAGCGACGCTTCCAGGCGCATGCGGTCGACCATCACGTACAACGTCGCCAGGTAGATGAAGTACGGAATGATCGACCACATGCCAAACACGATGGTGGTCTTCAGGTCGTCCACCGAACGGCCCTTGCCGACGATGTAGTGGGCGATCAGCGCGAAGGTCGGGAACAGCGGTACCAGGCCCGCGATGTAGTAGTTTCGGGTCTTGGCCAGGGTGGCGAGGATCACCACCACCGCTGCGCCCAGGGTCGCTTTGAGAATCAGGTCCATCAGTGGCTCAGTCCGTACTTTTTCACTTTGTCGAACAAAGTGGTCTTGGCCATGCCCAGTTCCAGGCTGGCCTGGGTCAGGTTGCCGCCACTGCGTTGCAGGGCCTCGCCCAACAGATTGCGCTCGAAGGCTTCCACCGCCTCGGCGAAGGCCAGGCCCTGGGTGCTGCCGCTGGGGCCGGCCTTCTTGAAGGCGGGCAGGCCGAGGGCGAACCGTTCGGCGACGTTGCGCAGCTCACGCACGTTGCCTGGCCAGTCGTGGCTCATCAGGTGCGACAGGGTCTGGTTGTCCAGTTCCGGTGCGGCGCGATCGAAGCGCAGGGAGGACTGCTGCAGGAAATGCTCGAACAGTTGCAGGATGTCTTCGCGGCGCTCGCGCAGCGGTGGCAGTTCCAGTGTGACCACGTTGAGGCGGTAATACAGGTCGCTACGAAAATCGCCAGCGCGGCTCAAGTCGTCGAGATCGCACTTGGTGGCCGCAATCACCCGGCAATCCACCGCTACGCTCTGGTTCGAGCCGAGGCGTTCCAGTGTGCGCTCCTGCAATACTCGCAGCAGTTTGATCTGCAAGGGCAGCGGCATGCTTTCCACTTCGTCGAGGAACAGCGTGCCGCCATCGGCGTGTTCGATCTTGCCGATGCGTCGTTTGCCGGCGCCGGTGAAGGCATTGGCTTCGTGGCCGAAAATTTCGCTTTCGAACAGGTTCTCCGGCAGCCCGCCACAGTTCAAGGCGACGAATTGCCGGGTGTGTCGGCGACTGAAGTCATGCAGGCAACGGGCGACCAGTTCCTTGCCGGTGCCGGTCTCGCCTTCGATGAGCACGTTGGCCGAGGTGTCGGCGACGTTGGCGATCAGCTCCCGCAGGTTCTGCATGGCGGGCGAGCGACCGATGATCCGACCTTCGAGCGAGTCGCGCTCCGCCAATTGCCGACGCAGTGACGACACCTCCCGTGCCAGGCTGCGTTGCTCCAGGGCGCGGCGGGCCACGTCCACCAGGCGTTCCGGGGAAAAGGGCTTCTCCATGAAATCGTAGGCGCCTTTTTGCATCGCGCCGACGGCCATGGAGATGTCGCCGTGGCCGGTAATCAGTACCACGGGCAAGCTTCGGTCACGCGCCTTGAGGCGGGTCAGCAGTTCGAGGCCATCGATGCCCGGCAGGCGAATGTCACTGATGACGATGCCGGCAAAGTTTTCGCCGACCCGCTCCAGGGCGTCCTCGGCGCAGGTCACGCCGATGCAGGGAATGTCCTCCAGGCTCAGCGCCTGCTGGCAGCCGAGCAGCACATGGGGGTCGTCTTCGACGATCAGCACACTAAGGTCGTTGTTCATATTGGCTCGGCAGGAGTAGGGCTTACCAACGGTAAACTGAGGACGAAACTGGTGCCACCACTGGCCGGATGCTCGACATCCAGGTGCCCGCCGGTGGCAGCTGCCAGGCTGGCGGACAGGGTCAGGCCAAGCCCGAGGCCCTGTTCGCCGGGTTTGGTGGTGAAAAAAGGTTCGAACAGGTGCTTGCGTGCATCGATGTCGATGCCGTGACCGTTGTCGCGCACACGCAGGCGATATTTGCCTTCCAGCGCTTCACCTTCCAGCCACAGCTCCGGCAGCGGCTGGGCCAGCATGGCGTCGAGGGCGTTGCCGATCAGGTTGACCAGGATCTGCTCCAGGCGGGTCTGGTCGATCTGCACCTGTACGTCTTCAAAGTGCCGATGCACTTGCAGGTGAGCGCTTTCGACGCGGGTACCCAGCAACTGCAACGCCGCATCCACGCCTTTGCCGAGGCAGGCCTGGCCTTGGTCGTCACCGCGCCGGGCGAACGAGCGCAGGCTGGCGGTGATGCGCCCCATGCGGTCGATAAGGTCGTTGATGGTCTTGAGGTTGGTGCTGGCGACGTCCAGTTGGCCACGCTCCATGAAGCGCACGGTATTGCCGGACAAGGTCCGCAGCGCCGCCAGTGGCTGGTTCAGTTCGTGGGCGATGCTGGTGGACATCTGGCCGATGGCTGCGAGTTTACCGGCCTGCACCAGTTCATCCTGGGCGCGGCGCAGCGTTTCTTCGGCATGGCGGCGTTCGCGGATCTGGCCCTTGAGCCGTTCGTTGCTGGCGCGTAGATCGGAGGTGCGTTCGGTAATCCGACGCTCGAGCTGATTGTTGGCTTCCTGCAGGGCTTCGCGGGCGGCGAGACGGGTGGCAATGACCTTGCGCCGCTCGTTCCAGGCGATTAGCAGAAACGCCACGAGGGCAAACGCCACGGCCACCAGAATACCCTGGTTAATGGCCTGGCGACGCAGATCCTGCAACGGCGTGAGCAAGGTGAAATTCCACGGCGTGTCGCTCAATTGGCGGGTTTGCGAAAGGTAGCTGATGTCCTCGTCGTCGGACTCCACTTCGCTGTTGGCGGGGAAGGTCAGCTTTTCCTCGCCCTCGGCCAGTTTTTCCCGGGCCAGCGGTTGCAGCTCGTTCAGCGGGAACCAGTAGTACTGAAGGCTTCGGGCGAGTTTTTCCTTGGTGTCTTCGCTCAGTGGCACCACTGATTTCAGGCGCCGCGAGGGGTCGCTCGAGAGAATGATGATGCCGTTCTCGTCGCTGACAAAGGCCTCCAGTCGCGCCCGTTGCCAGCGTTCTTCCATGGCTTCGAGACGAACCTTGACCACCGCTACGCCGATGATCTTGCCGTGTTCTTCCAGGCCGTGGGCCAGGTAGTAACCCGGCTCGCCGTTGGTGCTGCCGATGCCATAGAACCGGCCAGGCTGGCCACGAACGGCATTCTGGAAGTAGGCGCGGAAGGAGAGGTCTTCACCCAGGTAACTGTCGACGTCACGCCAGTTGCTGGTGGCCATGACGCGACCGGTGGTGTCCATCACATAGATGGCCCGACTGCGGCTGCGGCGGTTCAGGCCTTCGAGGTAATCGTTGACGACTTGCCGGTGTTCCGGCGTTGGCTCGGCCAGCAGTCGGGAAACGCTCGATTCGAGCTCCAGCAGACTGGGCAGGTAGGTGTATTTGCTGATCTCGCTCTCGACGGCGCGGGCGTGCAGTTCAAGCTGGCGCTGGCCGTTCTCGCTGAGGCTGCGGATGCCGTAATGTTCGCTGAGCCAGAAGCCGAGGTAGCCCAGTCCGATCATCAGCGCGATGATCAGCGGCGGCAGGAGCAAATGGCGGATCTGACGGGGTTTCACGGCGAGTGATGGCGGCGCGGCGCGATAAAGAGTGGGGTCGCATTTCATCACAGATGCCTTGGGTCAACCAGCGCTTGCACGCCCTTCCTCTCTGTAGGAGCGAGCATGCTCGCGATGGTGGACCAGACACCACGGGGTATCAGGCAGCCAACGTTATCGTTGACGACCATCGCGAGCGTGCTCGCTCCTACAGAGAGGGAGGGAGCGTGCTTTTAGTGCTGCAAGATCTTGTTGAGGAAGTGCTGGGTGCGTTCGGCACGGTGGCTGATGTCACCGAAGAACTCCTCTTTCGGGCAGTCCTCGATGATCTTGCCGGCGTCCATGAAGATCACGCGGTCGGCCACTTTGCGGGCGAAGCCCATTTCGTGGGTCACACACATCATGGTCATGCCTTCGTGGGCCAATTGCACCATCACGTCGAGCACTTCGTTGACCATCTCCGGGTCGAGTGCCGAGGTCGGTTCGTCGAAGAGCATGACGATAGGGTCCATCGCCAGCGCACGGGCAATCGCCACACGCTGTTGCTGGCCACCGGACAGTTGCCCAGGATGCTTGTGGGCGTGCGCCGAGAGACCGACGCGCTCCAGCAGTTGCAGGCCTTTCTTGGTGGCCTCTTCCTTGCTGCGGCCCAGCACCTTGATCTGCGCGATGGTCAGGTTTTCGGTGATGGTCAGGTGCGGGAAAAGCTCGAAATGCTGGAACACCATGCCGACGCGCGAACGCAACTTTGGCAGGTCGGTTTTCGGGTTGGCGATGGAGGTCCCATCGACCACGATGTCACCTTTCTGGAACGGCTCCAGGGCGTTGACGCACTTGATCAGGGTCGACTTGCCGGAACCTGACGGCCCGCACACCACGATCACTTCGCCTTTCTTGACCTCGGTGCTGCAATCGGTCAGCACCTGGAAGTCCCCATACCACTTGTTGATGTTCTTGATAGAGATCATACGGCGAACCTTTTTTGCAGACGCTTGACCAGCTGCGAGGCGGCAAAGCTGATGATGAAGTAAACGAGACCTGCGAAGATCAGGAACTCATTGGAGCGACCGATGATGTCGCCACTGGCGCGCGAAGCATTGAGGAAATCCACCAGGCCGACGGCGTAGACCAACGAGGTGTCCTGGAACAGGATGATGCTTTGCTGCAGCAACAGCGGGGTCATCTTGCGGAACGCCTGCGGCAGGATGATCAACCGCATCATCTGGCCGTAAGTCATGCCCAGCGCCTGCGCGGCACCCATCTGCCCCTTGGGAATCGACTGCACGCCGGCGCGCACGATTTCACAGAAGTAGGCGGCTTCGAACATCATGAAAGCCACGATGCACGAGGCGAATGCGCCGATCGGGGTGTCTTCGCCGGTGATCCAGCGCAGTACGAATGGCACCGCCAGGTAGAACCAGGTGATGACCAGCAGCAGCGGGATCGAACGGAAGTAGTTAACGTAGGCGCCAGCCAGGTTGGACAGCAGTTTGCTGTGGGACAGGCGCATCAGCGCGAGAACGGTGCCCAGGATGAGCCCGCCGATGACACCCATGATCATCAGTTTGAGGGTCATGACCATGCCGTTCCACAGGCCTGGAATTGCCGGGACGATGCCCGAGAAGTCGAATTCCATCATTTACCCCCTGCGGAAATCAGGCCTGGTACGGCGACTTTCTTCTCGACCATGCGCATCAGCAGCATCAGGCTCATGTTCAGGGTGAAGTAGATCAGCGTGGCCAGGGTGAACGCTTCGAACAGGTTGGCCGAGAACTCGGCGGTCTGCTTGGTCTGCGCGAGCAGCTCCATCAGGCCGATCAAGGATGCCACGGACGAGTTCTTGAAGACGTTGAGAAATTCCGACGTGAGCGGCGGAATGATGATCCGGTAGGCCTGGGGCAGCAGCACGTTCCAGTAGATCTGCGGCAGCTTGAAACCCATGGCGCGAGCGGCAGCTTCCTGGCCCTTGGGCAGCGCCTGGATACCGGTGCGCACCTGTTCGCAAACCCGCGCGGCGGTGAACAGACCCAGGCACACGATGACGCTGAGGAACGCCGAGGTCGTCGGGTTCAGGTCCTGTTTGTACCATTCCTGCAGGTCAGCCGGCAGCAAATCAGGCACCAGGAAGTACCAGATGAACAGCTGTACCAGCAAAGGCACGTTACGGAAAACTTCGACGTAGCAGGTGGCGATGCCCGATACGATGCGATTCGGTACGGTGCGCATGACGCCCAGGATCGAACCCAGTATCAGGGCGATGATCCAGGCCACGACGGCAATGGCGATGGTCCAGCCCAGACCGGAAATGAACCAGTCGAGATACGTCTCGCTGCCCACGCCGGTGGACTTGAAGAACACGCCCCAGTCCCAGTTGTAATTCATCAGGGTCTCCCCTCGGATTTTATCGATGTACTAATGCCCGCTTGGGGACGCTCCGTTCCCACCCCGACCTTGAAGGTCGGGCACACACGAGCGGCTCGACAAACCACCGGTTCGAGTGTTTCCAGATTGACGCCAGCAGGGAGTAGCTCCTGAAAGGACAATGGCCCTCTCAGGAGTTAAGGTTAGACAGAAATCAGGATTTCTTGTCGTCAGCCGCTTTATCGGTTGGGGTGGCGATCAAAGCCTTGAGCTCGTTGCTCATCGGGAATTGCAGGTTCACGCCTTTTGGCGGGACCGGCTGTAGGAACCACTTGTCGTAGATCTTGTTGATCTCGCCCGATGCGTAGGTAGCCTTGATGGCGTCATCCACGACCTTCTTGAATGGCTCGTCGCCCTTGCGCACCATGCAACCGTAGATTTCGTAGGATTGCGGCGTGCCGGTTACAGCCCAGTCAGCAGGCTTTTTGGCCTTGGCCATTTCGCCGGCCAGCAGCACGTCGTCCATCATGAAGGCGACGGCGCGGCCGCTTTCCAGCATCTGGAAGGACTCGCCGTGGTCTTTGGCGGAGATGACGTTCATACCCATCTGCTTGTCGGCGTTCATGGCCTTGAGGATGCGCTCGGACGTGGTGCCAGCGGTGGTGACGACGTTCTTGCCTTTGAGGTCGTCGAAATCCTTGTAGGCCGAATCTTTCTTGGACAGCAGGCGGGTGCCGACTTCGAAGATGCCTACGGAGAAATCAACCTGTTGCTGACGTTCGACGTTGTTGGTGGTGGAGCCGCATTCCAGGTCCACGGTGCCGTTCTGCACCAGCGGGATACGGGTTTGCGAGGTCACCAGGTTGTATTTGACTTGCAGGTTGGGCAGGTCCAGCTCTTTTTTCAGTGCATCAACGACTTTCAGCTGCAGGTCGTGGGAATAGCCGACCGGTTTGCCGGAAGCATCCACGATGTAGGAAAAAGGAATGGAAGCGTCACGGTGGCCGAGGGTAATCGTGCCGGATTCTTTGATCTTCTTCAGGGTGCCGGTGAGCTCGGCGGCGAAAACTGGAGTGCTGATCAGAGCGGCAGCGATGGCTGCGCCCAGGATATGGGGAACGATACGCATCAAATTGTCCTCGACATTGTTTTTTTTATGGAGCCGATCAGTCGGCCCTTTTGAGCTTCGAGCGTTTGCTGGCTTCCACGGTTGCGCGCAGCAAAGCATTCGTCGAAAAGTGTAGAGCATGAGTCGTGCCAGGCCAGGTCTCATGTAGTAGTTTGTTGATTTATAAGGATTATTAAATATTTCTGATGTTTTTTTGATATCAGATTATCCGGGAATCCGAATGGGCGGGCAGGTTGCGTTCGGAAAACCGAATGCGATTTCAGGCCTTTGGGCGCCCCTGTGGGAGCGGGGGAGGAATTGTGCGACAAAATGCAAAAAGCCCCTGAATCATCGATCCAGGGCTTCTGGGCCAGCCGGCCGCCAATCAGGCCGCTTCGATCTTGCGACGGCTCTGCTCCACCTTGCTCAGGTAATCCACCAGCGTCTGCTGTTCAGCCGCCGTGGTGAACAAGCCCAGCTTGCTGCGCCGCCACAGGATGTCCTGCGCGGTGGTCACCCACTCTTCGCTGCACAGGTAATCGACTTCGCGTGTGTAAAGACCGCCACCGATGTGCTCGCCGAGGTCCGCGAGATCCTGCACGCCTTCCAGCATGCGCCAGGTACGACTGCCGTAGGCAGTGGACCAGCGACGGGCGATTTCGGTCGGCACCCAGTCGTACTGGTCGCGAATCCGTGAGGCGAGGGCTTGCGGGGTGGTCATGTCTTCGCCGCCCGGCAGGGTTTCGGCGGCCGTCCAGCTGGGCTTGATGTGCGAGAAATACGGCGCCAGTTGGGCCAGGGCCGATTCGGCCAGTTTGCGGTAGGTGGTCAGCTTGCCGCCGAACACTGACAGCAACGGTGCCTCTTCGCCCGAGCCCGACAGCGCCAGGGTGTAGTCGCGGGTAACGGCTGACGGGTTGTCGGATTCGTCGTTGCACAGCGGGCGCACCCCGGAATAGCTGTGCAGGATGTCGTCGCGGCTGATCTGCTTCTTGAAGTGAGCGTTGACCACTTGCAGCAGATAATCGGTCTCACCGTCGGTGATCGCCACCTTGGCCGGGTCACCGGTGTACTCGCGGTCAGTCGTGCCGATCAGGGTGAACTCATTCAAGTAGGGAATGGTAAAGACGATGCGCTGATCTTCGTTCTGCAGAATGTGTGCATGATCGCCCTCGTACAGCTTTGGCACGATCAGGTGGCTGCCCTGAATCAGGCGGATGCCGTAGGGCGATTCCATCTTCAGGTCATCACGAATGAATTTGGCGACCCATGGGCCGGCAGCGTTTACCAAAGCCTTGCTACGAATCGAGAACAGGCTGCCGTCGGCACGCTCCAGATGCAGATGCCACAGGCCCTTGGTGCGACGGGCGCTGACGCAGCGTGTTTGCGTGTGAATATGTGCGCCTTTTTCGCGAGCTGCCATGGCGTTCAGTACCACGAGGCGGGCGTCGTCCACCCAGCAATCGGAGTACTCGAAACCCTTTGTGATTTCGCTTTTCAACGGACTGTCGGGGCCAAACTTGAGGCTGTTCGAGCCTTGCAGTTTTTCCCGTTTGCCGAGGTTGTCATAAAGGAAAAGGCCGGCGCGGATCATCCACGCCGGACGCAGGTGCGGACGGTGCGGCAGCACGAAACGCATCTGTTTGACGATGTGCGGCGCCTTGGCCAGCAACACTTCGCGTTCGGCGAGGGCTTCTCGCACCAGGCGGAATTCATAATGTTCGAGGTAGCGCAGGCCGCCGTGGATCAGCTTGCTGCTGGCCGACGAGGTGTGGCTGGCCAGGTCATCCTTTTCGCAAAGGAACACCGAAAGGCCGCGACCGGCAGCATCTGCTGCGATCCCCACGCCATTGATCCCGCCACCGATGACGGCAATGTCGTAGACCTCAGCGATAGGGGGCGTGGGCAAGGTAGAAGTGGGCATCGCATGGCCTCGGGCATTTTTTGATTTTCGATATTCGAACATAAATGTTCATTTGCGAAAATGGTAGCCCATAAAGAAGCGCGCAGCCAGTTAACTTCGATTGAAAAAACTGATCGAAAGGCGGGGAAAGGAAAATTTTCGAACATGTTGGCGCGCGTTTTAGCGCGAAAGATGTGTTGCCGGTGCCGGCATCATCGCGAGCAAGCTCGCTCCTACAGGGAACGATTCGTACACAGATTTTGTGTACACCTCCAATCCCCTGTAGGAGCGAGCTGGCTCGCGATGGGGCCGGAACAGGCTACAAAATACCTAAACCACTTCCAACCGAACCTTGTGCTGACTCAGCAACTGCGCCAGCGCTGGCACCGGCTGCTGGTCGGTCACCAGGCAATCGACCAGACTGATCGGCCCCAGGCGAATCATGGCGTTGCGCCCGAATTTGCTGGAGTCTGCGGCCAGGATCACCTGACGGGCATTGGCAATGATCGCCTGTGAAACGCGCACTTCCTGGTAGTCGAAGTCCAGCAGGCTGCCGTCTTCATCGATACCACTGATGCCCACCAGCGCGAAATCGACCTTGAACTGGTTGATGAAATCGACGCTGGCCTGACCGACCACCCCACCATCGCGCCGCACATTGCCGCCGGTCAGCAGAACGTCAAAATCGTCCTTGGCGCTGAGCATGGAAGCTACGTGCAGATTGTTGGTGATGATCTTCAGGTGGTTGTGGTTGAGCAACGCCCGTGCAATCGATTCGGTGGTGGTGCCAATATTGATGAACAACGAAGCGTGGTCGGGGATCTGCGCGGCAACGGCTTCGCCGATGCGCTGCTTTTCATCGCGCATCTGATCGGCGCGCATGGCGTAGGCGGTGTTTTCGACGCTGGAGTCATAGGCAGCGCCGCCGTGGTAGCGACGCAGCAGATTGGCTTCCGCGAGCTGGTTGATATCGCGGCGGATGGTCTGGGGCGTCACGACGAACAGCGAGGCCATTTCCTCGATGCTGACGTAGCCGCGTTCGCGAACCAGTTCGAGGATTTGCTGCTGGCGGGGAGGCAGATTCATGGGGCGTCCTTTGGGCTGCCGTGCAAAATTTGCCCATGATGCCGCAGGAATCTGCTCCCTGCCAGTTACATGCTGAAGCAGGAGACAGCTTGGCTTATTCAGCGCCTTCCTGTGGCTCCCAGTCGCGCGTGCGACTGACCGCTTTTTTCCAGCCGGCGTAGAGTTTTTCCTTGGCGACTTCGTCCAGCGTCGGTTCGAATTCGCGCTCGATCACCGCCTTGTCGCGCAATTCCTCAAGGCTGCCCCAGAAACCGCACGCCAACCCGGCCAGGTAAGCCGCGCCCAATGCTGTGGTCTCGCGCATTTTCGGACGCTCAACCTGAGTGCCGAGGATGTCGGCCTGGAACTGCATGAGGAAATTGTTCGCCACCGCGCCGCCGTCCACGCGCAGCGCTTTGAGGCGCTCGCCGGAATCCTGTTGCATGGCGTCGAGTACGTCGCGGGTCTGGTAGGCAATCGACTCCAGGGCGGCACGGATGATGTGGTCTACGCGTACACCGCGTGTCAGGCCGAACAGAGCGCCACGGGCGTATGGGTCCCAGTAGGGGGCACCAAGTCCGGTGAAGGCCGGGACCAGGTACACACCGTTGCTGTCCTTGACCTTGCTGGCGAAGTATTCGGTGTCGTGGGCATCGTTGATGATCTTCAGCTCATCGCGCAGCCACTGCACGGTCGAGCCGCCGTTGAACACCGCACCTTCCAGTGCATAGGCGACTTCGCCCCGCGGGCCGCAGGCGATGGTCGTCAGCATGCCGTGTTGGGATTTCACGGCCTTATTACCCGTGTTCATCAACAGGAAACAGCCGGTGCCGTAGGTGTTTTTCGCCTGGCCAGGCTCGACGCACATCTGGCCGAACAGAGCGGCCTGCTGGTCGCCGGCGATGCCGCCGATGGCGATACCGCTTTTGGTGTGGCCGTAGATTTCCGAGGAGGACTTCACCGGCGGCAGCATCTCACGCGGGATGTCCAGCAGCTCGAGCATCTTCGCATCCCACTCAAGGGTGTGGATGTTGAACAGCAGGGTGCGCGAGGCATTGGTGTAATCGGTGACGTGCACCTTGCCACCAGTAAATTTCCAGATCAGCCAGCTGTCGACGGTGCCGAACAGCAGCTCGCCGTTGCGCGCGCGTTCACGGCTGCCTTCGACGTTGTCGAGGATCCACTTCAGTTTGGTGCCGGAGAAATACGGGTCGGTCACCAGGCCAGTCGTTTCGCTGATGTACTGCTCGTGACCGTCACGCTTGAGCTGCTGGCAGATCTCGGTGCTGCGACGGCATTGCCAGACGATCGCGTTGTAGATCGGGCGGCCGGTGGTCTTGTCCCAGACCACCGTGGTTTCACGCTGATTGGTGATGCCGATGGCGGCGACCTGGTCGTGATGCAGGCCGGCTTGAGCCAGGGCTTCGACCATCACGGCGCTTTGGGTGGCGAAGATTTCCATCGGGTCGTGCTCGACCCAGCCCGCTTGCGGGTAATGCTGGGCGAATTCACGCTGGGCGGTGCAGACCACGTTCGCGTCACGGTCGAAAATGATGGCGCGAGAACTGGTCGTACCCTGATCGAGGGCAATGATGTAGTTCTTATTCTGAATGTCGGTCATGTCGATTGCCTTGGACGAGATAAAGGGGTGAGGTCAGGCGCATCGCGCCAACGGTATCAGGAAGTTCTTGGTTTGCCGTCAATGGCCGGTGTTGCAGGAGCAGGTTCGGTGGCTGGCAGATGGCGGGCGATCAGCCCGCGATAAGCCGCGGCACCGAGGCAGGCACCGACAATCGGTGCAAAAATCGGGATCAGGAAGTACGGGATCTCACGTGCGCCGGTAAGGGAAATTTCACCCCAGCCTGCGAAAAAAGTCATCAGCTTGGGGCCGAAATCCCGCGCCGGGTTCATCGCGAAGCCGGTCAGCGGGCCCATCGAGCTGCCGATCACCGCAATCAGCAGGCCGATCAGCAGCGGTGCCATGGGGCCGTTCGGTAAACCGTTGTTGTCGTCGGTCAGGGACATGATCACACCCATGAGGATCGCGGTGATGACCACTTCGACCAGGAACGCCTGTGCGGTGGAGAGCGCCGGGTTGGGGAAAGTGGAGAACACCGACGCCAGTTCGAGGCTGGCCTGGGTGCCGCGAACCATATGGTGGGTTTGTTCGTAATCGAAGAATAGATTGCTGTACAGCGTGTAAACCAACAAGGCGCCGCAGAAGGCGCCGGCCAATTGGGCCAGAATATAGGGCGGCAGTTTGCGCTTTTCGAAGTCGGTAAAAATACACAGCGCGATGCTGACGGCGGGGTTGAGGTGAGCCCCTGACACACCGGCCGTCAAATAGATCGCCATGCTGACGCCCACGCCCCAGATGATGCTGATTTCCCACAAGCCGAAGCTGGCACCCGCGACCTTGAGCGCGGCAACGCAACCGGTACCAAAAAAGATCAGCAGTGCAGTGCCCAGAAATTCCGCCAGGCATTGGCTGTAGAGTGACGGTTGTCGTAAAGCAGTTGTCATTGAAAACCTCTTTGTTTTTTTTCTCTGGCGCTCTTTTTTGATCTTGATCAAAGCGCGATTTTCACCGGGAGGGTCCCCACCCTGAGCCCCGGTTTACTGCTGGGTCCTGCGCTGTCGCGTTATACGGTATTCGTAAACGAAAAAATATAGACAAGGATCATGTCTGTCAAAGATCGAAAGTGAACCATTGGTCACATCCGAACTATTAGTCAGGTGAATGATCATTTTGTTTGTCATCCTTGATATGCACTGACGAACGGTGGGTTTATGTGTTGGGTCCTGTAAGCGCTGCCGTGATAGAGCCTTTTGCCAAACAATGACCTAGAATCGGACGCACTATTTTTCTCCGCTGCCCAGTCTGGAGCTGTCATGACCCCCGCATTGGATTTGTTGAAAAAGGTTCGTGCCGAACATCAGATACACAGTTACGAACATGATCCGAAGGCAGCGTCCTACGGACTCGAGGCGGCGGAAAAGCTCGGTCTGGCCCCGGCTCAGGTGTTCAAAACCTTGCTGGCGGCGAGCGAGAAAGGGGAGTTACTGGTGGCCGTGGTGCCGGTGGCCGGCAGTCTGGACTTGAAGGGCCTGGCACACGCGGCCAAGGTCAAGAAGGTGGAAATGGCTGACCCGGCGGCTGCGCAACGCTCCACCGGATATTTGCTGGGTGGCATCAGCCCTCTGGGGCAGAAAAAACGATTGCGCACATTCATCGATAATTCGGCCCTGCCTTTCGCCAGCATTTTTGTCAGTGCGGGGCGGCGTGGTCTGGAAGTTGAATTGGCACCAACGGTGCTGGCCGAACATACTCAGGCCACGTTCGCCGATATCGGCCGCGCCTGAATCAGGGAGAAGATATATGCAGCTTGAGTTTTACCAGGTCGATGCGTTCAGTGACCGTCCCTTCGGTGGCAACCCGGCGATGGTCTACCGGCTCGATGCCTGGCTCGCCGACGAGCTGATGCAGAAGATCGCGGGCGAGCACAACCTCGCCGAAACCGCTTTTGTGGTGCGTGAAGGGCAAAGCTGGCGCATTCGCTGGTTCACCCCGACCACCGAGGTGCCGTTATGCGGACATGCCACGCTGGCCAGCGCCTTTGTCTTGTTTGACATCTACAAGGAAACCGCAGAACGCCTGGATTTCATCTGCAAGTCCGGCCCGCTGAGCGTGAGTCGCGAAGGTGAACGCCTGTGGCTGGACTTCCCGGCCATCGAGACGTCGGAAGTGGGCGTGACCGTGGATGTCGAGCGCGCACTGGGTGTCGAGGCGGTTGATGTGCGAGGTTCCAATGAGCTGTTCGTGGTGCTGGAGTCCGAACAGGCCGTGCTCGATTGCCAGCCTGACATGGTCGCATTGGCCAAGTTGCCGTGGCTGGGCGCCATTGTCACTGCCAGGGGTGGCAAGCACGATTTCGTCTCGCGCTACTTTGCCCCGGCCATTGGCATCAATGAAGACCCGGTGACCGGCTCGACTCATTGCAGCCTGATCCCCTACTGGTCCAAGCGCCTGGGCAAATCGAGCCTGAGCGCCTATCAATGCTCGAAACGCGGCGGTGAATTGTTCTGCCGGCTGGAAGGGGACCGGGTGAAGATCGGCGGGAATGCGGCGCTGGTGGCCAGCGGCACCCTGATGCTGGGTTAGCCCCTCAAAGAACCTGTGGGAGCGAGCTTGCTCGCGATAGCGGTGTGTCAGTCATTACCTCTTGGCTGACACACCGCTATCGCGAGAAGGCTCGCTCCCACTATGGATTTTGTACAGTCGGGGGTGTGTTTCAGCCCGCAGTGCTGTACCGCCGCACACCTGATTCAACCATCGGAATCTGCGCGGCCGTGCTGCCGGACGCCTGGAACAGCACCAGATGATCAGCGGCGACCCGGATCCCGACATCCGCGCCGACCTGATGATCGACATGGCTAGGGAAAATCGATTCCAGCTGGGCGCCGGTCGGCAATTGCAGGCGGTACAGGGTGGAGGCACCCTGGAACGACTTGCCGACAATCCGCCCCTTCAATGCGCTGTCCGGTGCATAAATGATGTCGTCCGGACGCAGCAACACGTCCACGGCACCACCGGTGGGCCAGGTGTAGGCGCGGTTGCCGCGCAGTTCTCCAAGCTCGGTCTGCACCGAGTCCGGGCTGCTGAGCTGGCCACGAATGAAATAACCCTGGCCGATGAAGCTCGCGACGTAAGGCGTCTGCGGTTCGTGATAGAGGTTGTAGGGCGTATCCCACTGTTCCAGACGGCCCTCCTTGAACACGCCGATGTGATCGCTGACCGCGAAGGCTTCCTCCTGGTCGTGGGTCACCAGGATTGCACTGGTGCCACGGGCCTTCAGGATGTCGCGCACTTCGTGACTGAGCTTGCGTCGCAATTCGCCGTCGAGGTTGGAAAAGGGCTCGTCGAGCAACAGCAACTGCGGTTCCGGCGCTAGGGCACGGGCCAGGGCCACACGTTGTTGCTGGCCTCCGGACAGTTCGTGGGGGAAGCGTTTGCCGAGGTTCTTCAGGTTGACCAGTTCCAGCAGCTCTTCAGTGACCCGGTCTTTATGCGGATGCTTGCGAATACCGAAGGCGATGTTCTCGGCCACGCTCAAATGCGGAAACAGGGCGTAGTCCTGGAACACCATGCCGATCCGGCGTTTCTCCGGAGCCAGGGTGAACCCAGCGCTGGAGATCGTCTCGCCGGCCAGGCTGATTTCACCCTCGTGAACCGGTTCGAAGCCGGCAATTGCCCGAAGCGTCGTGGTTTTGCCGCAGCCCGAGGAGCCGAGCAGGCAACCGATGTCACCGGCATTCAAATGCAGGTTGAGGTTCTGCACCACACGCTGGTCTTGATAGCCGCAGGCGAGGTTGCGCAGGTTTAGCAGTAGTGGCTGGCTCATGCGTGGTGGTACGCCGGCTCGACGAGAAACTCGAGCAGGGCCTTTTGTGCGTGGAGACGGTTTTCTGCCTGATCCCAGGCCACGGAGCGCGGGTCATCGAGCAGGTCGAGGCTGATTTCCTCGCCACGGTGGGCGGGCAGGCAATGCATGAACAGCACGTCCTCGGCGGCCAGGTCCAGCAACGCACGATTGACCTGGAATGGCGCGAACAGCTTCAGGCGTTTGGCGGTTTCTTCTTCCTGACCCATGGAGGTCCAGACGTCGGTGCTCACCAGGTGGGCACCGCGCACGGCCTCCTGCGGGTCGCGGACGATGGTCACGCGATTGCCGGCCTTGGCAACGAATACAGGGTTGGGTTCGTAGCCTTCCGGGCAGGCAACGCGCAACTGGAAGTCGAACTGGATCGCCGCTTCTATATAGCTGTTGCACATATTGTTGCCGTCACCGATCCAGGCGACGGTCTTGCCCTGGATCGGGCCGCGATGCTCCAGGAAGGTTTGCATGTCGGCCAGCAATTGGCAGGGGTGCAGATCGTCGGACAGGCCGTTGATGACCGGTACGCGCGAGTTGGCGGCAAACTCGGTCAGGGTGCTGTGAGCGAAAGTACGGATCATCACCGCGTCGAGCATGCTCGACATGACGATGGCGGCGTCGCCGATCGGCTCGCCACGACCCAGTTGGGTATCGCGCGGCGACAGGAAGATCGCCTGGCCGCCGAGCTGGATCATGCCGGCTTCGAACGAAATACGGGTGCGGGTCGAGGACTTCTCGAAAATCATCCCGAGCACGCGGTTTTTCAGTGGCTCGAACAGTACGCCGCGGTTACGCAGGTCTTTGAGCTCCACGCCTCGACGGATCACGCTGACCAGTTCGTCGGGCGTGCAGTCCATCAGGGAGAGAAAGTGCCTAGCGCTCATCATTAACTACCTTTTTGCAACAGACCGCAGATACTCAAAGCCTTGTTTTTCGGAACAACGGGCGAGACCTGCGGCGTAAGCCGCACGGGGCGACGAAATAGGGAAGGCGCGATCTTGACATTAAATGTCGCGTTTTTCCAATAGGCTACGGTGTTGGCGGATTTCAGAGGGGCTACGGGGAGACCGCGATAGCGCGTTTGAAGTTTTATTCCTGACAGCAGCCCGTCATTTGTACACCGGGCTCGCGGGGCTTGGCAATCAAGCGGGGCGGGGATGGAGCGATGGCGGTCGGTTTCCGAGCCGGTGCCAGTCGTCGTTAATGGCAATGTGCTGCGTCTGAAACACTTGCTAATGGAATGGGCTGGGTTATAACTAAGTCACAATTGATGCAGGAAGCTTCTTGAATGGATTCGAAAGAACAGCAACTCATGGAATTGCTTGGCTTGACCGCCCGCGCATTGACACACCTCACAGCCTCGGTGACATCGATGTCCTTCGAGCTGATGCGCAGCCAGGACGAGGTGACCAAGGCTGCCGGTCGACGCATGATCGATCGCATGGCTACCATCAGCACAGGGCTCGATGAGCACTGGCGCATCATTGGCGAGCTTACCGGCGTCCACCTCGCCCACGAGCAGATCGAAACCATTCAGGAAATCCAGATGCAGGCGCCGTCGAGGTTGCCTTCCAACTGATGGCTGGTGGCAATCGGCTGGGCTGATGGGGGGCGATTCACAAGACAGACGTCGCTGGCGCCGCGCTTGTGCGGGGGGCATAGTTTTGATCCCGCGGCCGAAAGTGCCGGCCCCCGTACAAAAAAGAGACTGGCCATGACCAAGACTCTCCATCACCGTGCCTGCCACCTGTGTGAAGCCATCTGCGGCCTGACCATCGAGACCACCGAAGCCGACGGCAACGTGCAAATCACCTCGATCAAGGGCGATGCCCAGGATACCTTCAGTCGTGGGCACATTTGCCCCAAGGCTGTGGCGCTCCAGGACATCCAGAACGATCCGGATCGCCTGCATCAGCCGATGCTGCGGGTTGGCAACGATTGGCAACCCATCGAGTGGGAGGACGCCTTCAAGCTGGTTGCCGAACGTCTGGTCGGGATCCAGGCACGCCACGGGCAGAATGCGGTGGCGGTGTATCAGGGCAACCCGAGCGTTCACAACTACGGGCTGATGACCCACAGTAATTACTTCCTGGGCTTGCTGAAAACCCGCAACCGGTTTTCCGCCACCTCCGTTGACCAGTTGCCACACCACCTGACCAGCCACCTGATGTACGGCCATGGCTTGCTGTTGCCGATCCCGGACATCGACCACACCGATTTCATGTTGATCCTGGGCGGCAATCCGCTGGCCTCCAACGGCAGCATCATGACTGTACCGGATGTGGAAAAGCGTCTGAAGGCGATCCAGGCCCGGGGTGGCAAAGTGGTGGTTGTCGATCCGCGTCGCAGTGAAACGGCGGCGATTGCCGATCAGCATTTGTTTGTACGTCCGGGGGGCGATGCGGCACTGTTGTTCGGCTTGCTCAATACCCTTTTTACCGAAGGTCTGACCCGTGAAAGCCATTTGCCGGTGGACGGCCTGGATCAAGTTCGTGAAGCCATCGCAGGTTTCAATGCCGAGGCCATGAGCCCGCTGTGTGCGGTCCCTGCCGAGCAGATCCGGCAACTGGCACGAGACTTCGCCGCGGCACCGACCGCGGTCTGTTATGGCCGTATGGGCGTTTCGACCCAGGCGTTCGGCACCCTCTGCCATTGGCTGGTCCAACTGATCAACCTGGTGACGGGCAACCTCGATCGCGTGGGCGGCGCGTTGTGCACCGAGCCCGCTGTGGATCTGGTGGCCACCACCTCGGGCGGACATTTCAACCTGTGGCAGAGTCGCGTTTCCGGGCGCCCGGAATACGCGGGCGAGTTGCCGGTGTCGGCCATGGCCGAAGAGATGCTCACGGGTGGGGAGGGGCAGGTGCGGGCATTAATCACCGTGGCCGGCAACCCGGTATTGTCGACGCCCAATGGCCGGAAACTAGAGCAGGCGCTGGACGGGCTGGAGTTCATGGTCAGTGTTGACTTGTACATTAACGAAACCACGCGTTACGCCGACCTGATCCTGCCGTCGACATCGGCCCTGGAAAACGATCACTACGACACTACGTTCAACCTGTTTGCGGTGCGTAACGTTACGCGCTTCAACCGCGCCATCCTGGCCAAGCCGGAAGGTGCGTTGCACGACTGGGAGATTTTCGTCGGGCTGGCCAAGGCCTTCGCCGAGAAGACCGGCAAGGAACTCAAACCGACAATGCCGCCGGCGAAAATGATCGACATGGGGTTGCGGATGGGCGCCTACGGCGATGCCTCGGAGCACAAGTTGTCACTGGCTACGCTTTTGGATCATCCGCACGGCATCGACCTGGGCGCCCTGAAGTCCAACCTGGCGAAGCGGTTGAAAACGGCCGGACAACGCATCCAGGCGGCTCCCGAAGTGATGCTTGCCGACCTGGCTCGCTTCGCCACGTTGCAGGCGCCGGCAGTCGATCAGTTGTTGATGATCGGGCGTCGTCATGTGCGCAGCAATAATTCCTGGATGCACAATTACCACCGGCTGGTGAAAGGCAAACCCCGTCATCAGTTGCTCATGCATCCGGATGATCTGGCCAGCCGCGGGCTCAGTGATGGGCAGCGGGTGCGAGTCAGCTCCCGTGTGGGTGTGATTGAAGTGGAAGTACTGGGCAGCCTGGAAATGATGAAAGGCGTGGTCAGCCTGCCTCATGGTTGGGGGCATGCGCGGCCCGGCGTGCAGATGACCATTGCCAGCAGCCAGCCAGGTTCCAGTGCCAATGACCTGACGGATGAATGTCAGCTCGACGAACTGTCGGGTAATGCGGCGTTGAATGGCGTGCCGGTCACGGTGGCAGCGGCTTGAGCGGGTCTGTCGGGGAGACCGAGCATCACGACGGGGTTTCCGTTACAATGCGCCACCGTGCCGACCCCTGAGTCGGAAAGTTCAGTCGAGGTGCTTCATGGATATCATCGAAACGATTAAAGAGCAGATTGCGAACAACACCGTTCTGCTTTACATGAAAGGCTCGCCGAATGCCCCGCAGTGCGGCTTCTCCGCAAAAGCTGCGCAGGCCGTAATGGCGTGTGGTGAGAAGTTTGCGTACGTGGATATCCTGCAGAACCCGGAGATCCGTGCCAACCTGCCAAAATACGCCAACTGGCCGACTTTCCCGCAACTGTGGGTGGCGGGTGAGCTGGTCGGCGGTAGCGATATCATGACCGAGATGGCTGCAGACGGTTCGCTGCAAACCACCATCAAGTCGGCTGTTGAAGCGGCTGCTGCGAAGGCGTGATTGCCGCTAGCGCAGGCACAAAAAGCCCTGCCTCTTGAGAGAGCGGGGCTTTTTTATGCGCAGATCCCCTGTAGGAGCGAGCTTGCTCGCGATGGAGATCAACTAAAACACGGGTCATCAGACTATCCGCGTTGTCTGGTCCACCATCGCGAGCATGCTCGCTCCTACAGGGTGGGGTATCGCACATACAAAAATGCCCCGCGTCTGAGAGAGCGCGGGGCTTTTTTGGCGTCGGAAATATTACTCGTCGTCGCCCATCTGCGATTGCAGGTAGTTCTCAAGACCGATCTTGTCGATCAGGCCCAGTTGGGTTTCCAGCCAATCGATGTGTTCTTCTTCGGACTCAAGAATGTCCTCGAGCAGTTCACGGCTGCCGAAATCGCCAACGGTTTCGCAATGGGCGATCGCGACTTTCAGGTCCGCATGACCGGTCTTCTCGATGCGCAGGTCGCACTCAAGCATTTCCTTGGTGTGCTCGCCGATGTGCAGCTTGCCCAGATCCTGCACGTTTGGCAGGCCTTCCAGAAACAGGATGCGCTTGATCAGCTTGTCCGCGTGTTTCATCTCATCGATGGACTCGTGGTATTCATGCTTGCCCAGCTTGTTCAGGCCCCAATCTTCATACATGCGGGCATGCAGGAAATATTGATTGATCGCGACCAGCTCATTGGCAAGGATCTTGTTGAGATGCTGGATGACTGTAATGTCGCCTTTCATGATGGGGTCCTGCCCTATGTTAGCTGTCTATGAGGCAGAGTTTGAGCCGCATACTTAGGGGTGTCAAACCTAAGTTATTGAATAATAAATGAAAATTAATCGGAATAAGAATGTTTGTGTTCCGCGTCTAGCGCGTAACCAGTTGATTTTCAGGCATAAAAAAACCGGACATTAAGTCCGGTTCTTTAAAAGGGGTATTCACGCAGCATTAAATTCTACCGGGAAAGGAATCGCGGCCTGGGCAGTTTGTACTTGGGTCAGGGTATCGCGCACCACTTCCTTGGCGAGGCAGGCGCACTTACCGCATTGGCTGGCTACGCCGGTAGCCTGACGGACTTCCTTATAGCTGCAGCATCCTTCATAGATTGCATCGCGGATTTGACCGTCGGTAACGCCAGTGCAGAGGCAGACATACATAAGTAAAAACCGTCGCTGGTTGTGGCTCAATTGCGATGGATCTTAATGTTAACGAGAATGATTGTCAAAGTGGTTTCTGACAGCTTTGCCCGATATAGCAACAAGACTGACGAACGGTTTTTTGCAGCCATCTGCCATTAGCCCTTTTGGGCGGCCATTCGGCGCTCTGGTGAAAATCCGTTGAGGACAGCATAAAAACGCAGTGTATGATGACCGGTCCTTATGAAGGGGTGGGTGTCACAGGGCTGTCGCCTGAGGGTGACAGGCTGGCGCAAACCCGGGAACTTCACGTTTTTACACCAGGAGATATTCAATGAGCGTACTCGTAGGCAAGCAAGCCCCTGACTTCACCGTACCGGCCGTTCTGGGCAATGGCGAAATCGTCGACAGCTTCACCCTGTCGTCGGCCATCAAAGGCAAATACGGCCTGGTGTTCTTCTATCCGCTGGACTTCACCTTCGTATGCCCGTCCGAGCTGATCGCTCTGGACAATCGCATGGCTGATTTCAAGGCGCGCAACGTTGAAGTGATCGCCGTTTCGATCGACTCGCACTTCACCCATAACGCCTGGCGCAACACCCCGGTCAACAACGGCGGTATCGGCGAAGTCCGTTACACCATGGCTGCCGACATGAAGCACGAAATCGCCAAGGCCTACGACGTTGAGTCCGAAGGCGGCGTGGCTTTCCGTGGCGCGTTCCTGATCGACGACAAGGGTGTCGTTCGTTCGCAGATCATCAACGACCTGCCGCTGGGCCGTAACATGGAAGAGCTGATTCGTCTGGTCGACGCTCTGCAATTCCACGAAGAGCACGGTGAAGTCTGCCCTGCGAACTGGAAGAAAGGCGACAAAGGCATGAACGCTTCGCCAGAAGGCGTTGCGGCTTACCTGACCGAGCACGCAGCTGCCCTGTAAGGCGCGTTCGAGGCACAAAAAAACCGGCCATCATGGCCGGTTTTTTTATGGGCAGGGTCGCGACTCATCAGTCGTCGAAATCTTCCCACCCGCCCATCTGTTTCCAGCGATTGACGATGCCGCAGAACAGTTCGGCCGTCTTCTCGGTGTCGTAGCGAGCCGAGTGGGCCTCGCGACCATCGAAGTCGATATCGGCTGCCTGACAGGCCTTCGCCAGTACCGTTTGCCCGTAGGCCAAGCCAGCCAGGGTAGCAGTGTCGAAGCTGGAGAAGGGGTGAAACGGGTTGCGCTTCATGTCCAGGCGTGCGACGGCGGCATTCAGGAAGCCCAGGTCGAAGCTGCTGTTGTGGCCGACCAGAATCGCCCGCTTGCAGCCGTTGGCCTTCAGCGCCTTGCGTATCCCACGGAAGATGTCGTTCAGGGCTGTCTCTTCACTCACAGCCATGCGCAACGGGTGATCGAGCTTGATCCCGGTGAACTCCAGGGCCGCTGCTTCGATGTTCGCGCCTTCGAAAGGCTCGACGCGGAAGAAGTACGTGTGATCAGGGTAAACGAAGCCCTTTTCATCCATGGCGATGGTGGTCGCCGCGATTTCCAGCAGGGCGTCGGTGGCCGAGTTGAAACCACCGGTTTCTACGTCGACGACCACGGGCAGGTAACCACGGAACCTGGCAGCCATCGGATGGCGTGAACCACCTGCGCTCGAACCGTCCTGTTCGTCGTCGAAATGGTCTTCACTCACGCGTGTTCCTCCAGCAGGCGCCAGCGCAGTTTTTCACCGGCGCGCAGCGGGATAACGGTCAGCTCGCCAAATGGCAGGCTGGTTGGTGCGGTCCACTCGTCGCGAACCAGGGTGATGCGATCAGTATTCACGGGCAGGCCATAGAAGCGCGGGCCATTGAGGCTGGCGAAAGCTTCGAGCCTGGCCAGCGCGTTGCGCTGTTCGAACGCTTCGGCATACAACTCGATCGCGGCATAAGCGGTGTAGCAACCGGCGCAACCGCAGGCGGCTTCCTTGGCATGCTGGGCATGCGGTGCCGAGTCAGTGCCGAGGAAGAACTTTTCGCTGCCGCTGGTGGCGGCGTCGAGCAGGGCTTCCTGGTGGGTATTGCGCTTGAGGATCGGCAGGCAATAAAAGTGCGGCCGAATCCCGCCAACCAGCATGTGGTTGCGGTTGTACAACAAGTGATGAGCGGTAATGGTCGCGCCGACGTTGGCCGAGGCCTCGTTGACGAACTGCACGGCATCGCCAGTCGTGATGTGCTCGAACACCACCTTGAGTGTCGGGAAACGCTCCACCACACGACGCATGTGCTCGTCGATGAAGATTTTCTCGCGGTCGAACACGTCGACATCGCCACGGGTGACTTCACCGTGAATCAGCAAAGGCATACCGACTTCGGCCATGGCCTCGAGCGCAGGGAAGATTTTGTCGATGCTGGTGACGCCAGAGTCCGAGTTGGTGGTCGCACCGGCCGGGTACAATTTGGCGGCATGCACGAAACCGCTGGCCTTGGCCTGACGAATTTCTTCGGGCTGGGTGCGGTCGGTGAGGTACAGCACCATCAGCGGTTCAAAACGGCTACCGGCCGGACGTGCAGCGAGAATGCGCTGGCGATAACCATCGGCTTCAGCGGCGTTGCGCACCGGCGGTACCAGGTTGGGCATGATGATGGCGCGACCAAAGGTGCGCGCGACATCCGCAACAGTATTGGTCAACACGGCACCATCGCGAAGATGTATATGCCAGTCGTCGGGACGCAGCAGGGTCAGGCGGTCGGACATGAGGGGATTCCAGGCGGGGCAAACTCTGGGGAATGCTACCGGAAAAGACTCTCTCAGGCACCCGCTATCAAGTTTTGCGACAAGCTACCGATATCCAACAGGTATGCCGTAAATATGTATCGGTCTTTTGTTGTAGAAGCCAATGGAGCCTCCCGTGCGCCAGCGTTATTTAGCCTTGCTCAGTGTGTTTGCCAGCCTTCCCGCGATGGCGCTCACTTTCCAGACCCGTCTGGAGAGCATCGAGTGGACGGTCGAAGGGGACAAATTCGAGTGTCGCCTGACTCAACCGATTACCGATTTCGGTTCGGGTGAGTTCGTGCGCCGCGCTGGGGAGCAGGCGACGTTTCGTCTGAAAGCCTACAACTCGATGGTCGGTGGCGGTTCGGCGACCTTGTTGGCGGCGGCCGCACCGTGGCAGCCGGGGCGGGGCGACATCAATCTCGGCTCGGTCAGGATTGGCAGTGGCAACGTTCTGTTCAACAGCTCCCAAGTTCAGGCCGGCCGTCTGATCAGTGGTTTGATGGACGGACGCAGCCCGGTCGTCCGGCATTTCTCCGGCGATGGCCGCGTCTCGGAAGTTCGCCTGCTGCCCGTCAAGTTCAGCAAGGCGTTCAACGATTATCAGGGTTGCGTGGCGAAGCTGCTGCCCAAAAACTTCGAACAGGTCAAACAATCGCAAATCGGCTTCCCGGGCGAGGGTATGGAACTCGATACGCAGGCCAAGGCGCAGTTGCAGGTGATGCTGGACTTCATGAAGGCCGATCCTACGGTTAACCACATCGAGCTCGACGGTCACTCGGACAACAGCGGCAATCGCCTGGCCAATCGTGAGCTGTCGCGTCGCCGGGCGCTGGCGGTCATGGAGTATTTCAAGGCCAACGGGGTGCAGGAATCGCAGATAACCGTGCGTTTCCATGGCGAGCGTTATCCGCTGGTCCCCAACACCTCGTCCGCCAACCGGGCGAAGAACCGCCGGGTGAATGTCCACCTCGCTCGCGTCGCCCCCGTCGAGACGCCGACGCCCCAGACCACGGCATCGGCGAGCGCAGCGAAGACTTCCTGAGCCGCGACTGTTCGTCGCGCGCTCGACATAATCTGTCGCTTCGTCGTCATAAGCTGTCGCGCCACTGTAAATTATTCTGCATGACCGGTAGACTTGACGGCTTTCCGTAAACCCCGTGGAGTGATGGCATGGCGGACGTAAACAAGGTCGTTCTGGCGTATTCCGGCGGCCTGGACACTTCGGTGATCCTCAAGTGGCTGCAGGATACTTATAACTGTGAAGTGGTGACCTTTACCGCTGACCTGGGTCAGGGTGAAGAGGTCGAACCTGCTCGCGCCAAGGCGCAGGCCATGGGCGTAAAAGAAATCTACATCGACGATCTGCGCGAAGAGTTCGTGCGAGATTTCGTGTTCCCGATGTTCCGCGCCAACACTGTTTACGAAGGCGAGTACCTGCTGGGTACTTCCATCGCTCGTCCGTTGATCGCCAAACGCCTGATCGAAATCGCCAACGAAACCGGCGCTGACGCCATTTCCCACGGCGCCACCGGCAAGGGTAACGACCAGGTTCGTTTCGAGCTCGGCGCCTACGCCCTGAAGCCCGGTGTGAAAGTGATTGCACCTTGGCGTGAATGGGACCTGCTGTCCCGTGAAAAGCTGATGGATTACGCGGAAAAGCACGCGATCCCGATCGAGCGCCACGGCAAGAAAAAATCCCCGTACTCGATGGATGCCAACCTGCTGCACATCTCCTATGAAGGCGGCGTGCTGGAAGACACCTGGACCGAGCACGAAGAAGACATGTGGCGTTGGACCGTGTCGCCAGAGAAGGCCCCCGACAAGGCGCAATACCTGGAACTGACCTACCGCAATGGCGACATCGTGGCATTGGACGGCGTCGAAATGACCCCGGCCACCGTGCTGGCGACCCTGAACCGTATCGGTGGTGAACACGGCATCGGTCGTCTCGACATCGTCGAAAACCGTTACGTGGGCATGAAGTCCCGTGGCTGCTACGAAACCCCTGGCGGCACCATCATGCTGCGCGCCCACCGTGCGATCGAATCGATCACCCTGGACCGCGAAGTGGCTCACCTCAAGGATGAGCTGATGCCTAAATACGCCAGCCTGATCTACACCGGCTACTGGTGGAGCCCTGAGCGTCTGATGCTGCAACAGATGATCGACGCGTCCCAGGTCAACGTGAACGGCGTCGTGCGCCTGAAGCTCTACAAGGGCAATGTGATCGTCACTGGCCGCAAGTCCGACGACTCGTTGTTCGACGCCAATATCGCGACCTTCGAGGAAGATGGCGGCGCCTACAACCAGGCTGACGCGGCGGGCTTCATCAAGCTCAACGCCTTGCGCATGCGGATCGCAGCCAATAAGGGTCGCAAGTTGTTCTGAGGCGCGTGACCTGGAATTTGTGGCCTTGTGTTCGACAAGGCCACAAATTTGAGAATAGGATTTTTCTTTCGGACATTGCGACGTATCGTTTTTAAGAACAACTCCCTCCTTCTTCCTCCTCCCTGTCGCTAGAAAGCGACTGGCCGTTGTGCGCCCGATGTGCCAGTTTGATCAATGAGCGTTACGGTGTGGGAACTCAAGTTGTAAACGACGCAAAATGGCGAGCTGCTGCGTTTCTTCACCTGCCTGAAAAAATCGACAGCGCTTTCTTTAAACAGGCTCTGCGATTCGGCCGTGATGAGGAACACGACGATGTGTGCCGAATCTGATTTGGCGATCCTGCCCAGAAGCTCGCGCCACTGTGTCCTCCCGTTTATGCACCGAGCATCGACGATGTGCAAACCCTTCACCCGGGCAGGCAACTCGATGTGATGCGACGTTGAAGATTTTGTCAGCGTAAGGTCTGGCGGCCCCCTTTGCTGTATCCGGACGTTCGGTCGTGTCCAGGGCATCGATGAAGTGTTCTCCCTTCTCGTAATCGGACGGCGCATATAACGATCGATAGTTGAAGTTCAAGGTGGCGAAAAACAGCATTAACAAGTAAAACGGAAAGCTGATCAGAAACCAGATATAGACTTCTCGTTCCTTATGGTCGAGGAAAGGGAGAGAGAGGCTGCCGATGTTTCAGACAGTGTTGCGAATATGGCGATTACTGTCATGGGGTTGGTGATTTTTTGTTTTAGATTCATCATGTATTGTACTCATGGAAGTTTATCTTTGCTCGTTGGGTTGGTTAATTATGTTTTGCCGGTCTTCATATTAGCGGTGAAGTTTAGATTGTCCTATAACCCTATTTTAATTCGTCCGTGTTATTGAAAATCATTTGGTAAGCATTCGTGTGGATGAAAAGCGATGCGGTTCACTTCAATTTTCGCTCGCCCGGTGATCATCCAGCTTAGCTCACCGTCAGCGGGTGTTGCAGCACGAAGGGGATTGTGACGGAATTATGTTTTTTATTAGATTGATACATATTTTTCTTAAGGTGGATCGGCGTAAGGCAAGTAAAGTTTGCATCACTCAGTTTTTGCAGATTTCCTGTAAGAAAAATCCGTGTTGTTTGTAGGGAATGTCTCTCGCTGCCCGTGGCTGGGGGGGCGGCATGCCATGGGCGAAACGACTAGGCTATTGTGCGGGCTCTAAAAATTCGAACAGCGAAAATTGGACCTGCCCATGAATAAAGTGCTGATCGTGGATGATCACCCCGTCATTCGGCTTGCGGTACGTATGCTAATGGAGCGTCATGGCTATGAAGTCGTTGCCGAAACAGACAATGGCGTGGATGCATTGCAACTGGCGCGTGAACATATGCCGGACATTGTTATTCTGGATATAGGAATACCGAAACTCGATGGACTGGAAGTCATCGCGCGCCTGGTTTCGGCGGCCATGCCAATGAAAGTGTTGATATTGACTTCCCAGGCCCCGGGGCATTTTTCGATGCGTTGCATGCAGTCTGGGGCAGCCGGATATGTTTGCAAACAACAGGACCTTACTGAGTTGCTCAGTGCAATAAAAGCGGTACTGTCGGGCTACAGTTATTTTCCCAACCAGGCGTTGCACACTGTGCGCTCCAGTCTGGGGAACGCCAGTGAAGCCGATATGGTCGATCGTTTGTCTGGTCGAGAAATGATGGTGTTGCAACAATTGGCTCGCGGCAAGACCAATAAGGAAATTGCTGACGGAATGTTTCTCAGCAATAAAACCGTCAGCACTTATAAAACTCGCCTGTTATTGAAACTCAACGCGCGGTCCCTGGTGGACTTGATTGAGCTGGCGCAACGCAATGGACTGGTGTGATTGCGCTCGTGGCGGGGCGAGCGACTCCACTGTGTCACACACAAAGAAAAGCCTCCGTTCAGGGAGGCTTTCAGGTGTTATAGATCAAAATCATAATCTGCCAATTGCTTTTGCAGTCGGCGCTCCTCCAGCAAGTTGTCGATCGTGCGGCGTTTGCTCAGGTTGGTCTTCGCCACTTCCACCACCGGCTCTGCGTCATCGGCTTCAACGGCTGTGAAGTCCTCTTCTACGTCCAATTGCTCTTTACCAGTGCTCATTAGGTTAGCTCCAGGCTAAGACTGCCTTTGGCGCTCCTTATATCGACAAACTCATTCCGGGTAAAAAAGATTTTTTCAATCGATCAATAAGCAAACCTAATAGCAACTCAATCGTCCGACGTCTTGTGCTTGTATTCGCACAGGTCCTCGATGCGGCAGCTGCCACAGCGGGGTTTGCGGGCCAGGCAGACGTAACGCCCGTGAAGGATCAGCCAGTGATGGGAATCGAGCAGATATTCTTTTGGCACAAACTTCATCAGCTTGTTTTCCACCTCGACGACATTCTTGCCGGGCGCAATGCCGGTACGGTTGCTGACGCGAAAAATGTGTGTATCCACGGCCATGGTCAGTTGGCGGAACGCCGTATTGAGTACAACGTTGGCGGTCTTTCGGCCGACGCCGGGCAGTGCTTCCAGTTCTTCGCGAGTCTGCGGGACTTCGCCGCCATGGCGTTCCATCAGCAGTCGGCAGGTCTCGATGACATTTTTTGCCTTGCTGTTGAACAGGCCGATAGTCTTGATGTATTCCGACAGTCCCTCCACCCCCAGCGCATGAATGGCCGCCGGGGTATTGGCCACCGGATACAGCTTGGCCGTTGCCTTGTTCACACCGACATCCGTCGATTGCGCCGAGAGAATGACCGAGATCAGCAATTCGAACGGCGTGGAGTAGGCCAGTTCGGTCTTGGGTTCGGGGTTGTCTTCATGCAGCCTGCGGAAAATTTCCAGACGTTTTGCAGCATTCATGGGCAGTGAGTTTCCTCGAAAATGCTTAGTGTTTGGGGGCGGGACGGGACCACGCCTGCCAGGCAGCGATCAGCAATCCCAGCAGAATGAAGCCACCGGGCACTAGCGCTGCCAGGTGCAGGCCGCTGTAGTCGAGCATCTCGCGCAACACGCTCAGGCCCAGCATCAACGCACCGAACAGGCCGCCCAGGAACAGGCGATCACGCCATGCTTGTTGGAAGAAACCTGTATGGTCCAGAACGACGCATTGCAGGGCGATCAACCCGGCGTAGATGCCGGCGTGTTGATGCCACTGAAGTGACCAGGCCTGCGCCATCGTTTCTGCACAACTGGTCAGGGGGACGGCCAGCACCAGGCTGGCGATCAAGTGGGCCCTCGGTATGAGCCGCGGTCGCAAGAGCGCCATGGCGAAACCATAAGCACTCGCCACCACGATAACCATCAGCCATACGCCCAGCGCGGTCATCCATGACTGGGTCGCCCCGATCAACGGCGCGAGCACCAGCGAGTTCTGGAGTGCCGACGATTTACTCATGCAGGTTCTCCCCGAGCAGCTGTTGCCGGTGTTCATCGAAGTAACGCAAGGCATCGTGGATGGCGTTGAGCACAGCTCTGGAAGTGATGGTCGCGCCTGCGACCTGATCGAACTGGCCTTGGTCCTTTTTCAGCGCCCAACCCTTATCGTCGGGGTCGTTCATCGATTTGCCGACAAAGATCTTGAGCCACGCATTGGGCCAATCGGCAATCCGGGCGCCCAGTCCTGGGGTCTCTGATTGCCTCAGTGTCTTGACCCCGAGCAACTTGCCGTTTACGTCGATGGCGATCAACAAATCGATACTGCCCACGTAGCCGACTGCCTGGCTGCGCAGCAACACTGCGCTGGGTTGGCCACTCCTGGTCGCCAGGAAACCACCCTGCAATGTGCTGTCGCCAAGGGTGGCAACGGCCAGGGGCAGAGTGTGTTCAAGCGGGTGATTGTCGTAGCTGTTGGCGGGCAGCAGGTCCAGGAAGTGGCGGCTGTCGTTCTCGCGTTGTTGCTCGGCAATGCGTGATGCGCTGCCCTGTTGGACGAGGTAGGTCGCACCAACACCCAGGCCTGCCAGCAGTGTGACAATCACCACGCTCGACACTCGATTCATGGCGCAACCCGCCGTGACACAGCAAACCGTTCCAGCGCGGGCACGCAGAGGTTCATCAACAGCACCGCGAATGCCACGCCGTCCGGGTATCCACCCCAGGTTCTGATCAGATACGTCAGTAACCCCACACCGGCGCCGAACAACAGGCGGGCGCCCGGACTTTTAGCGCCGGACACCGGCTCCGTGACGATAAAGAATGCGCCCAGCATGCTTGCACCGCTGAGCAGGTGAAACAGTGGCGAGCCATGGGAGTCGGAGCCCGAACCGTTCCAGCACAACAGGCTGATCACAAACAGACTAGCCAGCATGCCGACCGGTGCCTGCCAACTGAACACCCGTCGTTGTAGAAGAAACAGGCCACCGGCCAGAAACGCCAGGTTGATCCACCCCACGCCGCGTGCACCCCAGTGACCGAATGCCGGGCTGCTGGCGTAAAGCTCGTCGATGGTCAGGCTTTTGTTGATGCGCAGAGCGTCCAGCGCCGTGGCCTGAACCCAGGCATCCGGCGTTGGGCCAAGGCTGACGCCAAAGACTCGCTGTAAGCCATCGAGCAGGTTGATGCCATGGAACGCCGGCCAATGGCTCATTTGCAGTGGAAATGTCACCAGCACCAGAGCCAAACCGAGCATGGCCGGATTGAAAGGGTTTTTGCCGACGCCGCCATACAATTGCTTGCCGAGCAGCGCGAATGAAACGGCGCAGACGTTCAGCCACCACGGACAATACGGCGGCAAGGCCAGGCCCAGCAGCGTCGCGGTGACGAGGGCACTGCCATCGCTCAAGACAGGCCGTAGTTCCCAGTCGCGCAGTTTCACTATCGCCGCTTCAACGGCCAGTGCAGTCGAGCCTGCCAGTACCAGATTGATCAAGACACCCCAGCCATACCACCAGAACGACGCCAGTATTCCCGGCACGGTGGCCACCAATACCAGCTTCATTGCCTGCTGAAGGCGATCGTCGACCGGCTCAAGGGGCTGCATGGGCTTGTACCTGGCGTTCGGCTTCCTGCAGGCGAGCTCGTGCCTTGTCCAGCTGCTCGGTGGAAGTGTCGCTGCGTCGCTCAAGTTTGCTGACGTCCGCGCGGGCGTAGGCCAATTCGGTTTTCAGTTGCCGAAGCTGGCTGTCGATGGGGCGCTTTTCGACGCGCACCAGGTCAGGCAAGGGTTGCTCGCTGGCGTCTTCCGTCGCATGCAGGTTTTTTTCGGCATCGGCAAGCGCGCGCTCGAGGGCTTTGATCTGTTCGGACGGTGCCTCACTGGCTTGCGCTTTCTTCAGTTCGGCGCGGCGAGTGGCCAGTTGGATTTTCGCCCGTTTAAGATCGGCGTCCTTGGGTGTGGATACGGATGCTGGCGCGGTTGGCAGGGTGTCTTCCAACTGCAGCAAGATGTGCTCAGCCGCCTCGAATTGCTGTTGCAGGATGATCAGTTGCGACTGCTGCTCGAATGTCGGTGGATGGCCGAACGCCTTGAGCGATTTGTTGAGCTGCGCACGGCTCATGGCCAGGTCGACTTTGGCTTTCTTCAACGCCGCATCGGCGCTCGCCGCTTTCTGCGCGCGAACCCTTTCCAGCGCGGCCTGAATCGGATCGAGCGCCGGCGCGTCGCTCTGTTGCAGGGCAGCACGATTGGCCCGGGCCTGACGCTCGGCCAGCTTTTGCTCTTCCTCGCGGTGCAACCGGGCGTTGCGCCGTTCGAAGCGCTGGCGCGCGTGATTGCGTTTAACGGCACGTGCCTGTTGGGCCAGCAGGCTGGAAGCCAGACCACCGATGATCGGTGTCGTGGTCGCCGGCAGGGGGCGCATTTCAATGCAATCCACCGGGCAGGGCGCCACGCACAGGTCGCAACCGGTGCATTCGTCGACGATGACCGTGTGCATCCATTTTGCCGCGCCGACGATAGCGTCGACCGGGCACGCCTGGATGCATTTGGTGCAGCCGATGCATTCGGCTTCGCGGATATAGGCGATCTGCGCCGGAGCGGCGCCGCGACTCATATCCAGTTCCAGCACCGGGACGTTCAGCAGGTGTGCCAGTGCCGAGATGGTTTCGTTGCCACCGGGCGGGCACTGGTTGATCGGCTCGCCTGCGGCAATGCCCTCGGCGTAGGGTTTGCATCCTGCGTGGCCACACTTGCCGCACTGGGTCTGCGGCAGCAGGGCGTCGATGCGTTGAATCAGACTCATGTTTTGATCAGTCCGGTGAATCCGAGAAAGGCCACTGCGATCAATCCGGCGCCGATCAGGTCGATCGGCAGGCCTCGAAAGGGCAGGGGAACATCATTATCGAGGGTGCGCTGGCGCAAGTCGCAGAAAAGGCTCAGTACCAGCCAGAAACCGAGCCCGGCGCCGATGCTCAATGCCGTGGCGTATAAAAGACCGTGGTCGTGTGCGGTATCGGCCAGGAGCATTCCCAACACGCCGGCATTGCCGAGCAACAGTGGCCACAAGCCCTCGAACGCCAGGGTTGAAAACACTTTCGCCAGCCGCTTAAGCAGGGGGGCGATCAACAACACGCTCAGAGGGAGAAACACGAACAGTCGCAGCGAACTCAATCCCAGTGGCACCAGCAGCCAGTAATAGAGCACATGACCGAGCACGCCGACGATCAGCATCAGGCACGTTGTCGCGATACCCAGCGCGTGAACCTGATGACGCGCGGTCGCCAACAGCGGATCGACGCCCAACGGCCAATGCAACACGAAGTTGTTGATCAGGGCGGTGCTGATGAGAACAAGAACAAGCTCGGTCATGGTCGTGCCGGAAAAATAGGGCTTTCAACGCTGGCTCTTATTGAGCTTAGGCATTATCCGGCAAGGGACACCAGATATGAAAATCCCACAGGCGCGCCCGGCACGACTGTGGGATCGGTCCAGCGCAATGATTTACTTGATGCGCTGGCCAGGCTTGGCGCCGCTGTCGGGGCTGAGCAGATAAATTTCTTCACCGCCAGGGCCCGCCGCCATCACCATGCCTTCAGACACGCCGAACTTCATTTTACGAGGCTTGAGGTTGGCGATCATCATGGTCAGGCGGCCGTCGAGCTTGGACGGGTCCGGGTAAGCGCTCTTGATGCCCGAGAATACGTTGCGCTGCTCATCGCCGATGTCGAGAGTCAGGCGCAACAGTTTGTCGGCACCTTCCACGGCTTCGGCCTTGACGATCAGGGCAACGCGCAGGTCAACCGCGGCAAAGGTGTCGAAGTCGATTTCCGGCGACAGCGGGTCCTTGGCCAGTTCGCCATTGCCGGCCGGTGCCGCTTCGCCCGTGTCGGTCTGGCTGGCTGTCAGGTCTTCTTTCGAGGCGTCGGTCATGGCTTGCACTTTCACTGGATCGATTCGGGTCATCAACGGCTTGAACTCGTTCAACTGATGGTTGCCGAGCAGGGTCGCGTGGTCGTTCCAGGTCAGCGGCGCGACATTCAGGAATGCCTCGGCATCGGCGGCCAGCAAAGGCAGCACTGGCTTGAGGAAGATCACCAGTTGGCGGAACAGGTTGACGCCAGTGGCGCAGATGGCCTGGACTTCATCCTGCTTGCCTTCCTGTTTGTTCAACGACCACGGAGCCTTGTCGGCGATCCAGGCGTTGGCGCGGTCGGCCAGGGCCATGATTTCGCGCATGGCACGGGCAAAGTCACGCGCCTCGTAGGCGTCGGCGATGCTCGGCGCGGCGGCCAGGAACGCTTCGGTCAGCTCCGGTGCGGCGTTGTTGTCGACCATCAGGCCGGCATTGCCTTTGTGGATGAAACCGGCGCAACGGCTGGCGATGTTGACGACTTTGCCGACCAGGTCGGAGTTGACCTTCTGCACGAAGTCTTCGAGGTTCAGGTCCAGGTCATCGACGCCACGGCTGAGCTTGGCGGCGTAGTAGTAACGCAGGTACTCCGGCGACAGATGGTCGAGATAGGTCCGGGCCTTGATGAAGGTGCCACGGGACTTGGACATTTTCTGGCCGTTGACGGTCAGGTAGCCGTGCACGTTGATGCCGGTCGGCTTGCGGTAGCCCGCGCCTTCGAGCATCGCCGGCCAGAACAGGGCGTGGAAGTTGACGATGTCCTTGCCGATGAAGTGGTAAAGCTCGGCGGTGGAGTCCTTGCCCCAGAACGCGTCGAAGTCCAGCTCCGGTGTGCGGTTGCACAGGTTCTTGAAGCTGGCCATGTAGCCGATCGGCGCGTCCAGCCAGACATAGAAGTACTTGCCTGGCTCGTCCGGGATCTCGAAACCGAAGTACGGCGCATCCCGGGAAATGTCCCACTGTTGCAGGCCGGCATCCAGCCACTCGGCGATCTTGTTGGCCACGGCGTCCTGCAGGGTGCCGCTGCGGGTCCAGGTTTGGAGCATGGCCTGGAAGTCCGGCAACTTGAAGAAGAAGTGCTGGGAATCCTTGAGCACCGGAGTGGCACCGGAGATGGCCGACTTCGGATCCTTCAGGTCGGTCGGCGCATAGGTCGCTCCGCATTTTTCACAATTGTCGCCGTACTGGTCTTCGGTGCCACACTTCGGACAGGTGCCCTTGATGAAGCGGTCGGCCAGGAACATTTTCTTTTCCGGGTCGAAATACTGGGTGATCGAGCGCGTGGCAATGTGCCCGGCGTCACGCAGTTTCAGGTAGATCTGGCTCGACAGCTCACGGTTTTCTTCGGCGTGAGTGGAGTGGAAATTATCGAAGTCCACCAGGAAGTCGGCAAAGTCGGCGCTGTGTTCGGCCTGGACGTTGGCGATCAGTTGTTCGGGGGTGATGCCTTCCTTCTCTGCGCGCAGCATGATCGCCGAACCGTGGGCGTCGTCGGCGCAGACATAAATGCATTGATTGCCGCGGTGCTTCTGGAAGCGCACCCACATATCTGTCTGGATGTATTCCAGCATATGGCCAAGATGGATCGAACCATTGGCGTAGGGCAGGGCGCTGGTGACGAGGATCTGGCGTGGCTCGGACATGGGGCTCGGCTACTTGATGAAACGGAGGTCGGCCACTATAAAGCGCCGGCGCATATTTTTCACCCCCGGCGCCGGACTCCGGGGACTGGTAGCCGGTGGTTGTCACATTCTGAAAGCGTGCCGCCAGGCCGTCAGAACAGGTAGGATAGCCGCCTGATTTTCCAGTCTTGCTATTGGAGTTGCCCATGAGCGCCGTCAATCGCGCAGCGGTGGAAGCCGTCCTTCGTCAATACACCGACCCTTATCTGAACCAGGACCCGGTCAGCGCCGGGTGCGTGCGAAACATCGACATTCAGGGCGACCGCGTCAGCGTGCAACTGGTGTTGGGCTACGCCGCTGGCCTGTTCAAGAGCGGCTGGTCGCAGATGCTGCAAATGGCAATCGAAGGCCTGGACGGCGTGGCCAGTGCCCGTGTAGAGATCACCAGCCAGATCGCCGCGCACAAGGCCCAGGCGCAGATTCCTGGCCTGGCCAACGTCAAGAATGTGGTCGCCGTGGCGTCCGGCAAGGGCGGCGTCGGCAAGTCCACCACGGCCGCCAACCTCGCGCTGGCCCTGGCCCGTGAAGGGGCCAAGGTGGGGATTCTGGATGCGGACATCTACGGTCCAAGCCAGGGCATCATGTTCGGCATTGCCGAAGGCACGCGCCCCAAGGTCAAGGACCAGAAATGGTTCGTGCCCATCGAGTCCCATGGCGTTGAAGTGATGTCCATGGCCTTCCTGACCGATGACAACACGCCCATGGTCTGGCGCGGTCCCATGGTCTCCGGCGCGCTGTTGCAATTGGTGACGCAGACCGCCTGGGGCGATCTGGATTATCTGGTCATCGACATGCCGCCAGGCACCGGTGACATTCAGTTGACCCTGGCGCAAAAAGTCCCGGTGGCTGGTGCTGTGATTGTCACCACCCCGCAGGACCTGGCGTTGCTGGACGCCCGCAAGGGCGTGGAGATGTTCCGCAAGGTCAACATTCCGGTGCTGGGCGTGGTGGAAAACATGGCCGTGCACATCTGCTCCAACTGCGGGCATGCCGAGCACCTGTTCGGTGAAGGCGGCGGGGTGAAGCTGGCCGAACAATACGGGGTCGAACTGCTGGCGTCGTTGCCGCTGTCGATGGTCATCCGCGAGCAGGCCGACGGCGGCAAGCCGACCGTGATCGCCGAGCCGGACAGCCAGATTGCCATGGTCTATCAGGAACTGGCCCGTCACGTTGGCGCGCGGATTGTGTTGCAGGAGGCGGCGACGCCGGCGATGCCGAACATCAGCATCAGCGACGATTGATTCGAACGCGGTCCAAAAGTGGGAGCGGCGGTGCGACGATTCGACTTGCTCGCGAAAGCGGTGTGTCATAAGCAGAAATTTTGACTGACACACCGCCTTCGCGAGCAAGCTCGCTCCCACACTTGTTTGTGGTGGGCTTAAATACGCAACCCGCCATCCATCTCCAGAATCCGCCCGGTGTAGTAGTCGTTCTCGAAGATGTACGCCGCCGAATGGGCGATTTCTTCCGGCTTGCCCATGCGCTTGAGGGGAATCCCGGCGGTCATCTTCTCCAGCGCTTCGGGGCGCATGCCCAAGGTCATCTCGGTTTCGATGAAGCCCGGTGCAATGCCGGCCACACGAATGTCGTAGCGCGCCAGTTCCTTGGCCCAGGTCACGGTCGCCGCGGCGACACCTGCCTTGGCGGCGGAGTAGTTGGTCTGGCCGATGTTGCCCGCGCGGGAAATCGACGAAATGTTGATGATCGCGCCGCTGTTGTTCAGCTCGACCATTTTCGCCGCGACTTCACGGGTGCAAAGGAACACGCCGGTCAGGTTGACGTCGATGACGGCCTGCCATTGGGCAAGGCTCATTTTGGTCATCTCGCCATCCTTGACCTTGAGCAGGAGGCCGTCGCGCAGGATCCCGGCGTTGTTGATCAGGCCGTGGATCGCGCCGAAGTCCTCGGCCACCTGGGCGACCATGTGCGTCACCTGCTCTTCGTTGGCGACATTGCACAGGTAGGCGCGGGCCTCGACGCCCTTGGCCTTGCACACAGCCACCGCATCGTCGAGCTTTTCCTGGTTCAGGTCGACCAGCGCCAGCCGGGCGCCCTTGTCGGCGAAATACTCGGCCATGGAGCGGCCCAAACCCTGGCAACCGCCAGTGATAATGATTACTTTGTCTTTAAGTTGCATGAGTATGCCCCGGTAGCAGATGGAGTGGTCTTACTGTTCGTGAGCCTCCTCTCTCTGCGCCCGACATCGCCTGGCTGCACATGAGAATTGCCCCGATGGCGGGCTGAAACTTTCTTCAGTCGCCTGTCCGTTTTTTCGACGGATTCTTAGTTAGGAGTCATAAATTGAGCGTTGAAGCGGCCAAGAATGCCCGAGAATTACTTCTCAAGGAATACCGTGGGGTGCTTTCCACCCACTCCAAGGCCATGCCTGGGTTCCCGTTTGGCTCCGTGGTGCCTTATTGCCTGGACGAGCAGGGCCGTCCGCTGATTCTGATCAGCCGCATCGCCCAGCACACGCATAACCTGCAGAAAGACCCGAAATGCTCGCTATTCGTCGGCGAGCGCGGTGCCGAAGATGTGCAGGCGGTCGGGCGCCTTACCTATCTCGCCGAGGCGCAGCAGTTGCACGAGGTCGCGCAGATCGACGCCGCTGCCGAGCGTTACTACCGCTATTTCCCGGATTCACAGAACTACCACAAGGCCCATGACTTCGATTTCTGGGTGCTCAAGCCTGTACGCCATCGCTACATCGGCGGTTTCGGCGCGATTCACTGGGTCGACCAGTTGACCCTGGCCAACCCCTTCGCCGGCAAGGCGGAAATCAGCATGGTCGAGCACATGAACGCCGATCACGCCAAGGCCATCGCCCATTACGTCGAACTCGCCGGCTTGCCGAAGAGCGAGCCGGCACAACTGGCCGGGATCGACACCGAAGGCATGCACTTGCGCATCGGGCAGGGGCTCTTCTGGTTGCCGTTTCAATCGCCATGTAACACGCCGACACAAGTGCGCGAGGCCTTGGTTTTCCTGGCTCACGCCGAGCGATGGCCGAAAAATACAGAGGCCAGTGCTTGAATTCACGAACCCGCGACGTCATCTAAGGAACACTGGCAAGGCATTCTTGCGTTGAGGAACCATTTGATGCGCCCTTTTTTGCTGCTCTTTGTACTGTTTCCGGTGTTGGAGCTGTTCGTATTCGTCAAGGTCAGCGGAGCGATAGGCTTCTTCCCCGCCCTGCTGCTGGTCATTCTCGGCTCGATGTTCGGCGTGTTCGTGTTGCGCATCGCCGGGCTGGCCACTGCGCTGCGTGCGCGTGAAAGCCTGAATCGTGGCGAAATGCCAGCGCAGACCATGCTCGAAGGCCTGATGCTGGCTCTGGCGGGTGGTCTGTTGATCCTGCCGGGCTTCGTCACGGATGTGCTTGGCCTGATACTGCTGCTGCCGTTCTCCCGTCGACTGCTGGCCAATAAAATGCGCCAGCGTGCCGAAGAGGCCGCGATGCGTCAGCGAGCTTTCGCCGACGACCTTCAGCCACGTGGCGGTCCCGCGCCGCGCGAACCATTGGGCCGTGAGCCCGACGTGATCGAAGGCGAGTTCGAACACCGCGACAACAAGTAAAGTCGTTTCACCTGCACGGCACCCTCGGGTGCCGTGTTCGTTTTCGGCAGATCGATTAAAAAATTTCGTGCTCCGCCCTTGTAATAAGCTTATGCGCCCCTATGTAACGGTCACCGCAAGGTTTCTGGCGATCACGCCAGACAGACTTCAGCGGTTCGCTTGTCGAGCCGCACCCGGCACCGCCGGACTTTGTTAAACCCGCCGGGATTACACCGGCCGATGAAAACCACAATTAGGAGAGATCGACAATGAAGCTTCGTCCTCTGCATGACCGCGTCGTTATTCGTCGCAGCGAAGAGCTGAAAACCACCGCTGGCGGTATCGTCCTGCCAGGTTCGGCTTCCGAAAAAGCCAACAACGGCGAAATCCTCGCTGTAGGCACCGGCCGCGTACTGGACAACGGTGAAGTGCGTGCACTGTCCGTAAAAGTGGGCGACAAGGTTGTGTTCGGTCCTTACTCCGGCAGCAACACTGTGAAAGTCGACGGCGAAGACCTGCTGGTAATGGCTGAGAACGAGATTCTCGCTGTTATCGAAGGCTGATTCCCCGCTCATTTTCCCGTTACTACAAAGTATTTAAGGAATATCGATCATGGCTGCTAAAGACGTTAAATTCGGCGATTCCGCCCGCAAGAAAATGCTTACCGGTGTCAACGTCCTGGCTGACGCGGTAAAAGCGACCCTGGGCCCGAAAGGCCGTAACGTAATCATCGAGAAGAGCTTCGGCGCTCCGACCATCACCAAGGACGGCGTTTCCGTAGCCAAGGAAATCGAGCTGGACGACCGTTTTGAAAACATGGGCGCGCAGCTGGTCAAAGACGTTGCCTCCCGTGCCAACGATGACGCCGGCGACGGCACCACCACCGCTACCGTTCTGGCTCAAGCCATCGTCAACGAAGGCCTGAAAGCCGTCGCTGCCGGCATGAACCCGATGGACCTCAAGCGCGGTATCGACAAAGCGGCCATCGCGGTCGTCAAAGAGCTCAAGGCTCTGTCCAAGCCATGCGCTGACACCAAGGCTATCGCTCAGGTGGGCACCATCTCCGCCAACTCCGACAACTCCATCGGCGACATCATTGCCGAAGCCATGGAAAAAGTCGGTAAAGAAGGCGTGATCACCGTTGAAGAAGGCTCGGGCCTGGAAAACGAACTGTCGGTTGTAGAAGGCATGCAGTTCGACCGTGGCTACCTGTCCCCGTACTTCGTCAACAAGCCGGACACCATGGTTGCCGAGCTCGACGGCCCGCTGATCCTGCTGGTCGACAAAAAGATCTCGAACATCCGCGAAATGCTGCCAGTGCTGGAAGCCGTTGCCAAAGCCGGTCGTCCACTGCTGATCATTGCCGAAGACGTTGAAGGCGAAGCCTTGGCGACTCTGGTTGTGAACAACATGCGTGGCATCGTCAAAGTTGCTGCCGTCAAGGCACCAGGCTTCGGCGACCGTCGCAAGGCCATGCTGCAGGACATCGCCGTCCTGACCGGCGGCACCGTGATCTCCGAAGAGATCGGCCTGAGCCTGGAAAGCACCACCCTGGAGCATCTGGGCAACGCCAAGCGCGTAACCCTGTCCAAGGAAAACACCATCATCGTTGACGGTGCTGGCGTTCAGGGCGACATCGAAGGCCGTATCGCTCAGATCCGTGCCCAGGTTGCCGAAACTTCCTCGGACTACGACCGTGAAAAACTGCAAGAGCGTCTGGCCAAGCTGTCCGGCGGCGTTGCAGTGATCAAGGTTGGCGCTGGTTCCGAAGTTGAAATGAAAGAGAAGAAAGCCCGCGTTGAAGACGCCCTGCACGCTACCCGTGCAGCCGTTGAAGAAGGCGTGGTACCTGGCGGTGGTGTAGCGCTGATCCGTTCGCTGCAAGCCATTTCCGAACTGAAAGGCGACAACGCTGATCAGGACGTGGGTATCTCGGTTCTCAAGCGTGCCATCGAAGCTCCGCTGCGTCAGATCGCCGCCAACAGCGGTGACGAGCCAAGCGTTGTGGTCAACGAAGTCAAGAACGGCAAAGGTAACTACGGTTACAACGCTGCGAGTGGCGAATACGGCGACATGATCGAAATGGGCATCCTGGACCCAACCAAGGTGACCCGTTCGGCTCTGCAATCGGCCAGCTCCATTGCCGGTCTGCTGCTGACCACCGAAGTGGCGATCGCTGATGCACCGAAGAAAGACGCTCCAGCTGGCGGCGGCATGCCAGACATGGGCGGTATGGGCGGCATGGGCGGCATGATGTAAGCCAGCCTTACCCCTGTAACGAAAAACCCCGCCGGCGAAAGCCGGCGGGGTTTTTTATTGCCTGTCATTTTCGACCTACACCAAACCCTGTAGGAGCGAGCATGCTCGCGATGGACGTCAACGATAACGCGGGCAATCTGACAGCCCGCGGTGTCCGGACTTCCATCGCGACGGTTCGACGCCTCGACATGCTCGCTCCTACAGGGGGCAGGGGTAGTGTCAGGCGCTGGCCGGTTGTGCCTTGCTCACGCGCTCATCTTTTCCGGCCGGCCGATACAGGATCCAGTAATACGATCCCAAACAAATCAGCCAGCAGAAAATGGCCGTCCATACGTTGTGCGAGAAAAAGTGCGCCCCCTGCATCATCCGTCCCACGGAAAACACCGTGCCCAGGGCGAAGGCAAAGACAAACGCGGCGCGCGCCAGTCGTGGCCGCCGATCACGCAGCACAAAAAACAGTGCGAACAGGGTGAAACCGGTCGCGGCGTGTCCCCCGGGCCAGCAGCGGCCGGGTTTGTTGGTGGGCGGGCGAGGGCTGAGCAGTTTGCTGTAGGTCTCGTGGCCGCCGAATTGCTCCAGGCTCCATGGACACTGCACTGCCGTCACCGCCTTGACCGGCGTGACGAAGGAGGTTGCCAGCCCCAGGGACAGCACCAGGCAACCGAGTTCGCGTTTGAACGGTTTAAGCCGGTGGATGAAAAACGCCCCGATGAAGCCGAGTATGGCGAACACTGAAAACGCGATAACCATTTGCTTGGCGCGGTCATGCAGGATGTCTTCAAGGAAGTAGCTGTGGCGCCCGATGAAATCTTGCGCCACCGGGTCATAGAACAGCGTGGCCAAGTCCATGTCCAGCGACGTCAGTTCGAGCAGCATCAAAACAATTGCCGCAATGGCGGGAACACCCAGGTACAAACGCCAATTGAGCGCGCGCGATGCCGGGCGGACGGTGGTGGAAACCATGGCAGTTCCTTGATCGGTTAAAAATACTTGAAAGTGCAGCCGCGCGGAGTGTGGGCAGAGGGGTGTCGTCTGTTTGTGAATCGAGGGTGAAAAAGTCGTTAAGCACTTGCAGGCTTGAAAAGCCGCAAATACAACTGCAAGAGATTCTGGTCCTGAGCCACACTTGGCCTTAAGCTGCGCGAGCCAAGACGGCCGTTACCGTGTACGCAGGAGGTGCCCATGCGAATTCTATTGGTTGAAGACAACCGCGATATCCTGGCCAATCTGGCCGATTACCTGGGGCTCAAAGGCTATACCGTCGATTGCGCTCAGGACGGTTTGTCGGGCCTTCACCTGGCAGCCACCGAGCATTACGACCTGATCGTGCTCGACATCATGCTGCCCGGGATCGACGGCTACACCCTGTGCAAACGCCTGCGGGAGGATGCCCGCCGCGATACGCCAGTGATCATGCTCACCGCCCGTGATCAGTTGGACGACCGTCTGCAGGGCTTCAAGTCCGGCGCCGATGACTATCTGATCAAGCCTTTCGCCCTGTCTGAGCTGGCCGCGCGGATCGAAGCCGTCATGCGTCGCACGCAGGGCGGCGGCCGTCGCGCCCTGGAGGTTGGTGACCTCAGCTATGACCTCGACACGCTGGAGGTCACCCGCGAAGGTCGCTTGCTGAAGCTGAACCCGGTTGGCCTCAAGTTGCTGGCCGTGTTGATGCAGAAAAGCCCCCATGTGCTGCGTCGGGAAATTCTCGAAGAGGCCCTGTGGGGGGATGATTGCCCGGACAGTGACAGCCTGCGCAGTCACGTCCACCAATTGCGTCAGGTGATTGACAAGCCATTTGCCAAACCGCTTCTGCACACCGTGCATGGTGTGGGATATCGCTTGGCCGAGGGCCGTGATGGAGTTTAAGCAAAGCCTTGCCCAGCGGATCATCATTGCCTTTGCGCTGATGAGCGCGCTGGTCGCCGGGGCCTTCGCCATGGGCATTGTCGCGACCGTGCACCTGGTGGAAGAAAAACTGATTTCGGCAGGACTGGGCGGTGACTTGCAACGTCTGTTGTTGATGGACAGCGTTTCGGACTGGAGCCATCGCCCGGAACCGGACCAGTTGTTCTATTTCAGCGGCGGACCGGGAGACTTCGAGCTGCCCAAGGACCTGCGCCATCTCGATCCAGGGTTTCATGAGGTGTTTCGCGAGCAATTGTCGTATCACGCCATGGTCGAGGTGGTCGATGGCCGGCGTTACGTTTTGCTCCAGGATCAGAGTGATTTCGAGGAACGCGAGCGCGTGCTGTTCGCGGTCGTGTTGGTCGGTTTTGTATTGAGTCTGGCGCTGGCCGTGTTCCTTGGCTGGATACTGGCGCGCAAGGTGATGGCCCCCGTGGTACGCCTGGCGCGCCAGGTACGCCACCGTGATCAGTTGTTGGGCCTGGCGCCTCCGCTGGCGCCGGACTACGCCGCCGACGAAGTGGGGGAGCTTGCCGTGGCGTTCGACGTCACGCTGGGTCGCTTGCGCCAGGCATTGACCCGCGAGCGCTTGTTTACCAGTGATGTCAGCCATGAATTGCGCACGCCACTGATGGTGCTGGCCACGTCCTGTGAATTGCTGTTGGAAAACCCCGGCATCGACCAGCGTGGTCGGGCGCAGGTCGAGCGTATCGCCCGTGCCAGTGAGGAGATGCGCGAACTGGTGCAAACCTTCCTGATGCTGGCCAGGGCCCAGCGTGAAGATGCCAGCATGTCGCCGCAACAGACGGTTGACCAGGTTGCCGACGACCTGCTCGGCCTCTGGCGCGAGCCGATCGAGAACAAGGGATTATCGTTGATCGTCGAGCCTGGGAATCCCACCAGCACCCGCTACAACTCCACGTTGCTGCACGCGGTAATGGGCAACTTGTTGCGCAATGCGTTGCATTACACCGAACGAGGTTTCATCCGCTTGACCTTGACGGCGACCGGGTTCCGGGTTGAGGACAGTGGCGTGGGAATTCCCGAGGAGAAACGCCAGGCGATGTTCGAACCTTTCGTGCGAGGTGACGAAAAGCGTGGAGACGGGTTGGGTCTGGGGCTCTCGCTGGTGCAACGCATCTGCGAAAACCAGGGATGGAGCGTGAACCTGACGCACATGGAGCCCAATGGCTGCCGTTTTGAAGTTGAACTGGGCGCTCGTCCCGCCGGTTGAATCCGTGTTCGCCATCGCCCGTCCAGTCGAATCATGTAAAACCTTGTAATGCTTTGAGGTTTTACATGACATTTTTTTCACAAACGCATGACCTGCCGCTGACACGTCGCTCCTTAACGTGATTGTCATCAGACGATCAGGAGTGCTTGGTGATGGCCGGCCCGATTAAACTCGATTTTTCCGAAAAGTACGACGACACACACGCCGAAAAATATTTGCGCAAACACAAGAACGGTTTTTCGCGCCGATTGTCTCACTGGCGTGACGAGCAGTTGGCGCGCAAAGCATTGACCCTGGCCGGTGAACCCGGACTGGTACTTGATTTGCCTTGTGGTGCCGGGCGTTTTTGGCCATTGCTGGCGGAAAAACACAATCGCGTGATCATTGGCGCGGACAACTCCGAGTCAATGATCAAGGTCGCAATGGCTGCGCAACCTGCCGAAGTCGTGAAACGGGTACAACCTTTGCACACTTCTGCGTTCGACATCGCCTTGCCTGATAACGCCGTCGACAGCATTTTTTGCATGCGCCTGCTGCACCACATTGGTGAAGCCGAGCATCGACTGGCGATTCTACGTGAATTCGAACGCGTCACCCGCGACAGCGTCGTCCTTTCTCTTTGGGTCGACGGCAATTTCAAGGCGTGGAAGCGTCAGCGTTCAGAGCTTAAACGTGGGCAGGAAGGTTACCAAAACCGATTTGTGTTACCGGTAGCTACGGTCGAAAAGGAATTTGAACAAGCGGGTTTTCGAATTCAGGAACGACTGGACTTTCTACCGTTCTTCGCCATGTGGCGAGTTTATGTATTACGCAAGAGGTAACTCAATGGCAGCGCAGTGTGCGGCGGGAACGAACAATACTCTGGAAGATCGTTTCGACTTCTACTGGAATCAACGCGGCGAATGGGTCGAAGAACCAAACGTTCGTCGCGGGGGCGAAAGTGGCGTCCAGCGCGTCAAGGGTGACGATGGTCAGTTGCTCTACGCCAAGCGTCAGACCGGGCACATTTACCGCAGTTGGCTGCACCCGTTCGGTCGCCCGACGGTGTTGCGTGAACGTGATGCGCTGATCGGTGTACAGCGTTTAGGTGTGCGAGCGCCTGAGATCGTCTTCTGCGGCGCGCAACGCGACCCCGCCCACCAATGGCGCGCCTTGCTGGTGACCAAGTCACTGGATGGGTTTGAGGAAATCGCCCATTGGTACGCCGGCGGTGGGCGCGAGCACTACAGCGAGGTCGTGCAGGACCGTGTATTGAAGAGTGTCGCCGAGAACCTGGCGTTGATGCACTTGGGGCGTTGGCAGCACAGTTGCCTCTACATGAAGCACGTCTTTGTCCGGGTCACCGGCGAAGGCGAGTCCGCCAAGGTGGAATCCGCCGTGATCGATCTGGAGAAATGCCGGCAGCGCTTGACCGCCTATCGCGCCGCTTCCCATGACCTGAAACAACTGCGCCGCCATTCGTCGTTCAGCGACACGGAGTGGAAAAAACTCGTCTATTTTTATGAGACAGCGTTTGGCAGCGCTATCAAGGGTTTATAGCGATGAAACTAGAAATTGCACGAGGTTTGTTCCTGGTAGGAGCCTTGGCAGTTGCTTCATTGGCGGTAGCGGCTTGGGAGCAGCCGCGCACACAGGTTCTCGGTTCAGCGAACGGAGACGCTCGTTGCCCCATGCCGCGGGTTGCCAAGGTGTCGGCCACAACACAACCCGATCATGACTTGTTACTGTTCATGTTCGGTCTTTCTCAAGGACTGAGGCCGCAAAGTTGACCCATTCAAGCCCCCCGGAAAAGGCCTCGCCAGATGCGAGGCCTTTTTTTTGCCCCTGTCCCTGTAGGAGCGAGCTTGCTTGCGATGGCAGTGTGTCAGGCGCCATGTTCGCTGACGGATGCACCGTCATCGTCGGATCGCCGCCCGGAGCAAGCTCGCTCCTACAGGGAGCGGTCGGGCTTCGCCAGCACGGTGTACACGCACGGCAAGACGAACAGGGTGAACAGCGTGCCGATCGACATCCCCGTGGCAATGACCGTCCCGATGTCGAAGCGGCTGACGGCACCTGCTCCCGTGGCGATGATCAGCGGGACCATGCCGAAGACCATGGCTGCAGTGGTCATCAACACCGGACGCAGGCGGATGGAGGCGGCTTCCTCGACGGCTTCCCGGGGTGTCAGCCCCTTGTCCTTGCGTAACTGGTTGGCGAATTCGACGATCAGGATCCCGTGTTTGCTGATCAATCCGATCAGCGTCACCAATCCGACCTGGGTGTAGATGTTCATGCTGGACCAGCCCAGGAACAAAGGCAGCAACGCCCCGCAGATCGACAGCGGCACCGTCACCAGAATCACCAGCGGGTCGCGGAAGCTCTCGAACTGAGCCGCCAGCACCAGGAAAATGATTGCCAGCGCCAGGGCAAACGTCACCCACAGCGCAGTGCCTTCCTGAATGTATTGTCGCGAGGCCCCGGCATAGTCGATGGCAAAGCCGGCTGGTGCTTCTTCCCGAGCGATCTGGCGCACCACGTCGAGGGCCTCGCCCATGCTCACCAGCGGCACGCCAGAGAGGATGGCCGAATTGAGCTGTTGGAACTGGTTCAACTGGCGTGGTCGTGCGCGGTCGGTGACGGTGATCAGGGTCGAAAGGGCCAGCAGTTCGCCCTTGGTGTTCTTCACGTAATAGTTGTTCAGCCAGTCGGGGTTGTCGCGGAACGGTCGTTCGACCTGAGCGATGACCTTGTAGCTGCGGCCTTCAATGGTGAAGCGGTTGATTTCCGCTTCGCCCAGCAATGTCGCCAGCGTGCCACCCAGGTCCTGCATGGACACTCCCATCTGCGCAGCCTTGGCGCGATCGATATCGACCACGACTTCGGGCTTGTCGAACGCCAGGTCGACGTCGACGAAAGCGAACTTGCCGGACTCCATCGCGCGCTTTTTCACTCGGTCCATCACCTGCAGCAACGAGTCGTAATCGCTGGCGGTGTTGATCACGAACTGAAACGGCAGACCCTCGCCGGTGCCCGGGAGGGAAGGCAGGTTGAAACCGAATACCTGCAAGCCGGCGATGCTGTCGAGCTTGCTCTGGACCTCGGGCAGAATTTGCATCTGTGTGCGGTCACGTTCGTTCCACGGCTTGAGCAGAAAGCCGCCGACACCCGACTGCACACCGTTGAAGCCGTTGATCTGGAATGACGAGTAGTACTCCGGAAACGCCTTGAAGATATCGATGAATTCGTTGGTGTAGGTGTTCAGGTAGTCGAGGTTGGTTGGCTGCGGCGCATTCGAGATCATGAAGACGATGCCCTGGTCCTCGTCAGGTGCCAGTTCCGATTTGGTGAACATCAGCAGGGCCGGGATCAGGCACAGCACGATGACGGCAAACACCAATACCACCGGACGTGTATTCAGCGTGCCGTGGAGCAGGCGCTGGTAGCGGCGCTTGAGACTTTCGAAGATCAAGTCCAGACGATGTTCCAGGCCCGTCGGGTTTTCGTCGTGGCGCAACAATACGGCGCACATCATCGGTGACAGGGTCAGGGCGACGATGCCGGAGATAACCACGGCGCCGGCCAGCGTCAGGGCGAACTCCTTGAACAACGCGCCGGTGAGGCCGGTGAGGAAGCCGATGGGCGCATACACCGCCGCCAGGGTGATGGTCATCGAGACCACCGGCATGGCGATTTCCCGGGCACCTTCGATGGCGGCGTCCAACGGCGTCTTGCCTTCCTCGATATGCCGGTGGATGTTTTCCACTACCACGATGGCGTCGTCCACCACCAGGCCGATAGCCAGCACCATGGCCAGCAAGGTCAGCAAGTTGATCGAATAGCCCATCATTTGCATGAAGAACATCACGCCGATCATCGACAGCGGAATGGTGACCACCGGGATCACGACCGAACGCAGGGCGCCGAGGAACAGAAACACCACGACAATCACGATCAGCACGGCTTCGAACAGGGTCTTCACCACCTCATCGATGGAGGCCTGGATAAACAGCGTGGCGTCGTAGGCAATCTCGCCCTTGAGGTTGGGCGGCAACTGGGCCTCAAGGTCCGGCATGATCTTGCGCACTTCCTTGATCACGTCCAGTGGGTTGGCGCCGGGCGTGGCCTTGATGCCGATGTACACCGACGGCGTGCCACCGAAGGAACTGATGCTGTCGTAGTTTTCCGCGCCCATTTCCACCCGTGCGACATCGCGCAGCAGCACTCGGCTGTCGCCTTCGACCTTGAGCGGGATCGCCGCGAAGGCCTCGGCGGATTTCAGTTCGGTGTTGGCATTGATGCTGGTGACCACGTACTCGCCTTTCACTTCGCCAGCGGCGGAGAGGAAGTTGTACTGGCGCACCGCGTTGGTCACGTCGCTGGCGCTCAGGCCAAAACCTGCGAGCTTGACCGGGTCCAGCCACAGGCGCATGGCGAACACCTGGTTACCGAGAATCTCGGCTTCGGCCATGCCCGGCAGCGTCGCCAGTTTGGGCTGGATGACTCGCGACAGGTAATCGGTGATCTGCGGGTTGCTCAGTTCCTTGCTGAAGAAACTGATGTACATCAGCGCCGAGGCGTCCGCCGCTTCCTTGCTCAGCACCGGGTCTTCGGCGTCCTGGGGCAGTTGGTTTTTCACCTCGTTGGCCTTGGCCAGCAACTCCGTGAACAAACGGTCGCTGTTGGAGCCGATGCGTGCGTAGATGGAAATGATCGAGAAGTTCTGACGACTGACCGAGGTCATGTAATCAATCCCCTCGGCGCTCGCCAGGCTCTGTTGCATCGGCTGGGTGATGTAGCCCTGGATGGTTTCGGCATTGGCACCGGGGTACGCGGTGGTGACCGTGATCAGGGCGTTTTCCATTTGCGGATACTGGCGCAGCGGCAGCTTGCTCCAGGCCTGGAAACCCAGCAGCACAATCAACAGGCTGACCACGCAGGCGAGCACCGGGCGGCGGATGAACGGGTCGGTAAAAGCCATGGGAATTCCTTGATCAGTCCGCACGCGGCGGGCTGTTCTTCTCGCCTAGGGTTTTGTCGTCGCTGATGGCAATGCGTGCACCATTGTCCAGTTTGATCTGGCCGGCCGTGACCACTTTCTCGCCGTTTTGCACGCCTTTGGTAATCACCACCACACCTTCGCGGCGTTCGCCGGTTTCAATGAAACGACGTTCGGCGATCAGGATCGGCTCACCCTTGTCGTTTTTTTCCACCTCGCCGCTCTCGGTCTTTTTCTGCGCGACGATATACAGCGAGTTGCCGTACAGCGTGTAGGTGATGGCGCTTTCCGGCACGACGATGCTTGGTTTCGGATCGGGCAGCATCACCTGCAGGTTGGCAAACATGCCCGGCAACAACTTGCCGTCCGGGTTAGCCAGGGTCGCACGCACCTGCATGTTGCGCGTGCTGTTCTCGAGTTTCGGATTGATCGCGCTGATCCTGCCGGGGAAGGTCTGGGAGGGGTACGCCGCGACCAGGATATCGACGGGCTGGCCGAGGGCAATCTTCGGCACCGACTGCTCGGGCACGAAGAAGTCGACATAGAGACTGCTGAGGTCTTGAAGCGTAGCGATCACGGCGCCGCTCGCCAGGTAATCGCCAACGTCCACCTGGCGAATACCGATGGTGCCGGTGAACGGTGCGGCGATGCTCTTCTTGCCAAGGGCCGCCTTGAGCTGATTGACCGTGGCTTTGCTCTTTTTCAGCACGGCCGACAGTCGGTCGAATTCACCTTTGGAAATGGCCTGGCTGCCAACCAGTTGGCTACCGCGACCATAATCGAGCTGGGCCAGCCCAAGGTCGGCCTCGGCGGTTTCGAGCAAGGCTGATTCGACCTTGCTGTCGAGGCGCAGCAGCGGCTGGCCGACCTTGACCTTCTGCCCGGATTCGAACTGCAGGTCGATCACGGTGCCGTCGGTCTCCAGGCTCAGGTCCACACCCTGCAAGGCCTTCAGCGTGCCAACACTGGGCAGACGCGCCTGCCATGGCTGCTCGCTGGCCGTGGCCACGGCGACACTGATCGGTGGTTTTGGCGCGGAGAAGGTCTGAATCATCGTGTAGATGGACCAGGCCTTGTAACCGGCCAGGATCAGCACGATCAACAGAACAACACCCAACATGATCAGCATGCGGCGACGCAGCATATTTCCAGTTCCTTGGAGAAATCAGGCGAGACAGACCGGCACATTACCGCGACTGGGAAGGGGATTCCAACTGATAGAAATCACAGGGGTCACCGTAGCCACCGGCACAGGCACGCCGGTGGCTACAGGTGTGTTACGCCATCAAGTGCAGATGGTTGTCCCAGAGCCCCGCCGGCAGCTCCAGCGGTTTTGCTACAAGGTTTGTCTGGCGGCAATCGTAATAACGGCAGCGACCTTGTCCCGACGTCACGACAAAACCGTCGGCCACGGCACCGACCCCGGCGCAATCGGGCAGCGGCGCATCCAGGCGCACTTCACCGCTGTCCAGGTCCCAGATGAAAAAGCGATTGCCCCTCGGTGCAGTCAACGCCACCAGGCGCAAGTCGCTGTGCACGGCGACGCTGGCGGTGTAGTGCCCCATGGCCTGCAATTGGTGCTCGGGCACCGGGAACGCCACGAACGGCTGGCCGGGACGCTTGATCGCCAGCAACTCCGAGGACTCGTGGGACGGCCCCATGAATTGCTGGCCTGCGACGATGGTGCCGTCGCTGGCAATGCCAAGGTGGCGCACGCTGTTCATCTGCTGCGCGAGGGTTTCCTTGCTCAGCAGGGTGCCGTCGCGCTGCATCAGCACCAGGCTCGGCTCCATGGCGTCGAGGTTCATCTCGACCCGGCTTTCGGCCTCGGTGCGAATGCCGCCGTTGGCCACGACCAGGGTTTCGCCATCGGGCAGCCACGACACCTGATGCGGGCCGATGCCGTGGGTCGAGATCTCGCCGCTGTGCACCAGGCGTTCACCTTCGAACCGGTACACACCCAGCAGGCCGCGGCCCGGGTCGGACGTGTCATTCTCGGTGGCGTAGAGCCAGTCGCCACCCTTGTGGATCACCGCGTGCCCATAAAAATGCCGGTTCGGCTGCGATACCACGGTCTGCAATAACGTGCCGTCGCGCAGGTCGACCAGATAGCTTTCTGTCCCCGGGCGCCGTGCGACGAACAGGGCGATCGGCAGCGTCGGGTGATTGATGATGTCGTGGCAGCGCTGGCCGACCTGGGTGGCGAACACCTGGGTGCCGTCCAGTCGATAACCGACGGCATAATGCTTGCCGTCGCCATCGTCCCGCGCCGACAGCAGCAACGGGCTCTGGTCCTTTTGCTTGAACAGCTTCCAGCCGCCCAGCGTCACTGCTCCCAGCAGCAAACTACCTAACGTCAGAGCCTGTCGTCGCAGCATGGCACTTGCCCTCATCAGTCACCGTCGTTGGCGTTGAAGCCCAGTTGGATGCCCAGCGCCTTGGCCAGCTCGCCTTCGTGCAGGCGATGGACAACGTTGAGGCTGTCGTAAAGATCGTTGAGCTGTTGGCGACCGGCATCGTCGCCGAGCATTTCGGTCAGCGAGCGCTGATTGCTGGCGAACAGCTTCAAGGACGCTGCATAGGCGGCATCGATCTTGTCGGCCAAGGGTTTCTGCTCGCTCGGCAGCAGGCCGCGCAGACCTTTGTTATCAACGCCTTCCCACACGGTTTTGGCGGCCGCGAGGCTGGCTTCCAGCCCCGTCAGCGACGATTGGCTGCGCCAGGCATCGGCTTGGAACGGTTGCGGAACGCCCTTGGTCTGACGGCCCATCGGGGTGCCGAGTTTTTTCTTCAGGCTGTCGAGCGCAGTGACCTGCACACGCAAGAGATCAGCGATGGCTTCGTGGGAATCGGCATAGCGCTGGTTCGGAAACTTGCTCATCTGCGCGAGCATACCGTCGGTATTGTTCCAGCCTTTGAGGATGTCCTCGGCCAATTGCTTCTGGCGCTCGCCGATGGCGATCAACAGCGGGCAGTACTTGGCTTTCTGCTCGGCGTTGGCCACATCGGGCTTGCTGTCGAACAGGATGTACTCGTAGGCGGAGAGGCCCTGGACCACTACGCTGGACTTGGCCAACGCAGCGGCATCGATCTGCGGCTGGGCAACGATCAGTTGCTCGACCTGACGGCCGACGAGGTTCTTTTTGTCCGGCCAGAATTGCACCTGCCAGGCGCGGTTGCCCTCAGCCAACGGGCCGATCAGCAACGGTTGCAGCTCGGCCCACGCCTTCTGCGCGTGCAGGAAGTCGGCCCGGGCGGTGTCCAGGGTTTCCTTGCCTTCGCAGTAGGCGAGCGCGCTCACGGCCAACTGGCGGTCAGCCTCGACCCAACGGGTGTAGGTCGGCAGGATCACCGACTTGGCGATGGCGGCCGAGGTCACAGCCTGTGGGTCCTGCGGCGAGCAGGCGCCGAGGGCGATAGCCGCTAGGCTGGTGAACAACAGTTTGGGGCGGAACATGTCGGGCTCCCGATTCTGGATTTATAGAGAGTTCAAAAAGGCCAGCAACGCGGCGCGCTGCTCGGCATTAAAAGACAACACCTGTTGCTGCGCCGCTTTCGCTTCGCCGCCATGCCAGAGCACGGCTTCGAGCAGGTTGCGGGCGCGGCCGTCATGCAGGAATTGGGTGTGGCCGCTGACGGCCTCGGTCAGGCCGATGCCCCACAACGGCGGAGTGCGCCAGTCGCGGCCACCGGCCTTGAATTCAGTGCGATTGTCGGCCAGGCCGTCGCCCATGTCGTGCAACAGCAGGTCGCTATAAGGGCGAATCACTTGATTGGCCAGTTCAGGTTCAGCGGCGTTGGCGCCAGTGGTGTATTTCGGCGTGTGGCAGGACTGGCAACCGGCCTGGAAAAACAGGTTCTTGCCCGCGAGCACTTGCGGCGAGCCCACATCGCGGCGCGCCGGTACGGCGAGGTTGCGACTGTAAAACAGCACCAGGCGCAGGATGTTGTCGCTGACTTCCGGCTCGCCATCCGCGCCATTACCGTTGGGTGCCTGTTTGCACGCGGTTTGCGTGTCGGTGCAGTCATCAAACGGTCTCAGGCGGGTGGTGAGGCCCATGTCACCCGAAAACGCATGAACATTTTGTTGATTGAGGTTCGGTTGCCCGGCCTTCCAGCCAAAGCGGCCGAGGACTGTTTTCTGCTGGGCGTCATCCCACACCTGGTTCGGACGCCCGGCGATGCCGTTGTTTTCTTTTTCTTGAGCCTTGGCGTTGGCCAGGATCGCCTCGTCGGGAATGGCTTCGAGCAAACCCAGCCCAATCATCGGCGGCGCCACCCGCGCAGAAAACCGCGTGTCGGGGTGCATCGGGCCATAGCCCAACTGGGTGATTTTCAGGCTCGGCTTACGCAGCTCGACCTCGGTGCCGTCCTTGAAACGCACCGACACGGGCGTGTAGTCGACCCGCACCTTGCCTTCCGGGACTACGCCTGGAATGGACATGTCCTGGAATTGTCCGCCGTAGACGGGTTCCGGAACCACGCCGTTCTGCTCGATGAGTTTGGCATAGGCTGGCGTATCGGGAATCGACAGGCGCACCAGCATCGACACGGCGTTCGAGGCATCGGGCGCCGGCGGATGGCCGCGCCCGTCCTTGATGTGGCAGTTCTGGCAAGCGTTGGTGTTGAACAACGGGCCGAGGCCATCGCGGGCGGTTGTGGTCGAGGGGGCGATCACCCAGGGGTTGCGGAAGAAGCTGTTGCCAACGCTGAAATCCACGCGCCTGGACGGCGGCAGGTTGGCAGACGGCAGGGAAAAGGCGTTCTGGTCGGTCTTGCGCACGGTTGCCTGGCCACCGGAACGGGCTTCGCCGGGCTCGGCTTTGGTAAAACGCGGGGCGTCATCGCAGGCACTCAGGCCCAGGGCCAGAACCAGTGCGGACAAGCGAAGAAGCAGCGAGGGCATCAGACATCCTGCGAGACGAGCAAAACAAGGGCGCAAAGTCTAACAGGGCAGGGGAGTTTGAATAAGAGGAATTATCGTTTGATTGCCCGTCTACCCCTTCACCTGTAGGAGCGAGCATGCTCGCGATGGTCGTTAACGATGACGCTGGTTACCTGATACCCCGCGGTGTTCTTGCGTCCATCGCGAGCAAGCTCGCTCCTACAGGAGTGCGGAAGCATAAAAAAGCCCCGACGAGTCGGGGCTTTCTTCAGGCAACGAGCGTCGATCAGAACTCGTGATCAGCGTTGTCCGGGTTGAGGTCGGTGATGCCCAGCTTGCCAGCGGCGGCTTCGATCGAACCGGTCTGCTTGACCAGCGCGGCGATGGCGTCGCGCACGATCTGGTTGCCGGCGGTGTTGCCCGCCGCGATCAGTTGGTCGTAGTGCTCACCCTTGAGGGCGTGATCGACGATGACCTGCATTTTCGCTTCGGTGGCGGCAAGGTCAGCTTTAAGCGCGGTATCCGCGGCGGCGTCGGCCTTGGCCACCAGGGACGACAGGCTGGCCCCGGTCATCTTGGTGCCGTCGACGCGAGTGTATTCGCCCAGATACACGTTACGAATGCCCTTGGCATCGTAGAACTGCGAGTAGTGGGTGTTGTCGCTGAAGCAATCGTGTTCGTCTTCAGGGGAGTTGGCTTCCAGCGAAACCTTCATGCGCTCGCCAGCCAGTTCGCCCAGGGACAGGCTGCCCATGCCGAACAGCATTTTGCGCAGGCCGACGTCGCCCGGTTCCGCTTCCAGGGTGGCGCGATAGTTGTCGGCTACGTTTGGTTTCCAGTTGCCGACCATTTCTTCCAGGTCGCTGACCAGCAACTCGGTCACCGCTTTCAGGTAAGCACGACGACGGTCGTTGTGGCCGCCGGTGGCGCCGGCGCCTTCCAGGTAGTCCGAAGCCGGACGGTTGCCGGCACCAGGGCCGGTGCCGTTCAGGTCCTGGCCCCAGAGCAGGAATTCGATGGCGTGGTAGCCGGTCGCGACGTTGGCTTCGGAACCGCCCAGCTCGTTGAGGCTGGCGAGTTTTTCCGGAGTGATTTCCTTGACGTCGATCTTGTCTTCGCCAACCTGGATCTCGGTGTTGGCGATGATGTTGGCCGTAGCGCCCGGGTTACCCAAAGCGTGCTCGTAGGATTTGTCGACGTAGTCGATCAGGCCTTCGTCCAATGGCCAGGCGTTCACCTGACCTTCCCAGTCGTCGATGATGGTGTTGCCGAAGCGGAACGCTTCGCTCTGCAGGTAAGGTACGCGGGACGCAACCCAGGCGGCCTTGGCAGCTTTGAGGGTCTCGGCGTTCGGCTTGGCGAGGAAGGCGTCGACGGCAGTCTGCAGGGTTTTTGCAGTGGATTCGGCATCGCTGTAAACGGCGTAAACGATGTCGGCGTAGTGAGCGACAACGGCCTTGGCGGCGGCTTCATCGACTTTACCGGCAGCGGCAGGCGCGGCGGCTGGAGCAGCCGGGGCCGCAGCGGTGCTGGCGGCCGGCGCAGGTGCGGCGGCTTTTTCTTTGTCTTTGCCTTCGCCGCAACCGGCGAGGGAAATAGCGATGGCCAACAGACTGGCGGTAGCCAGAGGCATACGAATCATGGCGAACATCCTGCTTCGAGAGGGGGTGGAGACGCGCCCGGCGCGCAAAACTGCCACATAATGCAAATCTTTCGCATTATGTGTAAAGGGTTGTTGTTGGAAATATTTCTTATTCGGGAGGGGCGCTACCCCCCTGTAGGAGCGAGCATGCTCGCGATGGACTGATGAACGCCGCGGGGTGTCAGACTTCCCGCGTTATCGTTGACCTCCATCGCGAGCATGCTCGCTCCTACAGGATTTCAACATCAGAGGATTGCCGCGTTGGTGCGCTGAGCCTGCTTCATGTAGGCGCCCAGCTCTCGCGCCGGCAGGGGTTTGCTGTAGAAGTAGCCCTGACCTTCATGGCAGCCTTCGGAAATGATGTAGGCCTCTTGCTCGGCAGTTTCCACACCTTCGGCGATGACCTGCATGCCCAGGCTCTTGCCCAGTTGGATGATGGCGCGAACGATGGTGGCGTCGTCATCGTCATCGAGCAGGTCCTGCACGAAGCTCTTGTCGATCTTGATCTTGTCCAGCGGCAAGCTCTTCAAGTAGCTCAGCGATGAATATCCGGTGCCGAAGTCGTCGATGGCGATCAGCGCGCCGGAGCGGCGCAGGCTAAGCAAGTGCTGGGCTGCGGTGCTGATGTCTTCCATCAGGCCGGTTTCGGTGACTTCCAGCTCCAGGCTGCGCGGCGGCAGGCGGTACATCTGCAGCAGGTTGTTGACCACTCGCGGCAGTTCGGCGTGGTGCAGTTGCACGGTCGACAGGTTCACCGCCATGCGCAGTTCGGTGAAACCCTGGTCATGCCAATCGCGCAGTTGCTTGCACGCATGGTCCAGCACCCACTCGCCGATGGCGATGATGGTGCCGTTCTGCTCCGCCAGAGGGATGAACAGATCCGGCGGCACCAGCCCGTGCTCGGGGTGCTGCCAGCGAATCAACGCCTCAACGCCCACCACGCGCTGATCGCGGTAGCTGATCTGGGGTTGATAAACCAGGTAGAACTGATCTCGGGTCAGGGCATCGCGCAGGTCTTTTTCCAGCTCGCGACGACGGCGCATCTCGGTATCGACGCTGGCGATGTAGAACTGATAACGGTTGCGTGAACGGGTCTTGGCCAGCGTCATGGTCTGCTCGGCCTTTTGCAGCAGCTTCTCGGTGCTGTCGCCATCTTCGGGAAACAGGGTGATACCGATCGTGGCGCGCAGGCGAATTTCCTGGTGATCGAGGGCGAAGGGCGCCTCCAGGTCATCGAGAATGTTCTGTGCCAGTTCCGCCGCCTCGTAGGGTTGTTCGATGTCGGCCTGCACCAGGGCGAATTGGTCGCCGCCCAGGCGGGCCAGAGCCCCCAGGCGACCACTGTGGGCACGCAGGCGGTCGGCCAGGGCCAGCAGCAACTGGTCGCCGGTCTGGTAGCTGAACTGTTCGTTGATGCCTTTGAAGTCGTCGAGGCCGACACACAACACCGCGACCCGACGCTGCAACTTGCCGGCGTCAACCAGGATTTTGTCCAGTTGCGTCTGCAGTTGCTGGCGGTTCGGCAGGCCGGTGAGAAAGTCGTACTGGGCCATGCGCAGCAGGCTGTTTTCCGCTTCATGGCGTAGATGGGTGTTGCGCTCGATGGATTCGAGCAACTGATTGGCGGTGCTGATCCAGATCCCCAATTCGTTTTTTTCGTGCCCCTTGAGCTGCGGGATCTTGTGTTCGCTGGGTCGGTCCGGGTTGATTTCGGTCAGGTGCTCGATAATGCGGGACAGTGGTTTGGTCAGCAGCCAGTGATAGACCAGATACAAGACCAGCCCCATGGCCAGGGCACGCAGGACCCCCGAAATGAAGATGATCACCGAACTGACGATAAAACCCTGGCCATAAGTGGCCGTGTCGAGGGTGATGCTGAGGTCGCCGTAATACTCGCTGTAAGGGCCACGGCCGACCAATTGTGTGGTGAATGTGCGTTCCTTGCCGAGAATAAGGTCGGTCAGCCAGCGGCTGTTGGACGCCTGCAGATCGCGGGACTTCTGCGCGAGCATCGCTTCATTGGGGTGACCGATGGACGCCTGGCGCACGGCATCGTCCTGGAACAGGCCTTCGATGACCTGCATGCCCATTTCCCGGTCCAGGCTGTAAACGGCCTGGGTCGAGGGGTCGCGAAACATGTCGAGGATGCGCTGCGCATCGCTGGCCACGGCCTGGTTCGTCTTATAGGCATCGAAAACGATCTGCGCGCAGCTCAAGACCACGCCAACGATCAATGCCGACAACAGCACGACCCGGAGCAACTTTACCGACAAGCTGTTCTTGAGTTCCAGCTTCAAAGAGTCATTCCTTGTTCCGTGCGGGTAGCATCAAGTAGCCATGAGTATTGGCAATCCCGTGATGGCAGTCAAAGGGACAATCGAACACAGGAAGATTTACCTGTGGGTTGGCCGAAATGCTGCTATCTGGAGTATTCGCGCTTATTTGTACTGTTTCGGTAGTCGAGTCCTTCAACTTGAGGGGGCGGGGAGAAAATACCTTCAGGTTGATGGTAGACGGGTCTGGCGCGGGGACAAGGGGAGTGAGGTGGGTTTCATTTTTGCGGCTGGATGCTTGCCCGTGTGGGAGCGGGCTTGCCCGCGATGGTGTTCATGCAGCCAACCCATTCCTACCGGTGTACATCATCCCTGTAAGAGCGAGCTTGCTCGCGATGGTCGTCAACGATGACGCGGGGTGTCTGGATGCCCGAGGTGCCTGGGCTACCATCGCGACGGTTCGACGCCTCGACAAGCTCGCTCCTACAGGGATGGGGGATGGCCAGGGCATAAAAAAACCCGGCCAAGGCCGGGTTTTTTGTCTGGCATCGAGCTTAAGCTTTGAAGGTCTTGCCTTCGAATTGCTCAGCCACGAATTTCCAGTTGACCAAGTTCCAGAACGCTTCGACGTATTTCGGACGAACGTTGCGGTAGTCGATGTAGTAGGCGTGTTCCCAGACGTCGCAGGTCAGCAGCGGGGTGTCGCCGTTGGTCAGCGGGTTGCCGGCGCCGATGGTGCTGGCCAGGGCCAGGGAACCGTCAGCTTTTTTCACCAGCCAGCCCCAGCCGGAACCGAAGGTGCCGATGGAGGTTTTGCTGAACTCTTCCTTGAACTTGTCGAACGAACCGAAGGCCGCGTTGATGGCTTCAGCCAGTGCGCCGGTTGGTTGACCACCGGCGTTTGGCGCCAGGCAGTTCCAGTAGAAAGTGTGGTTCCAGACTTGAGCGGCGTTGTTGAAGATGCCGCCCGAGGAAGACTTGACGATTTCTTCCAGGGTCTTGCCTTCGAACTCGGTGCCAGGCACCAGATTGTTCAGGTTCACGACGTAGGTGTTGTGGTGCTTGTCGTGGTGGTATTCCAGGGTTTCCTTGGAAATGTGCGGCTGCAGGGCATCGTGGGCGTAAGGCAGCGGCGGCAATTCGAAAGCCATGATCATTCTCCTAATCAGGTCAGTTTGCGGTGGGCGCAAGGCCGATCACGGGCGGCCAGACAAAGCGCCGGGGAGTTTGTACTCTTTGCGGCGCATCGAACCGGATCATAGCACCGGGGTGGCGGCATAACCACGCAACAACTGTGTGGAATAGAGGTTCCAGAGCCTTTTGGAATAAATCAGGCGCTGGTGATCAACTGCGCTGCCACGGTGAACATCATCACCGCCACCAGCAAGTCGAGGATTCGCCAGGTGCTGGGGCGTGCCAGCCAGGGGGCCAGCCAGGCGGCGCCCAACGCCAGGGTAAAGAACCACAGCAGCGACGCACTGGCCGCGCCGACGACATAGGCACCGGGCTCGGTCTGTTGGGCGCCCAGCGAGCCGATCAGCAGCACCGTGTCCAGGTAGACGTGCGGGTTGAGCAACGTCACCGCCAGGGCACTGAGCATGACCGCACGCAGTGATCGTACCGTCTGGTTTTCCCCTTGTTGCAGGCTCTGCCGGGAGCAGGCACGACGCAGCGCGAGGCTGCCGTACCACAGCAGGAACGCCGCACCACCCCAGCGGGCGATGGCCAGCAAGGTCGGGTTTTGCGCCAGCACAGTCGCCAGGCCGAAGACGCCGGCGGCCACCAGTAACGCATCGCAGGTCACACACAGTGCCGCTACCGGCAGGTGATGTTCGCGCCGCAGGCTCTGGGCCAGGACGAAAGCGTTCTGGGTGCCGATCGCCATGATCAGCCCCGCGGCCACCAACAGGCCGTTCACATAACTTTGCCACATGGATCGTTACTCCGCGTTCGCTGCCAGGTCGCGCAGCACTTGCATGGCGCGTTCGGCGTCGGCCTGGCCGACGAACAAATGGTCGTGGTAGTAGCCGGCGATCACATTGCAGCTGATGCCGGCCTGGCCCAGTGCCGTGGCGAAGGCGGCGGTCAGGCCAACGGCTTGCAATGCCGAGTGCACGTTGAGGGTGATCCAGGCGGCGACATAGTCGAAGCTCAAGCCGGCCTGCTGCGCGTGGGCGCGTGGCAGGATCACGGTCAGGCCTTCCTGTTCGCGAAAGCTGCCGACGATGTCCAGGCCGTGGGGCAACTGACCATCGGGCAACGTGCAGAACACGTATTCGCCGTCATTGAACTGCGGGCTCATGCTGCGCAGCAGGGTTGCCAGGGAGGTTTCGCCAGCCATCGGGGTGATCCTTCTCCAAGAGTTCTTGCTGGCTATTGTCCTTCCCAAGGCTGTATAAGAAAAACCAATCTTACTGATCGCTCATTAGGAAAACTGATGTTCGACTACAAACTGCTTTCGGCCCTGGCGGCGGTGATCGAACAGGCCGGTTTCGAACGCGCCGCCCAGGTGCTCGGCCTGTCGCAATCGGCCATTTCGCAGCGCATCAAGTTGCTCGAGGCGCGGGTCGGCCAGCCGGTGCTGGTGCGCGCCACGCCACCGGCGCCCACTGACATCGGCCGGCGCCTGCTCAACCATGTGCAGCAGGTGCGCCTGCTCGAGCGCGACCTGCAAAGCCTGGTCCCGGCGCTGGATGAAGAAGGCCTGCCGGAGCGCCTGCGCATCGCCCTCAATGCCGACAGCCTCGCCACCTGGTGGGCGGGAGCGGTCGGTGATTTTTGCGCGGAGCAGCATCTGCTGCTCGACCTGGTAGTGGAAGACCAGACCGTCGGCCTCAAACGCATGAAGGCCGGCGAAGTGGCCGCATGTCTGTGCGCCAGTGAACGTCCGGTAGCCGGCGGGCGTAGCGTGCTGCTGGGGGCCATGCGTTACCGGGCGATGGCCAGCCCTGAGTTCATTGTCCGGCATTTTCCGGACGGCGTGCGTGCCGAGCGGTTGGCGAAAACGCCGGCGCTGGTGTTCGGCCCGGACGATTTCCTCCAGCATCGCTACCTCGCGTCCCTGGGTGTCGATGGCGGATTCGAACATCATCTATGCCCGTCATCCGAGGGGTTCCTGCGCCTGGCCGAGGCCGGTCTCGGCTGGGGACTGGTGCCCGAACTACAGGTTCGTGACCAGCTGGCGCGCGGAGTTTTACGCGAACTGCTGCCAGATAAGCCCATCGATGTGCCGTTGTACTGGCATCATTGGCGCAATGGTGGGCAGTTGCTCGGGTTGCTGACGGAGCAATTGGTGCGTGCGTCGAAGCATTGGTTGGTGCCTCTGGGCCAGCCATGAGCGTCAAGCTGCAAGCGGCAAGTGAAGCGCTTGCGAACTGTTTTAACTATCAGCTTGAAGCTTGCAGCTTGGAGCTGTTTCCGAAGGAAACCTCATGAAGATTCTGGTCACCGGCGCAAGCGGCTTCATTGGCGGACGCTTTGCGCGTTTCGCCCTGGAGCAGGGCCTGGATGTACGGGTCAACGGTCGCCGGGCCGAAAGCGTCGAACACCTGGTGCGCCGTGGTGCCGAGTTCGTCCCGGGAGACTTGAGCGACCCGGAACTGGCGCGAGCGCTGTGTCGTGATGTCGAGGCCGTGGTGCATTGCGCGGGCGCAGTCGGCGTGTGGGGGCGTTATCAGGATTTCCATCAAGGCAACGTGCAGGTTACCGAAAACGTGGTCGAAGCCTGCCTCAAGCAGCGCGTGCGGCGCCTGGTGCATCTGTCGTCGCCCTCGATCTATTTCGATGGTCGTGATCACCTTGGACTGACCGAAGAACAGGTGCCAAAACGCTTCAAACATCCCTATGCCGCGACCAAATACCTGGCCGAGCAAAAGGTGTTCGGGGCACAGGAATTCGGTCTCGAAACCCTGGCGCTTCGCCCGCGTTTCGTCACCGGTGCCGGAGACATGAGCATTTTTCCGCGTTTGTTGAAGATGCAGCGCAAAGGTCGCCTGGCCACCGTCGGCAACGGCTTGAACAAGGTCGACTTCACCAGCGTGCAAAACCTCAACGAAGCAATGCTCAGCAGCTTGCTGGCCGCCGGTTCGGCGCTGGGCAAGGCCTACAACATCAGTAACGGAGCGCCAATTCCCTTGTGGGACGTGGTCAATTACGTGATGCGCCAGATGGATGTCCCACAGGTGACTCGCTACCGTTCCTACGGCCTTGCCTACGCGGTGGCGGCGCTCAACGAAGGCGCGTGCAAGCTCTGGCCAGGGCGCCCCGAGCCGACCCTGTCGCGGCTGGGCATGCAGGTGATGAACAAAAGTTTCACCCTGGACATCAGTCGCGCGCGTCATTATCTGGATTACGATCCGAAGGTCAGTCTCTGGACTGCCCTGGATGAATTCTGCAACTGGTGGAAAGCCCAGGACATTCGCTGAAACACAGACGTTGCCGATAGTGAACCGAGCCGGGGCATTGAGGGTCAATCCATGCGGCTCACGGGTTTATACTCACGCCCATAATGCCATCACCGCGTTTCACAAAGGTTGACTCAATGTCCATGCGTAACGATGCCAACGACGACTTCGACGATGTGCCGAGCCTGCGGGCCGATGTCCTCGACGACGATGATTTTCCAACGCCTGCGCGCACCACGGTGCACTCGCGCACGCCGCCGGTGGTCAAGGTCAGGGCGGCGAGCACCGGCCCGTTGTGGGCCCTGGTCGGCGCGCTGTTCTTCGCTTTCGCGGGCCTGGCCTGGTGGAGTTTCCAGCAGATCTCGCTGATGGAGCAGCAACTGGTGGCGACCCAGGAAAGTTTCGCACGCATCAGTGAGGATGCGGCGGGGCGCTTGCAGGACATTTCCGGCAAGGTGGTCGCCAGCCAGACCAACGTGACCTCGGACAGCGAAGCGCTGAAGCTGCAGATCAAGCAGTTGGAAAGCCGCCTTCAGGATCAGGGCAAGCAACAACAGGGCGTTGCCGGCCAGGCCTCCGACCTGGACAAGCGGCTGGCGCAAATGACCGCGCAAACCGCCGAGCTGGACAAGCGCCTGGCTCAAGCCACTGCCCAGAACACCGAGCAACAGGCTGCCAATTCGCAATTGCAGGCCCAGGTCAAAGCCCTCGGCAGCGAGCTGGCCACGCTGAAAAGCACGCCAGCGGACACCGACAAGATCGATGCCCAACTCAAGAGCCTCGGCGCCGATATCGCCGCGCTGAAAAAACAGGGCAACCCAAGCGCCGCCATCGAGCGCCTGGAACAGGACATGATCGTGCTCAAAAGCGAGCAGGACAATCGCCCGGCCGCCGCGCCCGGCGCATCCAGCACTGCCGAGTTCGACGCGTTCCGTGGCCAGGTCACCCGCAACATCAACACCCTTCAGGCGCAGATCCAGAACCTGCAACAGCAGTTGCGCGCCAAGCCCTAAGCATCAAGCTGTTACTGCGGTTTGCTGAATATCCATACATGCCCCATTGCCGTCTACGCTCTTGAAAGACTGACAGAGCGAGGGATGGGCAATGGGGTTTTTGCACAGGTTGGCGTTGGTGGGCGGCATATTGCTGCTGTTGTTGGGGCAGGCGCAGGCGGCTGCGACGCAAAAGGATGACAGCAAGGCGGCCATTGCCCTGCTGGAAAAGGCCCTGGCCTATTACCACGATCATGGTGACAAGGCGTTTGCGGCGTTCAGTCGCCAGGGTGAGTTCGTCGACAAGGACCGCTACGTGTTCGTGGTCGACACCAAGGGCGTGATGCTGGCCAGCGGTGGGCCCTCTTCGGCGTTGATTGGGCGTGACGTGTCCGAGGTGCTCGGGCCTGATTTGCAGAAAGCGTTCAAGAACGCTCTGAATGTGCCGGAGGGCAATGGCATTCAGGAGGCCGAATATCGCTGGCAGAACTGGGCCGACGGCAAGATCGAACGTAAACACGTGTACTACCAGCGAATTGGCCAGCGCATCCTCGCGGTGGGTTACTACCTGCCCAGGGCGTCGGCGGAACAGGCCATGGCGCTGCTGAACAAGGCGGCGGTCGATCTGGCCAAGGACGAAAAGGGCACGCTCAAGGCCATCAACTCCCTCAAGGGAGGTTATTTGCAGGATGACCTGTACGTGTTTGTCGTCGACCTGGACACCCAGCGGTACGTCGCCCATGGCACCAACCTGCGCCTGCTCAATACCGACTTCAGCAAGATCAAGGACCCGGACGGCAAGCCCGTGGGTGAGCCGATCCTGGCGTTGATCGCCCAGCAGGACCACGGTGAATACGCCTATAAGTGGAAAAACCCGGTCACCGGCAAGGTCGAAGACAAGCATGCCTACCTGAAGAAGGTCGGGCATTTTCTGGTGGCGGTGGGGTATTACAGCCCTTGAAACCGAGGCCTGCGGGCTTGCTCGCGAAGGCGGAGTGTCAGTCGCCGATGATGTTGCTGACCTCTTCGCGAGCAAGCCCGCTCCCACAACAGCAACCGCGGTCTACCTGACCTTATCCTCACGCCCGCGCAACAACCGGTTTGGCATGGCAACCGCTGCTGCCAGACCCAGCAGCGACACCGCGGCGCTGACCATCAACAAGTGCCTGAACGTCAACAGCAATTCTGCACGCAAGGCATCCTGCGTATCGCCCGGTGCGGCATTCAGTCCGTCCAGCAGGACGTTACCGGAATGCCCCTCTGCCAGCAGTGTCGAACCCGCCAGTTGCGAAAAGCTCGAATCCTGCAACAACGCCAGGAGCAAGGCCGACATCAGCGCTACGCCCACCGCGCCGCCCAGTGAGCGGAACAGGTTGGTGGTGCTCGTGGCGACGCCGATGTCGCGCTGGTCGACGGCGTTTTGCGTGCCCACCAGCGAAGTGGGAAATTGCATGCCGCCGGCGATCCCGCTGAGCAACATGAACAGGCTACTGAGCACAAAGGCCTGGGGCGCACTGAGCGCCATGCCCAGGATCGAGATCGGCATCAGGATCGCTCCGGCCAGGATCTGCGGTTTGTAGCGACCGGTGACCGAGGTTCGACGACCTGCGAAATAGGCGCCAATCGGCAACCCCATTGCCAGTGGCAGCAAATGCAAGGCGGCGCTGTCGGCCCCGGCACCTGTGACGCTCTGGAAGCGCAAAGGCATTAGCACGATCAACGAAATCGCCTGGAAACTGGTGAAGAAAATCGTGCACCAGCACAGCAGGGCATTGCGGTTGGCGAACAGGTGCATGGGCAGAAGCGGCTCCCGCGCACGGCCCTCATGCCAGACGAACACGGCCAGTATCAATACCGCCGCCGTGAACAGCCCGAGCACTTCGTTGCTGCGCCAGGAGTGGCCTTGCCCGATCTGGGTGATGCCAAGGAGCAGGGCGGTCAGGCCGATGATCATCAACAGTGTGCCGAGGTAGTCGATGACCGGTTTGCGCTGGGGAATTGGCAGGCCCATCAGGTTGCGGTGGGCGACCCAGTATGCCCCGAGCCCCAGCGGCAGATTGATCAGGAACACCCAGCGCCACGACAGGTATTCGGTCATGTAGCCGCCGAGTACCGGGCCGGCGACGCTGGCCACGGCGTACATGCTGCTGAAATAGCCTTGGTAGCGGCCGCGTTCACGGGGCGGCACGATGTCGCCGATGATCGCCTGGCTGACCGAAATCATCCCGCCGGCGCCGATGCCCTGGAAGATCCGTGCAAGCACCAGTTGCTCCATGCTCTGGGCCATGCCACAGAACAGCGAAGCGAGGGTGAATAAGCCCATGCCGAACAGCATCAACCGACGCCGCCCGTACAAGTCGCCCAATTTGCCGTAGATCGGGACGGCCACGGTCATCGCCACCATGTAGCCGGAAATCACCCAGGCCAGCAGGCTGACGTCCTTGAACTGTGCGGAAATGGCCGGCATCGACACGGCAACGATGGTCTGGTCCAGCGCACCGAGAAAGATCGCCAGCATCAACGCAATCAGCACATTGCGAATGGCTGGCCTGGGCGTGTCGGGGTGATTCAGGTGGGTCACGGGTAACCTGCGGGGGGAGTGGGCTTGGGGTAGACGCAAGGCAGTCGGTAATGCCCTTCAGTGTAAGTCGGTAGCAAGCTATTCGATAGCCGCGTACGAATGGCCGACGCAATTTTCACTTGCGGGTCTGCCGATTGAGGGTGAAAACTGGGCCGCCATCTGTACATTCCGTCCATGGGTGTAAAACTACCCGCCACCTCCGAGGCCTGGATTGAAGTGATGAACAAGCCTGACCTGCCTTCGATACCGGTGTTCAAGCTTTACGGTGAAAGCCTGGATTGGCCGACGCCGGACTTGCTGCATTGCGAAACCATTTCCAAACGCAGTCGCGAACACCAATGGGAGATCAAACCCCATCGTCACGCTGATTTATGCCAGTTGCTCTTCGTGTTCAAAGGTCAGGCCGAGCTCGAAATCGAAGGCAATCGAACACAGTTGAGTGAGCCGGCCGTGCTGGTCCTGCCGCCCCTGTCCGTTCATGGTTATCGTTTTTCCGAGGATGTCGAAGGGTTTGTCGTGACCCTGGCGGCGCCGTTGGTCGCCCACTTGCAGGCGCAGCTGGGGCACTCGGTCAATGCCCTGGGCCAGGCGGACAGTTACCCGTCGGGCGTGGACAGCGACTACCTCAATAGCCTGTTCCTTGCCTTGCAAACCGAATACACCGGTCATCAACCCGCCCGGGAAATGCTCATGCATTCGCTGGTCAGCGTGATCCTGGTGTGGGTCGGCCGCCAGGCGTTGCAGCGTCGCAACGCCAGCCAGCGTCCGCAACGTGCGCGGGAGTACCTGAACGGGTTCATCCAACTGGTGGAAGAGACCTATCGCCAGCACGTCAAGGTGGAGGACCTGGCGCATCGCCTGGGTATATCCGTGTCCCACCTCAACGGCACCTGTCGGGAACTGGCGGGGCAACCCGCCCTGCAGATCATGCACGAGCGGCAGTTGCTGGAGGCCAAGCGCTTGCTGACCTACACCAGCATGACCATCTATGAGATGTCCGAGGTGTTGGGATTTTCCGATCCCACCAACTTCACGCGCCTGTTCCGCCGCCGGGTGGGGATCTCACCCAAGGCGTTCCGCGACCGTTTGAAGGCCGAACGGGGTAACGGGTCCTGAGCCGTCTTTACCGCAGGGCGTTGAGCGTTGCATTGTGAGGTATGCAGCGCTCGAAATTGCAGCTGGCGTAATCGCGGGGCAGTTGCCGCAATTGCTCGACGCGCCAGGCCGCCGTGCCATACAGCGCCAGTGTGGCGGCGCAGGTCAGGAAAATCGCGAGGTATCTTCTTGTTTTGATGTTCATGGCGTTGACCTCTGAACGAATACCCATGGGTACTAACTTGAGCATAGGTCAGTGGTGGTGGGTTGCCAGTGATGCGGGTTTGTATGTGATGCGGTATTCAGGGCACCGCCGCTCCCACAGTAGATTTGTGGTGACTACAGGCCTTTGTCCCACTCAGGCTCTTGTGGAAACCTCTCCACCAGAAAATCCAGCAGGCTGCGCAGCGCCGCCGGCATGTGCTTGCGCGAGGCGTACACCGCGTAGATGTTCATCTGCCGGGGTTCGGCGTGGGGCAGCAGGCGCACCAGTTCGCCGCTGTGGATATGTACGTAGGCCTGATAAGTAGGGAGCATCGCCACCCCCGCACCCGCAATGGTCGCGCGCAACAGGGTGCTGGCCTCGTTGGCGCTGATATTGCCCTGCACCGGCATCGACACTGGTTCGCCGTCCTGCTCAAAATGCCACAGGTTCTTGCCGAAATAGGAATGGGTCAGGCAGTTGTGCTGGCTGAGGTCTTCGACCCGCCGTGGCGCGGGATGTGTTTGCAGGTAAGCAGGTGCCGCGCAGATCACCGAGCGACAGACCGTCAGTCGCCGGGCGATAAGGTTCGGATCCAGGTCATTGCTGGTGCGAATCGCCAGGTCGATACGCTCGTCCACCAGGTTCACCGTTCGGTCGAGCATCTGCAATTCGATGCGCACACCGGGGTAACGCTTGACGTAAGCCGCCATCGCATCGGCCAGTTGTGCCTGGCCAAATGATGTACTGACGCTGATGCGCAAAAGACCTCGAGGTGTCTCGTCGGGTTCGCTGAGGATGGTCTGCATGTCTGTGGACAGTTCAAGCATCTGCCGGCACCGGGGCAGGATTTCGCTACCGGCGGCGGTCAGGCTCAGTTTGCGCGTGGTGCGGTGCATCAAACGGGCGCCCACCCAATCTTCCAACTCTGCCAGATAGCGCGAGACCACTGGCCGTGACAGCTCCAGATGATCGGCGGCGGCTGACTGGCTGCCGAGGTCGACCACTGTGACGAACACCCGTATTGCTTGTAGACGATCCATGATTTGCCCGATTTTAGAAACAAACTATGTTCCAGCATCGCATTTTTTGTACTGAGTTTGACAACTATGCTCTGTTCCATTCCTGGCGACACTGCCCCCTGTAGGAGCGAGCTTGCTCGCGATAGCGCTGTGTCAGTCGACAATGATGGGGGCTGATACACCGCCATCGCGAGCAAGCTCGCTCCTACAGGGGGGCGTGGGCCTTCACACAGACGGAGCTTCACATGTTGTTCAAACGCATCCTCCTGGCAACCGCCGCTTTCGCCTTCGCCGCCCACGCCAGCGCTGCCAGCTTGACCCTGGACGTCTACAACCCCGGCGAGAAGGCGATCTTCCCCGTGACCTCGGTGCTGGTCAGCGGCGAGAAGGATGCGATCCTGGTGGACGCACAATTCGGTCGCGAGCAGGCCGCCCAGGTAGTGGAGAAAATCCGCGCCAGCGGCAAGCGCCTGACCACCATCTACATCAGCCACGGTGACCCTGATTACTACTTCGGCCTGGACACCCTGACGGCCGCATTCCCCGAAGCCCGGGTGCTCGCCTCGCAGCCAACCGTGGATCACATCAAGCAGACCGTCAGGGGCAAGATGGCCTATTGGGGGCCGAAGATGGGCGCCGATGCCCCTGCCAAAACCCTGGTGCCGGGCGTACTGAAGGGCGACAGTCTGATGCTCGAAGGGCAGAAGTTGCAGGTGGTGGGCCTTGAAGGCCCGCAGCCGGATCGTAGCTTCGTCTGGATCCCTTCGATCAAGGCAGTGGTTGGTGGCGTGGTAGTCGCCGAAAACATCCACGTGTGGATGGCCGATACCCAAACCGCACAGTCCCATGCTGATTGGTTGGCTACGCTGCACGCTATCGAAAGCCTCAAGCCGAACACCGTCGTGCCGGGCCATTACCTGGGCAAAAGTGCCCGCTCCCTGGCGGCGGTGCACTTCACGGCCGATTACATTCGGGCTTTCGACGAAGAGACCGTGAAGGCCAAGGACAGCCCTGCACTGGTCGCCGCCATGAAAAAACGCTTTCCGAACCTGGGCGAAGACAGCTCGCTGGAACTGAGCGCCAAAGTCGCCATGGGCGAGATGCAGTGGTAACCCGCCACCCTTGATCACAAAGAGCCTATTCAAGCCAACTGGAGTACGTCATGAGCAAAATCGCAATCATCGGTGCCACCGGCCGTGCCGGCAGCCAACTTTTGGAAGAAGCCCTGCGTCGTGGTCATCACGTGACGGCCATCGCCCGTAATACCGCCAAGATCGGCGAGCGAGACGGGGTGGTCAGCAAGAATGTCGACGTACTGGATACCCAGGCACTGCAAGCGGCAGTGGCAGGGCATGACGTGGTGATCAGCGCTGCACATTTCGCCACGGTTCCCAGCGCCGCCGTGATCGAACCGGTGAAAAAAGCCGGAGTTAAACGCCTGCTGGTGGTGGGTGGTGCCGGTTCGCTGTTGCTGCCCGGTGGCACCCGGGTGATCGACAGCGAAGGCTTTCCTGCAGAGTACAAGGCCGAGGCGAGTGCCGGTGCGGCGTTCCTCGATGACCTGCGCCGTGAGCAGCAACTGGACTGGACGTTCGTGTCGCCTTCGGCGGAGTTCGTCGAGGGTGAGCGCACTGGCGCGTTTCGCATCGGCAAGGATGATTTGCTGGTCAGCAGTGCCGGTCGAAGCTGGATTACCTTTGCCGATTATGCGATTGCGATGATCGATGAGGTGGAGGCGCCGAAACACGCTCGTCAGCGTTTCACCGTCGGGTATTGATAGAAGCTGAGAGGCTCGCGAGCAGGTGATCACACTCCCCCCTGTGGGAGCGGGCTTGCCCGCGATGGTCGTTAACGATGACGCGGGGAATCAGGTTGCCCTTTGTCGTCTGGACCACCATCGCGGGCAAGCCCGCTCCCACAGGGGCCGCATTTTCAGCGGCTGCGCGCCTGCTCCACCAACCACGCCATCAACTCGCGCAAAGGCGCCGACGGCGCGGTCTTCTCCGGGAACACCAGGTAGTACGCCAATCCGGTCTTCACCTTCAAGTCAAACGGCATGACCAGCCGCCCTGCGCTCAGGTCATCCCCGATCAGCGACCAGTCGCCGATCGCCACGCCCATGCCCTGGGACGCCGTCGACATTGCCAGATCCAAGGTTTCGAAATGCTGGCCACGAGCATGGCTCAACTTGAGGTTGGCGGCCTGTAACCAGGCATTCCAGTCGCGTTCATCGCGGGTCGGGTGCAGCAGCAGGTGCTGATGCAAATCCGCTGGCGCCTGCAGTGCCGTCTGTGGCGAACAGACCGGCGTCAGTTGCTCGTCGAACAGCAGGCAGGCGTTCAGCATGCTGTCCGGTCGGGCCCCATACATCACCGCGGCATCGAACTGCTCGCGCTGGAAGTCCACGCCGTGCTTGACCGTCGTGGTCAGCGCCACGGGCACATCCGGACGCTCCTTTTGCCACTGCAACAATCGCGGCAACAGCCAGCGCATGACACAGGTCGGCGCCTTGAGTTGCAGGGTTTCACGCTTCTCGCCGATCTGCTCCACGGCCTCATCGATCAGGCCGAAAATCTGTTGTACCCGTGGCAGCCACTCCCGGCCTTCGCTCGTCAGCTCCAGGCCCCTCGCCTGGCGGATAAACAACTCATAACCCAAATGCGCTTCCAGCCCGGCAATTTGCCGACTCACCGCGCCCTGGGTGATGAACAGCTGTTCGGCGGCGCGGGTGAAGTTGCAGCACTGCGCGGTAATCAGAAAAGTGTACAGCGCCGGCAGGGGAGGCAATCGTTTCATCGGGATCCAAGGTATGACGTAAGGACATGGCTGGCATGATTTTTTATCCATTGTTGCGGCAACGTGTCGACCGTTCCAATGAGGCCATCCCTGGACCTGCCCACTCATCATAAACACAGCGCAGGCCCGGCGTCTCAAACGAACAACAAGGGCAAAGACATGGCGACGTGCGGCGAAGTATTGGTCAAGTTACTCGAGGGCTACGGGGTCGAGCAGGTATTCGGCATCCCTGGTGTGCACACCGTCGAGTTGTATCGCGGGCTGGCCCGTTCGAGCATCCATCATGTCACGCCGCGTCATGAGCAGGGCGCCGGGTTCATGGCCGACGGCTACGCCCGCACCAGTGGCAAGCCGGGTGTGTGCTTCATCATCACCGGCCCCGGCATGACCAACATCACCACTGCGATGGGCCAGGCGTACGCCGATTCGATCCCGATGCTGGTGATCTCCAGCGTGCAGACGCGCAACCAGTTGGGCGGCGGTCGCGGCAAGCTTCACGAGTTGCCGAACCAAAGCGCGTTGTGTGGCGGTGTCGCCGCGTTCTCCCAAACCCTGATGTCGGCGTCGGAATTGCCCGGGGTGCTGGCCCGTGCCTTCGCCCTGTTCCAGGCCGGCCGGCCACGTCCGGTGCACATTGAAATCCCGCTGGACGTGCTGGTCGAGGACGCCGATGAACTGCTCGCCAGTTTGCCGGTGCACATCGACCGTGCCGGCGCGTCGCCCTGCGCGATCAGCCGCATGACCGACCTGCTGGCCGGTGCCAAACGCCCGTTGATCCTGGCCGGTGGTGGGGCCATCGAGGCCGCTGCCGAGTTGACCGAACTGGCTGAGCTGCTGGACGCGCCGGTTGCGCTGACGATCAACGCCAAGGGCATGCTCGAATCCGCGCATCCGTTGCTGATCGGTTCGACCCAGAGTCTGGTGGCGACCCGCGCCCTGGTGGCCGAAGCCGATGTGGTGCTGGCCATCGGCACCGAGCTGGCCGAGACCGATTACGACGTGACGTTCGCCGGTGGCTTCGAAATTCCCGGCAAGCTGCTGCGTGTCGATATTGACCCCGACCAGACCGTGCGCAATTACCCGCCGCACCTGGCCCTGGTTGCCGATTCGCGGAACGCAGCGCGGGCCTTGCTCAGTGCGCTGTCGCACAAATCCCTGGCCGAGCGCCGCAACGATTGGGGTCAAGTGCGCGCCGCCCGTTTGCGCGAAGAGCTGGCGGCCAACTGGGACGCGCCGACCCTGGCCCAGACGCGCTTCCTGGAAACCGTGATGCATGAGTTGCCGCAGGCCGTGTTCGTCGGCGATTCCACGCAGCCGGTGTACACCGGCAACCTGACCTTCAACCCCGAGCGACCGCGCCGCTGGTTTAACTCGTCCACCGGTTACGGCACCCTTGGTTATGCGTTGCCGGCAGCGATTGGCGCCTGGCTCGGTGGCCGTATTGAGGGCGGTGTACGGCCACCGGTGGTGTGCCTGATTGGCGACGGCGGCCTGCAATTCACCCTGCCTGAACTGGCCAGCGCCGTGGAAGCACGCACCCCGGTGATCGTGCTGCTGTGGAATAACCAGGGCTACGAAGAGATCAAGAAATACATGGTCAACCGTGCCATTGAACCGGTAGGCGTGGACATCTACACCCCGGATTTCATCGGCGTGGCCAGGGCGCTGGGGTGCTCAGCCGAGGCCGTCAACGATGTCGAGAAACTGCGCAGCGCGCTGCGTGCCGCCGCCGATCGCCAGGGGCCGACCCTGATTGAAATCGATCAGGCGCAGTGGATGAAGGCGGTGTCGAAATGAGCTTCCCGACCACACTCGATGGCCTGTACATCGATGGCCAATGGTTCGCCGGCAACGAACACCTGCGGGTGATCAACCCGGCCACCGAGGCGCTGCTGACCACGGTCAATGGCGGTGATGCCCAGTCGGTCGACCACGCGGTGAGAGCCGCCACCGAAGCCTTCAAAACCTGGTCGCAGACCACCGGTGCCGAGCGCGGCACCATCCTGCGCCGGATCGCGGCTGGCGTGGCGGGCGGTCGTGAGCAATTGATGCACTTGCAGTCGAGCAACAACGGCAAGCCGCAGTTCGAAGCGGCCATCGACGTCGATGACGTGATCGCCACCTTCGAGTACTACGCAGGTTTGGCCGAAGGGCTGGACGCCCGGCAGGACACCGCTGTTGAACTGCCGAGCGACGAGTTCAGCGCACGCCTGCGTCGCGAGCCCTGCGGTGTGGTGGGGCTGATCGTGCCGTGGAATTTCCCGATGGTCACCACCGCCTGGAAGCTTGCCCCCGCCTTGGCGGCCGGCTGCTGTGTGGTACTCAAGCCCTCCGAAGTCACGCCGCTGCCGGAACTGGAACTGGCTGCGATCATCGCCGAGGCCGGGCTGCCCAAGGGCGTGCTCAACGTGGTCTGCGGCACCGGCCTGGCCGTGGGCGCGCCGCTGACAGCGGACCCGCGCATCGCCAAGGTCTCTTTCACGGGCAGCAATGCGGTGGGCGTGCAGGTCATGCAGCGCGCCGCCGAAACCGTCAAAGGCGTGAGCCTGGAACTGGGTGGTAAATCTTCGTTGCTGGTGCTGGCCGATGCCGATCTTGAACTGGCTGTGGAAGTGGCCTGCGGCGGCGGTTTCTTCAATGCTGGGCAAATGTGTTCCGCCACCAGTCGCGTGCTGGTCGCAGACCCATTATTCGATGAGTTCCTCGCGCGCCTGAGGGCTCGTGCCGAAGCCATTCGCGTGGCTGACCCGTTCGACCCCAACGTGGAAATGGGCGCGTTGGTCAATCAGGCGCAGTACCAGCGGGTGCTCGGGCACATTGATCGCGGCTTGAACGCCGGAGCGCGGTTGGTCTGCGGCGGTAATCGACCGGCGCACCTGTCGCGGGGTTATTTCCTGCAACCGACGGTGTTCACTGACGTGCCGCTGGACAGTGCGTTGTGGTCTGAGGAGATTTTTGGCCCGGTGATCTGCGTGCGTCGCTTCAGTGCCGAGGCCGAGGCGATTGCCCTTGCCAATGACAGCCAATTCGGCTTGGTCGCCAGTGTCGTCACCCGTGATGCCGAGGCGGCGGATCGTGTCGCCAATGCCTTGCAGGCCGGCCTGGTGTGGATCAACGCGCCTCAGGTGATCTTCCCGCAGACCGCCTGGGGTGGCTACAAGCAGAGCAGTATCGGCCGCGAACTGGGGCCGTGGGGGTTGCAGGCGTTCCAGGAGATCAAGCACGTGATTCGCGCTGTGTAAGTGGCATGGTTTCGTGGTGGGCTCCCTGGCCCCTTCGCGGGCAAGCCCGCTCCTACAGCGATGGACGTCAACGATCACGCGGGGCATCAGGCAGTCCGCGTCGACCTTGCGACCATCGCGGGCAAGCCCGCTCCCACAGGAACTCAGGCATGCAATGGCGTCATGGCTTCAATGAGTTTTTATCGATAGTCAGGTGTTTTGCACAACCTCAGGATGAACCCGTCGGCTCAGTCATCGCCCCCAATACAGGGACTCAGGCGGGCCAGGCGCGCAGATGCAACGGTTGCTACCAATCTCATTCCAACAACAATAAATGGGAGTCCGTAATGGGCGAGCACGATCTGAACAGACGTCAATTCATCAAAACCGTGGGTGTGGCCTCCGTCGCGGCGGCGGCCATGAGTATGCCCTTCATCAAGGCCAGCGCCAGCGACACCCGTTTCCAGGGCAAGACCCTGCGTCTGCTGACCTGGTCCGATGACACTGGCCTGGCCGCGCTGCGCAACATCGCCGCGACCTTCGAAGACAAGTACGGCTGCAAAGTGATCGCCGACCGCACCGGCAGCACCTCGGAAATGGTCGCCAAACTCAAGGCCGGCGGTGATCGTCCGCAATACGACATCATCACCCTGGCCGGCGTCGGCGCCGAGGGACTGGCCGCTGCCGACCTCCTGGAAAAACCCGACCTCAACCGCATTCCCAACCTGGTCGACGTGCCGGAGAAATACCGCACCGGCGCCAACGGCCACGGCATCGGCTACCTGTTGTGGTGCAACAGCCTGGTCTACAGCACTCGCACCATCAAGGACGCGCCGGACAGTTACGCTGCCCTGTGGGACGCCGAGTTGTCGCCCAACATTTTCCTGCCGCCGCCGAACTGGACCGAAGCCATGGACCTGATCATCATCGCCGCCAAATTGGCCGGTGGTGACGAGCACAACATTGAGCCGGGCTTCAAGAAACTCGCCGAGCTCAAGGACCGCGTGGTGACCCTGGGCGAAAACCCCAACCAGATCGCCGAACTGTTCCGTACCGGCTCCCTGGACATGGGGGGGCTCTACGCTCCGGCGTTCTTCCCCAAACAGATCCGCGACCCGAACTATGGGCTGGGCGCCACCTTCGGCATGAAGGAAGGTTTCTACACCGACCTGATGCTTTCGGTCATGCCGAAAAATCGTCCGGGCGATACCGACGTGGCCTACGCCTTCATCAACCACTCCCTCGACCCTTTGGTGCAGGGCAAGATGGCCGAAGACATCTACAACGGCCCGGTCAATGCCAAGGCGATCATCTCCGCCGAGGCGCGCAAGAGCCCGTACATCCTCACGCCGGAGCAGATCGCCGAGAAGGCGATCATGCATGACAACGCCTTCCTGGCCTCCGTGCATGACCAATGGATTCGTCGTTACACGGAAATCTTTTCTTCCTGATCGGGTGGTGAACGCAGGTTTTTCAACCACGGATGAACCCCTGTGGGAGCGGGCTTGCTCGCGAAGAGGCCGTGTCAGTCGACATCCATGTTGAATGTCATACCGCACTCGCGAGCAAGCCCGCTCCCACAGGAGGCCGTTGTGGTTTCAAGTCCTGTGTTCGTCGCTGCTTTCCATTGACGAGACCCTAGCTATGGAACATCAACCTCTGACCCACCCGGTGAGCGCCGTCCCTGAACGTGCCCGGCGTGGAGTTTCGCCGACGGCCCGTGCCTGGTTTTTCCTGTCGCCGTCGATGCTGTTTCTGGGTGTGCTGATTGCCGCGAGCCTTTTGGTGCTGCGCATGAGCGTCGGCACCAAGGGCGCCGAATGGTCCGGGTTCAGCCTGGCCAGTTACGCGCAATTGCTGGAGCCGTATTACCTCAAGTCCCTGCTGCTGACCCTGCGCCTGGCGATGATCAGTGCAGTGATCGCCGTGGTGCTGGCGATCCCGGTGGCCTACACCATGTCGCGCCTGACTTCGCCGTTTGTGCGGCGCATCTTCCTCGCGGCGGTGCTGTTGCCGTTATTGGTCAATCTGCTGCTGCAAAGCTATGGCTGGCTGGTGATCCTGGGGCCGGGCGGGATGCTCAACCAGACGCTGATGGGCCTGGGCCTGATCAAGCGGCCGATCATGCTGCTGTACAACCAGAATGGCGTGTTGATGGGCCTGGTGCAGACCGCGTTCCCGCTGGCGGTGTTGCCGATTGCCAGTGCCATGCGGGGTGTCGCCCGCAGTTACGAAGAAGCCGCCGCCACCCTCGGCGCCAGTCGCTGGCAAGTGTTCCGCCAGGTGGTGTTGCCGATGAGTCTGCCGGGGATCATTACGGGTGCGACCCTGGTGTTCGCTTACAACGCGAGCAGCTTCGTGGTGCCGTTGCTGCTCGGTGGCCGGCGCGTTCCGATGCTGGCAGTGATGGTGCATGACCAGATCGCCCCGCTGATGAACTGGCCTGCCGCGTCCGCCGCTGGCGTGGTGCTGATCGTCACGACCCTGGCGATCATGACCCTGTCCGAGTTCATCACTGGCCGTCGCCGCCGCCTGCTGGAGGCATCGCAATGAGTGCCCTGATCAAAAAGCGTCAATCGTTGTTGCCGGGCGATACCGGCAAGTTCGCCGGGATCCTCTCGGGCTTCATCCTGCTGCTGGCAGTGCTGCCGATCCTGACCATGATCGTCATGTCTTTCAGCGGTGCGTCGAACCTCGACTTTCCGCCCAGCAGCTACAGCCTGCAATGGTACAAGGCAGCCTGGCACACCTTCGTCTCGCCGGACGCCAGCGATGTGCTGAGCCTTGGTCAGGCCATGGTCACCAGCCTGTTGGTTTCGTGCCTGACCATGATCTTCGCCACGCTGATCGCGGTGCCGGCGGCGTACGCGCTAACCCGTTGTGAATTTCGCGGCAAGGCCGTGGCGCTGCAATTGATGTCATTGCCGCTGGTGTTTCCCATGGTGGTGCTGGGGCTGGCGTTGCTGCTGGTATTCGACAGTCTGCCGTTTCACATGACCACCTCGCGGCTGGTGATTGCCCACGTGATCCTCGCGCTGCCATTCGTGGTGAAAAACTGCACCGCCGCCATGTTGTCCATCGGCAGCGAAGTCGAGGAGGCGGCGCAAATGCTCGGTGCCTCACCGCTGCGGGCAATTATCGACGTGGTGGTGCCGCTGATGAAGTCGGGGATCCTGGCGGGCATGCTGCTGGCGTTCATCGTCTCGTTCAACGAGTTCACCGTCACCTATTTCCTCTACACCATCGACGTGATGACCGTGCCCATCTGGATGTACAGCCGCACCGTGTCTTCGCTGGACCCCACCGTGTTCTCGTTTGCCGTGCTGATCGTGTTGATCGACTTCGTCCTGATTTGGGCGCTCGAAAAACTGGTCGGTGAAGGTGGCGTTTCGTTTTGATTGCTGAGGGAGTGCTTATGTCTGGTCTGATTCTGCAAAACGTCGAGAAACACTACGGTTCGGCCTGTGCGGTCACCGATGTGAACCTGCATCTGCCCGAGGGCAAGTTGGTGTGCTTCCTGGGCCCTTCTGGCTGCGGCAAGACCACCTTGCTGCGCATGATCGCCGGGTTGGAAACCCTGACTGGTGGCGAGATTCGCCTGGATGGCGAAGACATCGGCCATACCCCGGCCCACTTGCGCAACTTCGGCATGGTCTTTCAGTCCCTGGCGCTGTTCCCGCACATGACCGTGGGCGAGAACATCGCTTACCCGCTCAAGCTGCGCGGCGTCGCCAAGGCTGAACAGCAGGCACGGGTGGTGGAGTTGCTGGAACTGATCCAGCTGCAACCGATGATCAACCGTCCGGTGGCCAAACTGTCCGGCGGACAACGCCAGCGCGTGGCGATTGCCCGGGCAATTGCCTCACATCCCAAAATCCTCCTGCTCGATGAGCCATTGTCGGCACTGGACGCCAAGCTGCGCGAATCCATGCAGGTGGAAATCCGCCAACTGCAACAACGCCTGAACATCACCACCATCATGGTGACCCACGACCAGCGCGAGGCCATGACCATGGCCGATATTGTCGTCGTGCTGGGCGAGCATCGGGTGCAGCAGGTGGGGACGCCCATCGAGATCTATCGCCATCCGGCCAACGAGTTCGTCGCAGACTTCATTGGCTCGGGCAACATTTTTGCGGCCACGGCGCTGGGTGACGGCAAAGTGAGCCTGCCGGGAGGCGATGCACTGCACGTGCCGATCTGCAGCAGCATCGTGGTGGGGCAGAAGGTCAAGATGCTGATTCGCCCTGAAGACTTGCAACTGTCCGCGCCCCAGGCAACGGCAGGTAACCGCTTGCTCGGCAAGGTGACGTTCGTGCGGGATATCGGTGCGACCATCGAGACCACGGTGGAGTGCTCCGGGGTGTCGTTCACGGCGTTGAGCACTCCATGCCAGGGCATTGGCTTGAGCGTCGGGCATCCGGTGTCGGTGACGTTGCCGGTTGAGGCGTGTCGGGTGCTTGGGGCTTGAACTGGATTTGATGTAGGTCTTGCTGGCCTCATCGCGGGCAAGCCCGCTCCCACAGGGGTAAGGTTTACACCGACCCAATGTGGGAGCGGGCTTGCCCGCGATGAGGCCATCAGCCCTAATGCAAAAGCCGGATCAAACCGACAACCGCAACCGCGCCAAATCCCGTAATGGCGGCGCCCCGAACAACCGGCTGTACTCGCGGCTGAACTGCGAGGGGCTTTCATATCCCACGCGATACCCTGCCGCCGAAGCCTCCAGCCCTTCGGCCAGCATCAACCGTCGCGCTTCCTGCAAGCGCAGTTGCTTCTGGTATTGCAGCGGACTCATTGCCGTCATCGCCTTGAAGCGGTGATGCAGCGTCGACACGCTCAGGTTCACTTCCCTGGCCAGGTCATCGATGCGCAGAGGCTGTTCGTAGTTGCCGTTGAGCCATTTGATCGCCTGGCTGATGCGGTGGCTCTGACTGTTCGCGATGGCGATTTCGTACAGCCGATGGCCCTGTGGGCTGCGCAGCAGACGATAGAGGATCTCCCGGCGGATGAGCGGCGCGAGCATGGCGATGTCCTTGGGCGTTTCCAGCAACCGCGCCAGGCGCAGCACGGCGTCGAGCATCGCTGTGTCGATCCGCTCGACATACAGGCCACGCCCGGTAGGCCGGGTGGGTACACCCATGGGGCCGGCGTCGGCGATCAGCGCGGTGATCTCGGCGGGGTCGATGTCCAGGCGAATGGCCAGGATCGGTTCCTCCGAGGTGACGTTTACCACCCGTCCGCTCAACGGCATCGAAACCGACACCACCAGGTAATTCAGCGGGTCGTAGTTGAAAATCTCATCCGACAGCCGCACCTCCTTGCGCCCTTGGGCCATGATGCACAGCGCCGGTTGCGCCAGCACCGAGGCGAAGTCGTGGGACTTGCTGTACCGGGACATGAACAGCGAATCGACCGCAGTCGCGTAGTTGCCATCATCGGTGGTGATGCGACGGATGATATCGGCCAATTCCGCGCGCTGTTTTTCCATGTCGGCGTCCAGCGGGGCTTGAAGGTGATCGAACGATGTCATGCCGGGCATCCTCGCAGCGCGTTGAAAGTCAGCTGAGAATAGATTCGTGCAAGGCGAAGCGGTAGATACATTCTGCGAAATGCTTGCCTGATCCTGCAACGTCACGGCATACACGAAGCCCCTGTAGGAGCGAGCATGCTCGCGATGGAGGCCCGGACATCGCGGGGTGTCAGGTGTCCAGCGTCGTCGTTGACCACCCTCGCGAGCATGCTCGCTCCTACAGAAAACAGTGCGGCACTCCGGCTACACGCTTTTACACAGTGTTACAGGTGCCGGATACACCTTCGCAGGAATGTGCAAAAAGCCGGCAGGAATCGACTAACGCGACGGCCCGTGCGCGATTAACCTTTGATCCTGTCGCAGCCCGTCCCACGGCTGCCACCCGAGTACCTGGGAGGGTTGAACATGTCCACACAGAATCCCGTCAGTCATATGGTTCTGGCGCGCGCTCGCGCCGGACGCTCGGCAGAGCTGGGTGCGCGGCTCAGCGCCCTGATCGATCCGACCCGCAGCGCGCCGGGTTGCCTGAGTTTTTCATTGCAGCATTCGCAGTGCGATCCGGATTTGTGGCTGGTCTGCGGTTTCTGGACGCATCAGTCAGCCATGACGACCTACTTCAATACGCCGGGCATGCAAATTTTTGCCGAACTGGTCCAGGAGTTGGTGGTCGATAATCTGGACTTTCATACCTTCAAGGACGTGACCGCCATTCAGGCATCGGGGCAAACTCGGTCCTGGGTACACAAAATGGCGGGTTGAAGGTTTAATGGCGCAACTTCCCACCCGTCAGGACCCCGACATGGCACGTAAAGCCTTTGAAACCTTTGAAGCGGTATCTGCCGTAGTCCCCCGTGAAGGCGGTGGTTACTACGCGGCGATCGCCACCAAACAGATCGGTGGCGCCGGAGCACCGCGCTTCAACAAACTGCTGGAAGATCAGAGCTTCAAGACCGCCATGGAAGCCGACGAAGCAGCGGCCCTGGAGTTGATGCGCCTTAAAGGCGTAGGTGAAGAAGGCGAATTGATCTGGTAGTTACCTGGCCGCGCCTGGGCGATACATCTTGAACAAAGCCTCAGGCCCCAACTGGAAGTAATCCGCCGGCCCACCCCCGCGCAGAATCGGCTCTGCGGCGGCGGTATCGTACACCCCCTCCTTCAACAGCCACTTGGCAATGTGCACGGCCACCACTTCGCCCAGGATCAGCCAGCTCGGCACGACGTTGCCGTCAGCCCGTTGCAGCTGGATGATCTGCGTGACCTTGCACTCAAACGACACCGGGCTTTCGGCTACCCGTGGCACCTGGATGACTTTCGATGCCACGGGTGTCAGCCCGGACAACGTGAACTCATCGACCTCGGGTCCGACCATGGCGCAGCTCTGGTTCATCTGCTCGGCCAGCGGCCGCGTGGCCAGGTTCCAGGCAAACTCGCCGGTCTGCTCGATGTTGTTCAGGCTGTCTTTGCGTCCGACACTGGAGAATCCAATGATCGGCGGGATGTAGTTGAAGGCGTTGAAAAAACTATAGGGCGCCAGGTTCAGGCGACCTTGGGCATCTTGCGAGGAGATCCAGCCAATGGGGCGTGGACCGACGATGGCGTTGAACGGATCGTGGGGCAGGCCGTGGCCGTTGGCGGGTTCATAGAAGTGGACGTCGTCAGCCATGGCGAGGGTTCCTGAATGCTGTTGCGGGTGGGGAGGGCCATAGTGCAAGGGCCGGGCGGCAATTTCCAGTGTGGCGACTTATTCGCCATATCGGCCTGTGTGACAGTTTTTTCATAAACTCCTCACCGGTTTTTCACCCTGTGGCCTCCACTCTGCGCACCACCAAGCCCAAGCAGCGGCTGATCTGACCCATGGAGCCTCCCGTCCCGATGAATAAACTTCCGCAAATCACCCTGGCGTTCTGGGTGATGAAGATCTGCGCGACTACCCTGGGTGAAACGGCAGGTGACTTGCTGTCGATGACCCTCGACGTCGGCTATGCCATGAGTTCGCTCATCCTCATCAGCGTGTTCGTGCTCACGCTGGTCACGCAACTGCTGTCGAAGACCTACAAGCCAGTGCTGTACTGGATGGTGATTCTGTCGACCAGCACGGCGGGCACCACGATGTCCGACTTCATGGACCGCACCCTCGGCCTGGGCTATGCCACGGGGTCGATGATTCTCATCGCGATCCTGATCGGGATTTTTGCGGCGTGGCGTTTGAGCGGCGATTCGCTGAACGTCAGCAAGGTCCAGACCTTTCGCGGGGAAATGTTCTACTGGATGGCGATTCTGTTTTCCAACACCTTGGGCACGGCGCTCGGTGATTACCTGGCTGACGATTCGGGCCTGGGTTTTGCCGGTGGCGCACTGTTGATCGGCTCCACCATTGCGCTGGTGGTGCTGCTCAAATACTTCACGAAGATTTCGTCGGTGCTGTTGTTCTGGGTGGCGTTCGTGCTGACCCGACCGTTTGGTGCGACCTTGGGCGATTTCCTGACCAAACCCCATGAAAAGGGTGGCCTGGATTTTGGCACCATCGGTTCGTCGCTGGTACTGGCGGGGATTTTGGTGGTGATGATTGCGGGTGCTTCGATGGCGCAAAAGCGCTATGGCCGGCAGCAGGTTGCCGAGTTGTCCTGACCATTTATCGCGAGCAAGCTCGCTCCTACAGGTACGCCGATCAAACTGTAGGAGCGAGCTTGCTCGCGAGGAGGGTCTATCAGTCCGTCACAATCCGCGAATGCTTGCGGGTGTCTTTCATGGTGATGTACACCAACAACGACACGGCAATACACGCGGTCACGTACCAGTAGTAGCCGGTTTCCATGCCGATGCTCTTGAACCACAGCGCGACGTATTCAGCGGTGCCGCCGAAGATCGATACGGTCAGTGCGTACGGCAGGCCGACGCCCAGGGCGCGGATTTCGGTCGGGAACAGTTCGGCCTTCACCACGGCGTTGATCGAGGTGTAGCCGCTGACGATGATCAGCGCCGCCATGATCAGGAAGAATGCGCCCCACCAGGTCTGGATGGTGTGCAGGGTCATCAGGATCGGTACGGTGAAGATCGTGCCCAGTACGCCGAAGGCGATCAGGATCGGGCGACGACCGATCTTGTCCGACAGGCCGCCGATGATCGGTTGCAGGCACATGAACAGAAACAGGGTCGCGGCAGAAATGGTGGTGGAGTCGGAGATGCTCATGCCGACGGTGTTCACCAGGTATTTCTGCATGTAGGTGGTGTAGGTGTAGAACGCCAGCGTACCGCCCATGGTCAGGCCGACCACGGTCAGCAGTTCCTTGGGGTGACGCATCAAGGTGCGCATCGCGCTTTCCTTGGCCTTGTCTTTCTTGACGAAGGACTCGGTCTCTTCCATGCCACGACGCAGGTACAGCGCAACCACGGCACACAGCGCGCCGATGGCGAACGGGATACGCCAGCCCCAGGCGTACAGCTCTTCGGTGGTCAGGAAATTCTGCAGCACGATCAGTACGGCCAAAGCGATGAGCTGGCCGGAGATCAGCGTCACGTACTGGAAGCTGGAGAAGAATCCGCGACGCTCCTTGGTCGCCATTTCGCTCAGGTACGTTGCAGAGGTGCCGTACTCGCCACCGACCGACAGGCCCTGCAACAGACGGGCGAAGACCAGCAGGATCGGCGCGCCGATGCCGATGGTTTCATAACCCGGGCTCAGGGCGATCAGCAGAGAACCGAAGCACATCAGGTAAACCGAGGCCATCAGTGCGCGTTTACGTCCGGCGCGGTCGGCGTAGAGGCCCATCAGCCAGCCACCGATTGGACGCATCAAAAAGCCCACGGCGAAGATCGCGGCGGTGTTGAGCAGTTGTGCGGTGGTGTCGCCCTTGGGGAAGAAGGTCTTGGCGAAGTACAGCGAGAAGGCGGCATAGACGTACCAGTCGTACCACTCGACCATGTTGCCGACCGAGCCGCTGAAGATCGATTTGATCCGGCTGGCAGTCGTTTTGGGAGCGGCCACGGCAGCCGACCCAAGGGGCAGGGTGTTGGAGTTATCCATTGAAGGATCCTTCGTTTAATTGTTTTTAGAGAGGCGTGTTTAAACGCAGCCTGGGAGGGCTATAGCAGGAGGTGTGCCAAGGGGTGGAGGCCCGGTTTAGAAGGGGCGCGGGAATGGAGTGAGCGGAAATCCGCTTATGGGAGAGATGAGGTGAGCGGAATATTGCTTATGCCTGGAGGTTTGCCGTTGTTTGTACTGGCCTCTTCGCGGGCTTGCCCGCGATGAGGCCGTTATAGTCGCTACAAAAACATCTCCCGGCTCAATCCATGCCGCTGCATCTTTTCATTGAAGGTCCGACGCGGCAGTTGCAGTTCTTCCAGTACTGCTTTCACATCGCCCTTGTGCCGGGTCAGCGCGGCACGCAGGCATTGCGCCTCGAACGCCTCCTGCTGCGCCGCCAGCGATTGGCCGGCCTCGATACCCACCGGCTCCGGTTCGCCCAACCCCAGCACCTGACGCTCGGCGACATTCGCCAGTTCGCGTACGTTACCTGGCCAGTCGTGGCTCAGCAGGCGGCTCAGTTGCGGCCCGCTCAAGGGCGCAACGCTGCGCCCGAGCCGCTCGGCGGCATGGCGCGCGAAGGACTCGTACAGCAGGGGAATGTCCTCGCGGCGATCACGCAAGGGGGGCAGGCGCAACTCGGCAACGTTCAGTCGATAGGCCAGGTCTTCGCGGAATCGCCCGGCTCGCGCCTCCTCCAGCAGATCGGGTTTGGTGGCGGCGATGATGCGCAGGTCCACGCGAATGCTCTGGTTCGAGCCCAGGCGTTCGAGCTTCTGCTCCTGCAACACCCGCAACAATTTCACCTGCTGGGCCAGCGGCATGCTTTCGATTTCGTCGAGGAACAAGGTGCCTCCATCGGCATATTCGAGCTTGCCGATGCGCTTGCCCTGGGCGCCGGTAAAGGCGCCGCTTTCATGGCCGAACAACTCGGCCTCGAACAATTGCTCGGGGATCGCCGCACAATTGAGCGCCACGAATGGCCGCTCGGCGCGAGGCCCGAAGTCATGCAGGCAACGGGCGACCAGTTCCTTGCCGCTACCGGTCTCACCCCGGATCAACACGTTCACCGGCAGCGTCGCCAGGTCCAGCACTTGCTGGCGCAGGGTCTGCAAACCACGGGACACGCCCAGCAACGTTGCATCGAGTTTGGCCCGGTTGTCCGCCTGCTCGTGCAAGGCACGGTTTTCCAGGACCAGCCTGCGCTTGTCCAGGGCGCGGCGCAGGCTGCCGAGCAGGGTTTCGGGGCTGAAGGGTTTTTCCAGGAAGTCGTAGGCGCCATCGCGCATGGCATCGACCGCCATCGGCACGTCGCCGTGGCCAGTCAGCAGGATCACCGGCAGGTCGGCATCGCGACGCTGGAGTTCGGCCAGCAGTGCAAGACCGCTCATGCCGGGCATGCGCACGTCGCTGAGGATCACTCCGGGAAAATGCCGCGGCAGTTGTGCCAGGCAATCTTCGGCGCGGCTGAACAGTTGCACCTCGAAGCCGGACAGGCTCAGCCATTGTTCGACGGCGCTGCGAATGCTGCCTTCGTCGTCGACCACCATCACTGAGTTCAACATGCGCCTGGGGCCTCCGGATCGATGGGCAGGGTGACGGTGAAAACCGCGCCGTTGGCGTGATTGGCCGCACTCAGGCGTCCGCCCGATTCATGAACGATAGCGAAGGATACGGCCAGACCGATGCCCAGGCCATCGCCCACCGGCTTGGTGGTGAAGAAGGGGTCGAAGACCTTGACCAGGTTTTCCCCGGCGATGCCGCTGCCGTTGTCGATGACGCTCAGGCACCATAACTGCTCGTCGGCTTCGAGGCGGATTTCCAGGCGTTTGCAGGGGGTATCGTGCATCGCGTCCAGGGCATTGCGCAGCAGGTTGATCAACACCTGTTCCAGGCGGATCGCATCGCCGCGCACCCATGCCGGCCGGGTCAGGTGCAGCACGGTGCTGACCTGTTCATCGCGCAGGCGGGTGTCGAGCAGGTGCAGGGACTGGTCGACCACTGCCGCGAGGTCCAGACGTTCGCGCAAGCCGCTGGGGCTTTTGCGGGCGAAGGTTTTCAAATGACCCGTGAGGGCGGCCATGCGCGTGAGCATGTCATCCACGGGTTTTAACGCCTTGTAGGCATCATCGACGCGGCCATGGTCGAGCAGCAGGCGCAAGGTCGCCAATTGCATGCGTTGCGCGGTCAGCGGCTGATTGATTTCATGGGCCAGCGCCGCCGACATCTGCCCCAGCGCCGCCAGCTTGGCCGATTGCACCAGGCCGTCCTGAGCGGTACGCAGGTCGCGAGTGCGTTCTTCCACCAGGCGCTCGAGTTCCTCGCGACTGCGCTGGCGCATTTTGGCCAGGCGCCAGCGTTGATAGAGGAACAACAGCAGAAATACCAGCGTCAGCCACAGGCCGGCAGCGGCCAGCGCGGCGTTGCGCGTGTCTTCGAAGGCCACCTGCGGGCGCCGCAGCAGGTGCAGGGTCCAGCCCTCCGCGCTCAACGGCAGGGACTCCCACAAGTAGTCGGCCTTGCCGTTCGGACCCTGCACCTGCGCCAGCACACTGTTGTCGTCGAAGTGGCGCAGGGTGTGATAGTCCAACTGGGTCAGCGGCTGCTTGTCGTATTGGCGAGTGCTCTTGAGTTCGGCCTGGTCGCTGTCGCTCAGCGGCTTCAACAGACGATAGCGCCAGCCCGGCTGGTTGGCGATGAATACGATCCCGCGCGCGTCGCTGACCAGCAGCGTGTCGGTGCCCTGGCGCCATTCACGCTCCAGTTCGGGAAACTCCAGCTTGACCACCATCGCCCCGAGAAAACGGCCATCGTCATCGGTGACGGCACTGGACAGGAAATAACCGGGAATGCCACTGGTCACCCCCACTGCATAAAACCGCCCGGTGCCCTGGGTGCGGGTCTGCATGAAATAGGGGCGAAAGCCGTAGTTGTGGCCGACGTAACTGCTCGGCAGGCGCCAGTTGCTCGCCGCCACGGCCAGCCCGGTGTGGTCGAGCAGTTCCAGGGTCGAGGATTGCGCCGCGCCGTTGATCTGCTCCAGTTTACGGTTCAGCGCGTCCTGCAATTGAGGCGTCACCGGCCCCTTGAGCGCCGAGCGCAGTTCCGGGTCCAGCGCCAAAACTGCGGGCAGGGTGCGATAGCGCTCGATCAGGGTGTGCAGGGAGTTGGCGTACAGGCCCAGCTGCTGATTGGCGCGCGCGGCGTCCTCGACCAGCGCCACACGTTCGGCGTGACGCATGGCGAGGGTGGCGGCGAGGACGGTGCCGGCGATGATCAGCAGGGTATAGAGCGTCAAACGCAGGGCACGGTTAATCGGGATCATGGGACGCGAGTCGAGCCGGTTGATGGGAGGCGCAAGATAGCATGCGGGCTATCGGGCGCCATTGATCATCGTCCGGTTCGAGGGTTCAGACCGCTCCCGTCTGGATCAATGCAACGTCCAGGGGTTTTTTCTTTTTTTTGCGGGGGGTGGGTCATAGTTGTCGTTCGCATCAAACCTGGCTTCATACCAGACGTAATACCTGATTTCTTCCCGCAGGTTTTTGAGTTCGGCATTGGGCCCCTGGGGCATTTTTTTTGCCAGGATGGTCTCCGTTGGCCGTCCGAGGGGGTCGTAGAACTGTCTGTCGTGATACTGGACCTCGCGTAACGATACGTCCTTGACCCAGCGGGAACTGTCGGCGAAATAGGGGCGGTAGATCCGCACCGGCAAACCCTTGTTGTTGAACTCCTGGCGCGCGCTGACCCGAAAGCGCCGGGCCGCTTCGGCCTCTTCTGGCGTACCGTCGGCCTTGAGTTTCAAGGTGCCGTCGGGGAGCACCACCCAGGCTTTGCCGGGTTCTACTTCCTGCTTGGTCTGCAGTTCGCGATCAAAACCGTCGTGATGGGTGATCGTTATGCGCACCTGCTTGTCAGGATCCTTTGGGTAACGATCGGCCAGGAACACCGCCCCGTGCCTGGGTTGGCGCGGGGCAGTGTCGACATACTGCTTGAGCAACTGTTCGTGGGCGCTCGGCGTTTCCAGCTCCAACACATGCTGACGGGCCCGATCACACAGGTGCCCGCTGGGCAGAATGAAGCCGGCGGCCAACGCCCAGTCGAACCATGGTCCTTGCAGCGGCTGGGTCTCCGGAACACGGCCCATCCAGGCGAACAGATCGGTGAACAGCGCCGAGGCATAGTTGCCGATGGCCTCGTCGGGGTTTTCGATGGCGTGCGCCGGGCTTTGATCTTCTGGCGGTACATAGTCTTCCAGTGGATCGAAGCCCACGGGTTGACCCAGTTCGGTGCCGAAAAAACTGGTGACCTTTACATCACCAAAGGCGTTGTAGCTTGCTTGCTGGGCGTTCTGATTGGGATCGATGATGGTTTTGGGCAGAAAGGTGTAGTAGTCGACGTCTTTGATCCGGGTGATGCAACCGTCGGGCAACTCGACCGACTCGTGCACGCAGTCGTAAGCGTCTTGCGTGACCTTGGTAATGCCGTGGCTCCGGGTCTGCTGGAAATAGTCGACGTTGTGGAAACGCCCCTTGTCGAGGTAATGCATGAACCCCCGGTGGATTGACCACAGGTAGTTCTTCGCGTCGCTCGGGTCCTCCGGCGGCGGTTGGTCAACCTCGGGCAGGAACGGGTCCATGATGTGGTAGCCCACTTCGCGGGATTCGAGCTTCTCCTTGAGGTTGAACGGCATGTTGCCGTTTTCATCCTTGAGTTTGTCGTAGGCGCCGAGGGCTTTTCTGTCCAGCTCGGCAATCTCCACGTACCCGGGCAGCGCCTCGACAGTCGCCACGCCCTTGGGCAGCGTCTCATTGGTCGCCGGGTCGACGTAGAACTGCCTGGACATGCCGGCAAGTTCTGATCGCTGTGCCCAGTCACCGTCTTCGTTGGTGTGTTCGACGAAGTACTCATGATTGATGTTTTCGGGGATCAGCTCAGCCTTTTCCAGTACCAAAGCGTTGGCACGGTCCAGAAAAGGGATCGCCAGTCGATAAGGCATGCCCGATTTCCAGTTCGCCTCGTCATACACGTGGATGAGTTCGGCTTTGGTTTCGGTGAGGTAGTGGCACTGCTGAGCTTCATCGTGAGCGTCGCGCCAATAGCGGTTTTCATGCTCGTCGGCGAAAGGCGGATTTTCCGGGGTTGTGCGGCGCGCGTAATACACCACGCAAGCGTGCAGTACGTTGCCGTACGGGTCCCATCCCAGGTTCAGTTGATGCTCACAGCGGGGGTCATTCGGCAGTTGGGGTTCGTACTGGTAGCTGATCGACTCCAGTCCCATCGCTTGCAGCACTGAATAAGGATTGTGTTCACCTTTTGCGCGCAGCAGGCGCACTTGCATACGGTTTTCCGTGACCCCATAGGGCACCCGTGGATCGTCAGCCGCGAACACTTCCGTGCGCCGGACCGAGCCGCTGAGCGTGCGGGCAATTTCGCGAGCCGTTTCCTCGTCCGGCTCGAAGGGTTCCGCCGCCCGGTCGCGGGTGTGGTAGCGCTCCAACCGAGTGGGTTTGAGGTCCACGGCTTTGCCGTCGCCGCAGTAATAGCCGTCCCGTGGTGGGTCGATGAACTCGCCCGTGTGATACCAGGTCTTGCTCAGGACCGGCGCGGTGAAGCCTTCGGCTGCCCGTTGCGCCGGGGTCCCTTCGGTGTCGGTCTGTAGCACCAGGCCAAAGCCACGGAATTCGCGCTCGATGGGGTCGTAGTAACCGTGGCGATAGCTCAAGACCTGCGACAATTGAGTGCCGGTGATTTCATCGAGTTGGGTCTGTTGTTTGACCAGGTGCAGGGCGAAGGGCAATTTGGAGACGACGATTTTTTTCGGGTCGACCTGATGCTGCTCGAATTCATCGTCCAGTTGTTCCTGCGCTGAACTGCGATAGCGGATCGTGCTGGCAGCCCCCATGTTGTTATTGCTGCGATTGATCAGGTACGGCTTGGCGCGGACAAAGTCATAACGCCAGTGGCGTGGCGACATGTGCGGGACGGTCAGGACAATGCTGGTGCACCCCAATCCCAGCAAATCAGCGGTAGTCACCTGGCAGAAGCGGTCATAACGGACGCCTTCCGGCCAGGGGATATCAACGGACTCGGTGGCAAAGCCCTTGCCGGCGTGGTTCATGAACACGCGCATGCAGTCGGAGTCCAGGTAGATCAGGTCACCGGCCCCTGAGCCATCCACGTCGGCCATCAGCACACGCGAGGCATTGAACGCGTTGTAATCAAATGTGGGTGATTGGAGCACGACAGGTTGGCCGAAGCGCCCATGCCCGAGGTTGGGCCAGCATTGCAGCGAGTTGCACCGCAGGCGAAACAGGTGCTGTTTGCCGCTGCCCAATAGATCACCAAACCCCACCACCTCCGTTTCCCAGTTATCGCCAGGTTGCGGCAGTGCAAGGTCGCCCTGGTGCGGCACATCCCGGGCGCTGGTAAACCCTTTGTCCTGGCCCAGGTTGGTGTACAGGCGCACGCTGTTGTTGCCGATCATTGCCACGTGCGTGCGGCCATCACCGACCAGATCGACCATCTGTGCCTTGGGATCGAAGAACTCGGCAGGGAAGGATTTATAGGGCACGAACTGGGACCATTCCCGCTCCGGGGTCATGGAGATAAAACCGTTAAGGCTTCGCGAGTGATAGCCGAATTCCAGTTTGCCGTCACCGTTCAAGTCGCTCAGTGTCTGACTGATCGGTTTACGGCTGTCGCTCACCGGGATCGAAGGCAGTTCCTTGAAGCCGCTGTAGCACACATCGTCTCCACCACTTTGCGCGCGTAATGGCTCGCTGAAATACCAGGCCTTGTCGTCGCGGTACAGAACACCCGGTATGCCCTTGTTGTACAAATCGACCAACTGATAGCGCTGACCGTCGTTGAGCCCCGGCATCTCCGGAAAAGCCTGCCAACCGGGCTGGCGATCCGGGTTGGCCTCGAAGGGGGCGTAACGAAATTCCATGGGCGGCCGGCTTTCCACGTTGCCGAAGCTGTCGTACGCCTGGAAATGGGCGGCCACAAGTTGGCTGTAGTCGAGGTCGGTCTCCTTGTGCGACAGGAATAGCCGTCTCACCAGAAACGGATGAGCCTGTACCTCGGGAAAATGGTGGAACATCAATACCTGACGGCAAAGACGGCGGGTGTGCAACTCAAAACCATAGTCATAGTTTGTGAACGGATCGGAGCGAACTGTCCACTCGCCATATTGATCCCCCGGCTGCGAGTAGGGAGGGCCATAAACCGGTTTTTTCGTCAGGTCGTGTTCGCGTTCGCCGTAGTCGAACAGCAGGTGAAACAGGAAATGCACATCGGCCCAGCCCTCGGCCTTCAACGAATACAGTTCCGTTTCGGCTTTGGCGTTGCCGTACAGCACCCGATGCAGGTAGCGCTGGGAGCGGTAGTCACGTCCCTGGTTGTCTTCGGGGTCACCGGTGTCCGCTTTGTACTCGCAGACGATGTGCTGACCGTATACGTCGCTCTGCTCCTCGAACATCCACACTCCGGTGCGATCGACTGCCGTTGGCTGGCCATCGTCCCGGGGCTCGGCCCGGCGCGCGTTCAGTGACTTGCCATAGATACGTGTGCTGCCATCGGCACTCTGGATCTTGAAGAACCCGCCAACATCCGCGTCATTGAACCAGCGCTCGACCTTGGCGAAGGCACCTTCATCGCGCGCTTGATAGCGCAGCACCTGGTAAGCGGTGGTACCGATCTTGTCGGTGCTGACGACGATCTCGCCGTCCGCCCCCAGCTCCGGCATCAGCACTTCACCGCCGGGGCCGACGATCACGTCCTTGTTTTTTTCGTACACCGGCACGCCTTTGCTGGTGCGCACAGTGAGGGCATTGACGTCTGCGTGCCAGCCCGTACCGAAATGACCACTGCCCACCTGGCTGCTATAGCTCAAGCCGATTCGCGGCACCAGGCTTCGATTGGGGGCGGCGGAAATCGGCAGCGGCAAGGACATCTCGGCAGAACCGTTGGGCCCCGCCGGCGACCAGCTGCCAAAACTGGCAATGGCGCCGCCCATTTTCGGCTGTGCGGGGACGGCAATGTTGATCGTGCCTTTAGGGTCTTCTGTGGCCATTTGCATTTCCACCTGACAAGGACGCACTTGTGCACTCAACTTATCAGCGGATTCGCGGGCTGTGACCTGTCACATCTGACAGGTCGGCCCCATAAAGGAGGAAAATCGCCGTTGCGCAGGCGAAAAAAAACCGGCCCGTCATCGCTGGCGGGCCGGTTTTCGAGCGTTTCAGTGCAACTTACTGCACTTCCACCGCCAGGCTCTCACTGATCTTTTTCTGCCAGATGGCAGGACCGGTGATATGCACCGACTCACCCTTGCTGTCCACAGCAACGGTGACCGGCATGTCCTTGACCTCAAACTCGTAGATCGCTTCCATGCCCAGCTCGGCGAAGGCCACCACGTGGGATTTCTTGATGGCTTGCGCCACCAGGTAAGCCGCACCGCCCACTGCCATCAGGTAAACGGCCTTGTGGTCCTTGATCGCCTCGATGGCGGTCGGGCCGCGCTCGGATTTGCCGATCATGCCCAACAGACCCGTCTGCTCGAGGATCTGGCGAGTGAACTTGTCCATCCGCGTTGCGGTGGTCGGGCCCGCCGGGCCAACCACTTCTTCGCGCACCGGATCGACCGGGCCGACGTAATAAATGAAACGACCCTTGAGGTCCACCGGCAGGCTTTCGCCTCGGTTCAGCATCTCGACCATGCGCTTGTGCGCGGCGTCGCGACCGGTGAGCATCTTGCCGTTGAGCAGGACGGTTTCGCCCGGCTTCCAGCTCTGCACTTCTTCCGGGGTCAGGGTGTCGAGATTGACACGACGAGCTGACGGGCCGGCTTCCCAGACGATTTCCGGGTAGGCGTCCAGCGGTGGCGCTTCCAGCGAAGCCGGGCCGGAACCGTCGAGTACGAAGTGCGCGTGACGGGTGGCGGCGCAGTTGGGGATCATGCACACCGGCAGGGACGCGGCATGGGTCGGGTAATCCATGATCTTCACGTCGAGCACGGTGGTCAGGCCGCCCAGGCCCTGGGCGCCGATGCCCAGTTGGTTGACCTTCTCGAACAGCTCCAGGCGCATTTCTTCGATACGGTTCTGCGGGCCACGGGCCTTGAGCTCATGAATGTCGATGGACTCCATCAACACTTCCTTGGCCATGACCGCGGCTTTTTCGGCGGTGCCGCCGATGCCGATGCCGAGCATGCCCGGTGGGCACCAGCCGGCGCCCATGGTCGGAACGGTCTTGAGTACCCAGTCGACGATCGAGTCGGACGGGTTGAGCATGGCCATCTTCGACTTGTTCTCGGAACCGCCGCCCTTGGCCGCCACGTCCACTTCCACGGTATTACCCGGAACGATGGAGTAGTGGATCACCGCCGGGGTGTTGTCCTTGGTGTTCTTGCGAGCGCCCGCCGGGTCGGCGAGGATCGAAGCACGCAGGACGTTTTCCGGCAGGTTGTAGGCGCGACGCACGCCTTCGTTGATCATGTCGTCCAGGCCCATGGTGGCGCCATCCCAGCGCACATCCATGCCCACGCGCACGAATACGGTGACGATGCCGGTGTCCTGGCAGATCGGGCGGTGGCCAGTGGCACACATGCGCGAGTTGATCAGGATTTGTGCCATCGAATCACGGGCTGCCGGCGACTCTTCGCGCAGGTAGGCCTCGTGCATCGCCTGGATGAAGTCCACGGGATGGTAATAAGAAATGAACTGCAGGGCGTCGGCAACGCTCTGAATCAGGTCGTCTTGCTTGATCACGGTCATGAGTCGCGTTCCTCGATTCTTAAGGCAGCTATGAGCTTTCAGCATCAAGCGGCACGATGAAGCTGTCGGCATACTGCTCTGAGCTTGCTGCTTGAAGCTGAAAGCTTGCAGCCGCTCTTCTGGCTAAAACGGCGCGGCAGTATACCGCGCCCAGGTAGCCGGCACACGTGCCAAGGGTTATTCGTTGGTCGCATAACGGGCGCGTGGGGCTGGACGGCCGGTGGACCAAAAATTGAATGGTCATTTATCCGCCTCGCCACTAAAGTGGCGATCGGTCTGTAGAGCAGGACACTCGATCAGCCTCCTTTAGCACGGTGAGTCAACGATTGACCCATAACGCCATCCAGCGCCTGTTGCTCAAACGATTTGCCCTCGCAGCCGGCACCTATGCCCTGGCCCTGATGTTGCTGTGGCTGGCGTTTTTTACCGGGCATTACCATCAGTCCCTGACGAACGTCGCTGTCGGCAGTGCGCTGGCGTTCATCAGCCAGGCGGCCTTGTTCGCGGTGTTCTACAGCGGCTGGAACCTGCGCTTCAGCGATCCCAGCCTGACCGAAGCCCAGGTATTGCTGGGGCTGGGCTGGCAATCCTGGCTGATCGCCAATCTGGATGAAGCCCGTGGCGCGTTCCTGGTGTTCTACGTGCTGATTCTGCTGTTCGGCCTGTTCCACCTGTCTCGCCGGGCCTTTGCCCGGTGTGCGCTGCTGGTGTTTTTCAGTTTCAGCGCGATCACCTTGTGGGAAGGCTACAACTTCCAGCTGGCGGATCCGGCATTGGCGGCCTTGCAGGCATGCGTGCTGTTGATCGTGCTGGTCTGGCTGGAACTCTATGCGCGGTACGTCCAGGCGTCGCGGCAACGGATGCGCCAGCGCCGGTTCGCCTTGCAAGCGCATCAGGACACCCTGCGGGGGATGATGCGTCAGCTCGAAGACCTGGTCGCCACCGACGAACTGACCGGATTGTTCAACCGCCGGCACTTCCTGCGCCTGGCTTCGCGGGAGCTCGACACCATGGAGCCGGGTGTCGCCCATGGCCTGGCGCTGATTGACCTTGACCATTTCAAGCGCATCAACGACGTGCACGGTCACGCTGCGGGCGATCAGGTGCTGCAAGCCTTTGCCGGTGTGGCCAGTGCCTGCTTGCGCGATGGCGATGTGCTGGCCCGTTATGGTGGCGAGGAGTTCGTGGTGCTGCTGCCCGATTGCAGCCCGGAACGCCTGACGGCCTGTTGCGAGCGACTGCGTATCGCGTTTACCGATGTCCAGTTGATCGGCTTGAAGGTGGGTAACCTCAGCCTGTCGGGCGGCATGACCCTGCTGGAGCCGGGGGACGACCTCGATGACGCCTTGCAGCGCGCCGACCAGGCGCTCTATCGGGCCAAACGCGACGGGCGCAATCGTTGTGCCGCGGCCTGGGAGAATGTCGATGCCTGAGTTGCGGGTCGGCGATCGCAGTTGGTCGGTGGCACCGGGCAGCAACCTGCTCGATGCCTTGAATCAAAACGGCGTGGCCGTGCCCTACAGCTGCCGCGCCGGCAGTTGCCATGCGTGCCTGGTGCAATGCAGCCAAGGGTTGCCCAGCGACAACCGGCCCGATGCATTGAGCGTCGAGCAACGCCAGCAAGGCTGGCGCCTGGCGTGTCAATGTCAGGTGATCGAGGATTTGCAGGTGCACGCCTTCGATCCGCTGCAGGACGGACGTCCGGCCGAAGTCGCTGCCGTCGATTGGCTGAGCCGCGACGTATTGCGCCTGCGTCTGAACCCACAACAGCCCTTGCGCTATAGCGCCGGCCAGCATCTGGTGCTGTGGGCGGGACAGGTGGCGCGCCCTTATTCGCTGGCCAGCCTGCCGCAAGAAGATCGCTTTCTGGAGTTCCACCTCGATTGCCGCCAGAGCGGCCAATTCAGTGACGCCGCACGTCAGTTCAGTGTCGGCGACAGCCTGCGCCTGGGCGAGCTGCGCGGTGGCGCCTTGCATTACGACCCCGACTGGGACACTCGGCCGCTTTGGTTGTTGGCGGCCGGCACCGGCCTTGGGCCGTTGTTCGGCGTGTTGCGCGAAGCCTTGCGCCAGGATCACCAGGGCGACATCCGCGTGATTCACCTGGCCCATGATGCGCAAGGGCATTATCTGGCCAAACCCTTGCAGGCCATGGCCGCCAGTCGCCCGAACCTCAGTGTCGAGCTGTGGACGTCGACCGAGTTGCCGGCGGCTTTGGCGCAACTGCGGCTTGTTTCCCGGCAAACCCTGGCCTTACTCTGCGGGTCCCCCGACAGCGTCGACGCCTTCGCCCGGCGCCTGTATCTGGCGGGACTGCCGCGCAACCAACTGCTGGCCGACGTCTTCCTGCCTCGCGGTTGAGTGCTGACTTTCCAGACGCGAGACCTTCCATGACCGATGCCATCCAGATCGAACGCGAACGCGGCCTGCTGACCCTGCGCCTGAACCGGCCCGATAAAAAGAACGCCCTGACCCGCGCCATGTACAGCCAACTGGGCGACGCATTGCGCCAGGCCGACGCCGACCCCGAGGTCAACGCGATCCTGCTCACCGGCTCCAGCGAATGCTTCACCGCCGGCAACGACATCGCCGACTTCCTCCAGGAACCGCCAAGCAGCCTCGACAGCCCGGTGTTCCGCTTCATGCTGGCGCTGCTCGAATGCCGCAAACCGGTGGTCGCGGCGGTGGCCGGTGCCGCCGTGGGCATCGGCACGACGCTGTTGCTGCATTGCGACCTGGTGTATGTCAGCCGCGATGCGCGGCTGCGCATGCCGTTCGTCAACCTGGGCCTGTGCCCGGAATTCGCTTCCAGCCTGATCCTCCCAAGGTTGCTCGGTCACGCCAAGGCCGCTGAGCTGTTGTTGCTCGGTGAAGGTTTTAATGGTGAGCAGGCGGCGGCTTGGGGCATTGCGTCCGAAGCCCTGGGCAGTGGCGAAGAAGCATTGGCCCGGGCGCGGGAGATGGCCCTGCGATTCGAGTCCTTGCCGCCGGACGCGGTGCGCATCAGCAAACAACTGATGAAGGCGCCGGACCGCGAGCCTCTGCGCAAGGCAATAGAAGAGGAGGGCGCGCTCTTTATTCAACGGTTGCGCTCGCCGGAGGCGGTGGCGGCGTTGTCGGGGTTTATTAACAAGCGCTGAATCCTCGTCGGCTGGGGCCCCTGTTCCTGTAGGAGCGAGTTCACTCGCGATGGTCGTCAACGATAACGCTGGCCGCCTGACACCACTCGGTGCCTGTGCCTCCATCGCGACGGTTCGACGCCTCGACATATTCGCTCCTACAGGAGTCGCGTCGTTCACAAATCTCATGTGGGAGCCTGCTCGCGATGAGGCCAACACATCATCAGAACCATAAAACAAAAAGCCCCGCCATTCACATGGCGGGGCTTTGTTTTTTCAGCAACCGGTCACTCAGACCATCGGGTCGCCAACGTGCAGGATTTTCATGCCGTTGGTGCCGCCGGTGGTGTGGTAGCTGTCGCCCTTGGTCAGGATGACCCAGTCGCCCTGTTGCACGATGCCGCGTTTGAGCAGCTCATCAATGGCCGCCTGGCTGACCTGGCTCGGCGGCAGCGAAGCCGGATCGAACGGAATGGTATATACGCCCCGGAACATCGCCGCGCGGGCCTGGGCTTCGCGGTGCGGTGTGAACGCATAGATCGGCACCGACGAACGGATGCGCGACATGATCAGCGGGGTGTAGCCGCTTTCGGTCAAGGCGATGATCGCTTTCACGCCAGGGAAGTGGTTGGCGGTGTACATGGTCGCCAGTGCGATGCTCTCGTCGCAGCGCTGGAACTCCTTGCCGATGCGGTGGCTGGAGGTCTTGCCGGTTGGGTGCTTTTCGGCACCGACGCAGATGCGCGCCATGGCCTGCACGGCTTCCAGCGGGTACTGGCCAGCGGCACTCTCGGCCGAGAGCATCACGGCGTCGGTGTAGTCGAGCACGGCGTTGGCTACGTCGGACACTTCGGCGCGCGTCGGCATCGGGTTCTGGATCATCGACTCCATCATCTGGGTCGCCACGATCACGGCCTTGTTGTGACGACGGGCGTGCAGGATGATCTTTTTCTGGATGCCCACCAGCTCGGCGTCGCCGATTTCCACGCCCAGGTCACCACGGGCCACCATCACGGCGTCGGAAGCCTTGATCAGGCCGTCGAGGGTTTCGTCGTCGGCCACGGCTTCGGCGCGTTCGATCTTCGCGACCAGCCAGGCAGTGCCACCGGCTTCGTCGCGCAGTTGGCGGGCGTATTCCATGTCGGCTGCGTCACGCGGGAAGGACACGGCGAGGTAGTCGACTTCCATCTCGGCGGCGAGCTTGATGTCCGCCTTGTCCTTCTCGGTCAGGGCAGGGGCAGTCAGGCCGCCACCACGACGGTTGATGCCCTTGTGGTCCGACAGCGGACCGCCAATGGTCACGACGCAATGGAGTTCGGTGGCGGTGGCGGTTTCGACGCGCATCACTACGCGGCCGTCGTCGAGCAGCAGCTCGTCGCCCACGCCGCAATCCTTGACGAGGTCCGGATAGTCGATGCCGACGACCTGCTGGTTGCCTTCAGTCAGAGGATGGCTGGTGGAGAAGGTGAACTTGTCACCGATCTTCAGCTCGATCTTCTTGTTGGCGAATTTGGCGATACGGATTTTCGGACCTTGCAGGTCACCCAGCAGGGCGACGAAACGACCGTGTTTGGCCGCCAGGTCCCGCACCAGCTTCGCGCGAGCCTTGTGCTCGTCGGGCGTGCCGTGGGAAAAGTTCAGGCGGGCGACGTCCAGGCCAGCCAGGATCAGCTGTTCCAGTACTTCCGGCGAGTTACTGGCCGGGCCAAGGGTAGCGACGATTTTGGTACGACGGACGGACATGCAAAGACTCCTGAGTTCAAGCGCTGAGTGAGGCTACTATGCTCTTGGGGTGTAGTCATTGTTCATGTGCACTACTTATTCGTTTGTTGATTGAACCGGGTACATTAGATGACCGGCAGCCTGAAGATTTCCGTCGACGGGTCGATACAGAGCTCAAGACAGGAGAACCCCCATGCGATTCATGCCCATAGCCGCCCTTGCCCTCGCCGTAGTCAGCGTTACGGGCTGCACCCGTTGGTCGATGAACCATCATTTGAATAACGCCTACAGCGCCTACGAGCGTGGCAATTGCGAACAGGTGACACTCGAATTGTCCAAAGTTGATCGTGCCAGCCGCGCGCGGTCATACGTGTGGCCGGAAGTGTCGATGCTGCGCGGTTTGTGTCTGGAGCGACAAAAACTGTTCGTGGACGCGGGGCAGACTTACCAGTTCATCATCGCTTCGTACCCTCAGAGCGAATACGCCTACCGTGCCCAGGCGCGGCTGGATACCTTGCAATCGCTGGGACATTTCCCGTTGCGAAGTGCCGCCGTGGTGCGTCCGACGCGGTTCTGATTGGGCTTGTCATTCAAAGCTGGCTCACCGGCAAGGGTGAGCTATAGTCCAATTATCCGGCTCTCAAGCGTGGCTTGCGGACCGAGGCAACACCTGTGATCGGCAGGAATAAGCGACAGCGCCGTATCGACTGTCGCACCGTGACCGGGGAGAGCGCGCCAATGCCCTCAAAGGCAGGCCCGTTCCGAAGTGATAGTGCGGCCTCTCTCGGGGGCCTTGCATGGCGAACCCAACATGTCGTCTGACCGCCGGATCGAGCGGCATCAACTGCCGTATTTTCTCAGAGTGTTCAACAGCGTTACCGACAAGCCGATCGGATTTCTGGGCAACGTCTCTGAAGACGGGCTGATGCTCATCAGCCAGTTGCCGATGATGATTGGCGCCGATTTTGAGTTGCGCTTGAAGATCCCCTTGCCCGATGGTCGTTTGCAGGTGGTTGACCTTGGCGCCTGTTGCCTATGGTGCCATGAAGACGCCACCCCCCTGCATTACGACGCCGGGTTCCGCTTGCAGTGGGCCGCGCCGGAGTTCGCGGATCTGGTGCAGGCGTTGAGGCGCTATTTCAGTTTTCAGCCGCTGTCGGCTTCTGCGTGACCTGATTCCGCCCCAGACGTTCTCGCAGTGACTGACGTCGCGTTCATCGTTCGACGCGACGAATTCCTGGCTGAACAGTTTTTTCTTGCCCTCCGTCCCCCGCGTATCGAACGCGTTCCCCGGCCCTGCGCCACGGGGCTTCCCCCTCGTTCTCATGCCTGTTTTCTGTCCCCGGTAACACCTACCGCCCGTCGGCACTGTCAGTTCTCACAGGTGTGGCGTTTTCAATGCCCGGCGTACAAAGGTCGTGCGTACCAAAACCCTTCGCCTTTACCGGCGCCGCCCCTGGCAGGAGAACGACAGTGAGAAAGGCGATCACCAACCCATCGCTGCAGCAACTGCTCGACTCCGTGCCCACGAAACGAGGCGCCAGGACTCGCGCGAAATGCAGCGAATACATCGAGAAGGGCGGCTCGGTGTTCGGCATCCTGAGGATGGATCACCAGAGCCTGGAAGAGACCTTCGGGGTGGCCGGTGATGACGTGCAGGCCCTGCGCGACAAAGCCGCGAGCCTGGCGCTGTACGCCGCCCGGCAGTTTCGTGAACAGCGGCTGGTGAGGCAGGGGCCGGAAAACCCGCTGCACCGCTCCGGCGCCAGGGCGGTGATGGAAATGCCCAATTTCAATGATCTGTTCGGACCGAAGTGGGAGGGGGCCAGCCCGCCGAACACCATGAGTGCGAACAACTTCGCGGTTGCCTATTTCGTGCATCTGATCACGCTGGCACGGGACCTGGAGGCGCGGGCGGCGGGTGGCGCCGGACTGGTCACGCTGGACACGCGACGCCCCGATCTGGCCAACATGGTCATCGACGCCAAGGCCACTTTCCAGGTAAAACCGACGGTCAAGCTGTTCAACGAAATACTGGAAAACATCATCGAGGCCTACCTGGCGCCCGCGCTTGAAGACAACAATCAGGTGGTCGATGACGTGCTCCGGGTGACGCGCTTTCCCCCCCGGTCGATGCCGTTCGAGTGGTACAAGGAGCAATATACCAGGGTGCTGGACCAGAACCGGATATTGCTGGGCCATGTCGTTCGCGCCATCGACCCTCCCGCACCGTACTTCAAGCAGCCTGGCGTGCGCGGGGCGCTGTCGGATAATGCGCTGCAGTTGTCGTGCAAACTCGGGCCGCAACAGCAGCAATTGTTGACCGAGCGCTTCGTGGTCGCCGGTAACGAAGCGAAATTCTACCTGGATAACTTCAATTCCACGGCGGCCAAACTGCTCGACTCGGTGTATTTCTGCGCCAAGGCCGATATCGACGCGCTGAGGTTGACCCAGTTGCTGTCGATTGAAACTTTCGCGCCGACCCGATCCCCCAACGTTCCGGTCGCAGCACCGACCCCCAGTGAGTTTGGCTCGACCTACATCAACTCCGGCAACACCAAGTCGATCGACTTGTCCGCGCCTGTCGAGGGTTCGACCCGTCAGTTCCTCAACATTACGCTCACTGGCATGGACCGGATCAACCGGATGCTGCGCTTGAGCCGTTGGCTGGACTTGCCGCCCTACGAAGTCGATCGCTTTCTTTGGGCCTGTCACCATGCCGAGATCCGCGGCGAAACGGTCGACCCCGCAGCCCGGGCCAAGGCAATGGCGGAAAAGCCGATCAAAATTACCAACAACGCCCTTCGTGCGCTCGGCCTGTTCCGCGAGTTTCAGTTGCTGTTCCGTTGCACGATTGATCAGTTCGTCGTGCTGATCGACGAAATTCTTCCCTTCGGCATAGGTGACGCACCACCGCAGTTCGACCTGATCTTCAACCAGGAAGGCCTGTTCGATACCCCGCTGAAGGCCGATGGGCGTTTTTTCTTCATCGAACCGAAAACCCGCGACGATATACGCATAGTCGATCAGATTTGCCGGCCTCTGGGCTTCAACCTGGAGGTCTGGCGCTACCTCTCGCGTTTCGTCGCCAAGAGCTACAACTTCACCGACGAACTGCCGTGCAGTCTGCCAGTGCTGTCGTCGTTTTACCGCCTGGCCCTGCTCGCTTCCTTTTTCCGGCTCAATCCGATCGAACTGGCAGCCTTGCTCGAACTCTTGAGTGAGCGAGGGGCCAGCGAGGTGCTGCAACGTATTCTTGGCGAGTCGCGCCTGTTGGTCAGCGGTACCAGCGGGGTGGGCGATGTGTTGAGCGTGATGCACGCGGCGCAGTCCTGTGCCCAGTGGCTCAAGGACAATAACCTGAGCGTGCCCTGGCTGGTCGCGCAGGTGAAGGAGGTGGTGACGCCGCCCATCGCGACGGACGAAGAAATCACCCTGATCCAGGAGATGTACACCCGAGTGCAGCCGACCCTGTTGTCGGAAAGCGTTTTCCGCGCAGCGGGCATCGGGCTGAGCGATGACGCCGAAATGACCGAATGGATGGCCTTGCTCGGTCAATTGGTCGATGAAAAGGGCCTGATCTCGAGCCTGACCAACGACGAGAGCGATTACACACGGGTGGTCGCCGAAGTTGAAGCGGCGATGGAGCAGGCCGGTATTTCCCCCAGCGATGAGGAGCGGGTACGTACAGTCCTGGTCGCGGCGGTGTTGCAGGCGCGTGATGCGCAAATCGCCGTGGTCGTGGAAAGCCTGGCGACGATGTTGAAGTGCGCCCAGGACCAGGTGCTGCCGCTGCTCAAATGGGTCGACACCGGCGGCGTCTATGTGCTGCTCAAGGAAACCGTGCGCGCCCTCGAGGAAGTGAAGCTGCCCACCGACAGGATCAACCTCGGAGACCGAGTGCTCAACCTGCTCGGGCACCTGACCCGGCGCGCCGAGGTGGCGAGCAAACTGGCGTTGACGTCGGCCATGCTGGCGACCCTGACCACCGCGAGGAACTTCGAATGGTTCGGCCTGCAGGACGCGCAGAACCTCAATCTGGCGACGCTGTACAAACTGACCCAGGTTCAGCGGGCAGTGAAGCACACCGGGCAGCCGGCGGAAAAACTCTTCAACTACCTGAGAATGGCCAACAGTCTGCCGCCGATCCTCACGCCAGAGGACGAGCGACTGATTCGCGACGCCGCCGCGACGCAACTGGCGCAAGTGCTGAACTGGGGTGTGCGGGAGGTCATCGAGTGCATTCTCTACCTGGGCAAGTTGGTGATCCGCGATACCGACGATATCGACACGCTGCTGCGCATCCGCGAGTTGGCCACCCGGACCAAGCTGGATGCCAAGGCCCTGATTCAACTGGGCCTGCTTACCCACAACAGTGACAAGGATGCTTACCGCACCGCCGCGGAGCGTGTCATGGAAGTGCTGTCCGGCGCCGCGTTCGAGGGGCAAATCCAGGAGGTCGGCGAGGTCGGCCAGAGCGTGACCCACGAAATCAGGTGCATCAACGACACCCTGATCGCCAACGTTAAAGGCCAGGTGGCCCTGATCGAGGTGTGGATACGCGACCTGGCGGGCAACCCCATGTCGAACATCACCATCACTTGGGAAGCGAACCGTCCCGGCTTGCTGCAACAACGGTCCACCACCGACAACGACGGGCGTGCCGTGGTGCATTTCCAGCCCGAGGTTTCCAAATGGCAGGGCGAGGTGCTGGTCACGGCCCGCTATGGTCTGGATATGAAAGCTGTTGGTCCGACGATCTTTGTCGCAAGCGATGAACTGACCGTGGGCTTCACCCCCGGAGGCACGCCGAACCCTCGCCCTGACGAACAATTCCTCGCCGGCGGCAAGGATAGCTTCCCGGTCCATGTGATTCTGATGGACCACTACGAGAACCCTGGTATCGGACGCACCGTGATCTTCACCGGCGATGGGCTCACCGCCAAACCGCCCAGCACGACAACCGATGAAAACGGCATTGCCAGCACCCTCGTCACCAGTATGGCGCCCATCAGCGACGCGATCCTGGTGGCCACTTACGCCAGCAAGGACGCCAGGGTCATCACCAACATCGACTTTATCGACAGCCCCTCGATCACCCGCCTGGAGGTGGCTTCGGTCGCGCTGGTCGGGCAACCGCTGCTGCTTCACTGCCATGTGGTGCGCCTGGACAAAACGCCGGCGCCGGGTGTGGAGGTCAAGCTGTATGCCGGGGCGGGTACGACCCCGATCGGTACGGCCACCACCAACCCGGATGGCATCGCCGAGTTCACCGTAGCGGCGCCAGCCGCTGGCAAGCAGGCCTACACTGCCAAGGTCAGCATGGACGAGCAGCAGATCGAGGTCGACGTCGCACCGACGGCGGTGATCCATGGGGAATCGGCGCGGCCCGAATTTCCCGGGGTGGGCACTCCCCACCTGTTGTTCGTCACGGTCCGGCAGGCGAACAACAACCAGTCGCCGCCGGTGCCCAATTGTGACGTGGAGTGGAGTTACACGGGGCCCGGCCCGGCCTCGACGCCGGTCAATATCCCGACCGGCAGTGACGGGCAATCCACCTATGCGTTTGTGGGCGAGGTCGCCGGTGATTACGTGGTGACGGCCGATCGCAAGACCGTCGCGGCGGAAAAGCGCACGTTCAACGTCAAGGTGGTCCCGGCCATTGCCTGGGAATGGGAAATGGTCGAAGCACCTGCCGGGGCCGTGGTCGCCCAGACCTCTGCCAGCGCACCGCTGGAGTTTATCCGTGGCCGGGATTACATCCTCACCATCAAGATGCCCACGGGCATGGACCTCAATGGCGCGCTCGGCATGCTGGCGTTCGAGGGGGCGCTGTCGGCGAAGGCCCTGGGCATGGACATCGAACCACGGGAAGGGGCCGTCGTCGCCATCGGCGCGCAAACCACCCTGCAGTGGCGCATCAACTGTCGGGACCTGCGTAATGGCACGTTCAGGCTGATCTTTTCCTGCGACCGGTTCAGCCAGCACCTGGCGCTGGACGCCCGCCTGGGGACGCCGGCGCCGGTGCTGCTGTCCCCGGTCAATGGTGCCCCGAACGTCGAGGTTCAACCCTTGCTGCACGGCACGGGCACCCGCTCGGCGCAAATCATCATCTACGGCGGCGCCGGCGCGGTATTGGCCAGGACCAGCGTGGGTGCAGATGGCAAGTGGGCGGTGAGGTTTGCCGAGAAGCTGTCACCGGGCCCGCATACGTTCGTGGTGACGCAGCGCAACATTGATGCGACCGAATCTTCGGCGGCGCCTGTGCAGGTGACGGTGGTGGCTGGCTATGCCGCGCACCCGGTCATTCTCAAACCGCTCACGGGCAGCAAAGTGCCTGTCCAGTCCTGGCTTGAAGGGCTCGGCTTGCCTGGCATGGAAATAAGAATAGTCAGGTCGGGAGCGCCGCTGACGATCTACGCGCAAGGCCTGGTCAATGCGGATGGGCGCTGGCGAGTCCAGTTCAAACCCGAGATAGGACCAGGAACCTACAGTTGCGGTGCGGGCTTGTACATGAATGACAAGCTGATCTCGCCATGGATGCCTGCGAACATTCTGTTGGATTTGATTGCCAGGGGTTAGACGCCTGAGGTTGCCGGTAGAGCCTGAACAAGCGGGCTCGTCCGCAGGCGTCTGCCGTTCGTCTCGAGTCACTGCCGGATGCACACCGCATTCCAGGGGTTATCAAAGTGGACACAACCGTCATTGGTACATTGCAGGAACTGCGTTGCTGTGCCCTCGCCGATTACTTTCTGGGGCAGATGGCGCCGAACATGGAGGTGACCAAGCCGCTGGAGCTTTCCTCGGTCGAGGACCTGTACGCCTACCTGCTGCTGGACACGCAAATCGGCCAGCAACCGGAATCATCGGCCCTGGCCGAAGCGATCGCGGCGGTGCAACAGTATCTGAATGCGATCTACCACAGCATGGAACCTGGTCATACCCATGACTTCAGCAAGGATGAGCTGGATACCTGGCGCATCAGTCGCAGCAACATAGCCAACTGGGCCGGTTTTGAAATGCTGAAACAGGATCCGGAGATCTATATAGACCCGACGTTGCGGCTGAACAAGTCCGAGTCGTTCAAAGAGCTGGAAAACAACATGGCCCAGGGTGGGCTCGAAGAAACGTTCGTGCAAAAGGCATTGTCTGGCCATCTGACGAAATTCAGTGAGTTGTGCAACCTGGCGATGGTTTCAGGCTACATCGACAGCGTCAACGGCACCGACCCCGGCAAAGGCAAAAACTTCAAGAATGCCGATTACTACCTGATTGGCCAGAAACGGGTGCAGCCTTTCTCCTATTACTGGCGCAAGGCCGAGGTCGAATTGAATGAGCAGAGTACTTTTCTCTCGCCGGCCGCCTGGGATGAATGGAAGGAAGTAAAAATTCCCACCACCCAGCACATGCTCGGCTTGCGCCCTGTAATGGTTGGCCCTCTTCTGATGGTGGTGTGGGTCGAGGCCGAAGAGCTCGAGGATCAGGAGCACTTTCTCGGTGATCTGATTGTCAGGATTCTCGGAGGGTGGACATACAAAATACAGGTCAGCTATCGCGACATGAGTGGCGAATGGAAAGTTCCGATGATCCTTAGCCAGGGACGGTTCAAACACGAGCGTGGCGCACCTGTGCAGTTGGTGGTCACGCAGTTCGTTGGGACCCAGGTAAAGCCTGAACCCACATTGCAAGTCTGTTTTGCCCCGAGCGTATTGGACATTGGTGATATACCGCAGCGCTTCTATGCCGCTATCGACAAGCTGTTCAAACCGGTGACACCTGAAAAAGTGCTGCTCAATGAACTACTCAAAGGGGACTTTGCTGCGCCAGAAACGCTGCAATACAACGTAGCCAATGCCACCGTCGTTGCCAAAACGCCGACCATCAGGGAAGAGGCGTCCGGCGCTCAGTTTCTCGATCTCACGCTTTTGAGCATTGATGGCGTCAAAGAGGTACGCCTCAACTCACTATTCGGGGCGGAACTGGTGGCAAAAGCCGCCATCTCCATCGACGAACTCCTGTCCCTGGCCACCCAGAACACCCTTGAACCCAAACCGGGTTCACCTACCGAAGGGGTTCCCATCGACTTCAACAGCGCCCACGGTACCTTCTATTGGGAGCTGTTTTTTCACATGGTGTTCCTCATCGCCTGTCGGTTGCGCGACGAGGGCAAATACCTGGAGTCGCAGCGCTGGTTTCACTACATCTTCAACCCGCACATCCGTACCCCACGGCCCGGCGAGACCGTACCACTAGCCCAATACTGGCAGTGCCGGGTCTTGCTGGAAGAGGGCCTTCCGGATTTTGAATCCAAGGGCCTGGTTAACCCGGATGCCATCGCCTTCGCCGACCGTATCCACTACCGCAAGGCGGTTTTCATCCACTACGTGCGTTGCATCCTCGCCCATGCCGACTCGCTGTATCGACAATTGACCCGCGACAGTCTGACGGCGGCAAAACTGCAATACATGCGCGCCCTGGCACTGATGGGCCCGGAGCCCACCGCGAAGGCCATTGACTATTGGGTGCCACGGTCGGCCAACGAGATTCTCGAGACCAAGGCCCAGGGTCTCTCCTCCCTGGAAACCTATGCCGCCGCGCTCTCGGTCAACATCGGGGATCTGCCGCCGCGGATCGCAGGCACGGCGGATTACACGATTCTGGAACTGGATGTCTTCCGCCCCTTTGCCAACCCAGAGGTGCTGAACCTTTGGAAGTACATCAAAGAGTGCCTGTTCAACATGCGGCACAACCTGACGCTCGACGGCAAGGAGATGAATCTGGCCTTGTATGAAAATCCGACCCATCCTACTCAGTTGATGATGGCGCAGGCCGGTGGTTCATGGGGCGCGATACGAAATGCCGGCGGCTGGAAGAGCATTCCGCACTACCGGTTCCGGCCGTTGCTGGCCATCGCCCAAAATGCGGTGCAGATGCTGATCGGTTATGGCCGGGAAGTCCGGCTGCTGATGGAGGCCGGTGATCGGGCAGAACAGGAAGAAATGATCCAGATGCATGGCGCAGAGCTGTCAGCCTATGCCATCGACATTCAGCAACAGTCGATCGACCAGATCAAGGCGTCGTTGAAAGGCTTGGAAGAAAGTAAAAAGGTCGTCGAGGATCGGGCTCAGTATTACCAGAGCCTCGATGAAAGCAGGCTGGTCGCTGCTGAAATCAAGGCGGACGATAAGGTATTGGATGCCAAATACACGCTGTTTGCGGTGCAAGCGGCGCAAACTGCACAAGGCGTAGCGAACAGTGCACCGAACATCTTCGGTATGGCTGCTGGTGGCGTGAATTGGGGCGCCGCAATCGGTGCAGTCGGGGCGGTCGCTGGCTTATTTTCCACAGGGCTTTCCATTGATGCGGAGTCCTTGCACAAGAGCGCGTTCTACCACCGTCGGTCGCAAGATTGGAAATTCGCGTCGAGACAGGCCAGGAGCGAAATGCAAGTACTCGACCAGCAGATCCTCGCCATGCAGCACTCGCTCACCGGCGCCACGGCCAGCCTGGCGCAGACCCGCAGGGCGCATGCCCAGGCGGAAGAGGTGCTGAGCTTTTACAAGACCCGCTCGACCAATCGCGAGCTCTACCGTTATTTGCTCGGGCAGATGTCCACCCTGTTCTTCCAGGCCTACGACACTGTTTTTGCGATGTGCAAGATGGCGGAGTCCGCTTGGCAATACGAGCTGGGCGATTACCAGTCGCAGTTCGTCCAGGGGGGCGCGTGGAGCGACAAGCTGCATGGCCTGGGTTCGGGGGAAATTCTGCAGGGCGATCTGGCCCGTATGGAGCGGCGGTACCTGGAGCGTAATGAGCGGCGGCTGGAGCTGACCAAGACCATTTCCCTGCGCCAGTTGTTCGAACGGGGCGTGTTCGGGCCGGAAACGCAATGGCCTGATGTCATTGCTGCGCTCATCGCAGGAAAAGTCGATTTTGAGTTGCCGCAACGGCTCTTCGACGAGGATTACCCGGGTCATTACTGCCGAACGGTCGTCACGGCTTCACTGTCGGTGCCGGTAGTGCTCGGTCCTTATGACGACTTGAAAGCGACGCTGACCCAACTGCGCAGCGTCACGGCCCTGGAGCCCAACCCCGACAGTCTGCCTTATCTGTATCGCGAGGAAGGTCACGAACTGCCGCCGCCGGACGTCGTGTTGAACCTGCGTAATAACCAGCAGATTGCGATCAGCACCGGCGTGGATGATGCCGGTATGCATCAGATGTCGATGTCTGATGACGGGCGTTACTTCGCCTTCGAAGGCACGGGTGCAGACAGCACATGGCGCCTGGAATTTCCGCGCTCGAATACGCAGGAACAACAGAAGATCATTAACAGCATGACGGACGTGATCATACACCTGCGCTATACCGCGAAGGTGGGTGGGCCGGCATACAAAGCGGCGGTGCTGGAAAAACTTGAAGGTTGATGACTGCCGCCCGATGGAAATCGGGGCGGCTCATTCAGAATGCCGAGGACGCCGCCGGCGTCTCGGGAACGTTTGACCATTCGAGGTGAACACATCATGAGCGATGAAGAAATCCCGGGCCGTAATCTGGTGAAATCCAGCCAGTTCGAACCGAACTGGGAGGCAGACTGGAAACATGATGGCGTCGGCTTTGCCGGTGTATTCATAGACGAGACGTATGGATACTACATGCACCTCAATGCCAGCGCGAAGGTGCTCCAGAAGGTGATGGTGCCGCGTTTTACCGTGGCCCAGTGGCCGGAGGTGAAATTTCGCCTGGGATGTCAGTACGAAAACGTGGCCAACGGCAAAGAGTCCAGAATCGTCATCACCACCAGCTTGGGCCTGGAAACCATCATCGGCCTGAGCGGCCTCCCCGGGAAGGCTGAGTGGAACGAATATCCACTGCAGCATCTGGAGAAAATGGCACAAGAGGACGAGAGCCTCGACATCACCCTGCACGGCCCGAGCATCGGCGGCTCAGGCGGGCTGCGGCTCACCGCGATCACCTGCGACGTGCTGATCCCGCCGCTTCGAGTCAAACAACTCAAACTCGACAACAAAGAGTACAACCCCTGAGCCCTGTACCTGTAGGAGCCAGCATGCTGGCGATGGAGGCCCAGGCACCCCGGGCTTCCAGACAACCCGCGTCATCGTTGACGACCATCGCGACGGTTCGACGCCTCGACATGCTCGCTCCCACAGTTGATCGGCGCCGTCCTGTAGGAGCCAGCATGCTGGCGATGGAGGCCCAGACACCACGGGCTTCCAGACAACCTGCGTCATCATTAACGACCATCGCGACGGTTCGACGCCTCGACATGCTCGCTCCTACAGAGATCGGCGTCCTTCAGAACACTCCAGCCTTTTTCCATTCCAGATACCGCGTCACCAGCGCCGCACCCAGTTCATGGGGGGTGGCATCCAGCACTGGCACCCCATGGGCGTTTAGCCGCTCATGTACGTCGGCCCGCGCATTGAGCAGGTCCACCGTCCCGCAATAGGTCAACGCTTGCGACAACGTTTGCACCGATGTCTGACGCAGGCTGTCGAGCAGCTCTTCGCGAAGGCTGGTGACCAGCACCCGGTGCTGTTTGCCCAAACGCTGCACCGCCGTGAGCAGGTCGTCATCGTCTTCGTCGCGCAGGTTGGTCACGAGCACCACCAGCGAGCGGCGTTTTTGCCGGGCCAACAGTTGCGTCACCGCCGCCTGGTAGTCGGCGCTGCGTTGGCTGCTGTCGAGGTCATAGACGGTGTTGAGCAGCACATTGAGCTGCCCGGCACCCTTGCCCGGTGCCAGGTAGCGCAATTGCTCGGTGGCGAAGGTACTCAGGCCCACCGCGTCGCCCTGGCGCAAGGCGACATAGCTGAGCAACAGGCAGGCATTGAGGGCGTGATCGAAATGCGTCAGCTCACCATCCTGGCTGCGCATGCGGCGGCCGCAATCGAGCAGGAACACGATTTGCTGGTCGCGCTCGTCCTCATACTCGCGGGCAATCGGTGTGCGTTGCCGTGCCGTGGCTTTCCAGTCGATCTGGCGCAGGCTGTCGCCTTCGCGAAATTCGCGCAGTTGATGAAACTCCAAGCCCAACCCGCGCCGTTGCCGCTGACGCACGCCCAGTTGGCTGAGCCAGTTGTCCACCGCCAGCAATTGGCCGCCGTAAAGGCGAGCAAAATCCGGGTAGACGCGAGTGCTGCCGGGCACGCTGGGCAAGCGTTTGTCGGTCCACAGGCCCAGGGGGCTCGGCAGGTTGATTTCACAGCGCTCGAAGGTGAAGTGCCCGCGATTGAGCGGGCGCAGGCGATAACCCGCCTGAGTATGCTGACCCGGTTGCAGCTCGACCGACAGCGGCAGGTTCTCGAAACTCAGGCCACCGGGCACATGATCGAACAGCTCGACAGTCAGCGGTTGGGTAAAGTCATGTTCGACCTCCAGCCGCACCTCGCTCCAGCGACCCAGCGCGAGGCTGCCGGGCAGTTGTCGTTTGATGTGCGGCGATGGCAGGCGTCTGACCCGCCATGCATCGATCAACGCCAGGGCCAGCAACGCCAGCAGCAACCCCCAGTTGATCGACAGCAGCGTCCCGGGAACGCCGACCTCCAGTGCCCGCAATGCGCCCAGCACAATGGCAATGGCGAGCAACAGCGCCAGCCAGCCCAACAGCAGGCGCGAAGGTTTCACAGGCGCGGTGCCGGCACTTGATCGAGTAACTGACGCAACACCTGATCGACCTCCAGCCCTTCGATGTCCAGCTCCGGGGCAATGCGCACGCGATGGCGCAACACGGCCAGCGCACACCCTTTAACGTCATCCGGAATCACGAATTCGCCGCCGCGCAGCAAGGCCCGCGCCCGTGCGCAGCGCACCAGGGCGATGGAGGCTCGAGGGCCGGCACCCAGGTTCAGGCCCGGCCAATGGCGAGTGGTGCGAGCCAGACGCACGGCGTAATCGAGGACCTGATCGTCCAGGGGCAGATCGCTGGCGATGCGCTGCAAGGCCAGCACGTCCTTGGCCTGCAACACCGTGCGCAGCGGCTGAACGTCGAGCATGTCGGCGCGGGTCGAACGGCTGACCTGGCGGACCATCTGCAACTCCTGCTCGGCATCGGGGTAACCCATGCGTACCTTGAGCATGAAGCGATCCAGCTCGGCTTCCGGCAGTGGGTACGTGCCTTCCTGTTCGATGGGGTTTTGCGTGGCGAGCACCATGAACGGTTGGGCGATGGGCAGGGCGCGGCCTTCCAGGGTGACCTGGCGTTCCTGCATGGCCTCGAGCAGCGCCGCCTGGGTTTTCGCCGGGGCACGGTTGATCTCGTCGGCCAGCAGCAAATGGGTGAACAGCGGCCCCTTGCGCAGCTTGAATTGCTCGGTCTGCAAGTCATACACCGCGTGCCCGGTGACGTCGCTGGGCATCAGGTCCGGGGTGAACTGGATGCGCGCGAATTCGCCACCGAAGCAGCGAGCGAGTGCGCGCACCAGCAAGGTCTTGCCCAGCCCGGGCACGCCTTCGAGCAGCACATGGCCGCCAGCGATCAGGGCGCAGAGGACGTCGTCGATCACCGTGTCCTGGCCGATGACCACTTTTTGCAGCTCCGCCCTGATTGCCTGGGCCAATTGAATGGCGCGCAGGCGTTGCTGCTCGGCGTGGCTCGGCGTACCGGGCTCGATCTGTTCACTCATAAGGCGTTCCTCAAGGTTTGCAAGTGGGCGACCTGGCGGCTGAATTCAACGCTGGACAGCCGTTGTTTGCCTCGCGGGCCCATGGCCTGGCTGATGGCGCGGGTGGGCTGGCCTGTCAGGCGTGCCAGTACCAGCCACTGTTCGGCGACGCCCAGTTTTTCATAACCGGGATGACGTCGGCGTACCCGGCGCAGGATGTCGTGCTGCAAGGCTTGCAACAGGTTGGCTTGCGCGCCGCGCCGCCACATGAAATCGGCGCTGGCGCGCAGGTGTTCGTGAAGTTGCCGGCGGGCCCGTGGTGCGGGCTCGATCAAGGGCCCGTGGCGCACGCCGACGCGCCACAGGCCCAGGGCGATCAGGGCGGCGAGGGCGACCAGTGCTTGGGGGAAGTACCGCAGCAACAGGGTCAGCAGACCGTCGTGATCAGTGTTGAACATCAGGGTCACGCGGGTATTGGCGGTCAGGTACCAGAGCAGCCACGCGTTGTCGTACCGCTCGATGGCGTCGTTTTTCCAGAGGTCGGCATCGGTGACGACGGTGATCGAACCGAGCCCGTGGTTCAGTTGCATCATGTGGGTGGCCTTGGCGCTGTTCGCCCAGGCTTGCGCCAGGTTGTGCGGGTCTTCAAGGTGGAAAGTGGTGCGAAAGCTCGCGTAGGCGGGGGCGTCCTCGTCCTCAAGATAGAGCTTGGTCAGTTTCGGGTAGGGGTCCTGCTCGGCCTGCGGTGGCGCGTCCTTCAGGTCGTCGCTGAGCAACTGGTGAAGCTGCACGCGGTCGAGCAGCGGGTCGTGGCTGCGGCCGAGTTTTTCATCCCAGATCGACTCGGCGATAAAGAGCAGTCGCCCGCCTGCGCGGGTCCAGTTCAGCACTTGCTCAATCTGGCGCGGGGTCATGCTGGAGCGATCGCCGAGCAACAACAGGCTCTGCTCGCGCGGTTCCAGGGTCGGCAAAACGTCGAGTCCATTGGCATGGCTGACACTCAAGCCCTGTTTGCGCAAAAAGGCTTCGGCGGCCAGGTAAGGGTTGGCCGCAGCCTCGGGTGAAGGACCGTGGTCGACTTCCTCCTGATAGGGCGTCGCCCTGGCATACAGGTAGACGCTCAGCGCAACCAACAGCAGCGCAATGACCATGCCGGCGACCAGCCCAAGGCGCCGATTCAAGGTTGTGCCCCCGCACCAAAGAGGCGGCGCCAGCCCTCGCACAACGCCTGTTGCACGGACGGGGCGGGCACGCGATGCCCGTAGGCCATGTTTTGCCAATGGTGGGTAAGGTTTTGGCTGAAGGCCAGTAGCTCGGGGCGTTGCAGGCGTTCGATGCGCGTCAGCACCTGGCCTTCGGTATCGGCGGGCGTCAATGCCAGGTGATATTCGTGCAGCAGGTGGCTGAGCAGCGCGCGGTAAAGCAAACCGAGCGCCTCCCGGGGGTTGGATTGCCACAGGTTTTCAGCGCTGGTGGCGATGTCTGCGGGCAAGGTCTCGCGGTCAAGATCGAGACCGAAGGCCTGTTGCGGTGACGTTCGTGACGCCTTGAGGTCCGGCAACTTCGCACGCCGGCTGACGAATGCCTGCAGCCAGTCACGGTAACGCCAGATCAGCCACGCGATCGCGCCGATGACGAGGCTCCACAGCAGCACTTCGATCACGCTTGCCAGCGCGCCGAGATGCTGGCTGTTCAGCCATTTTTGCAGCAACTTCAACCAAGCGGGGGCGTGACCGTCGTCCGGGGTTTCGCCCGCCGGTTTGTCCTCGCCGAAACGGTAGCGGGTCACCGTCTCTCGGTTCTTGAACGGTGGCTGGTCGAGGATTGCCCGGATGTTGTCACGTGAAGCCTGGCTGGTCAGGGGCTGGTTCAGCAGGCGCGGGCTGTCGGGACCGGTGGCCGGTTCTTCGGCCCATGCGCTGGGCGCTCCCGGCACCAGAAGAATCGCCGCCAGCAGCAGAAGCACGGCGGTGCCGTTCAGGCGTTGACGCAGGCGGCGGAACACCAACTCGATGTCCCAGGCCTCCAGAACCGTGCGACGGTTCAAATACAGGCTGAAACCACACGCCACGTAGATCGGCTCCCACACCACCAGTACCAGCACGTAGAAAGCATTGGTCAGGTGTTCCAGCCAACGCCATTCCTGGGTGGCGGCGGACAGCAGCGTCTGCCAGCCCCAGTCGATTTCAACCTGTTGCGGCAGCAGCAAGTAGAACAGCGCCATCAGCCCCACCCACAACGCTGTTTCCAGGTGCACCCCGATGATTGTCAGCCAGCGCGCCGCGCCGCCGTCGCGTTGCGTGAGCACCTGCAAGCGCTGTTGCCGCTCCAGGCCAGCCAGGCCTTCGAGCTGCACCACCGGCATCAGGAAACTGCGACTCAGGCTCAGGCGCCGCCAGGTCAGGCTCGCCAGCAGTTGTGGTCTGAGCAACCGTGGCCATTGGCGCAGTGCCTGCTTCAAGGTTGGCGTTTCGCCGAACAAGGCCTTGGACAGGATGTACAGCGGCAGTCGCTCGAACGCCGGTTTCAGCCACCAGAAAATCAGCACGGCCAGGCTTGGTGAGTCCCACAGCAACAGGGTCAGCAGGGCAAAGACCGGGAGGGTGATGATTGCCCAACTGCCCATCAGCAGACGGCGGTGTCGCTGGCTCAGCAGCACACCCAGGTCCATGGCTTCCCAGGTGCTGCGCGGGCGGATCACCACGCTTGCGTCACTCAGGCGCATGGCGCGTCCGCCCGGCAAACAGCAGGTACATCGCCACCAGTGCCCAGAGCGCCGCGCCGACCAGGTATTTGGTCCGCGGCGCAGGTCCGGTCATCGACGACCAGTAGGCTTCGATAAACGCGGCAATCAACAGAAACAGCATCACCCCACAAATCAGCAGCACACTTTTGCGCGCCGCCAGGCGTAACGCTTCGGCGCGGGGCAGGCGTCCCGGTGCGATCAGTGCCCAGCCCAGTTTCAACCCGGCGGCACCCGCCAGGGCGATGGCACTGAGTTCGAAGGCGCCGTGGCCGATCACGAACGACCAGAAGGTCTGCCCATAACCGATCTGCGTCAGGTGCCCGGCCACCGCGCCGATCATCAAACCATTGAAGAAAAGGAAAAACGCGCTGCCCAGGCCGAACAGCAAACCGCTGGCGAACGTCTGAAAAGCGATGCCGATGTTGTGCATGATGTAGAACCCGAACATCACCCAGTCTTCACTGGCGGCCCGTTCCTCCGAGCGCCCCAGGTGACCGGCAACCGGGTCGTACATGCCTTGCATTTCGCTGACCTGTTCGAAAGGAATCAGGTTGTAGACCAGGTCCGGGAACAGGTAAACCAGCAGCGCAAAGCCGATCAGGCTGCCAAAGAACATCAGGCTGGCGACCAGTACGAAGCGCCACTGCTCGCGCACCAGTCGCGGAAAGTCCGTGAGGATGAAAGCGATGATATTGGCACCCAGGTGGCTGCGGTGGCGGTACAACTGTTGATGCCCGCGCAGCACCTGCTGTTGCAACGAATCGACCAGGAAACTGCTGTAGCCACGCTCCTGCGCCAGGGCCAGGTGCTGGCAGAGCCTGCGATAGTCCTTGGCAAAACTGGCGACCCGCGAGGCGTCCTTGTTTCGCTCCAGTCGATCCAGCATCAGGGAAAACTGCGCCCATTCGGCCTTGTGGCGGTTCTCGAAGAGGCTTTGCTTCATGCCGGCCCCAGCAAACCACGGGCGACGCCATTGAGTTGTGCCAGCGCCTGTGAAGCGGGCACGTGCAAGGGTTGGGCGAGGAGGGTGGCCAGCTCGGTGACACGTGCGGCAGACAGTTCGCCCTGGCGCTCGGCAAAACCAAGGACGGCGCGTTGTTCGACCAGCGTCAGGGTAAAGGGCGCACGCAGGGGGGCGACGTCGGGCAGTTGTGGCCGGGTGACCGGCTGTTCTCGATAGACCACCAGCGTGCCGGCCGCCAGGTCGCCCAGGCGCTTGAAGTTGGGGTGTTGCAGGCAACTGATGGCGCCGAGGAAGTAGCCGAACGGCAGCAGGTCGACGAAGCGCAGCAGGTTGCGCAGCAGCGAGGCGGACCAGCCAATGGGTGTGCCGTCATCCTGAACCACCCGCAGGCCCATCCAGTGCTTGCCCGGTGAGCTTCCCTGGTTGAGCACTTCGAACAGCACCATGTACCACCAGTTCACCGCGAACATCAGGATCGCGCCGAGCCCGGCACCGAGCTTGCCGAAGAACGCCAGGGCCATGAACAACACGCCCACGATCAACGCGCGCAAACCCAGGTCGATGGCAAAGGCGAGAGCGCGCACCATCAGCCCGGCCGGGCGCAGGGGCAGGTCGATGCCTTCGGGCGTTTCAACCTGATGCCGCGTATCCAGTGGCGGGGACAGCGTCGCTTTCCTTGGCTGTGCTGCGGTCTCGAGCATGGGCAACCTGATGTTGAGGCCTGGTCGGGATTCTGTGTCCACCCGATGCTAGCAGTCTCTGGGGGGAAAACGACATAACTATGTATTGCACGTAGCAACGCCAGCCGTGATTGACTGCAACAACGCTGGCCGGGGCGGGATGCAAACGCCTAGACTTCGCTGATCTTCAGTTCAGGAACAGCCCGTGACCTCCATCTTCTGGTACGACTATGAAACCACTGGCATCAACCCCCGTTGCGACCGTCCTCTGCAAGTGGCAGGGCTGCGTACCGACTTCGATCTCAATGTCATAGATGAACCGGTCAACCTCTATTGCCAGCCCAGTGATGACATCCTGCCCCACCCGGCAGCGTGCGCGATCACCGGTATCACGCCGGGGCAATTGGACGAGCACGGTTTAAGCGAGGCCGACTTCATGACCCGGGTGCATGCCGAACTGGCGGCGCCTGGCACCTGTGGCGCGGGCTACAACACCTTGCGGTTCGACGATGAGATGACCCGCTACAGCCTGTACCGTAACTTTTTCGACCCCTATGCGCGTGAGTGGCAGGGAGGTAACAGTCGCTGGGATCTGATCGATGTGGTTCGCGCGACGTATGCCCTGCGTCCCGATGGACTGGTCTGGCCCCAGGATGAAGACGGGCGGGTCACCCTCAAGCTCGAACGCCTCACCGCCGCTAATGGCATCGATCATGGTCATGCCCATGAAGCGCTGTCCGACGTGCGCGCCACCATCGCGCTGGCCCGGTTGATCCGTGAGAAACAGCCGAAGTTATACGACTGGCTGTTCCAGTTGCGCAGCAAGCAGAAGGTGATGGATCAGATTCGACTGTTGCAGCCGATGGTCCACATTTCCGGTCGCTTCTCGGCCGCGCGCAGTTATGTCGGTGTGGTGTTGCCACTGGCCTGGCATCCGCGCAACAAGAACGCCTTGATCGTTTGCGACCTGCACCTGGACCCTCAGGGCTTGCTCGATCTGGATGCCGAGACCCTGCGTCAGCGCCTGTATACCCGCCGAGAGGATCTGGCCGAGGGCGAGTTGCCGGTGCCACTCAAACTTATCCACATCAACAAATGCCCGGTGGTGGCGCCGATGTCGGTGCTGCGCGCTGATGATCAGCAGCGGCTGGGGCTCGACATGGCGCTCTATCAGGCGCGGGCGTTGCGACTAAATGACGCACGGCAAGTTTGGCAAGATAAAGTCCAGGCCATTTATGCCCGCGAAGACTTCACGCAGAGTCAGGATCCGGAGCAGCAGTTGTACGACGGTTTTTTGGGTGATCGGGATCGACGTCTTTGCGAGCAAGTGCGAGCGGCAGACCCGGCACAATTAGCTCGGGAACCGTGGATGTTCGATGATGAGCGTCTACCTGAATTACTTTTTCGATATCGAGCACGTAACTTTTTCGATACCTTGAGTTTCGAAGAGCAGGAGCGTTGGAGAATATTCTGTCGGCGACGTTTGTCAGAACGTGAAATGGGTGCGCCCAATACCCTTGAAACTTTCGTAGAGGCCGCAGCCCAGTTGAAGAATACCGCTACGCCGTTTCAGCAACAGGTGCTTGGCGAATGGGATAATTATGTGCAGGCATTACGCGAACGATTGAAGCTTTGAAAATGAAAATGCCGGTCCTCAAATAGCGGGCATAAAAAAACGCCAGCAGGTTGCTGGCGTTTTTGTGCAGCAGATTGCGCGGGCGCTTAGCCCAGCAAGGTCGACCAGCCTTCAACCACGTCACCGCCCCACTTGGCTTTCCACTCTTTCAGGGTCTTGTGGTTGCCACCCTTGGTTTCGATGACTTCGCCGTTGTGCGGGTTTTTGTATTGTTTAACTTTGCGAGCACGCTTGGTACCGGTAGTTTTGACGACGCCACCACGGGGTGCCTTGGTTTTCGATTCCGGGTCCAGCAGCGCAATGATGTCACGCAGCGACTTGGAATATTCGGCCATCAGCGCGCGCAGTTTGCCTTCGAATTCCAGCTCGGTTTGCAGTTTGTCGTCTTGGGACAGGTTCTTCAAACGGGCTTGCAGCTCTTTGATGGCTTCTTCGGTGGCGCGATATTCGTTGATCAAGGACATGGGGACTACCTTATGTTGTGACGCAGAGTGTCAGGGGACAGTGCGGCAATAATAGTCATGCTGTTTCATCAAGTAAACATTAAGCAGTGCTTTATTTGTATTAGTTGTGATGAATAGGCGATCAATTGGCAACGCAGTTAAATAATGATGCATATAGTTGGACCAAAAGAGTGCAGTCACAGACAGGCGGATATGCACGAGCGGGTGCTTTGCATCCTTGGACTCGACGCCGCCAGCAACACAAGGTGTCATCAATACTGCAGTTTTGCTGCACAGTCGCTAGAATGGCGGCCTTTGCGAAGTTCTGGAGTTTCCCCCCATGCGCACCTTTCGGTTGGTGATTTCTTGCCCGGACCGCGTCGGTATCGTTGCTAAAGTCAGTAACTTTCTGGCGTCCCATAATGGCTGGATCACCGAAGCGAGCCACCACTCGGACAATCTCAGTGGCTGGTTCTTCATGCGTCACGAAATTCGGGCCGATTCGCTGCCTTTTGGTATCGAAGCCTTTCGCGAGGCGTTCGCACCGATTGCCGAAGAGTTCGCGATGGACTGGCGCATTACCGATACCGCGCAGAAAAAACGCGTGGTATTGATGGCCAGCCGCGAATCCCATTGCCTGGCCGACCTGCTGCACCGCTGGCATAGCGATGAACTGGACTGCGAAATTTCCTGCGTGATTTCCAACCATGATGATTTGCGCAGCATGGTCGAGTGGCACGGCATTCCTTATTACCATGTGCCGGTCAACCCACAGGACAAAGAGCCGGCTTTCGCCGAAGTCTCGCGCCTGGTCAAGCAGCATGATGCCGAAGTGGTGGTCCTTGCCCGCTACATGCAGATCCTGCCGCCAGCGTTGTGCAGCGAGTATGCGCACAAGGTCATCAACATTCACCACAGCTTCCTGCCCTCGTTCGTGGGTGCCAAGCCGTATCACCAAGCCTCTCTGCGTGGGGTGAAATTGATCGGCGCGACCTGCCACTACGTGACCGAGGAGCTGGACGCCGGTCCGATCATCGAGCAGGACGTGGTGCGCGTCAGCCACAGCGACAGCATCGAAGACATGGTGCGTTTCGGCCGTGACGTCGAGAAAATGGTATTGGCCCGTGGCCTGCGTTATCACCTGGAAGACCGCGTGCTGGTACACGGCAACAAGACTGTGGTGTTCTGATAACACCCTCGCAGGGTTGAAATTCGAAGGGCCTGGGCGTTCAATCGCTCCAGGCCCTTCGCCGTTTCTGCATCGAGGAAATGATCATGGCTGACCCGCTCGACAAAGCGACATCCCGCGCACCTGCAACACTGGGGGAGGGGTGTTTGAGCCGCTACGACCCCGATGACCTGAGCCCCGACGATGGCACTGAGTTTCCGGACGCGCAGGCGCTATGGGAGCAGTTGAACAAAGAAGCCGACGAAGTGCCGGCGAAATCCGACTGACTGGCACCGCCTTGTTTTCCTGCAGGAGCGGACTTGTCCGCGATGGTCGTTAACGATAACGCGGGCAGCCTGACACCCAGCGGTGGTCGAGCCGTCATCGCGATCAGGCTCGCACACAGTAGATTTGCGCACGACACGTAGGCAAGGGCCGCGGTTCGCGATGGCGGTTTACACGTGTTTGGGTCGCATCAGTTTTTTCAGCAGCGGCCGCCCCAGCATCAGCAAAAACACTGGCCCGCCCACCACCAGATAAAAGTAATAGGTCACCGCGCGCCAGATCAGGATCGCTGCCGCAGCGGTGGATTTGCCGACCATGGGCGTCAGCAGCGCAGCCGAGGTCAGTTCCGCAGCCCCAGCACCGCCGGGCAACAGGCTGAATTGCCCCGCGCTGAGCGAGAGCATCTGAATCAGGAAACTCCACGCCCATTGCAGGTCGGCGCCGAGACCGCGCACCGCCAGGTACAACACGCTGTAACGCAGCAGCCAATGCACGCAGGTCAGTGCAAATACCGTGATCAGGGTGTTGAAGGGCAACTTCAGTGTGTCGGTGAAGGCCGCCAGAAAATGCAGGAGTTTGCGCGCCCAACGCATTCGAGTGGCGCCTTTCACATTGAGGCGCATCAGCAGGCGCCCACTGAGGCGAATCAGCCGGCGGTGGTAGCGTGCGATGACCACACAACTGAGCAAGCCGCCAAACATCGAAACGGCGCTGACCATCAACAGCCATTCCATGCGCTCGCTGAGGTGCTGGAACAACGCATAAATCAGGATGCCCACCAGCGCGCAGAGGAAAAACAGCAGGTCGCTCAGTTGATCCATGGCAAACACGGCGCTGCCCCGCGCCGGCCGTACGCCATTGCGCGCCAGCAGTGCCATGATCGTTAACGGTCCACCGCTGCCGCCCGGCGTGGCGCAATAGGCAAATTCCGCCGCCATCACCACGCCCAGGCTTTTCACCGGGCTGACCTTGCCCCGTTGATCTCCCAGCAACAGGCGCAGGCGCTGTGTGTTCACGAGCCAGCACAGCACAATCATGGTGAACATGATCAACAGCACGCTCAGGGGAAACGCCTGCAAGCGCGCCCAGGTCTGGTTGCCGCCGAGCAGCAGGGGAATCAGGATGGCCGCGAGCAGCGCGACAAACAGCAGGATGCCCCGGCTCATGCGGCGCGACCCAGGCTTTGGCTGTGCTGCTCCAGCCAATGGGCCTTGGTCAACGGCACTCGCCCCTCGTCCAGCAAACGCCTGAGGGTGTCCAGCCAGTAGTCCCGCGAGAAGCCATGACGCATGTCCACCGGATGCACGCCCAGGCGAATCACCGGTGCCTGACGCCAGCGTTGCTCGCGCTGATCGCTCAGCAGCCTGGATACACCGCGCCGCCAGGCGCTGCGGGCGCTCCACACCAACCCCGGCGCCTGGATCCGCGCGAAGTCCGGCAGGCGATACAGGTGCTGCGCATCGCTGGTGTAGCGCAGCGGCAACTGGCTCAAGGCCTGGCGGGTGCCTTCGCTCATCAGCCAGGCCGGAGCAACAAATCCGTGCAGCGGCCATCGGTATCGATCGAACACCTCGATGCCCGCGCACAACCGGGCGAACGCTGCATCGCGGGACAGGCTGTAGAACTCGCCTTCATGGGTATAGATGCGGCGCATGAACCAGTCTCGTGGTGTGATGGGCGGCGGGCCTTCGTCACAATGAAAATAGCCATGCAACGCCAGTTCGTCACCTCGGGCGACACGATCGTCGAGCAGGTGACGAAACCCCGGATGAGCTTCCAGGGGGTTGTGCCGGTGAAAGTCCGGCACCACCAGCCAGGTCATCGGTATATCGCCCAGGGCATCGACAGCTTCGACAAACGGCTGGTAATCGGCCCAGGTTTGCGGCGCAACGTCGTGCAGCACCAGTAGCAGGCTTGGCGTGTTCACGAGGTCAGCCATTGGCGATCAGCGGCCATTGGTTGCCCAGGACAGCGTGATAGTGCCCCAACAGACTCTGAACCACGGTGTCCCAGCAGTAATGCTGCTCGACATGGCGACGAGCCTGCCGACCCAGGTCGACGCTGCCCGAGGCGAACAACTCCCGTACCGTATTGGCCATTGCCGAGGCGTCGTTCGGTTCGCACAACAGGCCGCAGTCAGGGGTAATGATTTCCGAAAAAGCGCCGGCGGCCACGGCCACTACCGCAATGCCGCAGGCCATGGCCTCGAGGGTCACCAGGCCGAAGGTTTCCTGATCGCCGGCATGCAACAGCGCATCGGCACTGGCCATGAGCCTCGCCACCTGGGATGCCGGAAGGAAGTCATCGATCACCGTCACGTTGCCCGGTACAGCCGTCGGCATGGACGACCCCACCAGCAGCAGGTGATAGCGCCGCCCCAGGTGCGTCATGCAGTCGAGCAGCACCGGCAGGTTTTTTTCCTTGGAACCGCGCCCGGCGAAAATCAGCAAATGAGCCTGTTCGTCGATGCCCAACTGCGCGCGCAGGTCGGGATCGCGTGCGTCGGGGTGAAAGGTGTGCAAGTCGACGCCCAGGGGCTGGACGAATACATTCTGTACGCCCAGGCCGATGAGTTTGTCAGCCATGATCTGGCTCGGCGCCAGTACCCGGTCGAAGTTGCCGTACAGCTTGCTGACATAGGCCTCGACATTATTGGTGACCCAGTTGCCCATTCGGTTGCTGACCAGCAATGGCAGGTCCGAATGGTAGAAACCGATCACGGGTACATCGAGCTGGCGACGGGCATCCAGCGCGGCCCAGGCCGTGAGGTAGGGGTCGCCGACTTCAATCAGGTCGGGTTGCAGATCCTGGAGGACATTGCGCCAGGGCGCCAGGCGAAGGGGGAATCGATAACCCTTGCCAAAGGGCAGGGCGGGAGCCGGTACGGTGTAGACACCATCGGCTTCACTCAGACGCGAACCGGGAATCAGCAAGCTGTGGCGAATGCCTGACTTGATCCCCAGGCGACGATGTTTGGCATCCAGATAGGTTCGAACGCCACCGCTGGCAGGGGCGTAGAACATGGTGATGTCAGCGATATGCACGATGAGCGTCCCTCCGACCTGGTCTCTCCCTTGGTTGACCTTAATGAAGAATAGATGTTCGGTTGGGGTTTCGGGATGGTTTCACCGGCCTCATCGTCGGTCGGCGCTCCGACGATGAGGACGTGAGTGACACCCTAGATGCGGAAACTGCCGACCAGCTGCTGCAACCGCGCCGCCTGCCGTTCAAGATCGGCGCAGGCCCGCAGCGTCGCCTGCAGGTTTTGCACCCCTTGCTGGTTCAGCGTGTCGATCTCGTTGATGTCGACATTGATGGCCTCCACCACCGCCGTCTGCTCCTCGGTCGCCGTGGCCACCGACTGGTTCATCCCGTCGATGTCGCCAATGCGTGCGGTGACGCGGTCGAGCCGCTCGCCGGCCTGGTTGGCGATCTTCACGCTGTCCTGGCTTTGGCGGTGGCTGTCGCTCATGGTGCTGACCGATTCGCGCGCGCCGACCTGCAATTGTTCGATCATGCCCTGCACCTGTTCCGCCGATTCCTGCGTGCGGTGCGCCAGGTTGCGCACTTCATCGGCCACCACGGCAAAACCGCGGCCGGCTTCACCGGCGCGGGCGGCCTCGATGGCGGCATTGAGCGCCAGCAGGTTGGTTTGCTGGGAGATGCTGCTGATGACTTCGAGAATGTGCCCGATGTTCACGGTTTTGTCGTTCAGCGACTCGATATGGGTGCTTGAGGCGCTGAGCATCCTCGACAGTTGATTCATGGAGACGATGTTGCGATCGACCACCTGCTGGCCTTCTTCGGCCAGGCTACGGGCTTCGCTGGCCTGGCTCGATGCCTGGGCGGCGTTGCGTGCGATGTCCTGGGCGGTAGCACCGAGTTGGTTGATTGCGGCGACGACGCTGCTGGTGCGTGAGGCTTGCTGGTCGCAGTTGGTCATCGACGAGTTGGAGGCCGCCATCACCCGCAGCGCCACCTCATTGACCTGCCCGGTGGCCGAGCACACTTCACGAATGGAGCCGTGAATGCGCTCCACGAAGCGGTTGAACGCGATACCGAGCTGGCCGAACTCGTCGTTGTTCTGGATGGTCAGGCGCCGGGTCAGGTCACCCTCGCCGTCAGCGATGTCGATCATTGCGCGGGTCATGATGTGCAGCGGCTGGATCAGCAGGCGGATCAACATGCCCAGCAGGGCGATGATAGAGACCACGGCAATGACGGTAGCCACCACTGCCGAGGTGCGAAAGGCATTGAGCATCGAGTAGGCCTGTTCCTTATCCACCGACAGACCGATGTACCAGTTCACCGACGACAGGCCTTTGATCGGGGTGAACGTGACAATGCGGGTCTTGCCGTCGACCTGTAGCTCACTGACATCGTTATTGATCCGCGGCGTGCCGTCCGGGTAGGCCAGGGACAGGGATTTCATCACCAGCGACTTGTCCGGGTGCACCAGGATCTTGCCCTCAGCGTTGACCAGGAACGCGAAACCCATGCCGTTGAAGTCCAGGGCATTGAGACTGTCGATGATCATTTGCAGGCTCAGGTCGCCGCCGACCACACCGACCTGGCGCTCGCCCCTGGACACACGCTGGACGATGGAAATCACCTGTTTGCCGGTGGACACATCGGTGTAGGGTTCGGTGAGTACCGGCCCGCGACTGTTCTGCGCGTCCAGGTACCAATCCCGCACACGCGGGTCGAAACCCTCCGGCATCGTGTTGTCCTGGCGGATGACGAAGTGCCCGTCCTGGGTGCCCATGAAACCGGCGACGAAGGCCGTGGTGATCGCGTTCTGTTCCAGCAACCGGCTGATATTGCCCTGGTCTGCGTTCAGTGCGATGTTTTGTGCGAGGTTTTCCACCAGCAGGCTGCGACCGTTCAACCAGGTCTGGATGTTGTTGGCCGTCACACTGCCCATTTCATGCAGGTGGTCGTTCAGGTCATTGCGGATCGCATTTCGTTGCTTATAGTCGTTGTAGAACGTAAAGGCAGTGAAGGCGAGAGTGACGATGAGGGCGGCCACAAGCAGGATCTTATGGCCAAAGCGCATATTTTTATTCATGGATCGATGTCCCGATAAGGTCTTTGGACCCACGGCGTGCTTTTATAACAGGCACGCGCATGGGCGACGGGTGAAGTCACGTTGATGGTTCCGTCTTCGCCTTAGGGGATTACCAACGACCCTTTTATCGACTGTGATCGTTCAATGTTTAACCAAGGTGGGCAAAATGCACGATTCATCGCAACTCATTATCGGCGCCGACCCTTCAGGACAGCCGATTGCCCAGGCCATGCGCCTGGCGAACCGCCACGGGCTGGTCGCAGGCGCCACCGGAACCGGCAAGACCGTCACCCTGCAACGCCTGGCCGAGGCATTCAGCGATGCCGGTGTGGCGGTCTTCGCCGCCGATATCAAGGGTGATCTGTGCGGTCTCGGTGCGGCGGGCAACCCGCAGGGCAAGGTGGCCGAGCGGATTGCGGGCATGCCTTGGCTCAATCACACGCCCCAGGCTTATCCGGTGGCGCTGTGGGACATTCATGGTCAAACCGGCCACCCCTTGCGCACCACCCTGAGCGAGATGGGCCCGTTACTGATCGGTGCGCTGCTGGAGTTGACCGACAGCCAACAGTCGGCGCTCTACGCCGCCTTCAAGGTCGCGGACCGTGAAGGTTTGTTGCTGCTGGATTTGAAGGATTTGAAGGCGCTGTTCAATCACCTGCGTGATCACCCCGAATTGCTCGGCGACGACGCGGCGTTGATGACCACAGGTTCGAGTCAGGCACTGCTGCGGCGCCTGGCGGTGCTCGAACAGCAGGGTGCCGACGCGTTGTTCGGTGAACCGGCGCTGCAACTCGAAGACATGCTGCAACCGGCGGCCGATGGCCGCGGTCGTATTCACCTGCTCGATGCCAGCCGCCTGGTGCATGAGGCGCCGAAGGTCTACGCGACCTTCCTGCTCTGGTTGTTGGCCGAGTTGTTCGAACAACTGCCAGAGCGCGGCGATGCCGACAAACCCTTGCTGGCGCTGTTCTTCGACGAGGCGCATTTGCTGTTCACCGATACGCCCAAGGCGTTGCAGGAGCGTCTGGAACAGGTGGTTCGGCTGATACGCTCCAAAGGCGTGGGGGTGTATTTCGTTACCCAGTCGCCCGGCGACTTGCCGGATGACGTGCTGGCGCAGCTTGGCTTGCGCGTCCAGCATGGCTTGCGCGCATTCACCGCCAAGGAGCAGAAGTCCCTGCGCGCCGTGGCCGACGGTTTCCGCCCGAACCCGGCGTTCGAGGCCCTGTCGGTGTTGACCGAGTTGGGCATTGGCGAAGCACTGGTGGGCACCTTGCAGGACAAAGGCACGCCGGAAATGGTCCAGCGGGTCCTGGTCGCGCCGCCGCAATCACGGATCGGGCCATTGAGCGAGACCGAACGCACCCTGCTGATCGCCGGTTCGCCGTTCAAGGGGCGGTATGACAAACCGATCGATCGCGAATCCGCCTATGAAGTGCTGATGGGGCGCAAGGACCTGGCGCCAAAACCTGAAGCGCAACCGCCAGAGGCGCAGGAGCCGAGCTTCACCGAGCAGGCCGGGGAGTTCCTGGGGACCGCCGCCGGGCAGGCCCTGAAATCGGCGATGCGACAGGCGGCCAATCAGTTGGGCAGGCAGTTGGTGCGCGGTTTGATGGGCTCGCTGTTGGGCGGCAGCAAACGCCGCTAGCCGGCAACCTTCAGGCTTTTGGCTTGGCGTGCGCCGCCAGTCGTTCCAGCGCGGCGCGCAGGTTGGGATCGGTGATGCCGTCGGCGGTGGCCTGAATGGTTGCGGCGGCATCGGTGGACAAATCTGCCGTATGACCGATCACGCCTCGTTGTACGGTGGGTGGCTGCACCTTGAACAGGATTCGGTTGAGGTTGGCGAATTCCTCGAACATCTGTAGCTGGCGTTGCAGGCGTTTTTGCTGATAGCGCAGGCGGGTCGCCCAATGACCATCGGTGACAATCAGCAACAAACTGCCTTCGCGCCAGGACGCTACATGGCAATGCTCACGGGCGGCAGGCTGCAACTGGCTGTCGAGCAGGCGCTGTAAATGGCTCAGGCGCTGAGCGTGACCGAGAATGGCTTTGAGCGGCTTGGCTTCGCGAAGCAGAACGGCGGGTGCTCTGGCCGTGAGAGGGCGAAATGCCATGATCCGACACCTGAAGTAACAGAGCCGCCATGGTAGCAGAAAGCACCGCAAGCACCTGACCCATTGCTTTGCGTGCGCTTTACTCATTAAATCAACAGGTAACTTCTGCCCTCAGCGGGTTGAAGTTCAGCAAAAAGCCCTTATTTTAAGTGAGCCCCGTTACAGCGCAGTGCATGCATCGTGGAATAACGCCACTATCCTCACCATCGTTTCCGGGTAGAATGCTCGTTCGCATGCGGCCATGAGGGCTGCACGGGCGACTCACGGGGCCGCCCTCCATCCCTTTAGTGTGGAAGATCCTGCCGATATGTTTGCGCCTTTGTTAAAGAAACTTTTTGGAAGCAAGAACGAGCGTGAAGTCAAGCGCATGCTCAAGACGGTACAAGTCGTCAATGCCTTCGAAGAGCAAATGGTGGCCCTTTCGGACGATCAATTGCGCGCCAAGACTGAAGAGTTCAAGGCCCGCATCGCCAAAGGGGAAACCCTCGATGCACTGTTGCCAGAAGCCTTTGCGGTTGCCCGTGAAGCCGGCAAGCGTGTCATGGGCATGCGCCACTTCGACGTCCAGTTGATCGGCGGCATGACCTTGCATGAAGGTCGCATTGCTGAAATGCGGACCGGTGAAGGCAAGACCCTGGTGGGTACACTGGGCGTTTACCTCAACGCACTGTCCGGCAAGGGCGTGCACGTGGTCACGGTCAACGACTACCTGGCCCGCCGTGACGCCAACTGGATGCGTCCGCTCTATGAATTCCTCGGTCTGACGGTCGGCGTTGTCACGCCGTTCCAGCCACCGGAAGAAAAGCGCGCTGCCTACGCCGCCGACATCACCTACGGCACCAACAACGAATTCGGTTTTGACTACCTGCGCGACAACATGGCGTTCAGCATGGAAGAAAAATTCCAGCGCGAACTCAATTTTGCCGTGATCGACGAAGTCGACTCCATCCTCATCGACGAAGCCCGTACTCCGCTGATCATTTCCGGTCAGGCCGAGGACAGCTCCAAGCTGTACATGGAGATCAACAAACTGATCCCACAGCTGGAATTGCACGTCGAGGAGGTCGAAGGCGAAGTCACCAAGGCTGGCCACTACACCGTCGATGAGAAGACCCGCCAGGTCGAGCTCAACGAAGCCGGTCACCAGTTCGTCGAGGAGGCGCTGACCCGTCTTGGCCTGCTCGCTGAAGGGGAGAGCCTGTATTCGGCGCACAACCTGAGCCTGCTGACCCACGTTTACTCTGGCCTGCGTGCACACAAGCTGTTCCATCGCAACGTCGAGTACATCGTGCAGGAAGGCCAGGTCGTGCTGGTCGACGAACACACCGGTCGTACCATGCCCGGGCGTCGCCTGTCCGAAGGTCTGCACCAGGCCATCGAAGCCAAGGAAAACCTCAATATCCAACCCGAGAGCCAGACCCTGGCTTCGACCACGTTCCAGAACTACTTCCGTCTTTACGACAAGCTGTCCGGCATGACCGGTACGGCCGACACCGAAGCGTTCGAGTTCCATCAGATCTACGGCTTGCCGGTGATCGTCATCCCGACGAACAAACCGCTGGCCCGTAAAGACTACAACGACCTGGTGTTCCTGACGGCCGAGGAGAAATACGCGGCAATCGTCAATGACATCAAGGAAAGCATGGCCGCTGGTCGCCCGGTGCTGGTGGGTACCGCCACCATCGAGACGTCTGAGCACATGTCCAGCCTGCTCGTGAAAGAAGGCATCGAACACAAGGTTCTGAACGCCAAATTCCACGAAAAGGAAGCCGAGATCATCGCCCAGGCCGGTCGCCCAGGCGCCCTGACCATCGCCACCAACATGGCCGGTCGTGGTACCGACATCCTGTTGGGCGGCAACTGGGAAGTGGAAGTCGCGTCGCTGGAAGATCCAACGCCTGAGCAGATTGCCCAGATCAAGGCCGACTGGCAGAAGCGTCATCAGCAAGTGCTCGAGTCGGGCGGCTTGCAGGTGATCGCGTCCGAACGTCACGAATCGCGTCGTATCGACAACCAGCTGCGCGGTCGTGCCGGTCGTCAGGGCGACGCCGGTTCCAGCCGTTTCTACCTGTCGCTGGAAGACAGCCTGATGCGTATCTTCGCCTCGGATCGGGTGAAGAACTTCATGAAGGCATTGGGCATGCAGCCTGGTGAAGCGATCGAGCACCGCATGGTGACGAACGCCATCGAGAAAGCCCAGCGCAAGGTGGAAGGTCGTAACTTCGACATCCGCAAGCAACTGCTGGAGTTCGATGACGTCAACAACGAACAGCGTAAAGTGATCTATCACATGCGTAATACGTTGCTGGCCGCCGACAACATCGGTGAAACCATCGCCGATTTCCGCCAGGACGTGCTCAATGCCACCGTCAGCGCGCACATCCCGCCGCAGTCGCTGCCCGAACAGTGGGACGTCGCAGGTTTGGAAGCCTCCATTCAGAGCGATTTCGGTGTGGCACTGCCGATCCAGCAGTGGCTCGACGAAGACGATCACCTGTATGAAGAAACCCTGCGCGAGAAGCTGATGCAGGAGTTGATGGCGGCGTACAACGAGAAAGAAGACCAGGCCGGCGCCGAAGCGCTGCGCACTTTCGAGAAACAAATCGTTCTGCGTGTACTGGACGACCTGTGGAAAGACCACCTGTCGACCATGGATCACCTGCGTCACGGTATCCACTTGCGTGGTTATGCACAGAAGAACCCGAAGCAGGAATACAAGCGCGAGTCGTTCACGCTGTTCTCCGAGCTTCTGGATTCGATCAAGCGCGACTCGATCCGCGTGCTGTCGCACGTTCAGGTGCGTCGCGAAGATCCGGCCGAGGAAGAGGCGCGTCTGCGCCAGGAAGCCGAGGCACTGGCTGCACGCATGCAGTTCCAGCACGACGAAGCGCCCGGCCTGGAACAAGTCGAGCAGTTGGGTGAAGAGGTCGATGTTGCCCTCGCCACCGCACCGGTTCGCAACGAGCAGAAGCTGGGCCGCAACGAGCTGTGCTACTGCGGTTCGGGCAAGAAATACAAGCATTGCCACGGGCAGATCCAGTAAAACCCGTTACATACGCTGAAATACCCGCGCCGCGACCGGCTCTTGCCGTCGCGGCGTTTTGCCATTTACACCACCGCTCTCGTTGAGCGGTGCAGACATCATCTAGTGAGGAGCGCATTCATGGCTGTTGGTCTTGGTCCTTTGCCTACGTTGCACCCGGTTGCCGGTTTTGAACTCGGTATTGCCTCGGCCGGCATCAAGCGTCCCGGGCGCAAGGATGTCGTGGTCATGCGCTGTGCCGAAGGTTCGACGGTTGCCGGTGTGTTCACACTCAACGCTTTTTGCGCGGCGCCGGTGATCCTGGCCAAGCAACGCGTGCAAGGCCCGGTGCGTTACTTGCTGACCAACACCGGCAATGCCAACGCCGGTACCGGTGAGCCAGGCCTGGCCGCCGCCGAGCGCACCTGCGCAAAACTGGCTGAACTGACCGGTGTCGACGCCAGCATGGTGCTGCCGTACTCCACGGGTGTGATCGGTGAGCCGCTGCCGGTCGAGAAGATCGAAGGTGCCTTGCAAGCGGCCCTCGACGACCTCTCGGTCAACAACTGGGAAGCCGCCGCCACCGGTATCATGACCACCGACACCCTGCCCAAAGGTGCGAGCCGCCAGTTCCAGCACGACGGCGTGACCATCACCGTCACCGGCATCAGCAAGGGCGCGGGCATGATCCGCCCGAACATGGCCACCATGCTCGGCTATATCGCCACCGACGCCAAAGTGGCTCGTGACGTGCTGCAAAATCTGATGCTGGACGGTGCCAACAAGTCGTTCAACCGCATCACCATCGATGGTGATACCTCGACCAACGACTGCTGCATGCTGATTGCCACCGGTCAGGCCGCTTTGCCGGAAATCACCCGCGCCGAAGGCGAGCTGTTCGCCAAGCTCAAGCAAGCGGTGTTCGAAGTGTGCATGGATGTCGCCCAGGCCATCGTTCGTGACGGCGAAGGCGCGACCAAGTTCGTCACTGTCGAAGTCAACGGTGGCAGCAATCACCAGGAGTGCCTGGATGTCGGTTACACCGTGGCACATTCGCCGCTGATCAAGACGGCGCTGTTCGCCTCCGACCCGAACTGGGGGCGTATCCTCGCTGCGGTTGGCCGTGCCGGCGTGCCGGACCTGGACGTGAGCAAGATCGACGTGTTCCTGGGCGACGTCTGCATCGCCAGCCGTGGCGCCCGTGCCGCCACCTACACCGAAGCCCAGGGCGCGGCGGTGATGCAGCAGGAAGAAATCACCATCCGCATCGAACTGGGCCGTGGTGATTGCAGCGAAACCATCTGGACGACCGACCTGTCCCACGAGTACGTGAAAATCAACGCTGAGTACCGTACTTAAGATCGCGTCGACCCCATCGCGGGCAAGCCCGCTCCTACAGAGATCTGCGTTGGCCCTGTAGGAGCGAGCTTGCTCGCGATGGCGGCTTGCCAGTCAATGAGTAACTGGCCTGCTTACCCCATCAAAAGGTCCCGACCATGAGCCTGCACCTGATCATCGGCGACAAACTGTATTCCTCCTGGTCCCTGCGCGGCGCCCTGGCCCTCGAGCTGGCCGGTGCCCCGTACACCGAAGAGCTGATCAAGCTGAACCAGCCGGACACCCGCGAACGCATCCTCAAACACTCGCCAACCGGCAAGGTCCCTCTGCTGAAAACCGAACACGGCACCATCGCCGACTCCCTGGCGATTGCCGAGTACCTGGCCGAGCAGTTCCCCGATGCCGCGCTCTGGCCCAAGGACATCGCCGCGCGCGCCCAGGCCCGTTCGGCCTGTGCGCAGATGCACGCCGGTTTCTTCGCGATGCGTGCCAATATGCCCTTCGACCTGAGCCGCGATGCACCGCTGTCGCCGGCCCCGGTTGATGTACAGGCCGATGTCGAACGCATGCTGGCGCTGTGGGCCGAATGTCGCGCCGCAGCGACCGAAGTCGGTCCGTTTCTGTTTGGTGGTGCGACCCTCGCCGATGCGTTTTTCGCCCCGATTGCCGTGCGCTTGCGCACGTATCAGGTGAAGTTGCCGGCGGCGGATGAGGCCTATGTTGAAACGATCTACCAATGGCCGGCTTTCAAGGCGTGGCAACGGGCAGGTCTGGAGGAGATTGGGCAGTGAAGCGAGTTCATGTCGCCGCAGCGGTCATTCGTGACCCAAGCGGCAAGATTCTGATTGCCTGCCGTGCAGACACCCAGCACCAGGGTGGCCTGTGGGAATTTCCCGGTGGCAAGGTCGAGGCGGAGGAGTCCGTTGAGCGCGCCCTGGCACGCGAGCTTCACGAGGAGTTGGGAATTGTGGTGGTCACGGCCCGTCCGTTGATCAAGGTCCATCACGACTACCCGGACAAGCACGTGCTGCTGGATGTCTGGGAAGTCTCGGACTTCACCGGCGAGCCCCACGGCGCCGAAGGCCAGCCGCTGCAATGGGTGGCACCCCGTGATCTTTCGAGCTACGAGTTTCCGGCGGCCAATCAACCGATCGTGGCCGCTGCGCGGTTGCCTTCACAGTACCTGATCACCCCTGAAGACCTTGAGGCCCCGGCGCTGCTGCGTGGCATGCAAAAAGCCATTGCCGGCGGCATCAAGCTGATCCAGCTACGGGCGCCCAGCGGCTACGACCCCAAGTACCGCGATCTGGCAGTCGACGCGGCGGGGCTGTGCGCCGGGAAGGCTCAGTTGATGCTCAAGGGGCCTTTCGAGTGGCTGGGGGATTTCCCCTCGGCCGGTTGGCATATCACCGCCGCCCAGTTGCGCAAATATGCAGCGGCTGGGCGCCCGCTGCCGGCCTCGCGCTGGCTGGCGGCGTCCTGCCACAATGCCGAAGAACTGGCGTTGGCTGAACAGATGGGCGTGGACTTCGTGACCCTGTCGCCCGTGCAGCCGACCTTGACCCATCCGGATGCCCAACCGCTGGGCTGGGAACAGGCGTCGAGCTTGATGGAAGGGTTCAACAAGCCGGTGTTTCTGCTCGGTGGCGTCGGGCCGGCTGAGCAGCAGAAGGCCTGGGAGGCGGGGGCGCAGGGTGTGGCGGGAATTCGGGCATTTTGGCCTGATTCCGTGGTGTAGCTGCTGGCCTCATCGCGAGCAAGCTCGCTCCTACAGGTTTCGTGTTCGACACGGTCACTGTGGGAGCGGGCTTGCTCGCGAAGGCGTCCTCACAGACGCCACTTAAACCTCAGGCTTGACCGCCGCCTCCCACAAAATCTCCGCCACCCCCTGCCGCCGCGCAATCACCCGCGCCACCACAAACAGCAAATCCGACAACCGATTGATGTAGGCCAGTCCCACCCCAGCCAACGGCTCCAGCGCATTCAACTGCTGGCAGCGCCGTTCAGCAGTGCGCGCCAGGCTGCGGCATACGTGCGCCTGGGCGATCAACGCCGAACCACCCGGCAAAATGAAATTCTCCAGCGGCCCCAGTTCTTCATTCCACAGATCGATTGCCGATTCCAGGCGATCGATTTCCGCCATGTTCAGTGCCTGATACTCCGGCATTGCCAGTTCGCCCCCAAGGTCGAACAAGCGATGCTGACAGGGCGCCAGCACTTCGATCACCTCGTTCAAAGCCGGCTCAGTCGCCAGCCCGGCCAGCAACACGCCCAACTGGCTGTTCAAGCTGTCCACCTCGCCAATCGCCTCGATGCGCGGGTGGTCCTTGGGGACGCGCCGACCGTCGCCCAGTCCGGTTTCGCCTTTGTCGCCAGTGCGGGTGTAAATCTTCGACAAGCGAAAACCCATGGGTTACCTCGATAGCTGATTGAGTTCTTGAGAGGCAGGCGGCGTGCTGGTCAGCGGCAGGCGCAAGGTAAAGCAGGTGCCTTGGCCCAAAGTCGACTGCACTTCCATCTGGCCCTTGTGGTTGTTGGTGATGATGAAATACGAGACCGAGAGGCCCAGGCCGGTGCCCTGGCCGATTTCCTTGGTGGTGAAAAACGGCTCGAAGGTGCGTTTGCGCACGTTCTCGCTCATGCCGATGCCGTTGTCCTCGACCTGTATTTCCGCCCAGGGCGGGTTAAGCCGGGTGCGCAGGATGATTCGCCCTGGCTCGCGATCATCCTCGCGCTGGTGAATGGCCTGGGCGGCGTTCTTCAATAGATTCAGCAGCACCTGCTCGAGTTCGTTGGCGGTGCCTGGAACCGGGCCCAGTGCGGGGTCGAACTGACGGATGATCGCCTGGCCCTTGAAATCGAAACCGATCGCCAGGTCGAAGTCGTTGCCGGCAATTTCCACGGCCTGGTCGATCAGCGCCGGCAGGTCGCACGGCGCCATCTGCCGGGTGCTGCGACGGCTGAAGCTGAGCATGTGGGTGACGATCTTCGCGGCCCGTGCCCCCGCTTGTTGGATACCGTCGAGCAATTGCGGTACTTCCCGGGCTTGCAAGTACTGGTTGACGGTGTCGAGCTCAATACCGACCTGCTCGGCCTGCTCGAGGTTCTTTGGCAGTTCGGTAGACAGGCGCCGGCGAATGTTCTGCACGTTATGCAGGATCGCCCCCAGCGGGTTGTTGATTTCGTGGGCCATGCCGGCGGCGAGGCCACCGACCGACAGCATTTTTTCCGATTGCACCATCATTTCTTCCAGCGACAGGCGCTGGGTGATGTCGTCGATACGGATCACCACACCACGTCCGGCGCCGCCCATCAGCGGGTAAAAAGTCAGGGCGTAATGCTTGGGTTCCTCGTCCTTGAACCAGGTCACGCGTTCGATCTTCGCCACCGTGTGTTGCTCGACGGTCTGTTTGATCTGCGGCAGGAACGGCTTGAGCGGTTCGAAGGCAAGGAAAATGGGCTGGTTCAGCGCTTCGTCCAGGCGGGTGCCGGAGAGCGCACTCGCTTCCTGGTTCCACTGGGTCACGTAGAGCTGTTCGTCGAGGGCAATCAGCGCCGAGGGCATGGAGTCGATGATGCTGTTGAGGTAGTTCTGGAAACCGGTGAGTTTCTTCTCGATCTTGCTGCGCACCTGGACTTCCAGTTCCAGCTTGCGGTTGGTGTGGCGGGTTTCCTCGGCCAGCCCCTGGGCCTGGTCATAGGCGGCCTGGGAGTCGTCCCGCGCGCGTTTGAGCTGCTGCTCCCGCGCTTCGATACGCGAGAGCATGGTGTTGAACGCCTCGGCCAGGCTGCCGATTTCGTCATGGTTGCCACGCGAGGCGCGCAAGGAGTAGTTCTCTTCGCGGGTCACCTGGCGCGACAACTCTTCGAGCTGATGGATCGGCCGGGTGATCAGGCGCTTGATCTGCCGGGCGATCATCAGCCACAACAGCACGCTGAAGATCAGAATGCCGAGGCTGGCGGTCAGGGTCCCGGTGTAGAAAGCCACCGGCAATTCGCTGCTGGCCACCAGCAGCAAATGGCCGGGTGCGGTGCCGGGACGGGGCAGGGTGATCAGTTGGTTGCTGCGAAACTCGGTGGCTTGCCAGGCTTCGATGTGGCGATAGCGCTCGGGCAACTTCAGTTTGTCGCCATGCTGCAATTGGGCCAGGCGTTCGCCCTTGCCGTCATACAAGGCGGCGGCACGCAACGGTGAGTAACTGTTGAGTTCGTTGAGCAGGCGTTCGGCGCTTTGCGGCGATTGCAGGGCTTCGGAGACCAGGCTCGGGTTGGACACCAGCCGGCCGATGGTCTGCAAGGCCTGGGGTGCCATGCTCTCCTGGGAAATGTAGTACGCGGCACTGATAAAGGTCAGGTTGGCGACCAGCAGGACGGTGGTCAACAACACCAGCAGGGCGGCCAGCAGTTTCTGGCCGACCGGAAGGTTTTCAAGGCGCTGGCGCAATGGCATCAGTGTGATCGCTACACAAGGAACAAGTGGCCAGCGTAGCCGCTGCTCAGTCGCTGGGCAATCCGAGGCTGTGCAGATGGGCAATCAGCCGCTGCTGCAACTGGTTGAGGTGTGGCAGGTTCAGTTGATGCCGTGCAGCCACCTTGCAGGCATAGCCCAGCAGGTAGCTGATTTCGGTGCGGCGCTGATGCGCGACGTCCTGGTACATCGAGGAAAAATTGGCGGCAGTGGCGTGGATGACCCGCTCGACCTCCTGCTGTAGATCCTCGGCGGCGGCCGGCTGGCCGCAACGTTGCAGCAATTCGGTCAGTTCGCCGCAGAGGGTGGCGACTTCGCAACGGTGATCCTGCAGTCCGCCGTTGCGGCAATCATGCAGGACCGTCAGCGGGTTGATCGCACAGTTGAGCGCCAGCTTGCGCCACAGCCGGGTCAGGATGTCGGCGCTCCAGGCGTGGGGGATGCCGGCGTCAACCAGATCCTCCAGCCAGATCGGCGCCACTGGATGCCCCGCGTCACCCAGCCAGGTGTAGCCATGGCCGGCAAACACCACGCGCCAGTCGCCATCGCGGAAGGCGCCCTCGGTGCTTGATGCACTGATGCAGCGCGCCTGAGGCACCCGCGCGGCCACCGCGTCCTGACTGCCGAGGCCGTTTTGCAGCAGGATCAACTCGGCGTCGGGGGCCAGTCGCGACGCGAGTTGGGCCACCGCCTGCTCAGCATCGTAGGCCTTGCAGGCCACCAGCAGGCGGTGGATTGGCGCTGTGCTTTTTGCGGTTTCACCGGGAATGTTAAAGGTTTGCGCTTGTCCATGTTCCACCAGCGTCAAGCCGCCCGCCGCCTGATAGGCCATGAGCCTGGCCTCATCGCGCACGATCAACCTGACCGTTTTACCGGCCCGCGCCAGGCGCGTGGCCCACAAGGTGCCAAGGCTGCCGGCGCCCAGAACATGCCAGGGTGTAGACATCAGCTTTTCGCTCTGTTTGAGGCCAGCATCGCGGGCCCACAGTGAATGATCGGAAAGACCCGTTATAATCAGCGCGGATTTTAACCGCAAGCCAAGCGTGCTCCATCGTTTTCGAGTGCGCCCTTTATTGGAGAAATTACATGCCGTCGTTCGACGTGGTATCCGAACTGGACAAACACGAAGTCACCAACGCCGTCGAGAACGCCGTCAAGGAACTCGATCGTCGCTATGACCTGAAGGGCAAAGGCAGCTTCGAGTTCAAGGAAAAGGACCTGACCGTCAACCTGACCGCTGAAGCCGATTTCCAGCTTGAAGCGATGATTGAGATCCTCAAGCTGGCGCTGGTCAAGCGCAAAATCGACGTGCAGTGCCTGGAAGTCAAGGACGCCTACGCCTCGGGCAAGCTGATGAAGCAGGAAGCGGTCCTCAAGGAAGGCATCGACAAGGAGCTGGCGAAGAAGATCGTCGCTCACATCAAGGATGCCAAGCTCAAGGTGCAAGCGGCCATCCAGGGTGAGCAGGTGCGCGTGACCGGCAAGAAACGTGACGATTTGCAGGAGGCCATCGCGGCCCTGCGCGCCGCGACGTTCGACATGCCGCTGCAGTTCAACAACTTCCGCGATTGATGCCTTTATGTGTAGGAGCAAGCTCGCTCCTACAGGGAAAGTCGTGTGTAAACCCAAGGGGCATTTTTGCCCCTGATTTTTTTGTGTGCCGTATGGCCGCCAATCAGGAGAACCTAGATGGACTTGAACGCTGAAGTGGACAACCTGGTCAAGGCGTCCCAAGCCTGGATCCCGATGATCATGGAGTACGGCAGTCGTGTGTTACTGGCCGTCATCACCCTGGCCATCGGCTGGTGGCTGATCAATAAGGTCACGCACAAGCTTGGCGGCCTGCTGGCCTTGCGCAATGCCGACCTGGCGCTGCAAGGTTTCATCAGCAGTCTGGCGAACATCATCCTCAAGGTGCTGTTGATCGTCAGCGTGGCCTCGATGATCGGCGTGGAAACCACCTCCTTCGTCGCCGCGATCGGTGCTGCCGGTCTGGCCATTGGTCTGGCGTTGCAAGGCAGCCTGGCGAACTTCGCGGGTGGGGTATTGATTTTGCTGTTCCGCCCGTTCCGCATAGGTGACTGGATCGAAGCTCAAGGGGTGGCGGGTACGGTCGACAGCATTCAGATCTTCCACACGGTGCTGCGCACCGGTGACAACAAGACCATCATCGTTCCCAACGGCAATCTCTCCAACGGCATCATCACCAACACCAACCGTCAGCCTACCCGCAAGGTGGTGTTCGATGTGGGTGTGGACTATGAAGCTGATTTGCAGAAGGCCCGCCAGGTGTTACTGGACCTTGCCAAGGATGAGCGCATCCTGGCTGAGCCGGCGCCACAGGCTGTCATTTCTACCTTGGGTGACAGTTCCATTACCGTATCTTTGCGGGTGTGGGTAAAAACAGCGGATTATTGGGATGTGATGTTCATGTTTAATGAACAATCCCGCGATCGCCTGAAAGCGGCGGGCATTGATATTCCCTTTCCACAGCGAGTGATTCGCGTGGTGCAGGAATCTACCGTGCAGTAAGTAACAAGCTTGTAACAAAAAAGGCCCATCCGAAGATGGGCCTTTTTATTTGTTATCGCAAACTAAGTGGATGCGATTACAACAGCGACAGCGGGTAGTCGACGATCAGACGGAACTCTTTGATGTCGCCTTCGCCTTGGTCAGCGTTAGCTTGGTGCCATGCTTGACGAATGCGGAAGGAGAGATCTTTAGCCGGGCCAGTCTGAACAACGTACTTGGCTTCGAAGTTGGTTTCGTTGTGTTTGCCGTCAGCACCGTACAGTGGGTCACCGTTGGATTTACGGTAAACGCTGTTAGCTGCCAGACCGGTACCGTCGATGTCCCAGCCTTTCACGTAACGGGTCATGAAGCTCAGACCAGGAACGCCGTACTCAGCCATTTTCAGGTCGTAACGGATCTGGGCAGATTTCTCTTCCGGACCGTTGAAGTCAGAGTACTGGATGGAGTTGGCGAGGAAGATCGAGTCGCCACCACGGTTGTTCTTGCCCACGCCGATGTAGTCGAATGGCGTGTCGCCGTTAACCTTCTGGAAGGCCACGGTGAGGGTGTGTGCTTTCAGGAACGAGAAAGCAGCGGCCAGAGAGTAGGTGGTGTTGCTGATGTCGCCGGCTTTGGAATCGCCAGTGTCCGAGGTGCGGTAGATGTTACCGTCCAGGTTCAGCGACTGATCGCCACCCATTGGGATGGTGTAGTTCGCGTTCGCGTAGTACTGGTTCCAGATGTCTTCCAGCTTGGCGCCGTACAGGGAAACGCTCAGCGCGTCGGTGATGCCATATTTGCCACCGAAGTAGTCGATGGTGTTGGCTTCTTCACCGGCGTACGTGGCGTACAGGCCGCCATCGCGCGAGTTACGGTCCTGGCTGGTCGACGAGTAGAAGTGACCGGCTTCGAGGTCAAGGTCTTTGACTTCGCTGCTCTGCAGTTGGAAACCGCTGGCAGTTTGAGGAAGGATACGGGAACCGCCGACAGCGAACACTGGAGCAGTGCTTGGCTGCATGTCGCCGACTTTCAGCTCGGTTTTCGATACGCGGAATTTAACAGCGCCGCCGGCCTTGCCTTGGCTGTCCTGAACGCCGTTGGCGCCAACTGGCATGTTGCCAGTACCGCCGGTACCGTCGCCACCGTCCAGTTTGATGGCCAGGTAACCGAATGCATCAACGCCGACGCCTACAGTACCTTGGGTGTAACCGGAGCTGAAGTTACCCCAGAAACCCTGGGTCCAGTCTTTCTGGTCGTTGCCGCCGTCTTTGTTGTTACGGTTGAAGTAGTAGTTGCGCAGCAGGATGTCTGCTTTTGCATCTTCAACAAAACCTTTGGCTTCTGCCTGGTCACTAACGAACGGTGCTGCTGTTGCCACTTGAGTACTGGCGGCTGCTGCAACTGCCAGTGCGATCATGCTCCACTTCATCACGCGCATCGTGATTTGCTCCTTTGGTTTTGAAGAGTACTGCCGTCCCACCTGTTTTTTTATCTGGGCGGCTCTTTCTTTTTGTGTCGGCGCAAACTTATATCACGCCGACCCTATTGGCGATACTTGCGCATCCAACCTTTCAGCTTCTTTACGACCCTGTCGCAAATGGCTGGGTAGATGTCGCAAATTTACAGCCCCAATGCAATAGGAATGGCAACTTCAGCGCTGTTTTCCAGGGCTTGAGCATCGGTTAAAAAGAGTCCTTGGTGAAGCACTTGAATCTCCATCGGGCAACCCTGCCACTGTTTTTATTGCCTTCAGACGTTCCACTTCCCGTGGCGGCTCCGAAGGCGATGTGGGTGTGAATGCAACAAGCGTGCACAAATTGCGGTTTCGCTGTTTTTTTTCTGAACGCCTGCCTGATTTCTTAAAAACCTCATAAAACCGGGGGTTACACGCACCTTTTGAAGGGGCTTGACGCTTTGCCTGGCATCGTGTTGCGACGTGCGGTTTGGCGGCTCGACAACGAAAAACGTTACCGGTTCACCCCATCAGTGAGTAATTGGCGGATGCCCGACGCATTGAGCGTAGACACGATGTGCGGTTTTGGTGCAAAAAATTTTATTTGCTGTACTGAATTCATACAGTGAGACGTGTGCTGAAAAGTGCACAAGCCCCGGTTTACGAGGTCTCTCGGCTTTTCCCATTTGGCCCGCGGTTCTGTAATGGTGCGAATGTGGGGGAAATGTTTCATGCCGGGGCGCTCGCGTCTTGATTCGTCGACCAGGCCGGGGCGGGGATGCGCTTCGTCGTGAAGCCAGCGACGTTCGCAGGTATGCTGCCGTCCTGTCGCTTGGCGCTGCGCCTATCGGGGGCGGGCGCTAAGCTGAAAATGATGAACATCCGGGAGTGCGCACAGTGTTCGCTTTAGATCCACGACTTCAACAAGACACCCTGCCGATTGGCGATTTCCCGCTCAGCCGCTTGCTGTTGTCCAATGATTCGAACTACCCCTGGTTCATCCTGGTGCCGCGTCGCGAGGATATCAGCGAGATATTTCAGCTCGATGTCGTCGATCAGCAGCAGCTGTGGCAGGAAACGACCACGCTGGCTGAATTGCTCAAGGATTCGTTCGATGCCGACAAGTTGAATGTCGCGGCCTTGGGTAACGTTGTCAGCCAATTGCACATGCATGTCATCGTGCGAAAGCATGGGGACGCAGCCTGGCCTGCTCCGGTGTGGGGCAAACATCCGGCCAAGCCGTATTCGGCAGAGCAGGTGGCGACGATCCGCGAGCGGCTGCGCCTGATCCTGACCGAAGACTTCACGTTTCTGGAGGGTTGAACCATGAACCTTGAAGAGCGCGTTACCGACCTGGAGACCCAGTTGGCCTTTCAGGACGACACTATCCAGGCCCTGAATGATGTGTTGACCGCGCAGCAGCGCGCAGTGGAGCGACTGCAACTGCAAATGGCTGCCTTGCTCAAGCGACAGGAAGAAATGGCTGGCCAGTTCAGTGTCTTCGAAGAAGACGCACCGCCGCCGCATTACTGACCCCAAGGGCTGGAAGACAGGCACAAAAAAACCGCGAACAGCCAAGCTGTTCGCGGTTTTTTTGGCCGTGAATCAGCGTCGCGGCAGTGCAGCGATAACGTCTTCGGCTTGCAGGCCCTTGTCACGATTCATCACGGAGAACTCCACACGCTGGCCTTCGACCAGGACGCGATGGCCTTCGCCTCGAATGGCGCGGAAATGCACGAAGATGTCATCGCCGGAGTCGCGGGAAATAAAACCGAAACCCTTGGAGGTGTTGAACCACTTGACGGTGCCGGTATCGCGGTTGCTCATGTCGTAGCTTGGCGCGGCGGTAGCGGGTGAAGATTTATGGAAGCTGACGGCCAGGTGCAGAACGACGGCAATCAGGGCAGCCACCAGGCTGAACAGAACGGCCGGTTGACCGGCGATGACCGGCATTGGCGCGAACAGTGTCAGGGTTTGCAGGACGACAGCCAGCACCAGGAGGGCACTGACCAGGTTCTGCAGTTGGTGGCGTGGGCCTTTGTTCCAGTTGGGAATCACTGGAGCCAGGATGAGGTTGAGCAGGCCGAAAAAGGCCAGGTACAACGCATCGGGTTGTTGCAGGTAAGGAACGGCTTCGGATCGCAGGCTTGGAATGAAGGACAGCAGCAAGGCCGCTGCGCCCATTAGGAGGTGGACGATTTTCAACATTTTGATTAACTCACGTTCAGGCGGATCACAAGGAAGAGCTGATAGGGCACGGTTCGCTTCGGAACAATGAGAGGCGTTGGACACGCACCGGGCATCAGCCTATGCGCAGCGCCCGGAAAAGAAGGCGTTGACGACACATCGTCTATTTAACAGCAAAGCTCACAGCTACTCAAATCAGGGTGTCCAGCGGTGTTTCGAGTCGATTTGTCACAGGCGTCACAGCAATCCGGGCTGCGATTGCGTAGCAGGCTTGCTAGAGTGGTCGTTCACCTGTTGGATGAATTCATCACCGTTAGGGGAATAGCATGGCAATCGATATCGGTATCAGTGAAGAGGATCGCAAGTCCATCGTCGACGGACTTTCGCGCCTGTTGTCGGACACTTACGTCCTTTATTTGAAAACCCATAATTTCCACTGGAATGTCACCGGCCCGATGTTTCGGACCCTGCACTTGATGTTCGAGGAGCAATATAACGAGTTGGCCCTGGCGGTGGACTCGATTGCCGAGCGCATTCGCGCGCTGGGTTTCCCGGCTCCGGGCGCCTATTCCATTTATGCGCGCCTTTCTTCGATCAAGGAGGAACCGGGTGTACCCAGTGCCGAGGACATGATCAAGCAATTGGTCGAGGGGCAGGAAGCGGTCACACGTACGGCGCGGGGGATTTTCCCCCTGCTGGACAAGGTCAGCGACGAACCGACGGCCGACCTGCTGACCCAGCGCATGCAGGTTCACGAGAAAACTGCATGGATGTTGCGCGCGCTGCTGAGTTGACGGGGCTGCAGTGCGCGATTGACCTGGATCAAGGGGCTTGCGCACTGTGCTTTTTGCGCCGGGGTCGAGGGATTTCGCGCTCTGCACTGTAGGAAAGCAGTCAGACTAGGACCGTCTCCATCGTCCGCCTCGCGTTGTTGGCTTATCCTACGTTGATGGTCATAAAGTCATCTGGATATAACTTTGCGCCTGCGTTTTTATAAGCCTTGCAACATGGCTTTGATAGAAACCAGGAATGGCAAAGGAGTGTCAGCGGTATGGTTTATGACGGTAGATTGAACGAGGGGAGGTTGGGTCCATTAAAGGATGTAAGGATCGACCCCTTTGTCAGTGAATTCGATATGGGGCTGGCGCAGCCATTGTCCCGTTCGGTTCGTTTGAATGGCTTTGCCACCTGTTTGCGGCTTGAGCAGGTTTACTGGGACATTCTGGGGGAGATGGCAAAGATCAACTGTTGTTCGGTCAGCGCCCTCTTGTCCCATGTCGATCGCGAGGTGCACTTGCGACACGGCGGGGTGAAGAATTTCAGCGGATTGGTGCGGGTCGTCTGCGTCGTGCACAGTCGCAATGAAGAGCGCGGCGGCGTCCTGGCGTAGGTCTTGACGGCGAAATGCATCGAGTGTCGGTCTGTGCAGTCTTACGGCTGCACAGGCCGCATTTAATGGATATAATCCCGCTCTTTGCCGCAAAACCCAGCGTGTGCGGTAGCATTCTGATCGCCGAGACAACCCCATGCCGATGTACGACTACCAATGTGCTTCCTGTGGTCATCAGTTGGAAGCCATTCAAAAGATCAGCGCAGCACCGCTGGTCGACTGCCCTGCCTGTCAGGCGCCAGAGCTCAAGAAGATGCTGTCCATGCCGGGTTTCCGCCTCAGCGGTGCCGGTTGGTACGAAACCGATTTCAAGACCGGTGCCAAGAAGAATCTGGCCGGTGGCGATAAAGCCGACTAAGGTCTGCAACCCGATTGAACGACACGCGCGAGCCCTTGCAGTGCGCAAGGCCTGCAACCGAATTTCGAATTACGAGAAGTGAAACCACGACCATGATGCGCAGCCATTATTGCGGCCAACTGAACGAAAGCCTGGACGGCCAGGAAATTACCCTTTGCGGCTGGGTTCACCGTCGCCGTGACCACGGTGGGGTGATTTTCCTCGATATCCGTGATCGTGACGGTCTGGCCCAGGTGGTTTTCGACCCGGATCGCGCCGAGACCTTCGCCGTTGCCGACCGTGTGCGCAGCGAATACGTGGTCAAGGTCACCGGCAAGGTGCGTCTGCGTCCGGCCGGTGCCACCAACGCCAACATGGCGTCGGGCATGATCGAAGTGCTGGGTTACGAGCTGGAAGTGCTCAACGAAGCGGAAACCCCACCGTTCCCGCTCAACGAGTTCTCCGATGTGGGTGAAGAAACCCGCCTGCGCTATCGCTTCCTCGACCTGCGTCGCCCGGAAATGGCCGAGAAGCTGCGTCTGCGTTCGCGCATGACCACCAGCATCCGTCGCTATCTGGACGAAAACGGCTTCCTCGACGTCGAGACGCCGATCCTGACCCGCGCCACCCCGGAAGGCGCACGCGACTACCTGGTGCCGAGCCGCACCCACGCCGGTTCGTTCTTCGCCCTGCCGCAATCGCCGCAACTGTTCAAGCAACTGCTGATGGTGGCCGGCTTCGACCGTTACTACCAGATCGCCAAGTGCTTCCGCGACGAAGACCTGCGTGCCGACCGTCAGCCTGAGTTTACTCAGATCGACATCGAGACCAGCTTCCTCGACGAAAAAGACATCATGGGCCTGACCGAAGGCATGATCCGCAACCTGTTCAAGGAAGTCCTGGATCTGGAATTCGGCGAGTTCCCGCACATGACCTTCGAAGAGGCCATGCGTCGCTACGGCTCGGACAAGCCGGACCTGCGTAACCCGCTGGAACTGGTGGACGTGGCCGATCAGCTCAAGGAAGTTGAGTTCAAGGTGTTCAGCGGCCCGGCCAACGACCCTAAATGCCGCGTGACCGCGCTGCGCGTACCAGGCGCTGCGAGCATGCCGCGCAAGCAGATCGACGACTACACCAAGTTCGTCGGCATCTACGGTGCCAAGGGCCTGGCGTACATCAAGGTCAACGAGCGCGCCAAGGGCGTCGAAGGTCTGCAATCGCCGATCGTCAAGAACATCCCTGAGGCTAACCTCAATGTGATCCTCGATCGCGTTGGCGCGGTTGACGGCGACATCGTGTTCTTCGGCGCAGACAAGTTCAAGATCGTCAGCGAAGCCCTGGGCGCGCTGCGCATCAAGCTGGGTCACGACCTGAACCTGCTGACCTGCGAGTGGGCGCCGATGTGGGTCGTCGACTTCCCGATGTTCGAAGAGAACGACGACGGCAGCTTCAGCGCCTTGCACCACCCGTTCACTGCACCCAAGTGCAGCCCGGCAGAGCTGGAAGCCAACCCGGCCACCGCACTGTCGCGTGCCTACGACATGGTCCTGAACGGCACCGAGCTGGGTGGCGGTTCGATCCGTATCCACCGCAAGGAAATGCAACAGGCGGTGTTCCGTCTGCTGGGCATCAACGAAGCGGAACAGGAAGAGAAGTTCGGCTTCCTGCTCGATGCACTGAAATACGGCGCACCACCGCACGGTGGCCTGGCTTTCGGTCTGGACCGTCTGGTCATGCTGATGACTGGCGCCCAGTCGATCCGTGAAGTGATCGCCTTCCCGAAAACCCAGAGTGCTGCCGACGTGATGACGCAGGCGCCGGGTGTGGTGGATGCCAAGGCGTTGCGCGAATTGCACATTCGTCTGCGCGAAACGCCAAAGGCCGAGTAAGACTGGCCGCAAGGGCGCATCCTCGGATGCGCCCTTTGTTTATGGATAGATCGAAATTTTTATTTGCCGGCCGGCGCCCCAGGGTGTGGCGGGCAATGATTCAAAGAGAATTCGGAGCGAGTTATGGCGGGTCATTCCAAGTGGGCGAACATCAAGCACCGCAAAGAACGTCAGGATGCCAAGAAGGGCAAGATTTTCACCAAGTGGATTCGTGAACTGACCGTCGCTGCCCGCCAGGGTGGTGGTGATCCGGGGTCCAACCCGCGTCTGCGCCTGGCCCTGGACAAGGCGCTGGGGGCGAACATGAGTCGCGACATCATCGATCGCGCCGTTGCTCGCGGTGCCGGTGCGGCTGATACCGACGACATGGTCGAACTGACCTACGAAGGTTACGGCCCCGGGGGTGTGGCAGTGATGGTCGAGTGCATGACCGACAACCGCAACCGTACTGCAGCGGCCGTGCGCCATGCCTTCAGTAAATGCGGTGGCAACCTCGGCACCGATGGTTCCGTGGCCTACCTGTTCGAGCGCAAGGGGCAGATTTCCTTCGCCGCCGGTGTCGACGAAGACGCACTGATGGAAGCGGCGATGGACGCCGATGCTGATGACGTGGTGACCAACGAAGACGGTTCCATCGATGTGTTCACTTCGTTCGCCGGTTTCTATGCCGTGCGTAACGCCCTGGAAGCCGCCGGTTTCAAGGGTGACGACGCGGAAATCGTCATGCTGCCGACCACCAGTGCCGAGCTGGACCTGGAGGGCGCCGAGAAAGTCCTCAAGCTGATCGACATGCTTGAAGACCTCGATGATGTGCAGAACGTCTACTCCAACGCGGACATCCCGGAAGACGTGGCTGCGCAGCTCAGTTAAGGTTGCCCGCCAGTCCCCTGTGGGAGCGGGCTTGCTCGCGATTGCGGTGTGTCAGTTGTCGATGATCAGACTGACCCACCGCCTTCGCGAGCAAGCCCGCTCCCACATTTGTTTTGTGTTGTACTTGGGTATTGTTGATTCACTGACTTCAAAGGCGTTATGACTCTAATACTAGGCATCGACCCCGGCTCGCGCATCACCGGCTACGGCGTAGTCCGCGACACCGGGCGTGGCTGCGAATACGTGGCCTCGGGCTGCATCCGCACCGGAGCGGGTGAGCTGCATGAGCGCCTGCAGATCGTCTATCGCGGCGTGCGGGAGATCATCCAGACCTACCACCCGGTGACCATGGGCATCGAAAAGGTGTTCATGGCGCGCAACGCCGATTCCGCACTGAAGCTGGGGCAGGCCCGAGGGGCGGCCATCGTGGCGGGGGCTGAAGAAAGCCTGGAAATCGCCGAGTACTCCGCGACCCAGGTCAAGCAGGCGGTGGTGGGCACGGGTGCGGCCAACAAGGAGCAGGTGCAGATGATGGTCATGCACATGTTGAAGTTGACCAGTAAACCGCAAATCGACGCCTCGGACGCCCTGGCCATTGCCATTTGCCATGCCCACACTCGATCCAGTCTGTTGCCCCATGGTCTGGGTGCGGCACGCAGTCGTGGCGGACGCCTGCGTCTCTGATAGCATCAGCAGTCCATTTTCTGGAATGAGGGTTTTACGCCTGTGTCGTCGGCGCGAAGCCCTCACTCCATCGGTCGCCAGAACCACCCTGGCCAACGCTCAAGGATCTGTAACGTGATTGGACGCTTGCGCGGCACCCTGGCTGAGAAACAGCCGCCGCACCTGATTCTGGATGTAAACGGTCTGGGCTATGAGCTGGAAGTCCCCATGACCACGCTGTATCGCCTGCCGTCGGTCGGTGAGCCCCTGACGCTGCACACTCATCTGGTCGTGCGTGAAGATGCACAGTTACTCTATGGGTTCGCCAGCAAGCGCGAGCGAGACTTTTTTCGGGAGTTGATCCGTCTTAATGGTGTCGGTCCCAAACTGGCGCTCGCCCTGATGTCGAGCCTGGAAGTCGATGAGCTGGTACGTTGCGTGCAATCCCAGGACACGTCGGCGCTGACCAAGGTGCCAGGGGTGGGCAAGAAGACCGCCGAGCGACTGCTGGTGGAACTCAAGGACCGCTTCAAGGCCTGGGAAACCGTGCCGGCGATGTTTGCCCTGGTTCCCAACCAGCCGGGCGGGCCGGACGTTGCGCCGGTCGCCAGCGCCGAAACCGACGCGGTGAGCGCGCTGATTTCCCTGGGCTACAAGCCGCAGGAAGCCAGCAAGGCCGTTTCCGCGATCAAGGAGAAAGGCTTGAGCAGTGAAGACATGATTCGTCGCGCCCTGAAGGGAATGATCTAAGTGATTGAAGCTGATCGACTGATAACCGCCACACCTGGCCCACGCGAGCGCGAGGAGGTCCAGGACCGGGCGATTCGTCCCGTCAGCCTGGCGGAGTACATTGGCCAGCCGACGGTTCGCGAGCAAATGGAGTTGTTCATCCAGGCCGCGCGCGGGCGCAGCGAATCCCTGGACCATACGCTGATCTTCGGCCCGCCCGGGCTGGGCAAGACGACCCTGGCGAACATCATCGCCCAGGAAATGGGCGTGTCGATCAAGAGCACCTCGGGACCGGTCCTGGAGCGTCCGGGTGATCTCGCCGCGTTGTTGACCAACCTCGAACCTCACGACGTGCTGTTCATCGATGAGATCCATCGGTTGTCGCCGATCGTCGAGGAAGTGTTGTACCCGGCCATGGAAGATTTCCAGCTCGATATCATGATCGGTGAAGGCCCGGCCGCCCGCTCGATCAAGCTCGATCTGCCGCCGTTCACGCTGGTGGGGGCAACGACACGCGCCGGCATGCTGACCAACCCGCTGCGTGACCGCTTCGGTATCGTTCAGCGCCTGGAGTTCTACAGCACCGCGGACCTGGCGACCATCGTCGGCCGTTCGGCGAACATCCTCGGCTTGCCGCTGGATCCGGACGGCGCTTTTGAAATTGCCCGTCGAGCCCGTGGCACCCCGCGGATCGCCAACCGCTTGCTGCGCCGGGTGCGCGATTTTGCCGAGGTACGCGGCAAGGGGCACATTACCAAGCCGATTGCCGACCTTGCGCTGAACCTGCTGGATGTTGACGAGCGTGGCTTCGATCACCAGGACCGTCGTCTGCTCCTGACCATGATCGAGAAATTCGATGGCGGACCGGTTGGGGTCGACAGCCTGGCGGCAGCGATCAGTGAAGAGCGCCACACCATCGAAGACGTGCTGGAGCCCTACCTGATTCAACAGGGTTACATCATGCGCACCCCGAGGGGACGGGTCGTGACTCGGCATGCCTACCTGCATTTTGGCTTAAACATTCCGTCACGATTGGGAGAGAAGCCCGTAGTAGACGAGTTTCTTGACGACGCTGATGATTAATTAACGTTTGCGTGCTGATTTTTCGGGCATTGTGCTGTCCTAGGACCGTACTTTCGCAGGCAAAGCCGCAGAACCATGAAAAACAGTTGCCAAGCCAATTGGCAACCCGAGGAGTAAGCACTAGAGTATGCGCGCGCAAAACGGGCTTGGGCCGTTCGCACATCGTTGTCGCGTTTATTACGAGGACACCGATGCCGGCGGCATCGTGTATTACGTCAATTACCTCAAGTTTATGGAACGGGCTCGAACCGAGCGGCTGCGGGAACTGGGCTTTGCCCAATCCCAGCTGGCAGGGGAGGACCTGTTGTTCGTCGTGCATTCCAGCGAAGCGCGCTACCACGCGCCGGCGCGACTGGACGACGAACTGCTGGTAAGCGCTGAAGTAATCGAATTGAACCGTGCCAGCCTGCGTTTCAAGCAGCAGGTCAGGCGGGCAACGGATGATGTGCTGCTCTGCGAAGGGCAGTTCCTGGTGGCCTGTGTGCGCACCAACAGTTTGAAACCCCGGGCCATTCCCGAAACTCTACGTGCGGCCTTTGCCGACGTGAGCGGCGCGGGTACACACTCAACGCAGGAGATAAAGCGTGGAAGCTAACGTCGTCGACCATTCCTCCATGTGGAGCCTGGTCAGCAATGCCAGTATCGTGGTGCAACTGGTAATGCTGACCCTGGTAGCCGCATCGGTGACCTCATGGATCATGATTTTTCAGCGCAGCAACCTGCTGCGCGCCGGTCGACGTGCGCTGGAGGGCTTCGAGGAGCGCTTCTGGTCGGGTATCGACCTGTCCAAACTCTACCGCCAGGCGGGCAGTAACCCTGACCCGGATTCGGGCGTCGAGCAGATTTTCCGTGCCGGTTTCAAGGAGTTCTCCCGTCTGCGCCAGCAGCCCGGCGTTGACCCTGAAGCCGTGATGGAAGGTGTGGCCCGTGCCATGCGCGTTGCAATCTCCCGTGAAGAAGAAAAGCTCGAGCAGAGCCTCCCGTTCCTGGCCACCGTCGGTTCGGTCAGCCCTTACATCGGTCTGTTCGGTACGGTGTGGGGGATCATGAACTCCTTCCGTGGCTTGGCCACTGCCCAGCAAGCAACCCTGGCCACCGTAGCCCCGGGTATTGCCGAGGCCCTGATCGCCACCGCGATCGGTCTGTTCGCCGCCATCCCGGCCGTTATCGCCTACAACCGTTTCGCCGCTCGCAGTGAAACGCTGATTGGCCGCTACTACACCTTCGCCGATGAATTCCAGGCGATCCTGCACCGCAAAGTGCACACCAGCGAAGACTAAGCAGGTAATTTCCAATGGCTTTAATCGCTCGAGCCCGCAATAAGCGCAAGCCGGTTGCCGAGATGAACGTGGTGCCTTACATCGACGTGATGCTGGTACTGCTGGTCATCTTCATGGTGACCGCGCCAATGCTCAATCAGGGCGTGAAAGTTGATCTGCCCAAGGTTTCCAGCGAAGCCTTGCCGCAGGACAACAACACTCAGGTCCTGACCATTTCGATCAAGGCTGACAAGACCTACTACTGGAACCTTGGCAGCGAAGTCGACACCGAAAAGCAGCAGGATCGCGCCATGACCCTGCCGCAGATGACGGATGCGGTGACCAAGATCATTCGTGCCGGCAACGAGGGCGGCAAGCACACCCAGGTATTCATTCGTGGCGACAAGACCGTCGATTACGGTGCCGTCATGGGGGCCATGGGTGGGTTGCAGAAAGCCGGGGTCGGTAACGTTGGTCTGATTACCGAGGCGCCCTGATGCAGCAACAGCGAGAGCCAACAGCCTCGGAAAGCTACTTCTGGCCCAGTGTCTGGGCGATCTGCTTGCACGTGCTGGTGTTCGGCATGCTGTTCGTCAGTTTCGCCTTTACGCCTGAGTTGCCGCCGGCCAAGCCCATTGTCCAGGCCACCCTGTACCAGCTGAAATCGAAAAGTCAGGCCACCACCCAGACCAATCAGAAGATTGCGGGTGAAGCGAAGAAGTCGGCTGCGCGCCAGACCGAAGTCGAGCAGATGGAACAGAAGAAGGTCGAGCAGGAAGCGATAAAGGCTGCGGAACAAAAGAAAGAAGAAGCGGCTCAAAAGGCCGAGGAAGCCAAGAAGGCCGACGAGTCGAAGAAAGCCGAAGAGGCGAAAAAGGCTGATGAAGCCAAGAAAGCCGATGAAGCGAAGAAGACCGCCGAAGCCAAGAAGGCAGAAGAGAAACAATTGGCTGATATAGCCAAGAAGAAAGCCGAAGAAGAAGCCAAGAAGGCTGCTGAAGAAGAGGCCAAGAAAGCGGCCGCTGAAGAAGCGAAGAAAAAGATCGTCGAAGACGCGAAAAAGAAAGCCGCTGAAGACGCCAAGAAAAAAGCTGAAGCTGAAGAGGCGAAGAAAAAAGTCGCCGACGAAGCGAAGAAGAAAGCTGCTGCCGATGCTGCGAAGAAGAAATCGCAGGACGCGGCACGTAAATCCGCCGAGGATAAAAAGGCTCAGGCCCTGGCTGATTTGCTTTCCGACACGCCGCAGCGTCAGCAGGCCCTGGCGGACGAGCAGGGTGACGAAGTCGCCGGCAGCTTCGATGACCTGATTCGCGCTCGTGCAGCGGAGGGCTGGGCTCGCCCACCTTCAGCACGCAAGGGCATGACGGTGGTGTTGCAGATCGGCATGTTGCCGGACGGTACGGTGACCTCGGTCAGCGTGGCCAAATCCAGTGGTGACGGTCCGTTTGACGCATCGGCTGTGGCAGCGGTGAAGAATATTGGACGTTTGACAGAAATGCAGGGAATGAAGCCGAGCGATTTCGCTCCGTATCGTTCCTTCAAGATGACATTTACACCTGAGGATCTAGCCTTGTGAGAAACCTTCTTCGAGGAATGCTGATCGCAATCTGCTGCATGGCAGGTCTGGCGATGGCGGATGAGAAAAATATTCTGGTCACCAGCGGCAGTGATCGGGCAACACCGATTGCCGTCGTGCCTTTTGGTAATCAGGGCGGTAGCGTGCTGCCGGACGACATGGCTGAAATCATCGGTAACGACCTGCGTAACTCGGGTTACTACTCGCCGATTCCGAAGCAAAACATGATCAGCCAGCCAAGTCAGGCCAGCGAAATCATCTACCGCGACTTCAAGGCGCTGGGTGCCCAGTACATCATGGTCGGCAGCATCGCGCCGGCCGGTGGTCGCCTGCAGGTCCAGTACGCGCTTTTCAACGTCGCCACCGAGCAGCAAGTGCTGACCGGCAGCGTGTCGGGTGGTGTTGATCAACTGCGTGACATGGCGCACTACATTGCCGACCAGTCGTTCGAAAAACTCACCGGTATCAAAGGTGCGTTCTCGACTCGCCTGCTGTACGTGACGGCAGAACGTTTCTCCGAGAAGAACACCCGCTACACGCTGCAACGCTCGGACTACGACGGTGCCCGTGCCGTGACCCTGCTGCAATCGCGCGAGCCGATCCTGTCGCCGCGTTTCGCGCCTGATGGCAAGCGTATCGCCTATGTGTCGTTCGAGCAGAAGCGTCCACGTATCTTCATGCAGAACATCGACACCGGTCGCCGTGAGCAACTGACCAATTTCGAGGGCCTGAACGGTGCACCCGCCTGGTCGCCGGATGGCAATCGCCTGGCATTCGTGCTGTCGAAGGACGGTAACCCGGACATTTACGTAATGAACCTGGGTTCGCGTCAGATCACTCGTGTGACCAATGGTCCTGGCATCAATACCGAACCGTTCTGGGGCAAGGATGGTTCGACCATCTACTTCACCTCGGACCGTGGCGGCAAGCCACAGATCTACAAAACCAGCGTCGGTGGCGGCGGGGCGGAGCGTGTGACCTTCGTGGGTAACTACAACGCCAACCCTAAACTGTCGGCTGATGAAAAGACGCTGGTGATGATTCACCGCCAGGACGGTTTCACCAATTTCAAGGTGGCAGCCCAGGATTTGCAGCGAGGAAGTGTAAAAATCCTCACTGATAGCACTCTGGACGAGTCGCCTACTGTTGCGCCCAACGGCACCATGGTAATCTACGCCACCCGCCAGCAGGGCCGGGGAGTCTTGATGCTCGTGTCCATTAATGGACGCGTAAGGCTCCCGCTTCCTACCGCACAAGGCGAAGTCAGAGAACCTTCCTGGTCCCCTTACCTGAACTGACGCGGCGCTTTACGTTTTACTTAACACACTGGGGTTCATTAGGAGTTTCACGATGGAAATGCTGAAGTTTGGTAAATTTGCTGCGCTGGCTCTGGCCATGGCTGTAGCTGTAGGTTGCTCGTCCAAAGGCGGCGACAACGCCGGTGAAGGCGCTGTTGATCCAAACGCTGGTTACGGCGCTAACACTGGTGCTGTTGACGGCTCCCTGAGCGAAGAAGCTGCTCTGCGCGCAATCACCACCTTCTACTTCGAATACGACAGCTCGGACCTGAAGCCAGAAGCCATGCGCTCCCTGGACGTTCACGCCAAAGACCTGAAAGCAAACGGCGCTCGCGTTGTTCTGGAAGGCAACACCGACGAACGTGGTACTCGTGAGTACAACATGGCACTGGGCGAGCGTCGTGCGAAAGCCGTTCAGCGCTACCTGGTACTGCAAGGTGTTTCCCCAGCTCAGCTGGAACTGGTTTCCTACGGCGAAGAGCGTCCAGTTGCTACCGGCAACGACGAGCAGTCCTGGGCTCAAAACCGTCGCGTCGAACTGCGTAAGTAATTCGATATGCGAACGTGCCGTCGTGCTGTAACTGTATTGGCTCTCAGCCTCGCTCCGCTTGCGGTGTGGGCTGCGGTTCCTGTGGTCGATAATGACTCCGGCTATAACAATAGCGGGAGTAGTACTCCGCCAGCCGGTTACGGTACGAACGGCGCCTATGCCGGGGGAGGGGCGACGACCCCTGCCTCGGCACAAGGCATGCTGTTCAACCAGCTGCAACAAATGCAGGATCAGATTTCGCGTCAGCAAGGCGTGATTGAGGAACTGCAAAATCAGGTTTCGCGCATGAAGCAGGAATCCCTGGAGCGATACCAGGATCTTGATCGGCGCATAGGGAACGGCGTTGCACCAGCCGCGACTCCCGAGAATTCTCCAGCCGGTGGCGACTTGAACGCCCCCGGTGCAGCCGCCGGCGCAGGTGCGGGAGCGGCTGCCGCTCAAGCCCCGGCAGCAGGCAGCGAACCCGCTGATCCGGCCAAGGAAAAACTGTATTACGATGCAGCCTTCGACCTGATCAAAGCCAAGGATTTCGACAAGGCCAGCCAGGCTTTCAGCGCTTTCCTGCGCAAGTACCCCAACAGCCAGTACGCCGGCAATGCACAGTACTGGTTGGGCGAAGTGAACCTGGCCAAAGGTGATCTGCAGGGTGCGGGTCAGGCTTTTGCCAAGGTTTCCCAGCTTTATCCCAAGCACAACAAAGTGCCTGACTCGCTGTACAAGCTGGCTGACGTAGAACGCCGCCTGGGTCATCCCGACAAGGTCAAAGGCATTTTGCAACAGGTTGTGTCCCAATACCCGGGCACTTCCGCCGCTCAGTTGGCCCAGCGCGATTTGCAGCGCATGTAACGCGGCTTGAGCCGATTGGAAGAAACCCGCGCTTGTCGCGGGTTTTTTCGTTAGAATTCACGCCCTTTTTATGAAACACGCTTTTTGGGATCTACGCGTTGGCGGGGTTCCTTGAAGTGCCTGACGGAGGCGGACAGCCTGTTTAGCTGTTACGCCCGTGGCGACTATGCAAGACACATTGAGAATCACCGAAGTTTTCTACTCGTTGCAGGGGGAAACGCGGACTGCCGGGCTGCCCACTGTTTTCGTGCGCCTGACCGGTTGCCCTTTGCGTTGCCAGTACTGCGACAGCGCCTACGCGTTTTCCGGCGGAACCGTGCGCACCCTCGACGACATCCTCGAACAGGTCGCCGGCTTTCGCCCGCGCTACGTGTGTGTCACGGGTGGTGAGCCTTTGGCCCAACCGAACGCCATCCCATTGCTCAAGCAGTTGTGCGACGCCGGTTACGAGGTGTCACTGGAAACCAGTGGCGCACTGGACATCTCGGCGGTCGATCCTCGTGTCAGTCGCGTGGTCGACCTCAAGACCCCGGATTCGAAGGAAGCACACCGCAATCGCTACGAGAATATCGAACTGCTTACACCCAACGACCAGGTGAAGTTTGTCATTTGCTCGCGGGAAGACTATGACTGGGCAGTGTCCAAGCTGATCCAGTACGGTCTGGAGCGGCGCGCTGGCGAGGTGCTGTTTTCGCCAAGTCATCATGACCTGAATGCACGGGACCTGGCTGATTGGGTGGTTGCGGACAACCTGCCGGTCCGTTTGCAATTGCAGCTGCATAAATATCTTTGGAATGACGAGCCGGGGCGCTGAGATGACTGAACAAACCAATACTGCGGAAAAACGTGCGGTCATCCTGCTGTCCGGTGGACTCGACTCCGCAACGGTCGTGGCCATGGCCCGGGCACAGGGCTACGCGTGCTACACCATGAGCTTCGACTACGGCCAACGCTCCCACGCGGAACTGCACGCCGCCGAGCGCGTCGCTCGCGACCTGGGCGTGATCGAGCACAAGGTCATCGGTTTGAACCTGAACGGCATGGGCGGCTCGGCGTTGACCGACACCAGCATCGACATCCCGGAAGAGGCAGGTGAGGGCATTCCCGTGACCTACGTGCCAGCGCGCAATACGGTGTTTCTGTCTCTCGCCCTGGGCTGGGCCGAGGTGCTCGGGGCCCGTGACATCTTCATTGGCGTGAACGCCGTGGATTACTCCGGCTACCCGGACTGCCGCCCGGAGTTCGTCGAGTCTTTCGAGCGCATGGCCAACCTGGCGACCAAGGCTGGTGTCGAAGGCAATGGTTTCCGCATCCAGGCACCGTTGCAGAACATGAGCAAGGCACAAATCGTCGAGACGGGTGTGAAGCTCGGCGTTGACTACGGCTTGACCGTTTCCTGTTATCAAGCCGATAACAGTGGGCGTGCGTGCGGTAAGTGCGACAGCTGCCGACTGCGTGCAGAAGGCTTCGCAGCGGCCGGAATCAGCGATCCAACACCCTATTTTTAAGTTTTTTAAATAAGGTGTTGAATAACCTATAAAAATCAGTATTATACGCGCCACCACACAGCGGGTCGTTAGCTCAGTTGGTAGAGCAGTTGGCTTTTAACCAATTGGTCGTAGGTTCGAATCCCACACGACCCACCATTTTTAGCAGTTTTAAAAGTCTGGAAGGCCCACGAAAGTGAGGATTTCCGGATTTTTTTTTGCCTGCGATTCAGGGAGTTGCCCCTCCGGGACTGCGCCGCATGACGCGGGTCAGAAGGGCCTTTTGCATCGACCGGATATTCTGTAGCCTTGCCCAGCTTCACCGTGCCTGATGCATACCCACTTTCCCGGCGGTGCCCTTTAGGGTCCGGAGCCGGGTGTATACTCGACTTTCGCGCGAATGCGCCTGCAGGTCTTGCGAATATGACGCAGATTTCCGAACGCCTTCTTGTACAAGCCCACCTCGATGCCAAGCAGCCCAAGCCGCTGAGCACCGAAGAAGAGGCCTACTACCGTGCCGCCATCGCTGCCGAGCTCAAGGCTCAGGACGCTGTACTGGTGGCCCATTTCTATTGTGATCCGATCATTCAGGCCTTGGCTGAAGAAACCGGCGGCTGTGTTTCCGACTCGCTGGAGATGGCGCGCTTCGGCAATGCCCATTCGGCCAAGACCGTCGTGGTCGCCGGGGTGAAGTTCATGGGCGAAACGGCCAAGATCCTCAACCCCGAGAAGCGCGTGCTGATGCCGACTCTGGAGGCCACCTGCTCGCTGGACCTGGGTTGCCCGGTGGATGAGTTCTCGGCGTTCTGTGATCAGCACCCGGAACGCACCGTGGTCGTTTATGCCAACACCTCAGCGGCCGTCAAGGCGAGGGCGGATTGGGTCGTGACGTCCAGCTGTGCGCTGGAGATCGTCGAAAGCCTGATGGATAACGGCGAAACGATCATCTGGGGGCCGGACAAGCATCTGGGCACCTACATCCAACGCAAGACCGGTGCGGACATGTTGTTGTGGGACGGTGCCTGTATCGTTCATGAGGAGTTCAAGTCCAAGCAACTTGAAGACATGAAGGCGTTGTATCCGGACGCAGCCATTCTGGTGCACCCCGAATCACCGACTTCCGTGATCGAGCTGGCGGACGCCGTGGGCTCGACCAGTCAACTGATCGCGGCGGCGCAAACCCTGCCGAACAAGACGCTGATCGTCGCCACGGATCGCGGCATTTTCTACAAGATGCAGCAGCTGTGCCCGGACAAGGTGTTTATCGAAGCACCAACGGCCGGTAACGGCGCCGCGTGCCGCAGTTGCGCGCATTGCCCGTGGATGGCAATGAACACCCTGGAACGCACGCTCAAGTGCCTGAAGGAAGGCACCAACGAGATCTTTGTCGACCCGGCGCTGATTCCCCAGGCGATTCGTCCGCTCAAGCGCATGCTCGACTTCACCCAGGCCGCCCGGATGAAGCTGGCGGGTAACGCCTGACACCGCCTCGCGAGCAGGCTCGCTCCCATAGAAAATCAACCCCCTGTAGGAGCGAGTTTACTCGCGATGGTAGTCCAGACACCGCGGGCATCCAGGCCGCACGCGGTATCGTTGGCGATCATCGCGGGCAAGCCCGCTCCTACAGGTCACTCTTTTTTCTTCTTCGGAATCCGCACCAACTCAGTGCCTGAATAGATGTCATGCCAGCTGCGCTTCTGCTTGTCGAACAGCGACCAGACGAATCCCAGCCCTACGCACAGCCACGATGCGATCGACACAATAAAGCGCAGCAGCGCCTGCCACAGGCTGATGGACGAACCGTCGGCGTTCTGTACGCGGATGCACCACACCTGCATGCCCAGGGTCTGGCCGGTCATGGTCCAGAACTTGGCGAAGAAGCCGAACAATACAAAAAACAGCACCGTCGACAGCAGTGGGTCGCCATCCAGCGCGCCCGCTTCTGTGAGGGTGCGCATCCGGTCTTCGCCGATGATCGCCATCTGGATCATCTTGTAGACGCCGCTGGTCACGATCAGCAGGGCGGTGCACAGCAGGAAGTCATAGAACATCGCTGCCAGGCGGCGACCCAGGGTCGCGGCGGGGAACTCGCCCTGTGGTTTGAGCTGGTGTTTGGACATGCCAGGGTTCTCAAGAAAAAAGAAGCCCATTTTACGGATTTACGCGCACAAAAAAGCCCCTGATGTCAGCATCAGGGGCTTTTTCGTTACGAGGATCAGGCTTCTGCTTGAACTTCGTCAGCCTGCATGCCTTTCTGGCCTTGCACGGCGATGAAGGTCACTTTCTGGCCTTCTTTCAGGCTCTTGAAGCCGTTGCCCTGAATAGCGCGGAAATGCACGAACAGATCCGGACCGCTTTCTGGAGTGATAAAACCAAAACCTTTCTCGTCGTTAAACCACTTGACGGTACCGCTCTGACGTTGGGACATTTCTTATTTCCTTTGACGCTAAATTAATGACAGCCTCCTTCTCATGAAAGAGTACTGGAGCTGGTTGCAGGAGAGTAAGAAGACGTCGAACGGGATGTAGCTAACTTGTAGGCTACTGCCCAGGTCACGATTCCAAGCGACCCATGCAAACACAGTGAACAAACTCTACGCCAACTATGGGAGAAAAAACAAGCCCTTGTTAGAGGCCCGTATTTGCTCGGGTTGATGACGTTAGTCGGTCCACTAGAGCATTCTTATTCGATCATGTTGTTCACTCGTTTTCGATCGTTATAAGCAACGTTCATAAACGAAGGTAATAATCGAGTAATGCACTGTTTTATGGCGGTTGCGTTACACATTAGTGCACTGTTAACGCAACCGCGTTACTTATAGAAACAGTCAATCAGCCACGATAGTAGCGTTGTGGCACGAATGGCATTTTGCTTACAAGCAATGACACCTTTTTCCCACGTACGATTGCCCAGACGGGCGTGTCGATGGCGATGTAGGCGCTATCGAGGTAACCCATGGCCAAGGGAGCGCCCAGGGTCGGGCCGAAGCCACCGCTGCACACGCGGCCGATGATGTCGCCTGCTTCGTTGACGATTTCTGCGCCTTCTCGCACGGGCGTACGTTCCTGTGGCAACAGGCCTACACGTTTGCGACTGACGCCGGACTGCTGTTGCGCAAATATTGTATCGGCGCCCGGGAAACCACCGGCACGGGCGCCATCGGCGCGACGTGGCTTGGAGATGGCCCACAACAGGCTCGCTTCGATCGGGCTGGTGTCGGTGTTCATGTCATGGCCGTAGAGGCACAGGCCTGCTTCCAGGCGCAACGAGTCGCGTGCGCCAAGGCCGATGGCTTCGACTTCCGGCTCGGCGAGCAGGGCGCGGGCCAAGGCTTCGGCGCTGGCAGCCGGCACGGAGATTTCGAAACCGTCTTCACCGGTGTAACCCGAACGGCTGACAAAGCAGTCCACGCCCAGCAGTTTCACCCGGGTGAATTGCATGAAAGTCATGTTTGCCACTTCCGGTGCGAGGCGTGCGAGCACGGTGACGGCGGCCGGGCCCTGCAGCGCCAGCAATGCACGCTCTTCGAACAGCGGTTCGACGGTGCATTGCTCGCCGATATGTTTGCGCAGGTGCGCCAGGTCCTGATCCTTGCACGCGGCGTTGACCACCAGGAAGAGCTCGTCGTTACCGAGGTTGGCAACCATCAGGTCGTCGAGAATGCCGCCGGTTTCGTTGGTGAACATGGCATAACGCTGCATGCCTACCGGCAAATCGATGATGTCCACCGGCACCAAAGTTTCCAGGGCCTTGGCGGCATTGGCGCCGGTCAGGCGAATCTGACCCATGTGCGAAACATCGAACAGCCCAGCCTGATCACGAGTGTGCTGATGCTCCTTCATCACGCCCAGCGGGTACTGCACTGGCATGTCGTAGCCAGCGAACGGCACCATGCGGGCGCCGAGTTCGATGTGCAGCGCGTGCAACGGGGTTTTCAACAATTGTTCGGTGGACATATCCAGCTCCTGAAAGTCGTGCGGATGCGTGCATCAGCACTCGATAATGTTGACCGCCAAACCGCCACGGGCGGTTTCCTTGTATTTGCTTTTCATGTCGGCGCCAGTCTGGCGCATGGTGCGGATGACCTTGTCGAGCGAGACGAAATGTTGTCCGTCGCCGCGCATGGCCATGCGTACCGCGTTGATGGCCTTGACCGAACCCATGGCGTTGCGCTCGATGCAGGGCACCTGCACCAACCCGCCAATGGGGTCGCAGGTCAGGCCGAGGTTGTGTTCCATGCCGATTTCGGCGGCGTTTTCCACTTGCTGCACGGTGCCGCCGAGCACTTCGCAAAGCGCTCCGGCCGCCATCGAGCAGGCCACGCCGACTTCACCCTGGCAGCCCACCTCGGCGCCGGAGATCGAAGCGTTTTCCTTGTAGAGGATGCCGATGGCAGCCGCCGTCAGCAGGAAACGCACGACGCCGTCTTCGTTGGCACCAGGGATGAAGCGCATGTAGTAATGCAGCACCGCCGGGACGATGCCCGCCGCACCATTGGTGGGGGCGGTCACGACGCGTCCGCCGTTGGCGTTTTCTTCGTTGACCGCCAGGGCGTACAGGTTGACCCAGTCCAGCACAGACAACGGATCGCGCAACGACGACTCCGGGTTCTTGCACAGTTGCCGGTGCAGCGCTGCCGCCCGGCGTTTGACCTTCAGTCCACCTTGCAGGATGCCTTCGTTGCGGCAACCCGCATCAACGCAATCCTGCATGACCTGCCAGATTTTCAGCAGCCCGGCACGGGTTTCCGCTTCCGGGCGCCAGGCGCTCTCGTTGGTCAGCATCACCTGGCTGATCGACAGTCCATAGGTGGTGCAATGTCCCAGCAGATCCTTGGCGCTCTTGAACGGAAACGTGAGCGCGGTGGCATCTTCGACGATACGGTCGGCGCCGGCGGCGTCTTCATCGACGACAAAACCGCCGCCCACCGAGTAGTACTCACGGCTGCGGATCTGCAGGCCCGCAGCGTCGAAGGCGCGAAAAATCATGCCATTGGGGTGATACGCCAATGGTTTGCGGATCATCGCCAGGTGTTCTTTCTCGTTGAAGGCGATGGAGTGTTCGCCGAGCAGGTTCAGGCGACCGTTGCCACGAATCTCCTGGAGGCGTGCGGCAACGGTTTCGGTGTTCACGGTATCCGGGTGTTCACCTTCCAGGCCCAGCAACACGGCCTTGTCACTGCCGTGGCCCTTGCCCGTGGCGCCGAGTGAGCCGTAGAGCTCGACCTTGACACAGGTGGTGGTGGCCAGCAGATCGTCACGGCGCAAGCCTTCAGCGAAGCGGGCAGCGGCACGCATCGGGCCGACGGTGTGGGAACTGGAAGGACCGATGCCAATCTTGAACAGGTCGAACACGCTTAAAGACATGGGCGGCTCCCGTGGAGCAGTTGGAAGCGGCAAGCTTCAAGCGGCAAGCCAGAGCAATTTGCTTTTGACTTGTCGCTTCAGGCTTGCCGCTAGGGCTTGAAGCTTATAGCTGTTTCAAGTTGGAAGCGGCGAGCTTCAAGCGGCAAGCCACAGCAGTTTGCTGTTAAGGCTTGCAGCTTGGGGCTCGAAGCTCATAGCTGCTTCTGTTCAAGCGTAGCTTTCGATCGACGGGCAAGCGCACACCAGGTTGCGATCGCCGAAGACGTTGTCGACGCGACCGACCGGCGGCCAGTATTTGCCTTCGATCAGCGACGCAACCGGGTACACCGCTTGCTCGCGGCTGTACGGATGCGACCACTCGCCGACCAACTCCTGCGCGGTATGCGGGGCGTTTTTCAGCGGGTTGTCGTCCTTGTCCAGCGTGCCGTTTTCCACCGCACGGATTTCTTCGCGGATGCGGATCATGGCGTCACAGAAGCGGTCCAGTTCTTCCCTGGATTCACTTTCGGTCGGCTCGATCATCAGCGTGCCCGCCACCGGGAACGACATGGTTGGGGCGTGGAAGCCGAAGTCGATCAGGCGCTTGGCCACGTCATCGACGCTGATGCCGCTGCTGTCCTTGAGCGGGCGCAGGTCGAGGATGCATTCGTGCGCCACCAGGCCGTTGCTGCCGGTGTACAGCACCGGGTAGTGCTCTTCGAGGCGACGGGAAATGTAGTTGGCATTGAGGATCGCCAGCTGCGAGGCGCGTTTGAGGCCGGCGCCGCCCATCATGCGAATGTACATCCAGGTGATCGGCAGGATGCTCGCGCTGCCGAACGGTGCCGCGCAGACCGCGCCTTCCTTGCGTGCCATCTGGGCGTGGCCCGGCAGGAACGGCGCCAGGTGCGATTTCACGCCAATCGGGCCGACGCCCGGGCCGCCACCGCCGTGGGGAATGCAGAAAGTTTTGTGCAGGTTCAGGTGCGATACGTCACCGCCGAACTTGCCTGGTGCGCAGAGGCCGACCATGGCGTTCATGTTGGCGCCGTCGATATACACCTGGCCGCCGTTGTCATGAATGATGCCGCAGATTTCGCGGATGCCTTCTTCGAACACGCCGTGTGTCGACGGGTAAGTGATCATCAGCGCGGCGAGGTGTTCGCGGTGCTCGATGGCTTTGGCGCGCAAGTCTTCGATGTCGACGTTGCCGCGCGCATCGCAGGCGGTGACCACGACACGCATGCCGGCCATCTGGGCGGTGGCCGGGTTGGTGCCGTGGGCGGACGACGGGATCAGGCAGATGTCGCGGCGGTCTTCGCCACGGCTCTGATGATAGGCGCGAATCGCCAGGAGGCCGGCGTATTCACCCTGCGAGCCGGCGTTGGGTTGCAGCGAGATCGAGTCGTAGCCGGTGGCGGCGCAGAGCATCGCTTCCAGCTCATCGGTCAACTGCTGATAACCGGCGCTTTGCTCGGCCGGGGCGAACGGGTGCAGGGCGCCGAACTCAGCCCAGGTCACCGGAATCATTTCGCTGGCGGCGTTGAGTTTCATGGTGCACGAACCCAACGGGATCATGGTGCGATCCAGGGCCAGGTCCTTGTCGGCGAGCTTGCGCAGGTAGCGCATCAGCTCGGTTTCCGAGTGATAACGGTTGAACACCGGGTGGCTGAGGATCGGCGACTGGCGAACCAGCGCGGCCGGGATGGTGCCCTGGACCGAGGCGGCGACAGCGGCGAAGTCAGGCAGCGCCTTGCCTTCGGCCAGCAGGGCCCACAGGGTTTCAACATCGGCCTGGGTGCTGGTTTCGTCCAGGGACAGGCCCAGGCGTTCGGCATCGACCACGCGCAGGTTGATCTGCTGGGCGTGCGCCTTGTCGTGCAGCTTGGCGGTGTTCGCACCAGTCTTGAGGGTCAGTGTGTCGAAGAAGTGTTCCTGCTCGACGCTCAAGCCCAAGGTGTTCAGGCCCTTGGCCAGAATCGCAGTCAGCTGGTGGATGCGACGGGCAATCTGCGTCAGACCTTTGGGGCCGTGATAGACGGCGTACATGCTGGCGATGTTGGCCAGCAGCACTTGTGCGGTGCAGATGTTGCTGGTGGCTTTCTCGCGACGGATGTGTTGTTCGCGGGTCTGCATGGCCAGGCGCAGGGCCGGCTTACCGAAACGGTCCACGGAAACACCGACCAGACGGCCCGGCATGTCGCGCTTGAACGCATCCTTGGCGGAGAAATACGCCGCGTGCGGGCCACCGAAGCCCAGCGGTACGCCGAAGCGCTGGGCGCTGCCAATGGCCACGTCGGCGCCGAATTCGCCCGGCGGGGTCAGTACGGTCAGGGCCAGCAGGTCGGCCGCCACCGCAACCAGGGCATTGGCGGCGTGGAAGCGCTCGGTCAGTTCGCGGTAGTCGAACACATCACCGTTGCTTGCCGGGTATTGCAGCAGCGCGCCGAAGAATGGCGTCACGTCACTCAGTTCACGCTCATCGCCCACCACGACGTCGATGCCCAGTGGCTCGGCACGGGTGCGTAGCACGTCGAGGGTTTGCGGGTGGCAATGGGCAGAGGCGAAGAATTTGTGGCTGCCCTTGTTCTTGCTCAGGCGCTTGCAGAAGGTCATGGCTTCGGCAGCCGCGGTGGCTTCGTCGAGCAAGGAAGCGTTGGCGATCGGCAGGCCGGTCAGGTCGCTGATCAGGGTCTGGAAGTTCAGCAGTGCTTCGAGACGGCCCTGGGAAATTTCCGGCTGGTACGGGGTGTAGGCGGTGTACCAAGCCGGGTTTTCCAGCAGGTTGCGCAGGATCGGTGCCGGTGTATGGGTGCCGTAGTAACCCTGGCCGATATAGGTCTTGAACAGTTGGTTTTTGCCAGCGATGCCCTTGATCATCGCCAGGGCGTCGGCTTCGCTGAGGCCATCATCCATGCCGAGCACGCTGGTGCCTTTGATGCTTTCCGGGATCACGCTGGCGCTCAGGGCTTCGAGCGAGTCGAAACCGAGGCTGTTGAGCATGGCCTGCTCGTCGCCGGAACGTGGACCGATATGGCGGGCGATGAATTCGTTGGCGGTGCTGAGGTTTACTTGAGTCATGTGCGGGCTCCTCAGGCTTCGGCGTTGGCTTTGATCAGGCGGTCGTAGGCATCCTGATCCAGCAGTTTGTCGACAGCCGCCGCGTCGGCGGGCTGGAAGCGGAAGAACCAGCCTTCGCCCAGCGGATCTTCGTTGACCAGTTCCGGGCTGCTTTCCAGCGCCGGGTTGACTTCCAGCACTTCGCCGTCGAGTGGCATGTACACGCCGCTGGCGGCTTTCACCGATTCGACGGTGGCGGCTTCGGCGCCTTTTTCATAGGCCTGCAGTTCGGGCAGTTGAACGAAAACCACGTCGCCCAAGGCGTTCTGGGCGAAAGCCGTGATACCGACGGTGACGCTGCCATCCGCTTCGGCACGCAGCCATTCGTGATCTTCAGTAAAACGCAACTCGCTCATGGAAACTCCTAGGGGCCAGACTCGTCTGGTGGACGCGATGGAAAGGCTTCGGGCTAAAGCCCTGCTTTTAATAAGGGTGATACTTAGCAAGAACGCGGCCAATGTTGTTTTTTCTATTAAAAACAGCAAGTTACCTATAGATCTGGTGCGCGGGGGGTGTCGGTGTGTAGCGAAATCGCTACAGGCAGGCGTGTAGAAAAAAGCCGAGGGGGATCAAAGCCTTGCACGGCGCTGATCAGGGAGGTGTGTAGCGATATCGTTCCGCTGTAGCGCTTTCAGTACAGTGGAGGTCGTTTTTGGTATGGGTATGAGGATTTACCCGGCCATTGTGGGAGCGGGCTTGCTCGCGATGGCTGTGTGTCGGGTATAAAAAAATTGCCTGACACACCGTCATCGCGGGCAAGCCCGCTCCTACAGTGGCCGGTGTATGCCTTCAAGCTTTATTGGGAATTCCATACTTGCGCAACCGATGCGCAATGGCCGTGTGGGAGGTTTGCAAGCGGCTGGCGAGTTGGCGGGTGGAGGGGTAGCTGACGTAGAGTTTTTCCAGCAGGGACTTTTCGAATTCTTCCATGGCCTGCTCCAGGCTTTCGACGTCGCTGTCGCTCTGGCGGGCCACGGATGTGCCGGCGATGTCGAGGTCGCCGATGTCCACCAGGCTGCTTTCGCAGATCGCGGCGGCGCGGAAGATCACGTTTTGCAATTGCCGCACATTGCCCGGCCAGCGATTACCCAGCAACGCGGGGTAGGTGCCCGGCGCCAGACGGCACACTGGGCGCTGGATCTGGGCGCAAGCCTGCTGCATGAAGTAACGGGCCAGCAGCAGAATGTCCTGGCCACGCTCGCGCAACGGCGGGACTTCGACATTCAGCACATTGAGGCGGTAGAACAGGTCTTCGCGGAAGGTGCCTTCGGCAACCATCTTTTCCAGGTCGCGGTGGGTGGCGCTGAGAATGCGCACATTGACCTTAACCTCGCGATCGCCACCGACCCGGCGGAAGCTGCCGTCGTTGAGAAAACGCAGCAGTTTGGCCTGCAAGTACGGCGACATCTCGCCGATCTCATCGAGAAACACCGTGCCCTGGTTCGCCAGTTCCATCAACCCCGGTTTGCCGCCGCGTTGCGCGCCGGTAAAGGCACCGGGGGCATAGCCGAACAGCTCGCTTTCGGCGAGGTTCTCCGGCAATGCCGCGCAGTTCAATGCGAGGAAAGGAGCACTGTACCGGGCGCTGATCGCGTGACAGGCGCGCGCCACCAGTTCCTTGCCGGTGCCGGTTTCGCCCTGGATCAACAACGGCGCGTCGAGCGCCGCCACCCGTTGGGCGCGAGCCTTTAGCGTGCGAATCGCCGGGGATTCGCCAATCAGTGCATCGAACCCTTCGGCATGATCGTGGTGCAGCGCGGAAAGCTGTTCGCCGATGCGGTTCGGCGGGTAGAGCGTCAACAGGGCGCCGGCGTCGGTGATCGGCGTGGCGTCCAGCAACAACGTCTGGCCGTTGAGCGTGATCTCGCGCAGGGGCAGGCGAAAGCCTTGCTCCAGCAGCGTGTCGAGCAGCGCGGGATCGGCAAACAGCTCGGCCACGCTTAGCCCGGCTGGTTCACGGCCGTACAGGGCGATCAGCGCAGGGTTGGCCAGCAGTACCTTGCCGGCACTGTCCAACGCCAACACCGGGTCGGTCATCGCGGCCAGCAAGGCATCGAGTTGCAAGTGGCGTCGCTGACCGGGGAGGATGTCGACCACCGTCATTGCCTGCACGCCACGCACGCTGAGCAGCGCGTCACGCAGTTCTTCGAGCACCTCTGGACTCAGGGTCGGGGCGTCGATGTAGACGTTGGGTGGGACCATTTCCACCGCATCCAGGTTGAGATTGCGCCCACCGAGCAGAGCCAGGACTTCCTGGGTGATGCCGACGCGGTCGATGAAACTGACGTGGATACGCATGGGGCGCTACTGGATTCTGCAATGCGAAGGGTGGCAAGTATGCCTTGGGGCGGGGGATTGGTGAAATGTTGTCGAGTTTTAGAGAGCCCCCCTGTAGGAGCGAGCATGCTCGCGATGGACTCAGGAACGACGCTGGTTAATGACAGCCAGCGTCATCGTTGACGACCATCGCGAGCATGCTCGCTCCTACAGGGGGGACCAAAGTCGTTTTGAGGGGTTACTCCAGATGCTCGGGTTTCACCGGGTCTCCGGATTTCATGTTCAGTTGCTGCCGAACATCTTCGAACATCCGGTCGTAGTGCTTGTGGATCGAGCCGATATTGCTGTGGGTCTTTGGAATCCCATACTTCTCGGCAATTTTCGTCACGTTGCTGGCAAAGTTGTAAGCCTGGTCCTTGGGCAGAAAAAACGATTCCTTCATGTCCTTGCCCTGCATGCTGCCATGCAAAGTGAACGTCATTCCCTTGCCTTCCTTCGGATCCTGTGTGACTTCATAGTCAATGCACAGGTTGTAGCTGACATCATCACGCGTCAGCGCATGACGCTCGATGTGCAGATGACCCGGCTCGAACTTCGCCATTGTCGGTTCCCCTTATATGTAAGTTATCCCGGGCTTCGCCGTGCTGATGCGCGTGCCGGCCGTACCCTTGACGATTTCTTCGATGTCCGCCAGTGAACCGATCACCGCCGTTTTCCCAGTATGGCGCGCAAACTCGCAGGCTGCCTGAACCTTTGGTCCCATGGAGCCGGCGGCGAAGCCCAGTTTTTCCATTTCGTCCGGATGAGCGTAGCTGATGGATTTCTGGGTGGGTTTGCCGAAGTCGATGTAGGCCGCGTTGACATCCGTGGCGATCACCAACAGATCACTTTCCAGCTGTTCGGCCAGCAGCGCCGAGCACAGGTCCTTGTCGATCACCGCTTCCACGCCCTGCAGCTTGCTATTGGGGCCGTACATGGTCGGGATGCCGCCACCGCCGGCGCAGATGACGATGCTGCCTTTTTCCAGCAGCCACTTGATCGGGCGGATTTCAAAGATGCGCTTAGGCCTGGGGCTGGCCACCACACGGCGGAACTTGTCGCCATCCGGGGCAATTGCCCAGCCTTTTTCGGCCGCTAGTTTTTCTGCCTCGGCCTTGGCGTACACCGGGCCGATGGGTTTGGTCGGGTTCTGGAAGGCCGGGTCGTCGGCGTCGACTTCGACCTGGGTCAGCAAGGTGGCGAAGGGCACTTCGAAGTCCAGCAGGTTGCCCAGTTCCTGTTCGATGATGTAGCCGATCATGCCTTCGGTCTCGGCGCCGAGCACGTCCAGCGGATACGGTGAGACCGAGGTGTAGGCGGCCGCCTGCAGCGACAGCAGGCCGACCTGAGGGCCGTTGCCGTGGGCGATGACCAGTTGATTGCCAGGGTGGATCTTGGCGATCTGCTCGGTGGCGATGCGGATGTTGGCACGCTGGTTGTCAGCGGTCATGGGCTCACCGCGGCGGAGCAGGGCGTTACCGCCCAGAGCTACGACGATACGCATAATGCAGTCCTTCTAAACAAAGAAATATGCGGCCTACCCCACCCCTTGTAGGAGCTGGGTGAGTCCTTAGAGGTCAGCCAGGGTCGACACCAGAATCGCCTTGATCGTGTGCATGCGGTTTTCCGCTTGCTCGAAGGCGATACAGGCCGGGGACTCGAAGACGTCATCGGTGACTTCGATACCGTTTTTGAGGTTCGGGTACTGCTCGGCAATCTGCTTGCCGACTTTGGTGTCGCTGTTGTGGAACGCCGGCAGGCAGTGCATGAACTTGGTGCGTGGGTTGCCGGTGGCTTTCATCAGGTCGGCGTTGACCTGGTAAGGCAGCAGTTGCTGGATACGCTCGGCCCAGGCTTCGACGGGCTCGCCCATCGACACCCAGACATCGGTATGGATGAAGTCCACTCCCTTGACCGCTGCTTTCGGGTCTTCGGTCAGGGTGATGCGCGCACCACTTTCTTCGGCGTACTTGTGGCAGCGCTCCACCAGGTCGTCATGGGGCCACAGGGCCTTGGGCGCGCAGATGCGCACGTCCATGCCGAGTTTGGCGCCAATCAGCAGCAGCGAGTTGCCCATGTTGTTTCGGGCGTCGCCCAGGTAGGCGTAGCTGATCTCGTGGATCGGCTTGTCGGCGTGCTCACGCATGGTCAGAACGTCGGCGATCATTTGCGTCGGGTGGTATTCGTCGGTCAGGCCGTTGAACACCGGTACCCCGGCGAACTTCGCCAGTTCCTCGACGATTTCCTGCTTGAAACCACGGTACTCGATGGCGTCATACATGCGCCCGAGCACGCGGGCGGTGTCCTTCATGCTTTCCTTGTGGCCGATTTGCGAAGAGTTGGGGTCGATGTAGGTGACGTTGGCACCCTGGTCATAGGCCGCGACTTCGAACGCGCAACGTGTGCGGGTCGAGGTTTTCTCGAAGATCAGCGCAATGTTGTTGCCCTTCAGGTGCTGCTGTTCGGTGCCGGTGTACTTGGCGCGCTTGAGGTCGCGGGACAGGTCGAGCAGGTAGCGCAATTCGCGGGGCGTGTGGTGTTCCAGGCTCAGCAGATTGCGGTTATGGATATTGAAAGCCATGGTGAGTCTCCCAGAAATTAGTAGTCGATCGGGTCACGGACGATTGGGCAGGTCATGCAGTGGCCACCGCCACGTCCACGGCCGAGTTCGCCGGCGCTGATGGTGATGACTTCCACCCCGGCCTTGCGCAGCAGGGTGTTGGTGTAGGTGTTGCGGTCGTAGCCGATCACCACGCCGGGCTCCACGGCGACCACGTTGTTGCCGTCGTCCCACTGTTCGCGTTCGGCGGCGAAGCTGTTGCCGCCGGTTTCCACGACACGAAGTGCTTTGAGATTGAGGGCTTTGGCCACCGTGTCGAGGAAGCTGGTTTCTTCACGACGGATATCGATGCTGCCGGGTTTGCTGTCATCAGGGCGCAAGGTGAAGGCGACGATCTGTTTCACCACTTCGGGGAAGATCGTCACCAGGTCGCGGTCGCAGAAGCTGAACACGGTGTCCAGGTGCATCGCCGCGCGGGACTTGGGCAGCCCGGCCACGATGACTTTTTCCACGGCCTTGTTTTTGAACAGGTTCAGTGCCAGTTGGCCAATGGCCTGGCGTGAGGAGCGTTCGCCCATGCCGATCAGGACGACGCCGTTACCAATGGGCATCACGTCGCCGCCTTCGAGGGTAGAGCTGCCGTGGTCCTTATCCGGGTCGCCGTACCAGATTTCGAAGTCAGCGTTGGTGAACTGCGGGTGAAATTTGTAGATGGCGGTGGTCAGCAGGGTCTCCTGGCGTCGCGCCGGCCAGTACATCGGGTTCAGGGTCACGCCGCCGTAGATCCAGCACGTGGTGTCGCGGGTGAACTGGGTGTTGGGCAGCGGCGGCAGGATGAAGCTGGAGTGGCCGAGGAAGTCACGGAACATCTGGATGGTCTTGCCACCGAAGGTGTCCGGCAAGTCATCGGCAGACACGCCGCCAATGAGGAATTCAGCGACCTTGCGCGGCTCCAGGCTTTGCAACCACGATTTGACTTCATTGATCAGGCCCAGGCCCACCGAGTCGGCCGTCACCTTGCGCTGCAGAATCCACTCCAGCGCTTCGGGGATGGCGACGATGTCGGTCAGCAGGTTGTGCATTTCCAGCACGTCTATCCCGCGTTCGCGCATCTTGGTAACGAAGTCGAAGTGGTCGCGCTTGGCTTGGGCTACCCACAGCACATCATCGAAAAGCAGTTCATCGCAGTTGTTCGGGGTCAGCCGCTGGTGGGCCAGGCCTGGGGAGCAAACCATGACTTTGCGCAGTTTCCCGGCTTCGGAATGCACGCCGTACTTAACTTTTTCCGTGGTCATTTCAGTGATCCTCCAGATGACAGAACAATCGTTACAGAGTCAGGAAGCCGTCATACAGCCCGTAAGCCGCCACCAGGGCGCCCACGACAACCGCAGCGAAAATCAGCTTCTCGACGTTGGTGAAAACCGGTTTGTTGAGTTCAAGCTTCGCCTTGGCGAACAGAATCGCGCCGGGCGCGTAGAGCAGGGCTGACAACAGCAGGTATTTGACCCCGCCGGCATAGATCAGCCAGACCGCATAGAGCAGCGCGACCGCTCCGATGAACAGGTCCTTGGAACGATCACGAGCGTCGTTCTCGTAGCTTTCGCCGCGCACCGCCAGCAACAGTGCATAAGCCGCCGACCAGAGGTAAGGCACCAGGATCATTGAGGTGGCGAGGTAGATCAGCGACAGGTAGGTACTGGCCGAAAACAGGGTGATGATCAGGAACAGCTGGACCATGGCGTTGGTCAGCCACAAGGCGTTTACCGGCACGTGGTTGGCGTTTTCCTTGCGCAGGAACTCCGGCATGGTGTGGTCTTTCGCGGCTGCGTACATGATCTCCGCACACAACAGCACCCACGACAGCAGCGCCCCCAGCAACGAGATGATCAGGCCGACGCTGATCAGCACCGCGCCCCAATGCCCGACCACGTGCTCCAACACCGCCGCCATCGATGGGTTTTGCAGTTTGGCCAGTTCCGGTTGGGTCATGATGCCCAGAGACAGTACGTTCACCAGCACCAGGAACAGCAGCACGGTGATAAAACCGATGACGGTGGCTTTACCGACGTCACTGCGTTTTTCCGCGCGGGCCGAGAAAATACTTGCGCCTTCAATGCCAATGAAGACCCAGACGGTGACCAGCATCATGTTGCGCACCTGGTTCATCACACTGCCCAGGTCCGGATTTTTCACGCCCCAGATGTCAGCGGTGAAGATGTCCAGCTTGAAGGCGAAAATCGCGATCAGGACAAACAGCAGCAACGGCACAACCTTGGCGACGGTGGTCACCAGGTTGATGAACGCCGCTTCCTTGATCCCGCGCAGGACCAGAAAGTGCACGGCCCACAGCAGTACGGAAGCGCCAATCACTGCCGCGACCGTGTTGCCCTCGCCGAATATCGGGAAGAAATACCCCAGGGTGCTGAACAACAGCACGAAGTAGCCGACGTTGCCCAGCCAGGCACTGATCCAGTACCCCCAGGCCGAGGAGAAGCCCATGTAATCACCGAATCCGGCCTTGGCGTAGGCGTAGACCCCGCCATCCAGATCGGGTTTTCGATTGGCGAGCGTCTGAAACACGAAGGCGAGGGTCAGCATCCCGACGGCAGTGATCGCCCAACCAATCAATACGGCGCCGACGTCGGCACTGGCTGCCATGTTCTGCGGCAGGGAAAAGATACCGCCGCCAATCATCGAGCCAACCACCAAAGCAACAAGTGCACCAAGTTTTAGTTTTCCGGGGGCTTCAGACATTGCATGACTCCAGTGCAGGAGAAGAGAGACAACAGACTAATTCTGTTAGCAATTCAATCGGCTGACATAGATCAGTGCATGGGTGCATTCCATTGTTTATGAAGCATTTATGGATCCTTCCAAGGCATGAGGATATCGCCGTAAACGCCCTGTCCAGAGGCCTCGGTCAGATAAAATAGAAATAAGCACTATTGCTGTGAACTTTTACGCTAGTTTGTTTTCGGCGTTGCGCAAATTTTTCCGCTTGGTTTTTGGTGTGGAATCTTTTCGTGTGGAGAGACACACGCATTCGCACTTTGAAAAGGTGCGTATAGAATTATTGGCTATAAACAACATTGGCACTTTGGCGTTATTCAATAAACGTACTTACGCTGTAATAATTAATTGAAACCCACCGTGTAACGGTTAACGGGCGTGGTTATATCGCGGTCCGGTCGGAAAAATGGAGACGCAGGCATGACGCAACCGACGCAAAAGCTTCGCCTGAGTGCGCTGATCGCGCTGGTGGTGGGGTCGATGATTGGTGGGGGGATTTTTCCCTGCCGCAGAACATGGCGGCGAGGGCCGATGTCGGAGCGATCCTGATCGGTTGGGCGATCACCGCCGTGGGCATGCTGACCCTCGCCTTCGTGTTCCAGACGCTGGCCAATCGCAAGCCCGAACTGGATTCCGGGGTCTACGCCTACGCCAAGGCCGGTTTCGGCGATTACATGGGGTTCTCATCGGCCTGGGGTTACTGGATCAGCGCCTGGCTGGGCAATGTCGGCTATTTCGTCCTGCTGTTCAGCACGCTGGGTTACTTCTTCCCGGTATTTGGCCAGGGCAACACGCCCATTGCCATCGGCTGCGCCTCGGCGTTGCTGTGGGCTGTGCATTTTTTGGTGATGCGCGGGATCAAGGAGGCGACCTTCATCAATCAAGTCACCACCGTAGCGAAGATCGTGCCGCTGATCATGTTCATCGTCATCGCTGCGATCGCTTTCAACGCCGATATTTTCACGGGTGACATCTGGGGCCGTAGCAACCCGGATCTCGGCGGCGTGATGGAGCAGGTGCGCAACATGATGCTGGTCACGGTGTTCGTGTTCATCGGCATCGAAGGCGCGAGCGTGTATTCGGCGCGGGCGGAAAAACGCTCGGACGTCGGACGGGCCACTGTGATCGGCTTTCTGGGCGTGCTGGCGTTGCTGGTGCTGGTGAATGTGCTGTCACTGGGGATCATGAAGCAGCCGGAGCTGGCCAACCTGCAAAACCCGTCCCTGGCGGCGGTGCTGGAACACATCGTCGGGCCCTGGGGAGCGTTGTTGATCAGTATTGGGCTGGCGATTTCCCTGCTCGGTGCGCTGCTGTCCTGGGCGCTGCTGTGCGCCGAAATCCTCTTCGCCACCGCCAAGGACAAGACCATGCCGGCGTTCCTGAAAAAGGAAAACGCCAACCACGTGCCGGTCAATGCGTTGTGGCTGACCAACGTGATGATCCAGATATTCCTGCTGGTCACGCTGTTCTCTGCCGGCACCTACACCAGCCTGATCTACCTTGCGTCCTCGATGATCCTGGTGCCATACCTATGGTCGGCAGCGTATGCGGTGTTGTTGAGCGGGCGTGGCGAAACCTACGAGCACGCCTCGGCGGAGCGGACCAAGGACTTGATGATCGGCGGTATTGCCTTGGGTTACGCGGTGTGGCTGTTGTACGCCGGCGGGGTGAAATACCTGCTCCTGTCGGCGCTGTTATACGCGCCGGGGGTCATCCTGTTTGCCAAGGCCAAACATGAGCAGGGCGAGCCGTTGTTCACCCCCATTGAAAAAGGCATTTTCACCGGCGTGGTCATCGGCGCCGGGTTGGCGGCTTACGGTTTGTACAGCGGCTTGCTGAGCCTGTAAGGCTGAGGCCAGTAATCTGCTGACCCTCCCACAGTTGGTTGAGGCGAGTGATCACCACCACTGTGCGCGATGGGCACCCAATTCGCAGGCCGGGAGGGTCCATTGCAAGGGCGTGCCGGTGATCTTCAGCGGCACCTGCACGCGATGCGCTGGCCCCCACGGGGTCTGTTCGGTCACCAGGCCCTGATCGTTTTCGTCCTCGGCACGCAACGCCTCGTCGGGGCCCGCGCCATGCTCGACCAGCAGCTTCGCCGTGCGTGCCAGGGATAACCGAGCGAACCCGCCGTGGCCCTCGCTCAACCGCTTGGTCAGCAGAGTGATCGCCGCAGCGGCCATCAGATAGCCCGTCGCATGATCGAGCGCCTGCACGGGCAGCGGCACCGGTTTGTCGGCTTGTTTCCAGCGCTGGCCAGCCTCGGCAATGCCGCTGCTCATCTGAACCAGGCTGTCGAAGCCGCGACGGTTCTGCCAGGGGCCGCTCCAGCCGTAGGCATTCAGGCAGACGTCGATCAGGCCGGGGGCAAGTGCCTGGCGTTCAGCCGGGCCGTAACCCAGGCGTTGCAGCGCATCGGTTCGGTAGCCGTGCAGCAGGATATCGGCGTCCTTGAGCAGACTTTCGAACAGCAGGCGATCAGCCTTGTCGTGCAGGTTCAAGCGCGTACTGCGTTTGCCGAGGGTGACTTCCGGCACCACGCCCGGTTCGTTCCAGTTTGGCGGGTCGATGCGCAGGACGTCGGCACCGAGGCCCGCGAGGAAACGACTGGCCACCGGACCTGCGAGTACGCGGGTCAAATCCAGCACCTTGACCCCGGCCAGCGGTCGCGCCACCGAACCCTGCCAGGGTTTGGCGTTTTGGCTGCGGTGTTCGACGAAGGCAATCAACGGCTCGGCGTTGACGGCCTGGCCTTGGGGGTGGGCCTGCCATTGCGCCCAACTACGCATCTCGGCGGCACAGCCTCCGGCAGCGACCACGGCCTGCTCCAGATCGGTTTTATTCCACTGGGCGACCTTGCTCGTCATCGCGGTGCGATCGGCGCAGGCGCCAAGCACGCTCTCGGCGGCCGCGCGGTGATGGGGCGCGTTGGTGTGCAGGCGAATCCAGCCGTCTCGGGTGGCATAGCCGCCGGCAATCGGGTCCCACAGCGGTGGCACACTCCAGCCGGTGGGGCGCAGTGAAGTGCCGAACCAGAACGAAGCCAGGCGTCGGTCAACTTCGACGTCGGGCAGGCGTCCGGTTTGCTGGTGCAGCAATTCGCGGACGGCTTGTCCAGCGGCGGCGATGCTGGCGCTGGCAAGGTCGGTAACGGCAAAGGCCGAGGGCAGGGCGCCACTGGCGGTGAGCGTAACCGCGGTGCTGGGCAAGCCAAGCGTGGCTTGAATGGACGTGAGTAAACCAGTCATCGAAGGCCCTCCGGGAGAGGGGTCGATCATAGTTGAAAAAAACTGCGGTTGAATGAAATCCACGATCCCCTCTGTAGGAGCGGGCATGCTCGCGATGCATAGTGTCAGCCGCCATCTCTACTGGCTGATCCACCGCCTCGCGAGCATGCTCGCTCCTACAGGGGATGGTGGTGTTCCTGGATTTGGGGTCAAACCCTGAACTGATCCATCAACTTCATCTGCTGGGTGGTCAGGGCATTGAGCTGGCTGCTGATTTGCGCCGACTCGGTGGCTTGGCCGGTCAGGGTCTCGGTAACGGCGCGGATTGCCGAGACGTTGCGGTTGACCTCTTCGGCCACGGCGCTTTGTTGCTCGGCCGCGCTGGCGATTTGCAGGTTCATGTCACTGATCACCGTCACGGCGTCGCTGATCTTGCCCAAGGCCTGCACGGCCTGCTGAATCTGCCCGGCGTTGCTGTGGGCCTGGGTCTGACTCGAATGCATGGTGGCGACCACGCCTCGGGTGCCGCTCTGGATGCGCTCGATCACCAGGCGGATCTCCTCCACCGAATCCTGGGTCCGCTTGGCCAGGTTGCGCACCTCATCGGCCACCACCGCAAAGCCGCGACCGCTTTCGCCAGCGCGTGCCGCTTCGATCGCGGCGTTGAGAGCCAGGAGGTTAGTCTGCTCGGCGATACTGCGGATGACTTCCAGCACGGAACCGATCTGTTCACTGTTGACCGCCAGCGCCTCGACTTCCGTCACGGCCTTGCTGACTTCATCGGCCAGTTGGTTGATGTCGCGGGTGCTGCGCTCAATGATCGACATGCCATCGCGGGCCGACTGGTCGGCGCCTTTGGCCGCGTTGGCGGCATTCGACGCACTGTTGGCGACTTCGTGGGCGGTGGCACTCATTTCGTTCGAGGCGGTGGCCACCTGATCGATCTCGCGGAACTGCACCTGCATGCCTTCGCTGGTCTGGCGCGCGATGTCCGAAGACTGGTCGGCGGTGCCCCGGGCGTCGGTGATGCTCTGCTTGATCTGCGCGATGGTCGGCTGCAGCTTGTCGAGGAAACGGTTGAACCAACTGACCAGTTCGCCCAGTTCATCACGCTTGCTGTAATCCAGGCGCTGGGTCAGGTCGCCGTCACCGCTGGCAATCTCCTTGAGCATTTGCGCCACGCCGTTGATAGGCCGAGTCACGCCCGAAGCCGTCAGCCAGATCAGCAACAGGCCGAGCAACCCTGCCGCGATGGCCACCAGCACCGCCTGGATCGTACCGCTTTGCTGGGCGTCATCGAGTACCGCCTGCAACTTCATAGAGTCGGCCAGTAGCACTTGCTTGGGCAGGTCGATCACCACGGCCCAGGCCTTGGCGTCGGGAATTGGGCTGACCGGATAAACCGCACGGATCAGGTCGCCCTGTTCGAGGATTTTCGCAGTGCCGGCGCCGAGCAGTTGCAGGATCTCCTTGCCCTCTGCGCCCAAGGTGTCGCCAATGTTCTTGCCGACCTTGCTCGCGTCGACGCCAAAAGCTGCGAGTACACCACTGCCGGAAACGATCAGCATGTGCCCGGCGTTGTTGAACAGCTCACGCTGAGACGCGACCGCTGCGGCTTGTAATGCGTCCAGGGCGATATCGATCCCGACGACACCGATGGATTGGCCGTCCACCAGCAGCGGCAGGGAAATGGTGGTCATCAGCATTTCCTTGCCGTTGACCGTGTCGGCATACGGGTCGAGCAGGCAGGTACGCTTGCTGTCGCGGGGGCAGGTGTACCAGCTGTTGTAAGGCGTACCGTTGATGTTCAGAGTGGTTTTGGTCATGTCGTCTTCGACCATGATCGTGTTGACCCCTTCGCCGGCGGCACGGCTCCAGTAAGAGGCGAAACGTCCGACCTCGTTGGACTGCCTGGCGGCGTCATTGACGAACTCGCTGTCCTTGCCATCCAGACCATTGGGTTCGAACGCCAACCAGATGCCCAGCACTGCGGTGTTGCGCTCGAACGCGGTTTTCAGGCGCTGGTTCAACTCTTCCCGCACGGCCCCGGCTTCCAGCGAACGCTTGGCGGCCATGTTGCGCATGTCCTTGATCTGATCGGCAAGGGCCGTCACCACCAGCAGGCTTTCGCCGAAGGTCTTCTGCACCCGCACCGCCTGCTCGGCGGCCTTGGCCTGCAGCAGCTCCTGCACGCTGTCGGTGAGCATTTTGCTGCTGGAAGCGCCGACCAGCTCGTCATTCTGATTGGTCTGGTAGAAGTTCATGCTGACGATCAAGGCGATGACGCCCAACAGGCAGAGACCGGAGAGCAGAACGATTTTCAGGCGAATGGAGAGGGAGTCGAACATGGGACGAACTCGATGAGGAATGAGGTGAAGGCCAGGACCGGCCCGGTTCGCCAAATCCGTTCGGCGCCATTGCCTGCACATCGGCGCGCATCGAGGGGGCATGAGACCGCTGCCGACGAACGGTCTTGGTTGAACGTTTGCGAGGGGGAAAGTCCCGCAAAGCGTGGGAAAACAGGAAAAAACACGGTGGGATTCAGCAGGTTTTCGGCGTGTTTTCGGGCCTTGACCAGATCCACAGATTGCCCAGGCCCATGCCCACGATCGCCAGGTAAATGGGCCAGCCATGATCAAGCATTACCAGCATCAAGACGACGCAAAGCACCATGCTGACGGTGGCACTGACTTTGGCGCGGCGGGCGATGATTTTGCCGTTGCGCCAGTTACGCAGGATCGGTCCGAACAGCCGGTGGTTTTCCAGCCAGGCACTCAGGCGCGGCGAACTGCGCGTGGCGGCCCAGGCAGCCAGCAGAATGAACTCGGTGGTCGGCAGGCCCGGCACGACGATGGCGACCAGGCCGATGGCGAGGCTGGTGTAGGCGAGGGCGCCGTAGAGGAGGCGGGTGAGTCTGGAGTGTGCAGGCATGGGCATATTTTTATCGTCGTCCCCGGTTCCCGGTCCCTGTAGGAGCGAGCTTGCTCGCGATGCGTTGGATCAGTAGACATTGATGTGACTGACACTCCGCATCGCGAGCAAGCTCGCTCCTACAGGGGGACAAGGTTCAGGCCAGTTCAGTGGCGTAAGCCTGCTCCAGCAACACGGTGAACCGGTTGAACGCGTCGATGGCGCCCTTGTCCAGTTCGGCTTCTTCAGTCGCGCTGAGTTCCAGCTCGTCCAGCGTCTTGACGAAGGTTTTCCAACCCTGTGCACGACCGCCGGCCGGTTCGCCGAGGTGGCGGGCGCCGAAGGTTTCGCTCAGGCCCAGGCCCACCGCGCGTTTGATCAGGAACGCGGCACCCAGTTTCGAGCCTTCGGAAACGAACAGCCAGCCCAGTGCTTGGGCCTTGCTCGGGTTGTTCACGGCGCCTGCGACCGGTGCCGGCACCTCGGTGTCGAGGTCCGCCAGATCGGCCTTGGCCGCTTCGGCACGGCAACGCGCCGGCAGGTCGGGAACGATGGCGACCAGGTTGGCATCGTTGTACAGCGCCACCAGTTCCGACTGGAACAAATACTGCGCCACCACGAAACGGGCGAAGTTGGCCTGGGTCTCGAACGGTGCGTGGGCCTTGACCAGGGCGTCGAGTTTGCTGTGTGGTTCGTGGGTGATCTGATTCAAGCGTTGCGAACGCAGGGCGGTGCGTGGATTGTCCTGGGTAGTCATGAAAAATCCTTGAAGAAGAGAGGCGCTTGGTAACGAGACGAACAACAAGACGCCAGAGAGTAAAAAAACCTCGCTGTGCAGAGATGAAAATCGCACAGCGAGGTAGGCAGCATCAGATGTCCCAGACCAGGTTGACCGCGAAATTGCGACCCGGCTGGGTCAGGCGATCGAGGTTGGCCGGTTGCGTCACCGAGGCTTCGCCCACGCTGTCGTAACCGCGCACGTCATCCCACCGCCAGTATTTCTTGTCGGTCAGGTTGTACAAGCCGGCGTTGATCGTCACGTCGTCGGTCACCTTGTAGAAGCCGGTCAGATCCAGCACGCCATAACCCGGCGTCTTGAACTGGCTGCTGGTGCCGTCCGGCGATTTGAATCGGGTGTCGTCGACGCGATCCTTCTTCTTCACCAGGGTCCAACTGAGCAAGCCACCGTAGTTGTCCTGGTCGTACCCCAGGCCGAACACGCCGGTCAGCGGGTTGATGCTGTTGATCGGCTCGCCGGTGTCATTGTTGCGACCATAGAGGTAGCTCACCGCACCCTGGGTGTAGAGGCCTTGGGGGGCACCGAATGCATCGAGGTTCAGACGCCCCTTGAGCTCCGTGCCCTTGATGGTGGCGCGCTTGATGTTGGCACTTTGGAAGGTCAGCTCGGTGTAGCCAGGCGTCACCGAATCTTCTTCGATGAAGTCTTTGTACTTGTTGTGGAACACCGCGATCTCGAAGGAACCGGATTCAAAATTGCCACGCAACCCGGTTTCCACACCTTTGCTGGTTTCCGGCTCGAGGTCCGGGTTGGGTTGCACGCTGTAACCGGCGGCGGTGTTTTCATAGCGGCCGTACAGTGCTTTGGCGGTTGGGGTGCGGAAGCCTTCCGAGTACTGGCCGAACCAGGTGTAATTGTCATTGAAAGCGTAAGTCAGACCGAATTTCGGCGAGACGCGGTTCCACGTCTTCTTGTCGTCGCTGACGGTGCCACGGCCATCGGCGGCCACAGTGTTGAGGAACTCCTGGGTGACGTCCGGCTTGAGTTCGGTGTAGTCGTAGCGCACGCCGGGCACGAAGGTCCAATTGTCCCAACTGATCTGGTCCTGGGCGAACAGGCTGTAGGTGTTGATGGTCGGGTCCGGGAAGTCGCTGGACTTCACCAGACCGTCCTGGCTCGGCGCGCCCGGGCCGGCGCAGCGCAGTCCTGCCGCGAGGCAAGTGCCGGTGCCGCTGCGCGAACCGGTGACCTTCTGCTGCTTGAGGGTGGTGCCGTAGGTCAGCAGGTGCTCGGTATCGGCGATGCTGAAAGCCTTGTCCAGTTGCAGGTCGAAGACCCACTGCTTTTCTTCATAGAGCGTCTCGCGGGTGCGGATCACACGGCGGGTGATCGGGAAGTAGAACTCCGCCGTGCTCTGATCGGTCTTGGCGATCTGGTGATTGAGGCTCCACTTGATGTCATCCGCCAGCAGGCTGTCGAGGGCGAAGTTGTGCTCGATGCCGAAACGCTCGCGGGTAACGGTGTCGTTGCCGGTGCGCCACTGGTACATGCCACCGGGCAATACACTGTTCGGGATGGTCGGTGCGCCGGCATTGTACGGGCCGCCATAAGCACTTTTCAGATCGGTGTCGCGATCATCCTTGTACTTTTCGTAGACCAGGCCCAGGCGCGAATCTTCGTTGTAGTTCCAGCCAAGTTTGGCCAGCACGTTATAGGTTCGCGCATCTTCCGGGTTGGCTTCGGTACGGCTCAGGCCATTGCTGTTGTTGCTGCCGTAGGATTCGGTTTCATGGCCGTCGCGCTGGCTGTAATGCAGCAGGCCGTCGAACTGCTCGGCGCGGCCGGCGACGGTGGCGGACTTGAGCCAGCTATCATCGGCCGAGCTGTAGCCGGTTTTCAGGCGAGCACCGATGTCCTGGCCGGGCTTGATGATGTCGTCCGGGTCGAGGGTGAAATAGCTGACGGCGCCGCCGATGGCGTTGCTGCCGTACAGCACCGAGGCCGGGCCACGGAGAATTTCGACGCGTTTGACGATTTCGGGGTCGACGTAGTTGCGCTGGCTCTTGGCGTAGGGGCCGTTGAAAAAGCCGTTGGGAATTTCCACGCCGTCGACCTGGGTCAGGATCCGGTTACCGTCGATCCCGCGAATGTTATAGCCGCTGATGCCGCCACGGGTGCCGGTGCCGCCCACCGAGACGCCCGGTTCGTAACGCACCAGGTCCTTGATGGTGTTGACGTTGTTGCGGTCCAGCTCTTCGCGGGTGTGGACCGAGACGGTGCTGGGCACACTGTTGACGCTCTGCTCGTTACGCGTGGCGCTGATGGTCACCTGTTGCAGATTCAAGGCGCCGCTGTTGTTGCGGCGTTCGAGCACGATGTTGTTGCTGCCCAGTTTGCGGTAGCTCAGGTTGGTCCCCAACAACAATTGCTCCAGGGCTTTCTCCGGCGGCAGGGAGCCGCGTACGCCCGGCGACGCCACGCCTTGCGCCAGTTCAGCGGAGAAGCCGACTTGCCAGCCGGTCACGCTGGTGAAGGCATTGAGTGCCGAGACCAGTGGCTGTTGCGCGATGGCGAAGCTGTAGTCGCCCATGCTGCGTGCGGGCTGTTCGGCGGTGGCTGCCAGCAGGGGGGCGCTGCCGGCCATCAGCATGGCGACGGTCAACAGTGAAAGCACGCGGGAGGGTGAGGCGCAAGTAAGGCGAGAGGACATCGAGGGTGCTCCGTGTCGCACGAGTTGTTATAGGTGCAGAAACGCATCCGAGGATGCGAATCAATTGCATTGGCTATAACGAGACGAACGGAGCAGGGCTATCGAGTAAAAATAATTCTCATTCAGTTCAAGATGACCAGCGCCGGGAATTCCTTTAGCCGCGCCGAGGTGATATGCGCCAGCGATCGAACCACGTCCAGCGGCTGGTCGAGGCGGTAGTTGCCGGTGACCGAAACGTCGGCCAGTTGCTCGTTGGTGTTGATGATCCAGCCCGGATAGTAGCGACGCAGTTCCGCCAGCACCTCGCTGAGCGGGCAGTTCTCGAACACCAGGCGACCCTGGACCCAGGCCAGCTCGGTGGCGGCGTCGAGCTTGGCCGGGCGGTCGAAGCCATTGGGGCCGATGCGGATGCTTTCGCCGGCAGACAGGCGAATCCGCGCGTCATCGCGGGTAGCGCGCAAATCCACGTCACCGCGCTGCACTCGGACCTGCGCCACGCCATCGAGGTAGCGCACGGCGAACGCGGTGTCGTGGACGCTGGCTTTCACAGGGCCCGCGTCGATTTCCAGCGGCTGGCCGAGATACGGCGGCACCTCGAAAAACGCCTCGCCCTGATACAGGCGAGCCACGCGCTGGTGCTCGTTGATGGTGCTGGAGAACGCCGAATTGGTATTGAGCAGGACTTTAGAACCGTCCTCCAGCTGCACGCGCTGGCGCTCACCGACCACGGTCAGGTGATCGGCCTGCAGGCGCATCGGCAAGTTGCTGAAGCTGAACAGGCCGAGGATCAGCACGGCGGCTGTCGCCAGTGGTTTCCAGTGCGGGCGCAGGCGCGCCAGCACGCTGACCTTCGGTGGCCTTGTTGCGAGGGTCTGCGCACATTCCACCACTTGCGGGCCGTTCCACACCGCCTGGGCTTTGGCGTAGGCCTCGGCGTGCAGGGGCGAGGCGGCCAGCCATTGGCTGAACTGCTCGCTTTGTTGCGCGCTCGGACGCTCCATCACGATCAACCAGTCCAGGGCCTGGTCCATCGCGCTTGCGGGGTCCTGCGCGGGAGGTGGCGCAGAAGTGTGGTGGATGTCCGTCACGGTGTTTTCTCGTAGGGGCTCAGAAGAGCAGTTTCCAGCTGCAAGCTGCAAGCTGCAAGCTGCAAGCTGCAAGCAGAGGCGAGTCGAGCTGTAGATTTGAGCTTGAAGCTTGAAACCTACCGCTGCCTCTGCGCTACATCCACACAGATGGCCATGATCAGCTTCAGCTCCTTCTGCACGGTGCTCAGCGACACGTCCAGCTTCTCGGCAATTTCCAGGTAACTGTGTCCATGCAGGCGACTGAGGATGAAGATCTGTTGCTGACGGCTGCTGAGTTGACTGAGGCTCACGTTCAAACGCTCCAGCAATTGCTTGGCATGGGCGGCGTCCTCGGCACTGCTGAGCGGCGCCGCGACGCTCTCGACCACCTCCAGCGGAACGTCGTCGAGCATCGTGCGCGACTGGATGCGTCGCGCGCGCAGGTGGTCCAGCGCGAGGTTGCGGGCGGTCTGGAACACAAAGGGTTCCAGATGGTCGATGGGGCGCTCGCTGAGTGCCCGTGTCACGCGCAGGTAGGTCTCCTGCAACAGGTCTTCGGCGGTGCTGTGGTTGTTGACCATTCGCTCCAGTGTGCGCAGCAGCGATACCCGCTGGGCCATGAAGACGTGATTGAAGCGCGATTGACTCACGGGAAGACCTGATCCTTTTCAATCAAATGATAATGCTTATCATCCGCTGAATCGGTCAAGTGGGATTTGTATAAACAATGTAGGAGCGAGCTTGTCGAACCGTCGCGATGGTCGTCAACGATGACGTTGGCAGCCTGACACCCCGCGGTGTCTGCGCCTCCATCGCGACGGTTCGACGCCTCGACATGCTCGCTCCTACAGGGGGGGCGGGGTGGGGGCCGATTTTTACTCGGCGTTACACAGCGCCAGGCAGTTATCGAGCATGCGGTTGGAGAAGCCCCACTCGTTGTCGTACCAGGCCAGTACCTTGAGCAGTTTGCCGTTTGCCTTGGTGTGGTTGGCGTCGAAGATCGACGACAGCGGGTTGTGGTTGAAGTCGCTGGAGACCAGCGGCAAGGTGTTGTAGCCCAGGATCTTCGAGTGCTGGCTGGCGTGCTTGAGCAGTTCGTTGACTTCCTCGGCCGTGGCTTCTTTTTTCAGTTGCACGGTCAGGTCCACCAGTGACACGTTGATCACCGGTACACGCACGGCCATCCCGGTCAGCTTGCCCGCCAGTTCCGGCAGCACCAGGCCGACCGCTTCGGCGGCGCCGGTCTTGCTCGGGATCATGTTCTGGGTGGCCGAACGCGCACGGTAAGGGTCGGTGTGGTAGACGTCGGTCAGGTTCTGGTCGTTGGTGTAGGCGTGGATCGTGGTCATCAGGCCACTTTCGATGCCCAGCTCGCGGTGCAGCACCTGGGCCACCGGGGCTAGGCAGTTGGTGGTGCACGAAGCGTTGGAAATGACCTGATGCGACTGGCGCAGGATGTCGTGGTTGACCCCGTAGACGACGGTGGCATCGGCGCCCTTGGCCGGCGCAGAGATGATCACCTTGCGCGCCCCGGCAGTGATATGCGCGGCAGCCTTGGCCCGATCGGTGAACAGACCGGTGCATTCGAACACCACGTCGATTTTTTCCGCCGCCCAAGGCAGGTCGGCCGGGTTGCGGATAGCGCTGACTGCAATACGGTCACCGTTGACGGTAAGGCTTTCCTGATCGTGCTCGACATCGGCGTCGAACGTGCCGTGAACCGTGTCGTATTTGAGCAGATGAGCGTTGATTGCGCTGTCGCCCAGATCGTTGATGGCGACGATCTGCAAATCCTGACGGTAGCCCTGGGTATACAGTGCACGCAGTACATTGCGGCCGATACGGCCAAAACCATTGATTGCGATTCGAAGAGTCATTAACTGGGCCGCCGTCGATTTGTTGTTGGAATTACAAGATTATTCGCAAAAAAATAGAAAACAAGCCTTTTTAGTGGCAATATTTTATTCAATCTACAACGAGTGACCTGAATCAACTGGTCCGAATGATCAACAAGGCCGTCCGTCATCCCATCTGCCCGGGGACTTGGTCAGCTACTTGGTCAGCATAGACAATCAGGTCGCCACATCCGTTAGCCTGGAGTTCTACACATGCATCCCCGCGTCCTTGAGGTCACCGAACGGCTTATCGCTCGCAGTCGTGCCACCCGTGAGGCTTACCTTGCGCTCATTCGCGGTGCCGCCAGCGACGGTCCGATGCGCGGCAAGCTGCAATGCGCCAACTTCGCCCACGGCGTGGCGGGTTGCGGCAGCGAGGACAAGCACAGCCTGCGGATGATGAACTCCGCCAACATCGCAATTGTTTCGTCATATAACGACATGCTGTCGGCGCACCAGCCGTACGAAGTGTTTCCGGAACTGATCAAGAAGGCGCTGCGCGAAGTCGGCTCGGTCGGCCAGTTCGCCGGTGGTACCCCGGCCATGTGCGATGGCGTGACCCAGGGCGAGCCGGGAATGGAACTGAGCCTGCCGAGCCGTGAGGTTATCGCGCTGTCGACCGCCGTGGCGCTGTCGCACAACATGTTTGACGGCGCGCTGATGCTCGGCATCTGCGACAAGATCGTCCCGGGCCTGATGATGGGCGCGCTGCGCTTCGGTCACCTGCCGATGATCTTTGTGCCGGGCGGGCCGATGGTTTCGGGGATTTCCAACAAGCAGAAAGCCGATGTGCGCCAGCGTTACGCCGAAGGCAAGGCCACGCGGGAAGAGTTGCTGGAATCGGAAATGAACTCCTACCACAGCCCCGGCACTTGCACCTTCTACGGCACCGCCAACACCAACCAGTTGCTGATGGAAGTCATGGGCCTGCACTTGCCGGGTGCCTCGTTCGTCAACCCGAACACACCGCTGCGCGACGCCCTGACTCGCGAGGCGGCGCACCAGGTTACGCGCCTGACCAAACAGAACGGCAGCTTCATGCCGATTGGCGAAATCGTCGACGAGCGCTCGCTGGTCAACTCCATCGTGGCCTTGCACGCTACCGGCGGTTCGACCAACCACACCCTGCACATGCCGGCCATCGCCATGGCTGCAGGCATTCAACTGACCTGGCAGGACATGGCCGACCTCTCCGAAGTCGTGCCGACCCTGAGCCACGTCTACCCGAACGGCAAAGCGGACATCAACCACTTCCAGGCGGCGGGTGGCATGTCGTTCCTGATCCGTGAACTGCTGGAAGCCGGCCTGCTGCACGAGAACGTGAACACCGTGCTGGGCCATGGCCTGAGCCGCTACACCCAGGAGCCTTTCCTGGATAACGGCGAGCTGGTCTGGCGCGAAGGTGTCACCGAAAGCCTTGATGAAACCATCCTGCGCCCGGTGGCCCGTGCGTTCTCCGCCGAAGGCGGCTTGCGCGTGATGGAAGGCAACCTCGGTCGCGGGGTCATGAAAGTCTCCGCCGTGGCGCTGGAAAACCAGATCGTCGAAGCGCCGGCCATGGTGTTCCAGGATCAACAGGATCTGGCCGACGCCTTCAAGGCCGGTTTGCTGGAGAAGGATTTTGTTGCGGTCATGCGCTTTCAGGGGCCGCGTTCCAACGGCATGCCGGAACTGCACAAGATGACGCCGTTCCTCGGCGTGCTGCAGGACCGTGGCTTCAAGGTTGCGTTGGTGACCGACGGGCGCATGTCCGGCGCCTCGGGGAAAATTCCGGCGGCCATTCATGTCAGCCCCGAAGCCTACGTAGGTGGTGCTTTGGCTCGCGTGCAGGAGGGCGATATCATCCGCGTCGATGGCGTCAAGGGCACTCTGGAGCTTAAGGTAGACGCCGAAGAATTCGCAGCGCGCACACCGGCCAAGGGGTTGCTGGGCAACAACATCGGCACCGGTCGCGAGTTGTTTGGTTTCATGCGTATGGCGTTCAGCTCCGCAGAGCAGGGCGCCAGCGCCTTTACTGCTGCCCTGGAGACGCTTAATTGAAACTGGCTTTGGTCGGTGACATCGGTGGGACCAACGCACGTTTCGCGTTGTGGAAAAATCAGCAACTCGAATCGGTCCAGGTCCTGGCGACGGCCGATCATGCCAGCCCGGAAGAGGCCATCGCCCTCTACCTGAGCGGGCTCGGGCTGGCATTGGGCTCGATTGGTTCGGTGTGTCTGTCGGTGGCGGGGCCGGTGAGTGGTGACGAGTTCAAGTTCACCAACAACCACTGGCGCCTGAGTCGCAAGGCGTTCTGCAAGGCCTTGCAAGTGGACCAGCTGTTGCTGGTCAATGACTTTTCGGCGATGGCCCTGGGCATGACCCGCTTGCAGCCCGGCGAATTCCGTGTGGTCTGCGAGGGCACGCCGGAGCCGTTGCGCCCGGCGGTGGTGATCGGCCCCGGCACAGGCCTTGGGGTCGGCACGTTGCTGGATCTGGGGGCGGGGCGTTTTGCCGCGTTGCCGGGGGAGGGCGGTCATGTCGATCTGCCCTTGAGCAGCCCACGGGAAACCCAACTGTGGCAGCACATCTTCAACGAGATCGGTCACGTCAGCGCGGAAACGGCGTTGAGCGGCGGTGGTTTGCCGCGTGTTTACCGGGCAATCTGCGCGGTGGATGGGCACGAGCCGGTCCTCGAAACCCCGGAAGCCATCACGGCGGCGGGCCTGGCCGGCGACCCGATTGCCCTGGAAGTGCTGGAGCAGTTCTGCTGCTGGCTCGGCCGCGTGGCTGGCAACAACGTACTCACCTGCGGCGGACGCGGTGGGGTGTACATCGTGGGTGGCGTGATACCGCGCTTTGCCGATTTCTTCCTCGAAAGCGGTTTCGCCCGATGCTTTGCAGACAAGGGTTGCATGAGCGATTACTTCAAGGGCATCCCGGTGTGGCTGGTGACGGCGCCGTATTCGGGGTTGGTGGGTGCGGGCGTGGCCCTCGAACAAGCCTGATCAGATCCCCCCACCCTGTAGGAGCGAGCTTGCTCGCGATGGCGATATGTCAGTCGCCATCTGTTTATCTGGCACACCGCCATCGCGAGCAAGCTCGCTCCTACAGGGTGGAGTCGTGTTGTGTGGTCATGTGTTGTGCAGTGTTTGCAAGGTCAGCGCTTAAGGCATAATCCGCCCCAATTCAAACAACAAGGACGCCGCCCCGTGAGCTCAGCCCGGTCGATATTGTTGGTCGATGACGACCAAGAGATACGCGAGTTGCTGGACACCTACCTGACCCGCGCGGGTTTCCAGGTGCGGACCACGCCCGACGGTGCCGGTTTTCGCCAGGCCCTGAACGACGCGCCGAGTGATCTGGTGATCCTCGATGTGATGCTGCCTGACGAGGACGGCTTCAGCCTGTGTCGCTGGATTCGCCAGCACCCACGTCAGGCTCAGGTGCCCATCATCATGCTCACCGCCAGTTCCGACGAGGCCGACCGGGTCATTGGCCTGGAACTGGGTGCCGATGACTACCTGGGAAAACCCTTCAGCCCTCGCGAGTTGCAGGCGCGCATCAAGGCGTTGCTGCGTCGCGCGCAGTTCGGCCAGGAGCGTTCCGGCGGCGAAGTACTGGCCTTTGATGACTGGCGGCTGGACATGGTCAGCCATCGACTGTTCCACACCGATGGCGAGGAAGTGATCCTTTCCGGTGCCGATTTCGCCTTGCTGAAACTGTTCCTCGATCACCCCCAGGAAATCCTCGATCGCGACACCATCGGCAACGCCACCCGTGGCCGCGACCTGATGCCGCTGGATCGCATCGTCGACATGGCGGTCAGCCGTTTGCGCCAGCGCCTGCGAGATACCGAAAAGCCGCCTCGACTGATCCGCACCGTGCGCGGCAGCGGCTACCAGTTGGCGGCCAATGTGGTTGCCAGCAATGGCCACTGAGTTTTTTCGCAGGCTCGCCAGCCGGGTGCCGGTGCCGCGCTCACTGCTTGGGCGCATGCTGCTGCTGACATTGCTGGCGGTGTTGTTCGCCCAGGCGTTGTCGAGCGTGATCTGGGTCTCGCAGTTGCGGGCCACGCAGCTTGAAGGCCTGGTCACCAGTGCCCGCAGCCTGGCGCATTCGATGACCGCCAGTGTCAGTTACCTGCGCTCGCTACCGGTGGCGTATCGTCCCCTGGTGCTCGACCAGTTGCGCAGCATGGGCGGTACGCGATTTGTCGTGACGCTCAATGACAAACCCCTGGGCATGGAAGTGTTGCCAACCACCCCGCGCAAGCTGGCGGTGATGAAAGCCGTGGACGAGGTGTTGCGCCAATCCCTCGGTCAAGACACGGACATCTCGGTGTCGTTCGTCAGCCCTCAGGACCTGCGGATTTTCAACGGCGGCCTCAAGCTCGACGAACTGCCCCGCTCCTGGGCGCATTACGCGCTGACCCTGGAGCCGGTGAACCCCCCCGTGCTGGTGACGCAGATCCAGATGGCGCCGGGTGAATGGCTGTACATCGCCTCGCTGTTACCCGAGCCTTACACCAGCCTGGAAGAACAGGGCCTGCCGGCGCAGCAGGTGTGGTTCATCCTCCTCACCAGTGGTTTCCTGCTGCTGTTCATCGGCCTGCTGGTGCACTGGCAAAGCAGGCCGCTCAAACGCCTGGCGCGGGCGGCCAGGGAAATGTCGCTGGGGGCGGACGTCGAGCCGGTGGCGCAGGGCGGCGGCAGCGAAGTGGTGGAAGTGGGGCGTGCGTTCAATGCCATGCGCGAACGAATCAGCCGTTACCTGACCGAACGCGCCCAGTTGTTCAGCGCGATTTCCCACGACCTGCGCACGCCGATCACGCGCTTGCGCCTGCGTGTGGAACTGCTCGAAGACGAGAAGCTGCAAGCCAAGTTCGGCCGCGACCTCGATGAACTGGAGCTGCTGGTCAAAGGCGCGCTGCAATGCGTGAAAGACACCGACATCCACGAAAACATCGAGCCGGTCGATCTCAACCATGTGCTCGACTGCCTGGTAGAGCCTTACCTCGCGCCGCAGGGTAACGGGCGCGTCACCCAGGATGGCCGGGCCTTGGCGGCATATCCCGGTAAACCGCTGGCGCTCAAGCGCTGCATCGGTAACTTGATCGACAACGCCTTGAAGTACGGCCAGAACGCGCACCTGCAGATCGACGACGACGAGAACGCCTTTGTGCTGCACGTCGATGACGAAGGGCCGGGTGTGCCTGAGCAGCGGCTGGAGCAAGTTTTCGAGCCGCACTTCCGCTTGGCCGGGCAGCAACAGGGTTATGGATTGGGGCTGGGCATCGCCCGCAACATTGCCCATAGCCATGGCGGTGAGGTCAGTTTGCAGAATTTGCGTGAGGGTGGGTTACGGGTGACGTTGCAGTTGCCCCGCAGTGCTGACTAGATAGACCGCGTGATCGTTCATCGTCGGATCGTCGCCCGGAGCAAGCCTGCTCCCACAGTTGACCGAGTTGTTCAGGGGAATGCGATCTAATGTGGGAGCGGGCTTGCTCGCGAAGACGTCAGCCCATTCAATACATCCTTCAATAGCCAATGTCACAGAACAGTGACATTCCCCGCCTCCTTCGTTACAAGCCCGTCCGCGCCCGTTGTTTAGACTGCCCGCAATCAAAACAACAAAAAAGGCCGCTTCATGGACACCTTCCAACCCGTCTCCAGCAGTTGGCAGAACGCCCCGGCCCACCAGCAATGGCTCGCCGCCGAGGGGCTGCGCCTGCTGGCCTTCGCCAAGGCATCAAAGCTTCCCGACGGTTTCGGCAACCTGGATGAAAAAGGCCAGTTGCCAGCCGACGCCCACGCTGAAACCATGAACACCGCGCGCATGACCCACAGCTTCGCCATGGCACACATCCAGGGGCTGCCAGGATTTGCCGAGCTGGTGGACCACGGTGTGCAGGCCCTGTGCGGTCCGCTGAAAGACGCCGAGCACGGTGGCTGGTTCGCCAGTACCCATCACATGGATGGCAACACCGGCAAGGCCGCTTACCTGCATGCTTTTGTGGCGCTGGCCGCCAGTTCGGCCGTGGTCGCACAACGCCCTGGCGCCCAGGCTTTGCTCGACGACGCGATCGCCGTCATCGACCGCCATTTCTGGAGCGAAGGGGAGGGTGCCATGCGCGAATCCTTCAGTCGCGACTGGCAGAAGGAGGAAGCGTATCGCGGTGCGAACAGCAACATGCACGCCACCGAAGCCTTCCTCGCCCTGGCCGATGTCACCGGCGACAACCGCTGGTTGAACCGCGCGCAACGCATCGTCGAGCGGCTGATTCATGGTCATGCTGCGGCCAACGATTATCGGGTGATCGAACATTTCGATCGTGACTGGCAGCCGTTGCGCGACTACAACCACGACAATCCCGCCGATGGTTTTCGACCTTATGGCACCACGCCCGGACACGGTTTTGAATGGGCGCGGTTGGTGCTGCACCTGGAAGCGGCCCGGGTGCAGGCCGGCATGCTGACGCCGGGCTGGCTGTTGACCGACGCGCAAAAACTTTTCGAAAAAACTGCCAGCACGGCTGGGACGTCGATGGCCTGCCGGGGATCGTCTACACGCTCGACTGGGACAATCGCGCGGTGGTTCGCCATCGCCTGCACTGGACCCATTGCGAAGCAAGTGCCGCCGCCAGCGCGCTGCTTAAACGCACGGGCGAGGGGCAATACGAGACGTGGTACCGCCGGTTCTGGGAATTTTGTGAGCAGCATTTCATTGATCGTTGTGATGGCAGCTGGCACCACGAACTCGATCCGCTGAACCGCCCGAGTGCCGATATCTGGGGCGGCAAACCTGATCTCTACCACGCCTGGCAAGCCGTGCTGATCCCGCGTCTGCCTCTGGCGCCGAGCATGGCGACTGCTCTGACAGGGTTGTCCCAGAGCATTTCCATGTAACCATACGGTGACATTCACGCGTCCCTTCGTTACCTGCGAAGGGTTTGCCCCTGTTTAAAATCCCATGCAGCGCAAGCACCAGACTTGCAATGCATAACAACAAGAAAGGTACTTCTAGATGAATGCGATTTCTCGCCTCGCTACTGTCATTTCTATCGCCTCCCTGTTCCCGTTAAGTGCACTTGCCGACGCTTCCAAAGGTTCTGTGGAAGTCGTTCACTGGTGGACGTCCGGCGGTGAAAAGGCAGCGGTGGATGTGCTCAAGGCCCAAGTCGAAAAAGACGGTTTCACCTGGAAGGACGGCGCTGTCGCCGGTGGTGGCGGTTCTACGGCCATGACCGTTCTGAAAAGCCGCGCCGTGGCCGGTAACCCGCCGGGCGTCGCCCAGATCAAAGGCCCGGACATCCAGGAATGGGGCAGCACCGGTCTGCTGGCCACCGACACCCTGAAAGACGTCGCCAAGGCGGAAAACTGGGATGGCCTGCTGTCGAAGAAGGTCTCCGACACCGTCAAGTACGAAGGCGATTACGTGGCCGTGCCGGTGAACATCCATCGCGTCAACTGGCTGTGGATCAACCCCGAAGTCTTCAAGAAAGCCGGGATCGACAAAGCCCCGACCACCCTCGAAGAATTCTACGCCGCCGGTGACAAACTCAAGGCCGCCGGTTTCATCGCGCTCGCCCACGGTGGCCAGCCATGGCAAGACAGCACCGTGTTCGAAGACGTGGTGCTCTCGGTCATGGGCGCCGACGGTTACAAAAAAGCCCTGGTGGACCTCGACCAGAAAACCCTCGCCAGCGCCGACATGACCAAGGCGTTCACCGAGCTGAAAAAGATCACCACCTACATGGACCCGAACCGTGCCGGTCGTGACTGGAACATCGCTGCCGCCGACGTCATCAATGGCAAGGCCGGCATGCAGATGATGGGTGACTGGGCCAAGAGCGAGTGGACTGCCGCCAAGAAAGTCGCCGGCAAGGACTACCAGTGCGTAGCGTTCCCGGGCACCGATAAATCCTTCACCTACAACATCGACTCGCTGGCCGTGTTCAAGCTCAAGGCTGACCGCAAGGGTGACATTGCCGCGCAGCAGGACCTGGCGAAGGTTGCGCTGGGTACTGACTTCCAGAAAGTCTTCAGCATCAACAAAGGTTCGATCCCGGTTCGTACCGACATGCTCAATGACATGGACAAACTGGGCTTCGACTCCTGCGCACAAACCGCTGCCAAGGACTTCCTGGCGGATGACAAGACCGGCGGCCTGCAGCCGAGCATGGCGCACAACATGGCCACCTCCCTGGCCGTGCAAGGCGCGATCTTCGACGTGGTCACGAACTTCATGAACGACAAGGACGCCGACCCGGCCAAGGCCAGCGCGCAATTGGCGTCGGCGGTCAAAGCGGCGCAGTAATTCCCGACACACCCCTTTCCTGACGGGAGGGGCTCGTGTGTAGGAGCGGGCTTGCCCGCGATGCAGGCGACTCGGTCTGTTGATAGACCCGGTTGATGCCATCGCTGGCAAGCCAGCTCCTACAGGAGTCGTGCCGGTATCTTTTCTTTTCACCTGGATTATCCCGATGAGCTCTGTGGCGGTTTTCAGCAAAGCCTCACCGTTCGATGCGCTGCAACGCTGGTTACCCAAGTTGGTACTGGCGCCGAGCATGCTCATCGTGTTGGTTGGTTTCTACGGTTACATCATCTGGACGTTCATTCTGTCCTTTACCAATTCCAGCTTCATGCCGAGCTACAAGTGGGTCGGCCTGCAGCAATACATGCGCCTGATGGACAACGACCGCTGGTGGGTCGCGAGCAAGAACCTCGCTGTCTTCGGTGGCATGTTCATCGGCATCAGCCTGATCCTTGGCGTGTTCCTCGCCGTGCTGCTGGATCAGCGTATTCGCAAGGAAGGCTTCATCCGCACCATCTACTTGTACCCCATGGCGCTGTCGATGATCGTCACCGGCACGGCCTGGAAATGGCTGCTCAACCCGGGGCTTGGCCTGGACAAGATGCTGCGTGACTGGGGCTGGGAAGGCTTTCGCCTGGACTGGCTGGTGGATCAGGATCGCGTGGTCTATTGCCTGGTGATTGCCGCCGTGTGGCAGGCCTCCGGGTTTGTCATGGCGATGTTCCTCGCCGGTCTGCGCGGTGTCGATCAATCGATCATCCGTGCCGCGCAAGTCGATGGGGCGAGCCTGCCGACCATCTATCTCAAGATCGTTCTGCCGAGCCTGCGCCCAGTGTTCTTCAGTGCCTTCATGATTCTCGCCCACATCGCGATCAAGAGCTTCGACCTGGTGGCGGCGATGACCGCAGGCGGTCCGGGCTACTCGTCCGACCTGCCGGCGATGTTCATGTATTCCTTCACCTTCAGCCGTGGCCAGATGGGCATCGGTTCTGCCAGCGCCATGCTCATGCTCGGTGCCGTGCTGACCATCCTCGTGCCGTACCTGTATTCCGAGCTACGAGGCAAACGCCATGACTGATCAACTCGGAAAACCGAAGCTGGGCTTCAGCCGGATCGCCATTTACGCGACCTTGTTGCTGGCCGCAGCGGTGTACCTGGTACCGCTGGTGGTGATGCTGCTGACCAGCTTCAAAACCCCGGAAGACATCCGCACCGGCAACCTGCTCAGTTGGCCGGCGGTGATCGACGGCATCGGCTGGATCAAGGCCTGGGACGTGGTGGGCGGTTACTTCTGGAACTCGGTGAAGATCACCGTGCCGGCAGTGCTGATCTCCACGTTCATTGGCGCCATGAACGGCTATGTGCTGTCGATGTGGCGATTTCGTGGCTCGCAATTGTTCTTCGGCCTGCTGCTGTTCGGCTGCTTCCTGCCGTTCCAGACTGTGCTGCTGCCGGCCTCGTTCACCCTGGGCAAATTCGGCCTGGCCAACACAACCACCGGCCTGGTGCTGGTGCACGTGGTCTACGGCCTGGCGTTCACCACGTTGTTCTTCCGCAACTACTACGTGAGTGTCCCGGATGCGCTGGTCAAGGCGGCGCGCCTGGATGGCGCAGGCTTTTTCACCATCTTCTGGAAGATCCTGCTGCCGATGTCGATCCCGATCGTGATGGTCTGCCTGATCTGGCAGTTCACCCAGATCTGGAACGACTTCCTGTTCGGCGTGGTGTTCGCCAGTGGCGATGCCCAGCCAATCACCGTGGCCCTCAACAACCTGGTCAACACCAGCACCGGGGCCAAGGAATACAACGTTGATATGGCGGCCGCGATGATCGCCGGGCTGCCGACACTGCTGGTCTACATATTCGCTGGCAAGTATTTCCTGCGTGGGCTGACGTCCGGCGCGGTCAAGGGGTAGAAACATGGCAACTCTCGAATTACGCAACGTCAACAAGACCTACGGCGCCGGTTTGCCGGACACCCTGAAAAACATTGAATTGAAGATCAATGACGGGGAGTTCCTGATTCTGGTCGGCCCGTCGGGTTGCGGCAAATCCACGCTGATGAACTGCATCGCCGGCCTGGAAACCATCAGCGGCGGCGCCATTCTGGTGGACGATGCCGACATCAGCGGCATGAGCCCAAAGGATCGTGACATCGCCATGGTGTTCCAGTCCTACGCGCTGTACCCGACCATGAGCGTGCGCGACAACATCGCGTTTGGCTTGAAGATTCGCAAAATGCCGACCGCCGAGATCGACGAAGAAGTCGCCCGCGTCGCCAAGCTGTTGCAGATCGAACACCTGCTCAGCCGCAAGCCCGGCCAGCTCTCCGGTGGCCAGCAACAGCGCGTAGCGATGGGCCGCGCATTGGCGCGGCGGCCGAAGATCTACCTGTTCGACGAGCCGCTGTCCAACCTCGACGCCAAGCTGCGGGTCGAGATGCGCACCGAAATGAAATTGATGCACCAGCGCCTGAAGACCACCACCGTCTACGTGACCCACGACCAGATCGAAGCGATGACCCTGGGCGACAAAGTGGCGGTGATGAAGGACGGCATCATCCAGCAGTTCGGTACGCCGAAGGACATCTACAACAACCCGGCCAACCTGTTCGTGGCGAGCTTCATCGGTTCGCCGCCGATGAACTTCATTCCCCTGCGCTTGCAGCGCAAGGACGGTCGCCTGCTGGCGCTGCTCGACAGCGGTCAGGCGCGATGCGAGTTGCCGTTGGGCATGCAGGACGCCGGCCTCGAAGATCGCGAAGTGATCCTCGGCATCCGTCCTGAGCAGATCGTCCTGGCCGCCGGCGACAGCAATGGTTTGCCGACCATTCGTACCGAAGTGCAGGTCACCGAACCCACCGGCCCGGACACCCTGGTGTTCGTCAATCTCAATGACACCAAGGTCTGCTGCCGGTTGGCGCCGGACGTGGCGCCGCAGGTGGGTGAGACCCTGACCCTGCAATTCGATCCGTCGAAAGTGCTGCTGTTCGATGCCAAGAGCGGCGAGCGATTGGGGGTGGCGGGGGTGCCTAAGGCCGAGAGTCACGCTCCAAACGTTGCGCAATTCAAGGGCCGCTGAATGACAGATCTGTAGGAGCGAGCATGTCGAACCGTCGCGATGGAGGTCATGGCTCCGCGGGGTACCAGGCTGCCAGCGTCATCGTTGACGACCATCGCGACGGTTCGACGATTCGACATGCTCGCTCCTACAGGGAGCAACCGTTGTAACCGCGTTAAACAAAGTTAATAACAATAAAACGAGGAATGTAGGGATGAAGAAGAACAAAAACGCCCAGCTGATCTGCCAGTTATCGGCGGTTGCGGCAATGATGCTGGCCGGCAGTGTTCAGGCGGCCGATGCATTCGCCGCTGATTCTGAATGGATGACCGGTGACTGGGGTGGTGAGCGAACCCGACTGATCGAGCAGGGTATCGACATCAAAATGGACTACGTCGGCGAGGTGGGTGGCAACCTGCACGGCGGCTACAACAACGACAAGACCGCGCGTTATTCCGATCAGTTCGGTTTGGGCGCGGCATTGGACCTGCAAAAACTGCTGGGCTGGGATAACACCCAGGCCAAAATTCAACTGACCAACCGTAATGGCCAGAACATCTCCAACGACCGTGTCGGCGACCCGCGTGCCGGCACCTTGAGTTCCTCACAGGAAGTCTACGGTCGTGGCCACATGGTTCGTCTGACCCAGTTGTGGATCAAGCACCAGTTCTTCGACGGCAAACTGGACGTCAAGGCCGGTTACTTCGGTGAAGGCGAAGACTTCAACACCTTCCCGTGCGAATTCCAGAACCTGGCGTTCTGCGGCTCCCAGGTGGGTAACTGGGCGACCAACATCTGGTACAACTGGCCGGTAAGCCAGGCGGCGATTCGTGTGAAATACAACTTCTCGCCGGAGTGGTATGCACAGATCGGTGCGTACAACCAGAACCCGTCGCAGCTGGAGCACGGCAACGGCTTCAAGCTCAGTGGCAGCGGTACCAAGGGGACCGTGCTGCCGGTCGAACTGGTCTGGTTGCCTAACCCCGGCAACCTGCCGGGCGAATACCGTGTGGGCTACTACAAAAGCACGGCCAAAGCCGATGATGTTCGTGAAGACGAGAACGGTGCCGATGCGGCCACCAGCGGCAATGCCTACCGCAGCCATAGCAGCAAATCCGGCTACTGGTTCGTGGCGCAACAGCAACTCACCAGCCACAACGGTGACGCTTCTCGTGGTTTGAACATCGCTGCCAACGCGACTTTCCACGACAAGGACACCAACGTCGTCGACAACTATCAGTCGCTGATGTTCGTGTACAAGGGGCCGTTCGATGCACGTCCCAAGGATGACGTCGGTATTGGCTTCGCCCGTATTCATGTCAACGATGACGTGAAGAAAAACGCCGAACTGACCAACGCCGCCAATGGTGTCGCCGACTACCAGGACCCGCTGTTCTCGCCGCTGCGCGACACCGAATACAACTACGAGATCAACTACGGCTTCCACGTGACCAACTGGCTGACCGTACGCCCCAACCTGCAATACATCACTCACCCGGGCGGTGTGGATGAAGTGGATAACGCGCTGGTCGCTGGTCTGAAAATTCAGTCGGTGTTCTAACGCGGTTGCGATAAGCTCCTCTCTATGTGCGCATTTTTGCGGACAGCCTTGGCTGTCCGCTTTTTTTGGAGGGTGGCGCACAACAGATGAATTTCAGGACCGTGGCACACCATGCATGAGCATCCGCTACAACGCTTCTTCAAATCCATGCGCGCGCGTCCCGTGTTTGCGTGGGAGCGCTATCAGAAGCGCGATGTACTGGTGATCGATCACCCGCTGTGTCAGGCGGTGTTCAGCCGGCAAGGCGCGCAATTGCTGCATTTTCAGCCTCGAGGACAAAAGCCGTGGCTGTGGTGCGCGGCGCGGTGGCCGCACGTGGGCGCCATTCGTGGGGGCGTGCCGGTATGTTGGCCGTGGTATGGCCGGCATCCGAGCGAAAACGCCTGGCCATCTCATGGCTGGGCCCGGCTGCTCGACTGGAAACTGCTCGACAGCAGCGACGACGAAGACGGTGTACGTCTGCACTGGCGCCTGCAATTGTGCGACTGGCAAGCGGACCTGCATGCCCACCTGGGCGATCGCATGGATTTGCGCCTGAGCACCGAGCATCAGGACAGCCTGCCGTGCCAGTTGAGCCAGGCGTTGCACGCCTATTGGCGTATTGGTGACGTCGGCGAGGTAGCGCTGTTCTGGGCTTGACGGAGCGCAGGGCTACGACCAGCTCAACCGTCAGGTTTGTCAGCAGGAAGGCGAATTACGGGTCGACGGTGGCTGTCAGCGGGTGTTCCAGCACGACGGTGAATTACAGCTCAAGGACCACGCCTGGCAGCGCGAGTTGTGCATCGATACCGGCGAAACGGCTGACACGGTGGTCTGGCACCCGGGCTCGCGACCGTTGCTTGGCGTGAGTTGGGATGAGGTCTCTGAATTCGTTTGCGTGGAAGCGGCCAGTGGTGGCACGGACAGCCTGTGCCTGAAGCCGGGGGAGAGGGCGCATTTGAGTTTGCAGGCGCGGGTGGGGGCTTAGCTCAGGTTGTGCGGTGTTGCTTATGGCCTCATCGCGGGCAAGCCCGCTCCCACAGGTTTTGTGCACGACGCAATCACTGTGGGAGCGGGCTTGCCCGCGATGAGGCCAGATCAGGCAACGAAAAACCAGGCCTCAGTTGAACTCATCCCCCACCGGATACCGGCTCGCATTCAAGCTTTCCTTGATCTTGCGCAAATGCGGCTGGAAATCCACGCCCCGACGCAAGGTCATTCCCGTCGCCAGCACATCCAGCACGGTCAACTGAATGATCCGCGAAGTCATCGGCATGTAGATGTCGGTGTCTTCCGGCAGCGGAATGTTCAGGCTCAAGGTACTGGCCTTGGCCAGCGGTGAGTTTTCTGCGGTCAGCCCCAGTACCGATGCGCCGTTTTCCCGGGCGATACGTGCCACTTCCACCAACTCGCGGGTGCGGCCAGTGTAGGAGATGATCACGAACAGCTCGCCCGTATGCGCCACCGAAGCAATCATGCGCTGCATGAGCACGTCGGCATGGGCAGTGACAGCCAGGTTGAAGCGGAAAAACTTGTGCTGTGCATCCAGCGCCACCGGGGCCGAGGCACCAAGGCCGAAGAAGTGGATCTGCCGGGCCTGGATCAACAGGTCGACGGCGCGGCTGATCAGGCTCGGGTCGAGGGCTTGCAGGGCGCTGTCGAGGGAGGCGATGGCGCTGCCGAAAATCTTCTTGGTATAGGCTTCCGGATTGTCATCGGCTTCCACGGCGCGGCTGACATACGCGGCGCCGCTGGCCAGGCTCTGGGCCAGTTGCAGCTTGAGCTCCGGGTAGCCGCTGACACCGAACGAGCGGCAGAAACGATTGACCGTCGGCTCGCTGACCGACGCGGCCTGGGCGAGGGCGGCGATGCTGAACCGGGTGGCCTGCTGTGGGTTCTGCAGGATCACCTCGGCGACTTTGCGCTCGGCCTTGTTCAGCTCTTCAAGGCGATTCTGGATCTGCTCCAGTAAATTTCGCACGCGGTCCATATAAGTATCCTTAACGCCTGCGCCGAATGGGCGCGTGGCTATGCAAAATGGGCCTTTGATGAGGCCCGTCACGGTGGCCTATCCTACTGATGGCTCCGATCGACCACCACTCGGAATCTGTATTTTGCGAAAATGTTGTGGTTATTACTACATTTTCCCTTGAGTGATGCCTTGAAAAAAGGTATTTGTAGCTTAACTTGATAAAAGAACAAACATCATGCCTTCGATTACGGTTGAACCGTGCACCTTCGCCTTGTTCGGCGCCCTGGGCGACCTGGCCCTGCGCAAGCTGTTTCCTGCCCTGTATCAGCTCGACGGCGCCGGCCTGCTGCATGAGGATTCGCGCATCATTGCACTGGCCCGTGAGGCCGGCAGTGAGCAAGAGCATCTGGCGTTCATTGCTTCCGAACTGCGCCGCTATGTCGGTGTCAAGGAGCTCGATGAAGCGGTGGTCGAACGTTTCCTCGCACGCCTGAGTTACCTGCACGTCGACTTCCTCAAGTCCGAAGACTACGTGGCCCTGGCCGAGTTGGCCGGCAGCACCCAGCGACTGATTGCCTACTTCGCCACTCCTGCCGCCGTGTATGGCGCGATCTGCGAGAACCTGGCGAAAGTGGGCCTGGCGGAAAACACCCGTGTGGTGCTGGAAAAGCCCATCGGCTCCGACCTCGAGTCCTCGCGCAAGGTCAACGACGCCGTGGCCCAGTTCTTCCCGGAGAACCGCACCTACCGCATTGACCACTACCTGGGTAAAGAAACCGTCCAGAACCTGATCGCCCTGCGTTTCGCCAACAGCCTGTTCGAAACCCAGTGGAACCAGAATTACATCTCCCACGTGGAAATCACCGTGGCCGAGAAGGTTGGCATTGAAGGGCGCTGGGGTTACTTCGATAAGGCTGGCCAGCTGCGGGACATGATCCAGAATCACCTGTTGCAACTCCTCTGCCTGATCGCCATGGACCCGCCGGCGGACCTGTCTGCCGACAGCATCCGCGACGAGAAGGTCAAGGTGCTCAAGGCCCTTGCACCGATCAGCCCGGAAGGCCTGACCACCCAAGTGGTACGTGGCCAGTACATCGCCGGCTACAGCGAAGGCAAACCGGTGCCGGGCTACCTCGAAGAGCCTAATTCCAATACCCAGAGCGACACTGAAACGTTCGTCGCCCTGCGTGCTGATATCCGCAACTGGCGCTGGGCGGGCGTGCCGTTCTACCTGCGTACCGGCAAGCGCATGCCGCAGAAGCTGTCGCAGATCGTCATCCACTTCAAGGAACCGTCGCACTACATCTTCGCCCCGGAGCAGCGCCTGCAAATCAGCAACAAGCTGATCATCCGCCTGCAACCGGACGAGGGTATTTCGCTGCGGGTGATGACCAAGGACCAAGGCCTGGACAAGGGCATGCAACTGCGCAGCGGCCCGCTGCAATTGAATTTTTCCGACACCTGGCGCAGCGCTCGGATTCCCGATGCCTACGAACGGTTGTTGCTGGAAGTGATGCGCGGCAATCAGAACCTGTTTGTCCGTAAAGATGAAATCGAAGCTGCGTGGATCTGGTGTGACCAGTTGATCGCCGGTTGGAAAAAATCCGGCGATGCGCCCAAGCCGTACGCGGCCGGGTCATGGGGGCCGATGAGCTCCATTGCACTGATCACGCGGGACGGGAGGTCGTGGTATGGCGATATCTGATTTGAAATTGCCGCAGGGCGTCAGCGTCCATGCGTTCAAAAGCCCGGTGCTGCTGGCCGAAGGCCTGGCGCTGAATGTGGCCAAGCAACTGAGCGACGCGATCGAGGCCAAGGGCACTGCAACGCTGGTGGTCTCCGGCGGCCGCAGCCCGGTTGCGTTTTTCCAACACTTGGTCAAGCAGCCGCTGGACTGGTCCAACGTGGTCGTCAGCCTGGCCGACGAGCGCTGGGTCCCGGTGGAACACGCCGACAGCAACGCCGGGCTGCTCAAGAAGTATTTGTTGCAGGGCCCGGCGGCCAAGGCGCAGTTCCTCAGCCTGTACAGCGCCAGTGCCAACCTGGAGCAGGCAGCGGAGCAAGCTGATCGCCTGCTGTCGGAGTTGCCAGTGATCGACGTGTTGGTGCTGGGCATGGGCGACGACGGCCATACCGCGTCGTTGTTTCCGGGCAGCCCGAATCTGGCCGAGGCCCTGGCAGCTGATGGCACGCGCCGCTGCTATCCGATGCTGGCGCCGACCGTGCCGCATCAACGCCTGACCATGAGTCGGGCGCTGCTGGCCTCGGCCAGGCACAAGATTTTGTCGATTTCCGGCCAGTCCAAACTGACCACCCTGAATACCGCACTGGCCGGTGACGATGTCGCCGCATTGCCGATTCGCGCGTTTCTGCAACCTACGTTAGAGATTTACTGGTGCCCATGAGCCAAGGAACAGCCGCTATGACAAACCCATCCCCGACCGTTTCCATGGCGGATAAAGTTGCCCTGATCGACAGCCTCGCCGCCAAGGCGCGGATCCTGCCGGTGATCACGATTGCCCGCGAGCAGGATGTCCTGCCGCTGGCCGATGCCCTGGCCGCCGGTGGCCTGACAGCCCTGGAAGTGACCCTGCGCTCGCAGTTCGGCCTCAAGGCGATCCAGATCCTGCGCGAGCAGCGCCCGGAACTGATCACCGGTGCCGGCACCGTGCTCGACAGGCAGATGCTGGCTGCCGCCGAAGCGGCCGGTTCGCAATTCATCGTGACCCCGGGGATTACTCGTGACCTGCTGGAAGCCAGCGTGGCCAGCGACATTCCGCTGTTGCCAGGCATCAGCAATGCCTCGGGCATCATGGAAGGTTATGGCCTGGGTTATCGGCGCTTCAAGCTGTTCCCGGCAGAAGTCAGTGGCGGCGTGGCCGCCATCAAGGCATTGGGCGGCCCGTTCGGCGAAGTGAAATTCTGCCCGACCGGTGGCGTGGGTCCGGCCAACATCAAGAGCTACATGGCGTTGAAAAACGTCATGTGCGTGGGCGGTAGCTGGATGCTTGATCCGGAGTGGATCAAGAACGGCGACTGGGCCCGCATTCAGGAATGCACCGCCGAGGCCTTGGCGCTGCTGGACTGATTCACCCCAACACCTCGTTGTGTGTTCTACGGCTTTTCGGTGCGCTTGGTCGGCGCACTTTTTTTTGCCTTGAGAAAAACCAGCACTGCTCTCCTGTAGGAGCGAGCATGCTCGCGAAAAAAACGGCAAGCGCCGCGGGGCGTCAGGTGCCCATCGTCATCGTTGACGACCATCGCGAGCATGCTCGCTCCTACAAGATAGGCGTCATCCCGCCAGTTCTTTCAGCGCCTCCACCAACCGCTTCATGTGCTCCCCCGTCGTGGTGAACCCCGGCGTGATCCGAATGCACGGCCCGCACGCCGCCCCAGTGCGCACCACGGTAAACAGGTTGTATTCGTTGAGCAGCCTTTCGGCCATCACCTGCTGATCCGCCTGCGCGGTGAAGCGCATCGCCGTGATTGCGCAATACAAGCGCGGATCATCCGGCGTCAGCACTTCAATGCCCGGTACCTCGCGCACCTCACGCACCCACAGATCGCGCAGGTAATTGAGGCGAGGTCCCTTCGCGGCGGCGCCACCCACGGCCTGGTGTTCTTCGAACACCAGCGGCAAGGTCAGCAGCGCGGGAATGTTGGGCGTGCTGTAGGGGGTGCGGCTCAGTATGTCGGTGACAGGGAAATGCATCTCGCCCATGTCCGGGTCGATGTCTGCCAGGCGTTGTGGCGCGATGTAGATGAACCCCAGGGTCAGCGGTGCACCGATCCATTTGTGCAGGTTGAAGCCGGCGAACTCAATGCCCAGCGCCGACAGGTTGAATTCCATCTGCCCCAGCGCATGAGCGCCGTCGAGGATCACGTCGATACCATGCTCCCTGGCAGCAGCGGCAATGGCCTGCACTGGCATCACCAGGCCGGTGCGATGGGTAACGTGGGTCAGGGCCATCAATTTGAGCCTGGGATATCGGGCGAAAGTATCGCGATAGGTCGCCAACAGGCTGTCGAAACTGGCGGGGTGGGCGTGTTCGATTTCGATCACTTCGACGCCGCGATGACGGGCCAACCAGCGCATCGCACCTTTTACCGTGTCGTACTCCAGATCACAGATCAGCACCTGGTCGCCCGGTTGCAGGCGGTTGTAGTTGCGGATCAGCGATTGCAGGGCGTCCGAAGCGTTGCGGGTGAACGCCACGCTTTGCGCGGGTACGTCGATCAGTTCGGCGAGCTTGCCACGAATGCGCGCGCCGTCGGTCTTTTCGAAACGCTGGCGCACATAGATCGAATTGCTGCGGTTGATCAGTTCGATGTTGCGCTGATATTCCTCGACCACCGTCCGCGACAGGCGTCCGAAGTAACCGTTTTCCAGATTGATCGGGCCAGGTTCAACGGCGTAGCGATCGGCGAAGGTCTGCCAGAACAATTCATCACGGGCACGGCGGGTGTTATCGGGCATGGGGACGACTCAGTGGCGAGGGGCGGGTTTGCCATGTTTGGCGCGCAACGGTTCCAGCAGATCCGACAAACCGTTGTGATCGATTTCCTGCATCAGTGCCAGCAAGCCGCCCAATTCGCCATGGGGAAACCCTTCGCGAGCGAACCAGTTGAGGTAAGGACCAGGCAGGTCGGCAATGATGCGGCCCTTGTATTTTCCGAAGGGCATTTGGCGGGTGATCAACAGTTCGAGCTTTTCAGGGTTCATCGGTCGGTCGTCAAGATTGGGCCACTTGAAAATACAGGCATTCTGCATGCAGGCCAAATGACAGATCATGCAAAAAAAACGGATACAGATTTTGAGGTAAATAGTAAGTCATTGAAATATAAGTAATAAATTCAATATCCAAAGCTGGCATGCCCGCTGCAATGTCTATTGCATCTTTCATCAACCCGTGAGGAATTGAAAAATGACCGACATGAATAAAGAAGCCATCTCTGTACTCAATGACCTGATCGAAACCAGCAAGGATGGTCAGGAAGGGTTCAAGACTTGCGCTGAAGACATCAAGCATCCGGAACTCAAATCGCTGTTCACCCAGCGCTCCGTCGACTGCGCGACAGCTGCTGCGGAATTGCAGGCTGCCGTGCGTTCGATGGGTGGCGATCCGGAAACTTCGACCAGCGTCAGCGGCGACCTTCACCGTCGTTGGGTCGACGTGAAAGCGATGTTCACTGGCAAGGACGAAGAAGCTGTGCTGAACGAAGCCGAGCGCGGCGAAGACCACGCGCTGAAGGCTTACCGCGAAGCGATCGAGAAGATCAATAAGCACAACCTGGTGGGTATTCGTGACTTGGTTGAACGTCAATACCACGGCGTGCAACGCAATCACGATCAGGTAAAAGCCCTGCGTAACCAGGCTCGCGCGCGTTCGTAAGCACTAGCTTTATATCCCCACTGTGGGAGTCCCCTGTGGGAGCGGGCTTGCCCGCGAAGGCGGAATGTCAGTCACATCATCGATGTCAGACACGACCCTTTCGCGGGCAAGCCCGCTCCCACATTCAGGGGCATTCCATTTCAGTTTTGCTCACAGCCTCAGCCGATACTGATCGCTGGCAACGTCGGCAGAGTCACGGTCTGTTGTTTGCGCGGCGCCAGGATTTCTGCCTCCCCATCCACCACCAGCTCATCGCGCTGATTAAACACGCGGGTGGCAATGCGCACACGAAACTTGGGCAGCTTTTCCAGGATTTCCAGGCGCACGGTCAGCGTATCGCCAATCTTCACTGGCTTTTGAAAGCTCATCTGCTGGCCAATGTAGATGGTGCCCGGCCCAGGCAGCTCGCAGGCCACGGCCGCGCTGATCAGCGCGCCGCTGAACATGCCGTGGGCAATGCGCTCCTTGAACATGGTGGCGGCGGCGAACTCGGCGTCCAGGTGCACCGGGTTGTGGTCACCGCTCATCGCGGCGAACAATTGAATGTCACGCTCTTCGACCGTCTTGCTGTAGCTGGCGGTCTGCCCGACTTCAAGGGCTTCGTAAGGAGTGTTGGTCACCTGGGTCATCGGTTTGAATTCCTGTAGCAAATATAAAGAACACGAAAAACTATTCGGATCTGGGTGGTCGGCGATGGCTCAGGACTTGGGCGATCCAGTCCAGCACGTCGGCCGTCACTTCATCACGGTTGGTCTCGTTGAACAGTTCGTGCCGGGCCTGCGGGTAAATCGTCAATTGCAGGTTCTGGCAGCCGGCGGCGCGCAACGCATCGGCCAGATCTTTCAGACGCTTGCCTTCACTCACCGGATCACATTCGCCGCCAATCACCAGCAACGGCAGGCCCGGATCGATCTGTGCGAGATTGGACGCTTTGCTGATCTGCTGCAAGCCGCCGAGCAAATCGATCCACAATTGATTGGTGCAGCGAAACCCGCACAGCGGGTCGTTGGCGTACTTGTCGACTTCGGCCGGGTCGCGACTGAGCCAGTCGAACGGCGTGCGCACCGGTTTGAATTTTTTGTTGAACGAGCCAAACGACAGCCATTCGATCATGGCGCTGCGGCCCTTAGGGCCCTGGCGCAGTCGCTCCAGGCGAGCGATCTGGCGCGCGGCGCGATAGAGCGCGACCGGTTGGAAATTCGAACCACTGAGCACCGCGCCGTGCAGGCTGGCGCTGTGATGCAGCAGATAAGCCTGAGCGATGTAGCTGCCCATGCTGTGGCCGAGCAACACGATCGGCACGCCGGGATGCTGTTGGCCGATGTGTTGGTTAAGGCTGGCCAGATCGCCCACGACCTTGCACCAGCCATCGTCGTCCGCAAAGTGACCGAGTGTGCCGTTTTCCGCTGTTTTGCCGTGCCCGCGTTGATCCAGCGCATAGACGCCATAGCCCTGTTCGCAGCAGGCCTGTGCCAGGCGGGCATAGCGGTCGCTGTGCTCGGCCATGCCGTGGGCCAGCAGAATCACTGCTTTTAACGGCGCGGCCGGCAGCCATTGATTGACGAACAGGCGGCTGCGGTCACTCGCGGGCAGCCAGAAGGTGTCGTGGACCATGGCGATTCCTTTTGCATGAGCGTGTAGGGCACTGGTTGCATTGTATAGCGCATCCTTCGCTCGTCGTCCGATCAGCCCACACCACTGCACCAAGATTCATACGATCAATGTCGGTTGTTGCCATATTTGCCTGATTGACCATAGCTGCTAGTGTCCGTGAAGCCCCGCTTTTTGCTTTCTGTTTTGAGGGAAAGGAAAGCAAGGACTCAAAAGCGGCCCCGGATAAGTTCAGGTAAAGAGGACAAGAACAATGCAACCTGATTTCTGGAATGACAAACGCCCGGCCGGCGTGCCCCTGGATATTGATCAAGGCGCCTACAAGTCGGTGATCGAAGTGTTCGAGCGTTCGTGCAAGAAATTTGCGGACCGCCCAGCCTTCAGCAACATGGGCGTGACCCTGACCTACGCTGAACTCGAACGCCAGAGCGCAGCGTTCGCCGGTTACCTGCAAGCCCATACCGACCTGGAACCGGGTGATCGTATTGCGGTGCAAATGCCCAACGTCCTGCAATACCCGATTGCCGTGTTCGGTGCCCTGCGTGCCGGGTTGATTGTGGTCAACACCAACCCGCTGTACACCGCGCGGGAAATGCGCCACCAGTTCAAGGACTCCGGTGCCCGGGCGCTGGTGTACCTGAACATGTTCGGGCAGAAGGTCCAGGAAGTGCTGCCCGACACGGACCTGCAGTACCTGATCGAGGCGAAGATGGGCGACATGATGCCCGCCGCCAAGGGTTGGCTGGTCAACACCCTGGTGAGCAAGGTCAAGAAAATGGTCCCCGACTACGACCTGCCCCAGGCCATCTCCTTCAAAAGTGCGCTGCGCATGGGGCGCGGCCAGGCTATCAAGCCGCTGAATGCCCGGCTCGACGACATCGCCGTGCTGCAATACACCGGGGGAACCACCGGCCTGGCCAAGGGCGCAATGCTCACCCACGGCAACCTGGTGGCGAACATGCAGCAGGCGCGCGGCTGCCTGGGGCAGTATGGCGACGATGGCCAGCCGTTGTTGCGCGAAGGGCAGGAGATCATGATCGCGCCGCTGCCGCTCTATCATATCTATGCCTTCACGGCGAACTGCATGTGCATGATGGTGACGGGCAACCACAACGTGTTGATCACCAATCCACGGGACATCGGCGGCTTCATCAAGGAGCTGAAAAACTGGCGGTTCTCGTGCCTGCTGGGGCTCAACACCCTGTTTGTCGCGCTGATGGATCATCCGGATTTCAAGACCCTGGATTTCTCCAGCCTCAAGCTGACCAACTCTGGCGGCACCGCGCTGGTCAAGGCCACCGCCGAACGTTGGGAGCAGTTGACCGGTTGCCGCATCACCGAAGGCTATGGCCTGACCGAAACCTCGCCAGTGGCGTGCACAAACCCCTACGGCGACAAATCGCGCATCGGTACCGTTGGCCTGCCGGTGCCGGGTACCACGCTGAAAATCATCGACGATGAGGGTGTCGAGCAACCTTTGGGCGAGCGCGGTGAACTGTGCATCAAGGGCCCGCAGATCATGAAGGGCTACTGGCAGAAACCCGAGGCCACCGCCGAAGTACTGGATGCCGAGGGCTGGTTCAAGTCCGGCGACATCGGGGTGATCGATCCCGACGGCTTCGTGCGCATCGTCGATCGCAAGAAAGACATGATCATCGTTTCGGGCTTCAACGTGTACCCCAACGAAATTGAAGACGTGGTAATGGCCCATCCGAAAGTCGCCAACTGCGCGGTCATCGGTGTGCCGGACGAGCGCTCCGGAGAGGCGGTGAAGCTGTTCGTGGTGGCGCGTGAGTCCGGGGTCAGCCTTGAAGAGCTGAAGTCCTACTGCAAGGAAAACTTCACCGCCTACAAAGTGCCCAAGCACATTGTGTTGCGTGACTCTCTGCCAATGACGCCGGTAGGCAAGATTCTGCGCCGGGAGTTGCGGGATATTGCTTAACAGATGAATGGCCGCGCTTGGCCCGAATCGTCGCAATGGTGGCCCTGGCACCGCGGGCATCAGACAGCCCGCGTCATCGTTAACGTCCATCGCGAGTAAACTCGCTCCTACAGGTCGGGTGTGATCCCTGTAGGAGCGAGCTTGCTCGCGATGCATTTTCAGCCACACCGCAGAACGAAAAACTGCCAACACAGAAATTCTTGTAGGACAAAGCCCCGAATTCCGGGGCCTTCATCTCTATATAGAATTTTTGCTCTAAAATGACCGCTTGTTATTCTTGAGTCACAAAAGTGACTATAGGGGCTACGTTTGGCCCTAGTCGGCCCTCGGCAAAGCTGATAATCTCGGCCCGCTTTGTGACCTCTCGGCCTTCAAGAAAAGCCCTGGCTCACCCATACACCAATAATAATCGCATCAAAATGCGGTATTTGAATTCGCGTTGCTGAGGAGTGGGCTTCCATGATCGAAGACTTCTGGAAGGATAAGTACCCTGCCGGGATTGCTGCCGACATCAATCCGGACGAGTACCCGAATATTCAGGCAGTGTTGAAGCAGTCCTGCCAACGCTTCGCTGACAAGCCGGCTTTCAGCAACCTGGGCAAGACAATCACGTACGGTGAACTGTACGAGCTGTCCGGTGCCTTTGCCGCTTACCTGCAACAGCATACCGATTTGCAGCCCGGCGATCGAATCGCCGTGCAATTGCCCAACGTCCTGCAATACCCGGTCGCGGTGTTCGGTGCCATCCGTGCCGGGCTGATCGTGGTCAACACCAATCCGCTGTACACCGCGCGGGAAATGGAACACCAATTCAATGATTCCGGCGCCAAGGCCCTGGTCTGCCTGGCCAACATGGCGCACCTGGCCGAAGCCGTCGTGCCCAAGACCGGCGTCAAGCACGTCATCGTTACCGAAGTGGCCGACCTGCTGCCACCGCTCAAGCGCCTGCTGATCAACAGCGTCATCAAGTACGTGAAGAAGATGGTGCCGGCGTATCACTTGCCCAAGGCCATCAAGTTCAATGACGTGCTGAGCAAGGGCCACGGCCAGCCAGTGGCTGAAGCCAGCCCGGACAGCGGCGACGTGGCGGTGCTGCAATACACCGGCGGCACCACGGGTGTGGCCAAGGGCGCGATGCTGACGCACCGCAACCTCGTGGCGAATATGCTGCAATGCAAGGCGCTGATGGGCTCCAACCTCAACGAAGGTTGCGAGATCCTGATCACGCCGCTGCCGCTGTACCACATCTATGCCTTCACCTTTCATTGCATGGCGATGATGCTGATCGGCAACCACAACGTCCTGATCAGCAATCCGCGCGACCTCTCCGCGATGGTCAAGGAACTGTCGAAATGGAAATTCAGCGGCTTCGTTGGTTTGAACACGCTGTTCGTGGCCCTGTGCAACAACGAAAGCTTCCGCAAGCTGGATTTCTCCGCACTTAAAGTCACCCTGTCTGGCGGCATGGCCCTGCAACTGGCAGCGGCCGAACGCTGGAAAGCGGTCACTGGCTGCGCCATCTGCGAAGGTTACGGCATGACCGAAACCAGCCCGGTGGCCACCGTGAACCCGATCCAGAACATCCAGATCGGCACCATCGGCATTCCGGTGCCTTCGACCCTGTGCAAAGTCATCGACGATGCCGGCGTGGAACGACCGTTGGGCGAAATCGGCGAGCTGTGTGTGAAAGGCCCGCAGGTGATGAAAGGCTACTGGCAACGCCAGGAAGCCACCGATGAAATGCTCGACAGCGAAGGCTGGCTGAAAACCGGCGACATCGCGGTGATCCAGCCCGATGGCTACATGCGTATCGTCGATCGCAAGAAAGACATGATTCTGGTGTCCGGTTTCAACGTTTACCCCAATGAATTGGAAGACGTGCTTGCGACCCTGCCGGGCGTACTGCAATGCGCGGCCATCGGTGTGCCGGATGAGAAATCGGGCGAGGCGATCAAGATTTTCATCGTCGCCAAACCGGGCGTGACCCTGACCAAGGAGCAAGTGATGGAGCACATGCGTGCGAATGTCACCGGCTACAAGGTCCCGCGCTCCGTAGAGTTCCGCGATGCGCTGCCGACCACCAACGTCGGCAAGATCCTGCGCCGCGAACTGCGCGATGAAGAGCTGAAAAAGATCAACGCGAAGAAAGCTACCGCGTAGTCCTGTGTAGGAGCGAGCTTGCTCGCGATAGCGGTATGTCAGTCACCATCAATATGACTGTTCCACCGCTATCGCGAGCAAGCTCGCTCCTACAATATTTGGGTTACTGGCGGAATGTTGCGAAGTTGACGTTGGTGCCGTTCGGGCGCATGTCCTGCAGGTACGAATCCTTGTCCGCACTCAGCTCCAGGCTCAGCGCCGCCTTGCGCTTGCCTTCGTTGCGCACCACCAGCCCTTCGAGCTTCTCGCGCAGGAACACCGTCGGCACTTTCAGGTGCAGCAGCTCATCGGTGGCCGGGGTATGCATCAGCAGGTGAACCCATTCGTACTGACCAATGGCCAGGCGCGACACCGGAATATCGAACCACCAGATATTGCGATTGCGGTTCAGTTCGGTGAAGTGGCAGTTATTGACGCCCAGTACGGCACCACCAAGTTCCTGGTTTCTGCGGGCAATGGCCTGCTTTTTATCGAGTTTCATAACGTTCCTACGGGTTGGATCATCAGCGCCATGGCCAATACATGTCGCATTCTCAGGGGTAGGCCGGCAAACATAAAGCCCAACCTGCGACCGGCGATGAAATGTCGCCCGGTAAAAAAAATGAAACTCCCCCCAAATACCTTGGGTCAATCCCTGTGTAACCCCTTTTCTCGTTCACAGGTTGACAGGAGACACACCATGGGCAGCACTGGCGATAAAGTAAAAGGCATGGCCAACGAAGCAGCCGGCAATATCAAGCAAGGCGTCGGCAAGGCCACCGGTAACGACAAAATGCGCGCCGAAGGCGTGGTGCAGGAGAAGAAAGGCGAAGCGCAGCAAGCGGTCGGTAAAGCCAAGGATGCAGTGAAGAAGGGCGTCGACAAGGCGTGAATCCCCTTTTGATGAAAACCAAACGGCTATCTGCGGATGGCCGTTTTTGTGTCAGCTTTTATTTTGCGCAGGATCAAAATCGCCAAGTAGGCTAATTTGATGTAGAAACGGCCCCTGAGTCGCCACCACTTCAAGCGATTTGCGGCGAAAGGAGACGCAGATGATTTTCCCCGACATGAAAGGCTTGCCTCTGCACCGGGTAATGGTGCGTACGATCAAGGAGTTCGTCGACGACGAAATGTCGACCTATGCCTCGGCATTGGCCTATCAAATGTTGTTTTCGCTGTTCCCGTTCATCCTGTTCCTGATTGCCCTGATCGGTTTTCTGCACCTGCCGGACTTCTTCTCCTGGCTGCGCCTGCAATCGGAGTTGGTGTTGCCGCCTCAAGCCCTGGAACAGGTCAACCCCGTGATCGACCAGTTGCAGCAGTCCAAGGGTGGTCTGCTGTCGATCGGTATCGTCATCGCGTTGTACACCGCTTCAGCCGGCGTGCGCCTGATGATGAGCGCAATGAACGCGGCTTATGATGTGGTGGAAGGGCGGCCACTGTGGAAGCGCTTTCCCTTGTCCATTATCTACACCGTCGGGATTGCCGGCATGTTGCTGGTAGCCGCCGCGCTGATGGTGCTCGGACCGCAGGTGATGGGGTGGATCGCCTCGCAGGTCGGCCTGGAAGACTTCATCGTCACCGTCTGGACCATCGCGCGCTGGCCAGTGATTGTGATCCTGATGATGATCGCCGTCGCACTGACCTATTACGTCATGCCGGATGTGCGCCAGGAGTTCCGCTTCATTACACCCGGTTCGGTGCTGGCGGTGATGGTTTGGATCATCGCGTCCCTGGGGTTCGCTTTTTACGTCAAGACCTTTGCCAACTACAACGCCATGTACGGCAGTATCGGTGCGATCATCGTGCTGCTGCTGTATTTCTACATTTCCTCGGCGGTGCTGTTGCTCGGTGCGGAGATGAATGCAGTGATTGAGCACATGTCGGCCGAAGGCAAGGAAAAGGGCGAGAAGGTTCCAGGCGAGGCCGACGAGATTCCCAAACAACATGTTTCCGGGCTGGGTCGGGATCACTCAATCAAATCAAACACTGACGAAGCGATGTGATGATTCGTGAAATTCTGAAAATGGGTGACGAGCGCCTGCTGCGCATCGCCCCGCCGGTCCCGGTCGAGATGTTCGACAGCCCGGAACTGTGGCAACTGATCGACGACATGTTCCAGACCATGGAAAGCGTTGGCGGAGTTGGCCTGGCCGCGCCGCAAATCGGCGTCGACCTGCAATTGGTGATCTTCGGTTTCGAGCACAGCGAGCGCTACCCGGATGCCCAGGCCGTGCCGCAAACCATCCTGATCAACCCGCTGATCACGCCGCTGAGCCCACTGATGGAAGAGGGCTTTGAAGGCTGCCTGTCAGTGCCCGGCCTGCGCGGCGCGGTGGACCGTTATCAGCACATTCGCTACGAAGGCTTCGACCCCAAGGGCCAACCGATTGTGCGCGTTGCCGAAGGCTTCCATGCGCGGGTGGTGCAGCACGAATGCGATCACTTGATCGGCCGGCTTTACCCGTCGCGAATCACTGACTTCAGCAAGTTCGGCTTCACCGAGGTGATGTTTCCGGACCTTGATCCGAATGCGGATGATTGACTGCATTTGCCAATTCAATGCACTTCCCTGTGGGAGCGGGCTTGCCCGCGATCGCGTCGGTAAACTCAACATCAATGTTGACTGAACTGACGCCATCGCGGGCAAGCCCGCTCCCACAGAGTTCCCATCAGGATTTAATGATCAGCAGGCTCCAACCCCATCGCAATCATCGGCTTGCTGCGCGCATACCGGCTCAGACGTTCAGCCATGGCGTAGGGCATCTGCGGATCGAAGGTAAACCCTCGCCGCTCGTAGAAACCTCGCAAATCCGGGTGACAGAACAGCCACACCGGTTGCTCGAGACCTTCGACCGCTGCGCTGATTAATCTCGCCGCGACGCCTTGCCCACGGCACGCCGGATCGACGAACAGCCCGGTCAACCAATGCCCACCCGCCACCGGCCGCAAGCACAGCGCGCCGACGATCTCCTCGCGCCGGGCGACCCACAGGCGTGCATCGCGCACCGCCTTCATCGACGACTGATGTGCGCGATAAAACTTGTTCATCAAGGGCCATGACGGTTCGCAAAGCTGGGTGTATCGGGTGTCGGGCATGGCCTGGGTCTGTCGCTGGGCAAGGCGGGCGATTATAGAGAACACGGGCCGTAAAGGGCTGCACAAATAATCTGCTCAACCTTGCGCTCTCACGAACATCGCGAGCTCGCTCCTGTAGGTTCAAGCCAACTCCATGGCCAACGCTGCGCTGACCGACGGGCGCTGGCTAATCCGCGCCTGAAACCTCGCCAACGCCGGCCAGCGATCCAGATCGATTGCAAACCCAGGCGCCCAGCGCAGCACCGCAAACAGATACGCATCGGCGACACTGAACCCGCTCGCCAGCAGAAAATCCTGACGCTCCAGTGTCTGGCACAAGACGGCAGATGTCGGCGTGGTATTGAACCCGACGTCCGAGCGCAAGGCCTGCCGCCTCGGCTGTGATGCCTGGGTGGCGGTGGTGTCGACAGGCCATAGTCTGGCGCGTCGTTCGGTGGAGGAGGGCGTTACGCTCGCTGAGTTGGCGCAGCAACCCTTTGTATTGGCCACAGGCGGCTGCTCTACCAACGCCGGCAGCCTTGCCCGCGACATCGGATTGCAGCTTGAAGACGTGCGCGTTGAAGTCCGGGAATGGAACAGCGCTTTTACCCTCGTGCGGGAAAACATCGGCGTGACCCTGGTGCCAGAGATGACCTTGCCCAGTCAGCTTCAGGGGCTGAGGGTGATGCCGCTTAAACCGCGTATCGATCGAGAGTTCGCACTGGTGGCTGCGCCGGGCAAGCCACCGTCAGCGGCGGTGCAGGCGCTGTTGGCCCTGCTGGGTGAACGCTGAGTCGAATCTTGCTGAATCGATTTTGTCCTTGATACTGGCCGACTAGTGGCCTTGCGTCGTTGAGGACCCTCGCTATGCTGCTTTGTAACTAACCATGTCGAACGGACAGGTTGGAAAGCTCGAGAGTGCTCGCGAGAAAAAGCACCGATAACGAGCGAAAGGAGTCTTGCGTTAAATGGATTTTTTTACGACAGCATCAGGGTTGGCCCGATCCCGGGCTATCAAGAGACGGATGTCTTGATAAGAGCGTTGCCATATGGACTCTCCGATTCAACATCAGTGATCACCTGACCTGCCTCTCCCGTGGAGGGGTGCGTGTACCTGTTCCTGGGAACGTTGTGGTGGATACGTTGAAAAAACCGAAGAACTTTCAACAGTCATAAGACCGCGCTTAGGGTGATACGACCATGTTCAATTTGCATCACAAGGCTGACTTGCTGGAAATCGAACGCTTCAGCTGCGCGCTGGGCGAAGCCAACGCCAAACTGGCCGCCATCTGCCGCTCGATGGCGATGATCGAATTCACCCCCGACGGCTTCGTCATCGACGCCAATGAGAATTTTTGTGCGGTCATGGGTTACAGCGCTGATGAAGTGCGTGGCAAACACCACCGGATCTTCTGCGAAGAAGCGTTTTACCGAAGCGAGGACTACGCGAAGTTGTGGCGTGACCTGGCCCGTGGCGAAGCGGTCAGCGGCACGTTCCCAAGACTGGACAAGCGTGGCCGGGAGGTTTGGCTCGAAGCCAGTTACATGCCTGTGTTCGGTGCTGATCGCCAGGTAAAAAGTGTGATCAAGGTGGCCTCCGACATCTCTGCACGAGTGCATGAGGAACACGAAAACAAAAGCATGCTCGCGGCTATTGGCCGCTCCATGGCGGTGATCGAGTTCACGCCCGAGGGCCGTGTGATCACGGCCAATGATAATTTCCTCAACGCCACGCATTACTCGCGGGGCGAGATCATCGGCCAGCATCACAGCCTGTTTTGTCATCGCGCCGAGGCTGAATCCTCCGGCTACAAGGCATTCTGGGCCTCGCTCAATCGCGGCGAATATCACTCGCACCGCTTCGAGCGCAAGGACAAACACGGCCGCACGATTTTCCTCGAAGCATCCTACAACCCGCTGTTCGACACCAAGGGCCGGCTGTACAAAGTGGTGAAGTTTGCAAGTGACATCACCCACCAGATGACCACCCTGCAAACAGCTGCCGAATCAGCCCACAGCACCTCGGTGCAAAACGATGTGTGCGCACGTAAAGGTTCCGAAGTGGTGCAGCAGACGGTGCAGATCATCCAGGACATTTCCAGGGACTTGAACGAAGCGGCGTTGAGCATCGATGCGGTCAGCAAGCAGTCCGACATCATCGGCACCATCGTCCAGACCATTCGCGGCATCGCCGATCAGACCAACCTGTTGGCGCTCAATGCGGCCATCGAAGCGGCAAGGGCCGGGGAGCATGGGCGAGGGTTTGCGGTAGTGGCCGATGAAGTGCGTAGCCTGGCGGCTCGCACCAGCCAGGCGACGCTGGAGATTGTCGACGTAGTGCGCAGGAACCACGACCTGTCAGTGAGTGCGGTGTCGAGCATGCAATCGAGCTTGAGTCGCACCGGGCTTGGGGTCGAGCTGGCCAACGAGGCGGGGGAGGTGATCCTGGAAATTCAGCAGGGGTCACGGCACGTGGTGGATGCGATCAGCCAGTTCAATTCGACGTTGCAGTTGAATTGATCCCTGTAGGAGCGAGCTTGCTCGCGATGGCGGTGTGTCAGCGAATACTGATATGACTGATACGCCGCATCGCGAGCAAGCTCGATCCTACAGGGGCGGTGTTGTGCCCGGACTGATTACAACGACGCCAGGAACTTCTCGACCACCGGGGCCTTGCTTGGATCACCGGTTTGCTGCGCCTTCTCGGTCTGGGCGATGGCGGCTTTTTCCTGCATGCGCTGTGCGATTTCCTCACCGATTGCCTTTTGCTTTTCCGGCGGCATTTGCGCGATGTCTTCTTCAGTCAGGCCCATTTCTTCCAGGATCGCATCATGGATGCGTTGCTCTGGGGTTTTGGCCATCCAGTCCTTGAAGTCCTGAGTGGCCCCGCCACCGTTGCCGATGCGGTCTTTGGCGCCTTCCGGCAATGGTGCATAGGTCGCCTGCAGCTCCACGCGGGTTTTCGCGAATGCCTCATCAACGTTGTCGCTGATTTTTGCGGCGGCGTTGACCTGCTCGGTGCTCAGTCGGGAAACTGCGGCCGGGATGCTGCCCGTCTCCTTGTTTTGCAACTGGATGCTGTTTTGCACGTTCTGCATCAGCAAGGCTTGCAGGCTGCCGCCTTCGAGGCCGTCGGCAGCTTCAGCGTTGGGATCTTCGCCAGGTTTTTTCAGGAAAAGAGGTGTGACCAGATTTTTGTCTGCACTGACCAACATAATGAATAGACCTTGTGGGTGGTTGCGGTGCACTGCATTGAGCAAATAGTATGCCTAAAGGATAAATATGTTTAATTACAAGCGTTTAGGTTGTTTCGGTGATGGTGCGGCTCCCGACGGGCGGTCAATCCTTGCCGCCCGACGGCAGCGGCCGACCGATCAGGGCAGGCCGTTGCAGACGTGTTTGAGAAAACCGGGGCGTTGCGCCAGTCGCTGGAAATACTCGTCGGTGGCGGGGTAGTCGGGACGCTCCATCGGCGTTATCAACCAGCGATTGATCGATAGCCCGATGACGACATCGGCCAGGGTGAAATGCGCACCGACTACAAATGCCTGGGTCGTCGCCAACTGATGTTCGAGGATCGCCATTTTCTGGTTCCAGCCGCGCAGGCCGTGGGCAATACGCTGTGGGTCCTGGAATTCCGGGTCCTTGCGCACCAGCGCGGTAAAGGCATAGCTCCAGGAACCGTTGAGGTCGGTGGCCTGCCAGTCCATCCACTTTTCCACCTGGGCCCGCGAAGCCGGGTCAGTCGGTAGCAACTCGCTGTTGTGGTGTTTGCCGGCGAGGTAGCGGCAGATGGTGTTGGACTCCCACAACACCCCGGCCTCGTCGATGATCACCGGCACTTGCGCGTTGGGGTTCAGCCGTACGAATTCCGGGCTGTGGGTGGAGGCGAACCCGCTGCCCCAGTCCTCGCGCTCATAGCTGATGCCCAGCTCGTCGCAGGTCCACAGGACTTTCCTGACGTTGATGGACGAAGCTTTGCCAAGAATTTTCAGTGCATGTTCCATAAAGCCACTCCTTCGACAGAACGGTGGGGCTTACCTTCAAGGTTAGTTGAAAAGCCCCGGTGAGCCGGTCAGGTGCTTTCCCGCACCATCAATTCAAAACCCATGTCCTGCACGGGCCGGGCCACGGTGTTGCCAGCCATCAGGGTCAGCATCTGCTCGGCCGCCCGCCGGCCAATGGCCTCGCGAGGGGTGTTGATGCTGCTCAGGCGCGGGACCATGTGCGCGGACATGGGCAGGTCGTTGAAGCCCAGGATCGCCACCTGTTCGGGGATCCTGATGCCGCTGCGCATCGCCTCCAGCAGCGCGCCCTGGGCCAGGTCGTCGTTACCGAAGAAGATCGCATCGACATCCGGATGGCTGGCAATCAGTTGCAGGAACAATTCGCCGCCCAGGCCAACGGAGGAAGCGCGTGGGGTGAGTACTTCCAGGTCCGGGTCGTAGCGACCGGCTTTCTGCAACGCCTTGCGAAACCCTTCGCCGCGCAGCAGGGTGCGTTGATCCAGTTGCGCGCCGATGTAGGCCAGTCGCTTGCGTCCACGGGACAGCAAGTGCTGCGCGGCCGTTTCGCCGGCCGCCAGTTGCGAGAAGCCGACGCAATTGAGTCCGGCGGCGCTGTCGAGCTCCATCATGTAGACGCAGGGAATGTTGCTCGCTTCGATCATCCGTCGGGAGCTTTCGGTGCGATCGAACCCGGTCAGCAACAGGCCGCGTGGCTGGTAGGCCATGTAGTTGCGCAGCAGGTTTTCCTCTTCATCGCGTGAGTAATGAAAGTTGCCGATCAGCACTTCGAAACCCTTGGGCCGCAAAACCTGATGAATGGCTTCCAGGGTGTCGATAAACAGCAGGTTGGACAACGAAGGCACCAGCACCACCACCGAATGGCTCTGGGCCGAGGCCAGCGCGCGGGCGGCGGGGTTGACCACGTAGCTGAGTTCCTGCGCGGCTTTCTGCACTTTTTCCACAAGCTCGGTGGCGACCGTGCTGACGCCACGTAACGCGCGGGACGCGGTGATCGGGCTGACGCCGGCCAGTCTTGCCACTTCATTAAGGGTCGGACGGCCAGTGGTTCGCGTATTTTTATCGTTTTTAGGGGAGGTCATCGGGCGGCTTGCCAAACAAAATTCAAGGCACTAAGGTAGCGCTGTCCCGAAGCAGCTGCAAATGCGTAAGCGAGTTTGACCTGAAGCTCGCTTTTTGGCGTTGGGACTCAATTGGCTGCAAACCACAAAAATGACAAGAAGGCGTCGGCAACTTCTGCTTTTGGTCTAGTGTCATAACTGGCAAAGGTAGCGCTGTCTGCGCGCTGAGGTGTTACATGACTCATCCCATCACCGCCCTGGTCATCATGGGCGTCGCCGGTTGCGGCAAGACCTGCGTCAGCGAAGCTCTCTGCGAGCTCAGCGGCGCCACTGCCATTGAAGGCGATACCTTTCACCCTGCCGCCAATATCGAAAAAATGAGCGCGGGCATCCCCCTGAACGACGATGACCGTGCCGGCTGGCTCGACACCCTGTGCGAAGAACTGCGTCGGGTCGATGCCACGGGCCAGCGTCCGGTGCTGACCTGTTCGGCGCTCAAGCATGTCTATCGTGAACGCCTGCGCAGCGCCTTGCCGGGCCTGGGCTTCGTGTTCCTCGAACTGACGCCTGAAGTGGCTGCCGACCGCGTGTCCCACCGCCCGGGTCACTTCATGCCTTCGACCCTGATCGACAGCCAGTTCGCCACCCTCGAGTCCCCGGTGGGCGAGCCCCTGACCCTCGCGCTCGATGCGTCCAACTACAGCGTCGAGCAACTGGCGAAACAGGCGCATGTCTGGTGGCTGGAGCATGGCCTGAAACGCGCCGGATGATTTTGCTTCAGAAGATAGCGCTGTCCTTATGGCACTCGAATAACCCGCTTTAATAACAACAACAACCAGGAGACACCCCTAATGTTTGGCATGTCCCACGAGACGTTCCTGCTGCTCGATGCAGTGGTCACGGTGATCGGGCTTATCGTTCTGATCACCAAGTTCAAGTTCCACCCTTTCATTGCCCTGATCATCGCCGCCGCTTTCCTCGGGCTGACCTCCGGCATGCCGATCGGCACCATCATCAAGGCGTTCCAGGACGGCTTCGGCGGGGTGCTCGGTTTCGTCGGCATCATTCTCGCGCTGGGTACCATGCTCGGAAAAATGATGGCCGAATCGGGCGGCGCGGATCAGATCGCCCAGACGTTGATCCGTGCCTTTGGCAAGGACAAGGTGCAGTGGGCGATGATGTTCGCGGCGTTCCTGGTGGGCATCCCGCTGTTCTTCGAAATCGGCTTCGTGCTGCTGATCCCGCTGGTGTTCATCGTGGCCCGCCGCACAGGCGTGTCGATCATCAAGATTGGTATCCCGCTGCTGGCGGGTCTGTCTGCGGTGCACGGCCTGGTGCCGCCGCACCCGGGCCCGCTGCTGGCCATCGGCGTATTCGGCGCCGACATCGGCAAGACCATTCTGTACGGCCTGATCGTCGCCTTGCCGACCGCCATCATTGCCGGTCCGATCTTCGGTACTTTCATTGCCAAGCACATTCCTGGTCATCCAAACCAGGAGCTGGTGGATCAACTGGCCCGTGAAAGGGACTCCACCGACCTGCCGAGTTTCGGCATCACTCTGGTCACCGTGCTCTCGCCGGTGTTCCTGATGTTGCTCAAGACCTTTGCCGACGTGGTGCTGCCAGACGGCAACTTCTTCCGCACCTTCATGGACCTGATCGGTCACCCGATCTCGGCCCTGTTGCTGGCGTTGCTGCTGTCGCTGTACACCTTTGGCTACAAGCAGGGCATCGGCTCGCAGCAAATGCTCAAGTGGCTGGACGCGAGCCTGGCGCCGACCGCCGCGATCATCCTGATCATCGGTGCCGGTGGTGGCTTCAAGCAGATGCTGGTGACCAGCGGCGTGGGCGACGTGATCGGTCACATGGCGGTGGCGGCTCAGATCTCGCCGATCCTGCTGGCATGGCTGGTAGCAGCGGTGATCCGCATCGCGACCGGCTCGGCCACCGTGGCGACCATCACCGGCGCGGGCATCGTGGTGCCAGTGGTCGGCATGATCCCAGGCGTTAACCGCGAGCTGCTGGTGCTGGCCACCGGTGCCGGTTCGTTGATTCTGTCCCACGTGAACGACGCCGGTTTCTGGCTGGTCAAGCAGTACTTCAACATGACCGTGGCCGAAACCTTCAAGACCTGGACTGCGATGGAAACCATCCTGTCGGTGGTGGGCCTGGGCTTTATCCTGTTGTTGTCGTTGTTCGTTTAAGGACAACTGGCAGGCACAAAAAAACCGCAGTGATGCGGTTTTTTTGTGGGTGATTGATTGTCAGAACATGGACCTTTTGTGGAGACTCTCTGTGGGAGCGGGCTTGCCCGCGATAGCAGTGTGTCAGTCACCGAAGGCTTCACCGGTAGACCGCTATCGCGGGCAAGCCCGCTCCCACAGGGTTATGTGTTTTTGGCTAAGCCATCCGCCCGAAACATCCCGCGAATCCCCCGCACAGCCTGGCGAATCCGGTCCTGGTTCTCGATCAGCGCGAAGCGCACGTGATCGTCGCCATACTCACCGAAACCCACGCCCGGCGAGACGCAGACCTTGGCCTCGGCCAGCAGTTTCTTGGCGAACTCCAGCGAGCCCAGATGGGCATACCCCTGGGGAATCTTGGCCCAGACGTACATCGAGGCTTTCGGGTTTTCGACCATCCAGCCCAGCTCATGCAGGCCTTTGACCAGGACGTTGCGTCGCTGCCGATATTGCTCGGCGATGTCGCGCACACATTGTTGGTCGCCCTCCAGTGCGGCAATGGCCGCCACTTGCAGCGGGGTGAAGGTGCCGTAGTCGTGGTAGCTCTTGATACGGGCGAGGGCGTTGACCAATTCCGGGTTGCCGACCATGAAGCCGATGCGCCAGCCGGCCATGTTGTAGCTCTTGGACAGGGTGAAGAACTCTACCGCGATGTCCTTGGCGCCCGGCACCTGCATGATCGACGGGGCTTTCCAGCCGTCGTAGACGATGTCGGCATAAGCCAGGTCGTGTACCACCAGTACGTCGTACTGCTTGGCCAGGGCGATCACGCGCTCGAAGAAGTCCAGTTCCACGCACTGGGCGGTGGGGTTGGAGGGAAAGCCGAGAATCATCATCTTTGGTTTGGGGATCGAACCGCGAATGGCCCGCTCCAGTTCGGCGAAGAAGTCCACACCCGGCACCAGCGGCACCGAACGCACCTGGGCACCGGCAATCACCGCACCGTAGATGTGAATCGGGTAGCTCGGGTTGGGTACCAGCACCGTGTCGCCCTGATCCAGGGTCGCCAGCATCAGGTGCGCCAGGCCTTCCTTGGAGCCGATGGTGACAATGGCCTCGCTCTCGGGGTCGATCTCGACCTCGTAGCGTTCCTTGTACCAGTTGGAAATCGCCCGGCGCAGGCGCGGAATACCCTTGGACGTCGAGTAACCGTGGGTGTCCTCACGCTGGGCGACGGTGACGAGTTTTTCGACGATATGCGGCGGGGTCGCGCCGTCGGGGTTACCCATGCTCAAGTCGATGATGTCTTCGCCACGACGACGGGCGGCCATCTTCAGCTCGGCGGTGATGTTGAAAACGTAAGGGGGGAGTCGATCTATGCGCGCAAAGCGGCGCGGCGAACCTTGTTCGGCCATTGTTGCCTCGATAACGTAAGCGCCCGGAACCGTCCGAGCGACGCTGGTCACTGCGGTGACCTGGGGCGCAATGTAAGGGCAGCTGTGACAGACTGTCCAGCCCGGATGTGAACAATTTTTCCCGAAGGAAATCGGTTGATGGAATTTAGCAGTGGGTTTTTGCTGAGCCTTTCCCTGTGCCTGGACATTGGCGTGGCGAACATCGCCATGATCACCCTGGCCATGCAGCGCGGCTATTTTCAAGGCTTTGCCCTGGGTCTGGGCACCTGCGTCGGTGACCTGATCTACGCGGTGCTGGCACTGGCCGGCATGACCGTGCTGCTGCAATACGAAACCGTGCGCTGGGTGCTGTGGATCGGCGGCTCGGCACTGTTGATCTATTTTGCGGCGAAGATGATCTACTCGGCGATTCATCACGAGGCGCTGCTGGCCGAGACGGCCGAGGTCGGCCACAACTCCCACCGCAAGGAGTTCTTTCGCGGGATTTTCCTGGCCATGTCGTCACCCAGCGCCATCCTCTGGTTTGCAGCGGTTGGCGGCACCCTGATCGCCCGTTCGGGCGGCGGTGGGCCGGTCAGCTCGGCGCTGTTCCTGGGCGGTTTCCTCTGCGCCGGGCTGCTGTGGTCGGCAGGCCTGTGCTTTGCGGCGAGCCATGGCGGCAAGTTGCTGGGGGATAAGCTGCTGCGTTACTCCTATCTGGCATCGGCGGCGATCTTCTGCTATTTCGCAGTGTATGTGATTCTATCGGGCTACAACGAGTTCGTCGGCGCGGGTGCCGCGCAGCCGTTGCACACCCTGTAATTTGGCGAATCGGGTTTGGCCTCTATACTCCCAGCCGAACCCACTTATTTGCGTCAGGAGTCGCGCCATGGATGAGCCACGTATCGAACACGGCCACTTCCGATTGATCGCGGGACTTGCCGGCCGGTTTACCCAGCAGACGGTAAAAGACATTCCCGCCCTCTGGGAAAAATTCGCTCCCCACTGCGGTAATGTTCCGGGGCAGACGGGCGGCGAGACTTACGGCGTCGGTTTCAATTTCGATGGCCAGGGCGGTTTCGATTACCTGGCAGGCGTACAGATCAGCAAGCTTGACGACTTGCCGGACACCTACCGCTGGGTGGAAATCCCGCCGCAGCAATACGCGGTGTTCGAGCACAAGGGGCCGTTGAGCCAGATGCCACAACTCTTCCAGTACATCCACGGCACCTGGTTCCCGCAATCCGGCTACCAGCACAGCGGAGGGCCGGAATTTGAACACTACAGCGCCGACTTCAATCCGCAGCTCAATACCGGGACCGTAGAAATCTGGCTGCCGATAAAGGCGTAGCCAGGCCGCGAGAGACGGGTTCGCTGTTTCGTCTCTCGATGTCGCCGGGTGGCTGATTTATCATTCCGGGTTTTCTCACCGCCAAATTCGAGCTGCCATGAACACCGTTATCCGCAACGTCACGCCCGCCGACCTGGACCGCTGTTTCGCCATCGAGACCGTGGCCTATGAGGGGGACGAAGCCGCGACCCGCGAGAAAATCGCCACCCGCATCGCCACCTGGCCGGAAGGTTTCATCGTCGCCGAAGTGGACGGCGTGGTCGCCGGCTTCATCAATTCCGGTGCGGCATTCGACGTGCAAATGTCCGACGAAGCGTTCAAGGAGTTGATCGGCCACGACCCGGCCGGCCCCAACGTGGTGATCATGTCGGTGGTGGTTCACCCCGGCTTTCAGGGCCAGGGCCTGGCGAAACGCTTGATGGGCGAGTTCATCGAGCGCATGCGCGGCATGGGCAAGGCGACCCTTCACCTGATGTGCAAGGAGCGGCATATCCCGCTGTATGCCGGTTTCGGCTTTGCCTACATCAAACCGTCGGCATCGGACCATGGCGGGATGGCGTGGCATGAGATGGTGCTGAGCCTTTGATTCCATCCCCTCTACTGTAGGAGCGAGCATGCTCGCGATGGTGGCCCAGTGACCGCGGGCGTTCAGACAGTCAGCGTCATCGTCGACGACCATCGCGAATAAATTCGCTCCTACAGACGGCATGCGGGGGTTTAGAAACTCATCCCCATCCGTCGTTCATACCCGATCCGCCCCTTGTACGCCTCGCCGCTGTCGACAAAACCGTACTTGGCGTACAGCCCGATTGCCGACGCATTATCCGCATCCACCGACAACTCCAACCCCTTGATCTCCGGCCAGGCCTCGCGCGCCACCGCAGGGAGCGCCAGCAGGCACGCCTTGCCGTAGCCTTTGCCTTGGTGGCGCTGGTCGACTTGCAGCGCATGCAACGTGGCGCTGTGTTCATTGGCCCACACGGGGAGGGCAGGTGGACGCTTGAGCAGCAGGAAGGCGACGGGAACGTCCTCGGCCAGCAGGGCGAAGCCCTTCACCCCTGGGCCGGGTTTGGACAGCAGGGTGTGCAAGGCACCATGAATGTCACCCGAGAACTTGATCTGCTCCCGATGCACTTCTATGGCCTCCACTTGCTGGCGCTGTTGCGCGTTCAGGCTGTCGTACGGCACAAGTCTCGCTGACATGGGATTGTCCATTTTCCTACATGAATGAGGCTCGAATTCTAACGGCTCAGCAGATTTGGATTACTTTTATTTCTACTGTCGAATTGCAGGATCGCCAGACGACTAGAGGTGTCTTCACAACAATAGCCACGGAGAACCACCATGAGCGCTACCCACGAAATCGAGAAGTTGATCGACACCTATCGTCAGGCCGTGATGGCCAAGGATGTCGATAAAATCATGGCCCTGTATGCCGACGAGATCGTCTCGTTCGATGCCGTAAAAGCCCTGCAATTTCGCGGTAAAGCCGCCTACCGCGCGCATTGGCTGGAATGCATGGAAATGTGCCAGGGCCCGCACACCTTCGACTTCGACCACATGAACGTCGTCGCCGACGAGCACATTGCGTTCGCCCACTGGCTGGCCCATTGCGGTGGCACCAACGAACAGGGTGAGACCCAGGCTTGCTGGATGCGTGTCACTGCTTGTTACCGGCGTGAGGGCGGGCAGTGGCGCATTGTCCACGAACACTGGTCGGCGCCCTTCGACATGCAGAGCGGCACGGCGCTGTTCGACTTGAAGCCCTGACGGTCCGATGTGGAGAGCCCCATGAAGTACCTATGCCTGGTCTACAGCAACGAACAGCAATTGCATTCACTGCCCGAGAGCCCCAGGGACGAGGAGTGCATGGCCTACGCCGAATCGATCCAGGGCAGCGGCCGGATGCTCGCGGCCGAAGCGCTGGAGTCGGTGCAGACCGCCACCACCGTGCGCATGCGCAACGGCAAAATGTCGATTACCGACGGCCCGTTCGCCGAAACCAAGGAGCAGTTGGCCGGTTTCTATTTGATCGATGCCAAGGACCTCAATGACGCCCTGCAGGTCGCGGGGCACATTCCGGCGGCCAGGGTGGGTTGCGTCGAGGTGCGCCCCGTTCGTCAATTGAACCTGGAGCGCTAAGGCATGCGGGACCGATGAGCGGGGTGTCAGTCCAGGCACGGGTCGAACAGGTTTACCGCCAGGAGTCGCGGCGCATCCTGGCGACCCTGATTCGTTTGCTCGGGGACTTCGATCTGGCGGAAGAGGCGCTGCACGAGGCGTTTTTCGTTGCGGTCGAACGCTGGCAGCGCGACGGCGTGCCGGACAATCCGCGCACCTGGCTGGTGTCCACCGGGCGCTTCAAGGCGATCGATGTGCTGCGTCGGCGTGCACGGTTTGCGGCGTCCCGGCCGTTGCTGATCGCACAGGCCGAGGCGTTGGAACACGGCGACTGGAGTGACGACGATGTGGAAGACGATCGCCTGCGCCTGATCTTCACCTGCTGCCACCCGGCCCTGGCGGCGGACGCCCAGGTGCCGCTGACCTTGCGTGAAGTCTGCGACCTGACCACCGAGGAAATCGCCCGGGCGTTTCTCTGTGCGCCGGCCACCATCGCCCAGCGCATCGTGCGCGCCAAGGCGAAAATCCGTGACGCGAAGATACCCTACCAAGTGCCGACGCTGGTCGAATTGCCCGAGCGACTGGACAGCGTGCTGCGGGTGATTTACCTGGTGTTCAACGAAGGGTACTCGGCGTCCATGGGCGCCGAATTGACCCGGGAAGAGCTGACGCGCGAGGCGATCCGCCTCGGGCGCCTGTTGATGGAGTTGTTGCCCGAGCCTGAGGTGCTGGGCCTGGTGGCGCTGATGTTGTTGCATGAGTCACGGCGCAAGGCGCGCACATCGTCCAGTGGGGAACTGATCCTGCTGGATGAGCAGGACCGTTCGCTCTGGGACGCGACGATGATCGCCGAGGGCTGTGCGTTGATTGAGCGGGCGCTGGGGCTGGATGGTTTTGGGCCGTATTGCCTGCAAGCGGCCATTTCGGCGGTGCACGCTGAGGCGAGCACCGCCGCGCAGACCGACTGGGCGCAGATCGTCGGTCTGTATGACGTGCTGCTGGCGGGGGTGCCTTCGCCGGTGATCGAACTGAATCGCGCGGTGGCAATTTCCAAGCGCGATGGTCCGTTGGCAGGCCTGACCTTGATCGAGGCGATCCTGGCCCGGGGCGATTTGCAGGACTACCACTTGGCGCATTCGGCGCGCGCGGAGTTCTGTAGGCAGTTGGGCAGGGTTACGGATGCGCGAGCGGCGTATGAGCGGGCGCTGGCGTTGACCCGGCAGGCGCCGGAGCGGCGGTTTATCGAGGCGCGGATCAAGGGGTTGGGGTGAGGTGGGCTGGCGACCCTCATCGCGGGCAAGCCCGCTCCCACAGGTTATCGGGTGTCGTTGAGGTTTGTGATCGACGCCAAACCCTGTGGGTGCCTGACCTTCCCACAGGGGACCCTGTTGAAGTCGATTTGAGGGCTCAATAATCCTGGCGCTTGCGAAACGCCCAGCGCCCGGCAATCACGGTAAACGTCACCACCAGCGCCACCAGGATCCAGAACCCCTCCGGGTCACCGGCCAGCGGCACGCCGCCCACGTTCATGCCGAAGAAACCGGCGATGATGTTGATCGGCAGGGCCAGCACTGTCACCACGGTCAGGGTGAAGAGCGTGCGGTTGCTCTGTTCGTTGAGGTTGGCGGCGATCTCTTCCTGCAACAGCTTGATCCGCTCGCCGAGCGCCGTGAGGTCGTTGATGATCAGCGCAAACTCCTCGGTGGATTTGCGCAACTCCTTCACGTCTTCCTTCTGCAGCCAGGGCGGTGGGCGGTTGAGCAGGCGCAGCAACGAGCCCGGCTCCAGGGCCAGCAGCCGTTGCAGGCGCACCAGCACGCGGCGATTGGTGCCCAGTTCCGCGCGATTGGTCGACAGGCGCGAAGACAGCAACTCATCTTCGATCTGATCGACACTCTGGCTGGTCTTGCGCACGATCTGGGTCAGCACTTCGCCCTGGTCTCGCAGCAAGTGCACCAACAGCTCCAGGGGCGAGCGAAAGCGCTCGCCGGCCTTCACCGAGGAACGCAGCTTGTCCACCGAGTGCAACGGTTGCAGGCGTGCGCTGATGATCAGCCGGCTACGCACGCACACCCACAGCGTGGACACGTCGGAGGACACCATGCTGCTGAGATTGAACACCACGTCGTTGACCACCGCCAGCAGCGCCGAGTCGACATGTTCGATGCGCGTCGAGCGTGAACCTTCATGCAAGGCTTCGAAAAATTCGTCGGGCAATTCCAGATGATTTTTCATCCACCGCTCGCACGCCGCGTGGGCGAGGTTGAGGTGCAGCCAGAAAAATTCGTCGCTGTCCTCGGACTGTTGCAGGCGTTGCAGCGCCATCGCCGAATCGATCTCACGACCACGTTCGCCGGGACGAAAACTGAAACCATAGAGCAGACCGAACAGGTCCGGGTCGCGATGACTTTGGTCGATGCTGTGGTTCATGAAGGCTCGATGCGAGGAGGGCGCCTGTCGCGGGTTTCACAGGTTCACTTGAGCCGAATCATCGCAAGCCAACATGACGTTTTTGTGACAGTCGGAGGTCGCAAACGATTGCTCTACCGATGGTCGGTTTTTCATCAAGAACCGCTCTAGTACGCCGATTACGCATGGGTTAAGTTGCGCGCCTTTGGCGTGTGGCAACTGTCGCAGACAGGATGTCCGCACCCCTTTCACGTGTCCTCTGGCACGTGCCGAATTCCTGTCATGAGATCTTCCGATGTCTGTGCAAAAGTCCTTGAGAGCGCAAATTCTCGCCCTGCTGAGTGGCAGCCTGTTGGCGATGTTGTTGATCGCGCTGGCGTGCTTTCACTTCCTGTCCAATGGCGTGCAGAGCTACGCAAACCTGATCGAAGGCCCGCTGCACACCTCGCAGTTGATCGATGAGGCCAACCTGCAATTCAAGATCCAGGTCCAGGAATGGAAAAACGTACTGCTGCGCGGTAAGCAACCGGCGGACCTGGACAAGTACTGGAAACAATTCGAAGACCGTCAGCGTGACGTGCAAGGCATCCTCGGCGAACTGGCTGGGCAGAAGGGCATCGAGTCGTCACTGAAAACCCGCATTGAGCGCCTGCGTGACGAGCACCGTTTGCTTGGCGCTGCGTATCAGAAGGGCCGTGATGCGTACGTCGCTTCGGGTGGCGATCCTGCGGCGGGTGACGCGGCGGTCAAGGGGGTGGACCGGGCTGCCAGCGAACAGATGAGCGAGCTGGTGGGTGAGTTGCGCAAACTGGGTAATGAGCAGTCGGTGCTGATCAGCGCCAGCGCCAATCGCACTGTGTTGCTGGGTATCATTGTGATGCTGGTGTCGGGGCTTTTGATCGGTCTGTTGAGCCTGTGGCTGGTCAACCGCAATCTGGTGGCGCCGATCCAGAAACTGATCGAATACGTGGCGCAACTGAGTCAGGGCAAGTTCGCCGATCGGGTGAACAGCAGTCGCCAGGATGAGCTGGGTAAACTGGCCACGGCGGCCAATACCCTGCGCGATTTCCTCGCTGACACCTTCAGCCGTTTGCAGGTCAGCACCCGGGATCTGGACAGCGCCAGCGGCGAGTTGAAATCAATTGCCGGGCTTATGGCCAGCGGGACCAACGAGCAGTTCAGCCGCACCGACCAGGTGGCGACGGCCATGAACGAGATGTCGGCCACCGCCCAGGAAGTCGCGCGCCATGCCGCCGATGCCGCGCGTGCTGCCGACGATGCCGACCAGTCCGCGCAGCAGGGCGAAAAAGTCATGCAGGGCACCATCCACACCATCACCCGCATGCGTGGTGAAATCGCCAACACGGCGACGGTCATCCGCCAGTTGGAAACGGACAGCGGTCGGATTGGCAAGGTCCTGGAAGTGATTCGCGGCATCGCCGAGCAGACGAACCTGCTGGCGCTCAACGCCGCCATCGAAGCCGCCCGCGCCGGTGAAGCCGGGCGTGGTTTTGCCGTGGTGGCCGATGAAGTGCGCAGCCTCGCGCAACGGACAGCGGCCTCGATCATCGAGATCAATCAGATTATCGAAACCGTGCAGACTGGCGCGGTTGATGCGGCCCACGCCATTGAAAGCGGTCAATCGCGCAGCGAAGAAAGCGTGCAGCAAGTGACCGAAGCCGGGGCCATGCTCGAACGCATCACCCATGCAGTCGAAGCTATCCGCGACATGAACCGTCAGATCGCCACCGCCGCTGAAGAGCAGACTTCGGTGGCCGAAGACATCTCGCGCAACCTCACCGAAATCACCAGCATTGCCAGCACCAACCTGGACAACGTGCAACGCACCGAGGCCGCCAGCCACAACCTGCACGGGTTGTCGGGGCAGCTCAATGATGTGACGGCGCGCTTGAGCGCCTGACCGGATGGTGGACGTGTAGGAGCGAGCAAGCTCGCTCCTACAGTGCAAACGGTAGAGCCGTGATGGCAGGAATCAATTGTCCTGCTTGTTCTTCAGGACTTCACCAGTGGCCGCATTCAAGTCCACATCCCACTCTACGTTTTTGGCGTCACGCAGTTCGACTTCGTATTCGAAGCCGTTGAAGTGGTTGTCCAACTCGGTGTCGGTGATGGTGGCACCCGGGTGCAGTTTCAGGACGATCTGGTTAAGTTCCTCCAGTGGCTTGATCTTGCCTTCCTTGACCAGTTGCGGGATCTCGTCGACTCGCACGTCAGCCATGGCAAAACCGGCAGTGAGGGACAGGGTGGCAGCGGTGAACAGGGCAGTCAGGGTTTTCATAAGGGGCATTCCTTGTGTGATGTTTAAGTGAGATCAGAGTAACCTTGGTAACTTAATCCACCCTTAAAATTCCCTTTCTGCTGACCTCTGTAGGAGCGAGCATGCTCGCGATGGACGTCAACGATGACGCGGGCTGTCTGATTGCCCGCAGTGTCTGATCTACCATCGCGAGCATGCTCGCTCCTACAGGTTTTGCGTACCCCTGATCAGTAGCCGTTGTTCGTCAACACCTGCCCGACACTTGCCGCTGCAGGGCGTTTGTAGAACTTCAACAACTCGCTCGCCCGGTTGGTGAAGATGCCATCGACACCCGCGTTCATCACCTTCTGGAAATCCACCGCGTCATCCACGGTGTACACGTGCACCAGCAAACCCTGATCGTGGGTGTACTGGTTCATCCATGGTTTCACCAGGTCGGCATAACTCTGATCACCGCCGTGGGTCAGCGCCGCCGATGGGCCGGTGCCGATGGCGCCCTGGGCCTTGGCGTAGTCGATCCATTGCTGGAACTCGGCTTTGCTCTTGGGTTCCTGCTTGGCGTAGTAGGCGGCGTGGTCCTTGTCGCCCGACTCGGCGAACGTCACCTTGGACTGCGGTTCGATATTGCCTTCACCCACCCACAGCAACAGGATTTTCGGCACCTGCGGCATCTCCTTTTCCAGCAGTTCGAGGCTGCTCTTCTCGAACGTCTGCAACACCACCCGACCCTTGCCCTGGCCGACGGCCAATTCCTTGCGCTTGCCGTTGGACCCGGCCGGAATCAACCAGCCGCGATCCTGGAGTTTTTCCTTGAGGTCACGTTCGATGCCGGGAAACTGCTTGGGCTCCTTGGTCTCGATGTACAGGCCAGGCTTGCGCAGCGGGTTTGCCTGGGCGATGTCGATGATTTCATCGAGGGTGAGGATTTTCAGACCCGCAAAGGAAGGGCGCGCGCGATCCGGGTAAGCCGCGTTGAACCAACTGCCGGCGTCCAGTGTTTTCAGCTCTGCCATGGTGAATGCGTTGGCGGGGCTGTCCTTGCGGTCGGGGAATTTAGTGGCAACGTCGGTGGTACGTTGCAGGTTGTTGTCGTGAAGGGCGAACAGTACGCCGTCCTTGCTGCGTTGCAGGTCCATCTCCAGATAATCGGCACCCAGGTCGCGGGCGGCTTTGTAGGCGGCAGCGGTAGATTCCGGCGCGTCGTACGAGGCGCCACGGTGAGCGATCACCGCCGGGTGCGGGATGCCCGAATTGGCGGCCAGTGTCGCGGGGGCCGGGCCGCTCGCAGCCTGGGACTGAGTGAAACCGAGCATCAGGCTCAGCAGCAGGGCACTCTTGGTAAACGTTGCAGGCATGGTCGAGATCCTTTCGCAGAGGTTTTCAAAGAGGTCTCTTTTAACAACTGAGCGCCACTCGCGCTATCGCGAGACCGACAAAAACGTGTTTAAAAAACAATTTTCCAGCGCATCTTTGCGGTGCTTTGCAGTAATCTTGGCCACGGCAGTCTCCCCGGCAGAGGGAGCGCCCTCCATCTTGCCAGGCGTGTAAACCATCGATCTTTTGTGAGGTTTATATGCGCATCACTTCCCAACTCATCTGCCAGGCCGCCGACCAACTCAAGGGCTTCGTCGGTCTCAACCGCAAGACCGGCCAATACATCGTGCGCTTCAGCGAAGACTCCTTCGGCATGGACGTGGCGGATGACGGCATCATCCCGGCCAGCGAATTCGTCTGGGCTGCGGGGCCGGAAAACGCCATGACCCTCAAGCGCGACCTGATCCAGTTGCTGCTGGACCAGCACATCGATGACCGTATCAATATCACCGAGCCGTTGCGGGTGTACATGAATCGGAGGGAAGTGCCGCAGATTACGGCGGTTCGCAGTTTGGTGCAGGGCTGAGAATTTGCGCTGTGTGGGCGGGCCTCATCGCGGGCAAGCCCGCTCCCACATCAGACTTGTGTGCGACGTAGTACCTATGTGGGAGCGGGCTTGCCCGCGATGGCGGCCTAAAAAAAACCACCCATCTAAAGGCCGAACTCATACCCTAACAAGGCAAACTTGCGTGTGACAATCAACTGGGGTTCAACACTGATAACACGCCAGGAACATGTCCAGCGCCGATTCCACCACAGTGCTCTGCATCTCGGGCGAAAGACCTGGCTGACCCATGGAAATCTGCGGCCAGAAGGCAAAGGACTTGAGCAGGCCCTGCACCTGTTGCGCAGCGAACTCCGGCGGCACCGGTTTCAAGCGCCCATCAGCCTGCGCCGCACGAATCCATACGGTGAGGCCTTCTTCGCGCTCGCCCATTCTGGCGACCATGTCCTGAGCGCGCTCCGGAGAATGAATCGTCGCTGCGATGGCCACCCGCGCAAGGTCGAGGAAGTTGTCATCGCCCAGCATCTGCAACTTCGCCATGAGCATCCGTCGCATCTGCTCACGCAAAGGCAGTTCGGGGCGGTAAACCGCTTCCTGTTCAGCCGTCACCCGTGCCCACAACTGATTAAGGATTTCGGCGAACAACGCTTCCTTGCTGGGGAAGTGGTTGTACACCGTGCGCTTCGAGACGCCTGCGGTGGCGGCGATCTTGTCCATGCTGGTGATGTCGAAACCGTTGTCACGGAATTCGGCAATCGCGGCCTGGATGATCGCTTCGCGTTTTCGGTCGGTGATGCGCTGTGGAGCTGTCATAAAGGGCTTCGGTAGAAAATTTAGTCATTACACTGGGTAGTTTACTTGTGAAGATAATTGATGCAACCTAGAAACTACACTGTGCAGTGTAATGTTTCGTTAATCCTGTCCAGTAAAAATAAAGTGTCCGGCTGATGCTTGCGTGCCTTGGCCATTTATCGTTCATCGCAGACGCCGCCAGCGGCGCGGCGTCCTGGAGTCATCCGTCATGGCCAATGCCACAACCGCTAATGAACCCGAGGCCTCCCGTCAGACCGATGGGCTGTTTCGCAACCATGCGCCGGTCAAACGCGAAGGGCTGCGCAAAATGCTGCGCATCCTGTGGAACATGATTTTTCACAAACCGCGCGACACCAAGCCAACCGCTGCGGTGCCGGTGCAACGCCTGACCCATGACGCGCTGATCGCCGCGCCCAACCATAGTGTCTATCGCCTGGGCCATTCCACAGTCCTGCTGAAACTGCAGGACAAATTCTGGATCACCGATCCGGTGTTCGCCGAGCGCGCCTCTCCGGTGCAATGGGCCGGTCCCAAGCGTTTTCACCAGCCACCGATCAGCCTGGCAGAGTTGCCACCGATTGAGGCGGTGATCCTGTCCCACGATCACTACGACCACCTCGATTATCAGGCCGTGCTGGATCTGGCGGACAAGACCAACTACTTCCTCACGCCCTTGGGCGTCGGCGATACGCTGATCAAGTGGGGAATCGAGGCCAGCAAAGTGCGCCAACTGGATTGGTGGCAAAGCACTGAAGTGGCTGGCATCCGATTCGCCGCCACGCCGTCGCAACACTTTTCCGGCCGTGGCCTGTTCGACGGCAACAGCACGCTGTGGGCGTCGTGGGTGATCATCGATGGCGACACGCGCATTTTCTTCAGCGGCGACAGTGGCTACTTCGACGGCTTCAAACGCATCGGCCAGCAGTACGGCCCGTTTGATCTGACGCTGATGGAAACCGGCGCCTATAACGTCGAGTGGCCGCACGTGCACATGCAACCTGAGCAGACCCTGCAAGCACACATCGACCTTAAGGGCCGCTGGCTGCTGCCGATTCACAACGGCACCTTCGATTTGGCGATGCACGCCTGGTACGAACCGTTCGACCGCATCCTGGCCCTGGCCTGGGACCGCAATGTCTCTATCACCACGCCGCAGATGGGCCAGGCGTTCAACGTCATGCATCCGCAGCGGGGCAGTGCCTGGTGGTACGAGGTGGAGCAGCAGGTGTATCAGCAAAGCACTGGCTGATCGGGCTACCGACAGACGCGAAGTTTCATACGAGATCTGGCGACAAGTGATGACGGACATTTCCGGAGGCCTCGGTAGGCTGGAAATGGAGTGGGCTTTCCTCTCATCAACCGTCATTACTAAGGATCTTTTTTTCATGGACGTTACGTTAAACAGCCGCCTGAAGTGGCTGGTCAGGATCATTCTGCTTTCGCTCGCCAGCTCCGCCAACGCCCAGGCACCGACATCCGAATCGAGGTTGGAGTTTCTCAGTGTCGATGAACTTTCTCGGCGCATGGAACGCAAGGAAACGACCGCCGCAGCGCTCGTGATGCATCTGCAACAAAGAATTTATGCGCTGGATGAACAGGGCCCGAAGATCAATTCCATCATCGAACTCAACCCCGATGCACTGGACATCGCCTATGCCCTGGATCGGGAGCGTCAGTGGGGCTACGTTCGGGGACCGTTGCATGGCATCCCCGTATTGCTCAAGGACAACATCGACACCTCCGATCAGATGCAGACCAGCGCGGGCTCACCGGCCATGGTGGGCAAACCGGCTCCAAAGGATGCCTACATCGTGCAGCGTCTCAGGGAGGCAGGCGCTGTCATTATCGGCAAAACCAACCTCAGTGAATGGGCGGCTTTCCGCGATCCGACCTTACCTGTTGGCTGGAGTGGCCGGGGTGGCCAAACCAAAAATCCTCATGTGTTAAGCGGTGACGTGTGCGGCTCAAGTTCCGGCTCCGCAGCGGCCACCGCCGCCGGTTTCGCCCCGCTGGCCGTCGGCACTGAAACCGCCGGCTCAATCGTCTGCCCGGCGTCATTGAATGGCGTGGTCGGCATCAAGCCGACCGTGGGACTGCTCAGCCGCAGCGGCCTCATCCCCGTCACACACAAACTCGACACGCCTGGCCCGATGGCCCGCACGGTGCGCGAGGCTGCCCAGCTCATGAACGCCATGCGCGGCAGCGACCCAGCCGACCCGGTGCAAAAGCCTCACGGCCAGGATACCGTCGACTACACCGCGCTATTGCGCCCCAATACCCTGGTGGGCAAGCGCATCGGCTACCCCGCCAAATTTGACCAGAGCGGTTTGCCGCTGCTGATAGACCCGCAGTTTTCCCAGGCCCTTGAACTCATGCAGGCAGCGGGGGCGACGTTGATTCCTGTCGACCTGCGTGATCCATTATCAGAGCGGGTCGACGACGCCTTCCACATGGGCATCAAGCGTGAACTGCCGCGCTATCTGGCCACACGGTCCGGTATCCCGGCCAAAACCTTGCAAGACCTCGTCCTGTTCAACGCCGCAAGCCCGCAAGCCCTCAGCCAGGACACACTGATCGCAGGCAACGACGTGGTGTTCGACGAGCAAACCTACAACCACCTCTGGCGCAAGATTCAAAGTCAAAATGCAGCGGCCATCGACCTGCTGTTGATGACCCATAAGCTCGATGCCATGGTCTCGGACGTCGGCTCACCCGCCATGAACGTCGCTCCGTTGGCCGGCTATCCCGGCGTCATGGTGCCCTCCGGCATCGACGAAAACGGCCTGCCGACCTCGGTCTTCTTCTTCGGCCCGCGCTGGAGCGATGCCGAACTGATCGCCTTGGCGTATGGCTACGAACAAGTCTCCAACGCCCGCCAGGTCCCAGCGTTCAAACCCTGACCCCTGACCCCTGACCCTGTAGGAGCATGCTCGCTCCTACAGGGTCCTCAACTGAACACCACCTCAATCAACCCCTCTTTCCTGGAACGAGGCGCCGACTTGACCACGATCTGAATGTCACGCCCAAGCAGGGAAAGACACTCCATCATCTTGGCTTCACTGATCCCGCGGAACTTGCCGCGCAGCATTTCAGAGAGCTTGGGTTGGGACAGGCCGAGGATCTCGGAAGCTTGAACCTGAGTTAAATGCCGTGCCTTGATGATCTCGCCAATTTTTGCCGCCAATAGGGATTTGACGCGCATTCCACTGGCGTTGGGTGTCGAGAGGTCCTCGTAGACGTTCCCGCTGCTTTGTTCTATTTCAATCATGACCTGGTTACCAGAGCGAGTTCCTCGTACAACGGAATATACCCATATGGTAATAATCGTCAATCGAGAGCACTCGCTCCTACACAACAGATTCCGCCGTTGCGACTTTCCCGTTCATCCCACGCCCCGGCGCAAACCCCGGAAAGAACATCAGCCCCTCCGACTCAAACCGATAAGCCAACGCCAACCGATCCGCATCCGCCGCCTCACGTCGGGCCTCGAACCGCTCGATCTCGCCAACCGCAACCCCGGCTTCACGCGACAATTGCTCCACACTCCACCCCAACATCGCTCGGGCCTGCGCGCAATGGGCGGGGGTGAATTGGAAGAGGGCGATACGTTCCAGGGTGATTTTCATCGCATAAGAGGCCATGGTGTGCTCCGGGCTCGAAAGTGCTGACTCAAAATGTACTGTGTTTTTGTACAGTTGTTTTGAGTCTGGAGCAAATTGATTTTTTGAATACTGCGATTTCGCTATGGTCGACCTGACGGATGGTGCCCCCCTGCACGCTAGCCACCCAACCCCGGCGCCTCCCGAATAATGAAGTGATCCAGGTTCTCGATATTTGCGCTGAACACCCCGAACGTCTGCTCGGGATTCTTCTTGCTCGGCACCTGCTTCAACTCCGGCGTCACGCCATAAAAGAAGCAATACAACTCGGCCTTACTGTCGACTGCATGCTTGATCTCCTCCAGGAACGCCTTGCGCTTGCGGTAGTTCTCGATCAGTTTCTTGCTCAAGTAGACGTTCACCGAATACGGTTTTTTCTTCGCCTCATCCGCCTGCTTGAACCACACCTTCTGCTCGAAATCGATGCGAAAGCTCTGGGTGTAATCCTTGATCTCCTTGATCCGCCCCCAATAAATGAGCCCCTTGTTGTCCGTCAGGTACTCGACCTTCTTGAAGAACGAAGCGTAAGGCGCCGTGTGCTCGCCCACCTTCAACGGCGTGCGCTTGAGCAGGTCCTTATCGGGGAAATTGGAAACAAAACACTCCACCGGATGGGCAAAGACATGGGTCTTGTCTGGCGCAGTCTCGCGGCTGGACTGCCCTGCACCGGGCGCTGAAGACGCGGCCCCTGGCGCCACTTGACCGTCGACCGCTGAAGCGTCCGCGCTCGAGGGTTTACGCACATACTGACGCCGGGTCAGCAACAACTCTGACGGAAAATGCTCCTCCGGCCCGTCATCCATTTGTGCACCATCAACGCCGGCTGACGCTTTGAGGCTCACATAAGGACAATCCGCCACATGCCGCGTGCTCGGCGTGTTCTTGAAGTGCGGGGTGCGCACGTAGTTCACATTCCTGGCATTGAACGTGGTCAACACATTCGACGCATCGAACGCCAAACGACAGGCGTCGTTGGGGCACTGGAAATCTTCCTTCGCCGAATCGAACGCCACCGTCTCGTCGAAATTGAGATCGCGCACGTCATAGATCGACAACTTGTCGTCAAGGCTCAGGCAATAGGCGAGATCGAATTTCATGACGGGCGCAGGTCCTTGAGGGGCGTTCGGTGCGAGTTTAGCGCTCCCACTGTTCCAGAAGTATCGATACGAATTTTTCGGCCGCAGGGGAGAGCGACGCGCCGCGTCGGTAAACCAGCCCCAGGGACCGGTTTATCACCGGGTCCACCAGTGGCACGCTTACCAACGTCGGGTGATCCACTGCAGGCATCGCCAGGCTGGGCATGGCCGACACCCCGAGCCCGGCTTCGACCAGGCCCAACGAAGTGGAAAGGTGCTGCACCTCGTAAAACCATTGCGGCCGCCAGCTCAGGCCGGACAGCGCGTGGTCGAGCAGCATGCGGTTGCCGCTGAGGCGGCCGACGCCGATCAGGCGGTAGTCGCTCAATTCCGACCAACTGACGGAGCTGCGCCCGGCCAGTTCGTGGTCGCGGCGACACGCCAGCACAAACGGTTCGTTCACCAGTGGCACGAACTCGATGTCCGGGTGCTGCCCGCTCATCATGTTGATGCCGAAATCCGCCTCACCCCGCAGGACCGCCTCCAGCCCTTCATTGGCACTGAGGTCAAGCAGTCGGATACGGATTTTCGGGTACCGCTCGTTGTACAGGCGAATCACCGAGGGCAAAAAGTAGAAGGCTGCCGTGGGGATGCACGCCAGAGTCACCCGCCCGACCTGGCGCTCGGCCAATTCGCGGATATTGAGTATCGAGTCGTCGAAATCGTCCAGCAGGCGACGTGCCTTGGGCAGAAAATCACGACCCACGCTCGTCAGGCTGACCTTGCGCGTGGTGCGATCGAGCAGCGCAATGCCCAGGCCGTCCTCGAGCTTCTTCATGCGCCGGCTCATGGCCGGCTGGGACAAATGCAGTGCCTCGGCCGCTTCGTGAAAGCTTCCAAGTTCGGCGATTTTCACGAACGATCGAATGTCGTTCAGCTCATAGTCCATGGTTCAAGCACCCTGATTCCGATTGGCCAAGGTCTGACGGGCATCGGTTTGATTGATTCGCTAAGTGGAATAATAACGCAAATCTTTGCATTGGAATCATTTCTGACCTCCTGTCACTCTTGTTCACAGAGCATCAATTGCCCCTATTGATTAACAAGAGTCTGATTTCATGCAACGAATTCCTTGTGTGCTTATGCGTGGCGGTACCTCCAAGGGGCCCGTATTTCTTGCGTGGGATTTGCCCGTTTCGATTCCCGAACGCGATGAGTTGCTGCTCAACCTGATGGGTTCCGGTCACGAACTGGAAATCGACGGCATCGGCGGCGGTAGCCCGCAAACCAGCAAGGTGGCGATCGTCAGCCCGTCGCTGCACCCTGATGCCGACGTCGACTACCTGTTCGTGCAGGTGATGGTTGCCCAGCGCCGGGTCGACACGGCACCCAACTGCGGCAACATGCTGTGCGCCGTGGGCCCCTTTGCTATCGAGCAGGGTCTGGTCAAGGCGTCCAAGGCCCAGACGCTGGTGCGCATTCGTAACCTCAACACCGGCACCTTCGTGAACTCCGAGGTGCAGACCCCAGGTGGCAACGTCAGCTATGAAGGCGACACCGCCATCGACGGTGTACCGGGTACGGCGGCGCCGGTTCAACTGACCTTTCTCGATGCGGCCGGCAGCAAGACCGGCAAACTGTTCCCCACCGGCAACACCCAGGACGTGATCGACGGTGTGCCGATGACGTGCATCGACATGGCCATGCCGATGATGATCATCGAAGCTGGCCAGTTGGGTAAGCGCGGTGACGAAAGCCCTGCGGAACTCGACGCCGACAAGTCGTTCCTTCAGCGCCTGGAAGCCCTGCGCCTGCAGGCCGGCCTGGCGATGGGCCTGGGTGATGTCAGCGACAAAGTCATTCCCAAGCCAGTGCTGGTTTCCCCGGCCAAGGCGGGTGGCACCGTTCAGGTCCGTTATTTCATGCCCCACAACTGCCACCGCGCCCTGGCGATCACCGGCTCTATCGGCCTGGCGACCGCGTGCGTGTCACCGGGCAGTGTGGTTGCGCAACTGCTCGGCGGGGTGAGTGAACCGCGCTTGAAGCAAGTGCGTATTGAACACCCAAGTGGTGGGATAGATGTCGTTTTGTCCTACACCGGTGATAAAGGTGAGACCATCCGCGCCTCGGTCGTACGCACGGCGCGCCGGTTGTTCTCAGGTTTCGTTTACGCGACGGCTTCTCAACGACTCGCCGGATGATGTCCTCCTAGTTATCGCCGTTTCCGCATCAGCACAATTCTAAAAAATGGGTGATGCCATGAAAGTTGTAAAGTCGCTGTATTTCCAGATTCTCTGCGCTGTCATCCTGGGCGTGCTCGTTGGCCATTTCTGGTCGCAGCAGGCGGTCGCCCTCAAACCGCTGGGCGACGCGTTCATCAAGTTGATCAAGATGATGATCGCCCCCGTAGTGTTCTGCACCATCGTCACCGGCATCGCCGGCATGAGCGACAAGCGCTCGCTCGGCCGACTGCTGAGCAAGACCATGTTGCTGTTCCTGGGCCTGACCGTAATCAGCCTGATCATCGGCCTGGTGTCGGTGTATCTGTTCAAGCCCGGCGTGGGCATGAACATCGACCCGACTCAGTTGAGCACCAAGGGCCTGTCGCAGTACACCGATTCGGCGGCGAAGCTGGGCGTGGTGGAGTTTTTCATGCACATCATCCCGGACACCTTCATTGGCGCCTTCAACAAGGGTGAAGTGCTGCCCGTGCTGTTCATTGCCGTGCTCAGCGGTTTTGCCCTTTCGGCGATCGGCGAGCGTGGCAAGCCGGTGCTCAATGTGCTGGAGTCCGCTTCGCACATGGTGTTCAAGATCTTCTCCTACCTGATGCGATTCGCCCCGGTGGGTGCATTTGGCGCACTGGCGTTCACTGTGGGCCAATACGGGATCACCTCGCTGGGCTCGCTGGCCAAGCTGATCATGACCTTGTACATCGCCTGCGCGTTTTTCGTCATCGTGGTGCTGGGCAGCATTTGCCGGGCCAACGGCTTCAGCCTGTGGAAGCTGTTGCGCTACTTCCGGGAAGAATTCCTGGTGGTGCTGGGCACCTCGTCGACTGAACCGGTCATGCCGCGCATGCTGGAAAAACTCGAAGCCCTGGGCTGCAAAAAAGGCGTGGTCGGCCTGGTCCTGCCAACGGGTTACTCGTTCAACCTCGATGGCACGGCGATCTACCTGTCGCTGGCGGCGGTGTTCATCGCCCAAGCCTGCAACATCGAACTGACCCTGACGCAAACCGTGACCATGCTGGCGATCATGCTGCTGTCCTCCAAGGGCGCCGCCGGTGTCACCGGTTCCGGTTTCGTCGCGTTGGCGTCCACCCTGACGGTCATCCACGACATTCCCCTGGCTGGCCTGGCGTTGTTGATCGGCATCGATCGCTTCATGTCCGAAGCCCGCGCACTGACCAGCCTTGCCAGTAACGCCGTCGCCACTGTGGTGATCTCGATCTCGGAAAACGCCTGCGAACGCCAGAGGCTGATGCGCACTCTCGACGGCAATCCGCCGCCTGTGGTGGCGCCGGCTGCGGACGTTACCTGGGACAACGCCAAGGTCACGTCACACAGCTAACCGCGCAAGGCATCCTGCAACACCCATAAAGAACCTTTGCATTCACCTGCGCCGGGCACCGTTGATCGGATCGCCCGGCCGCATAGGGGCCGTGCGCCTGCGCGTCGGCCACGCTCATCATAAGAACAAGAGATCTGACTATGCTCGCTTTCCTTGGTTTGGCCATGGTGGTGGTCTTCACCTTCCTGATTATGACTAAACGCTTGTCGCCGATTGTCGCGCTGACGGTGGTGCCCATCGTCTTCGCAGTGATCGGCGGGTTTGGTGGCACCACCGGCAAGATGATGCTCGACGGCTTGAAAATGGTGGCTCCGTCGGCCGCGCTGCTGCTGTTTGCGATCCTGTTTTTTGGCCTGATGATCGACGCCGGGCTGTTCGACCCGCTGATTCGCAAGATCCTCAAGCGCGTCAACGGCGACCCGATGAAAATCGCCGTGGGCACCGCCCTGTTGTCGCTGGTCGTGGCACTGGACGGCGACGGCACCACCACATACATGATCACGTGCGCGGCCATGCTGCCGTTGTACAAGCGTATCGGCATGAACCCGATGATCCTGGCCACCATTGCCATGTTGTCCTTGAGCATCATGAGCGGCATGACCCCGTGGGGCGGGCCGGCCACTCGGGCAATCGCCGCGCTGGGGCTGGATGCCGGCGAGTACTTCGTGCCGTTGCTGCCCACCATGATCGGTGGCGCAGCCTGGGTAGTGTTCACCGCGTTCCTGCTGGGCCGTCGCGAGCGTAAGCGCATCGGCAATATCCAGCTGCAGAGCGGCGGTGGGGACTGCTACATCAAGGCCATCCTTGAGGACACGCCGCACAAACGACCGAAGCTGGCCTACGTCAACCTGCTGCTGGTGTGCGCGGTCATGGTGGCGCTGGTGATGGGCATCATGCACTCGGCGATTCTGTTCCTGATCGGTTTCGTGCTGGCGCTGATGATCAACTACCCGCAACTGGACATACAGAAAGAGCGCATCCTGGCGCACTCCGGCAACGCCATGACCGTGGTGCTGCTGGTGTTTGCCGCCGGCATCTTTGCCGGGATCTTCTCGGGCACCAAGATGGTCGATTCCCTGGCGCAAACCCTGGTTGACTGGATCCCGCCGTCCTGGGGACACCTGTTCCCGTTGGTGGTGGCCATCACCAGCATGCCGCTGACCTTCGTGCTGTCCAACGACGCCTACTACTTCGGGGTTGTGCCGATTCTGGCAAACGCCGCCGCTGCGTATGGCATCGACCCGGTGGAAATCGCCCGCGCCTCGATTCTCGGCCAGCCCGTGCACCTGATGAGCCCGCTCGTGGCGTCGACGTTGCTGCTGGTGGGTATGGTCGATCGCGACATCGGCGACTTCCAGAAAGCCACCGTCAAATGGGCCGTGCTGACCTCACTGGTCATCACGGCGCTGGCCCTGCTGACCGGGGCCATCAGCCTGTTCTCCTGATTCACCCACACACTGTTTGATCATTGCTGACGCCCCTGGTGATGGGGGCGTGCGCTCACTTGCACCCTGAATAACAACAAAGAGAAACGAAACATGCGCACTTCATTGACTCGCGGGGCTGTTCTTCCACTACTGGCAATGCTGCCGTTGGCCAATGCCAACGCCGAAGGTTTCATTGACGACAGCAAGCTCAAGTTGCAATTGCGCAACGTGTACTTCAATGAAAACTTCCGGGATGAACATGGCATGAGCGCCCGGGCGGCCCGCACTGCCAAAAGCGAGCGGACCGAGTGGGCACAGGGCTTTCTGCTGGATTACCAATCGGGTTTCACCGCCGGGACCCTGGGGTTTGGTGCGGATGCCCTGGGCCTGGTCGGCTTCAAGCTCGACTCCGGTCGTGGGCGCAGCGGCACTGGCCTGATGCCCGTGCATGACGACGGGCGCGCGGCCGATGAGTTCGCCAGCCTGGGCATGACCGCCAAGGCTCGACTGGCCAACACCACGGTCAAATACGGCACCTTGCTGCCCAAGACCCCCGTGCTGATTTACAACGATGCGCGCCTGTTGCCGCAAACCTACCAGGGCACTCAGGTCACCAGCACCGACATCGACAACCTGACCCTCACGGGCGGTCACCTGGATCGCTTCAAGCTGCGTGACTCCACCGACAGCATGCCGATTGTTCCGGACGGTTACAGCGGCGATAAATCCGGCGACTTCAACTACGCCGGTGCCGACTACAAACTGGGGAAAAACATCCGGCTGAGTTACTTCTACGGTGAGCTGGAGAACTTCTACCGGCAGAACTTCGCCGGTATTCAGCACGATCTGCCCCTGGGCAGCGGCGTGCTGACCAGCGACCTGCGTTACTTCAACAGCGTCGACACCGGCTCGGCCTACGCCGGCAAAATCGACAACTCCATGTGGAGCGGGCAACTGTCGTACGCCATTTCCGGGCACACCTTCGGTGGCGGCTACCAGGCGCTCAGCGGTGATGCGGGCTTGCCTTACATCAGCGGCGCCACCGTCTACTCGTTCAGCAACGTCGGCATCGGCAAGTTCATCGAGGAAGACGAGAAGACCTGGATGCTCAGTTATGGCTACAACTTTGCCACCCTGGGCGTGCCTGGCCTGACGTTTTCGACGCGCTACCTGAGTGGCAACGACGGCAAGTCCAACACCACCGTCAAAGAGTGGGAGCGCGACGCCGAAATCGCCTACGTGGTGCAGCAAGGCACCTTCAAGGGCCTGGGCGTGAGGCTGCGCAACTACGTTTACCGCTCCGACTTCTCGCGCGGGCGAGACAGCAACCGGATTTACTTCACCTACGACATCGCACTCTGGTAGGTCCATCGCAGCGGCGTGCCCCCGCACGCCGCTGCCCTTGGCAGGCTTGAGGAGCAAGGAGTTGAGCGTTGTCTTTCAAAAATAAAATACTGTGGTTGACCCTGTTGCCCGTGCTGCTGTTTGCCAGTGTGGCGGGTCTGACCGTGCGGGCGAACCTGTTGGCAAGCGCCGAGCAGGACATCACCAACACCCGCGAGCGCCTGCTGCAAGAGAGCCGCGATCGTCTCAAGGATTACGCCAGTATCGCCCGTACGGCCGTGGCCGACCTTTATGATCGCGCCGAGTCCGGCGACCAGGCGGGCAGGGCGCAGGCCATCGCCCGGCTGTCGCGCATCAAATACGGTGACGAAGGGTACTTCATCGGCTACGACAGCCAGGTGGTGCGCCTCTTTCGCGGCGACAGCAGCGAAGGCGTGGGCACCAACATGAGTGATCGCAAGGACAAGAACGGCGTTTACCTGAACCGCGAAATGGTGGCTGCGGCCAAAAACCAGACCCACTACGTCAATTATTCCGGTGCGCTGGTCAACACCGATACCGTGGTGCCCAAGCTCGCCTATAGCTTTTACCTGCCCAAGTGGGACCTGATCGTGGTCACGGCCATCAACCTGGACAACATCGACGGCCAGGTGGCCCGCGTGCGCGAGGACATCCAGTCGCGGGTGCAAAGCCTGCTCATCGGCGTCGCCGTCACCGCGCTGTTGCTGCTCGCCGCGTTTGGCGCCCTCGCGGTCTGGCTGATAAACACCAGCCTGCGTCCTTTGACATTGATCCGCAGCCACCTGGATGAAATCGCCGCCGGCGAGGGTGACTTGACCCGGCGCCTGCCGGCCACCGGCACCGATGAGTTCGGGCAATTGGCCGGCTCGTTCAACGCCTTCGTCGAGAAGATTCATGGGCTGGTCAGCCAGATCGTCGCGATGTCGGGGGAGCTGAGCAACGCCGTCGGACATGTCGCCCAACAAAGCAAACTCATCGATCAGGCCATGGAGCAGCAACGCCAGGAAACCGATCAGGTCGCCGCCGCCATCAACCAGATGTCGTCGGCGGCGCAGGAAGTGGCCTCCAGCGCTCAAAGCGCTTCCACGGCCGCCGCCGACACCGACCAGCAGGCACAGAGCGCCCGGCACGTGGTCAATGCCAGCATCGCTCGCCTGCAAGCACTGACCGTGGAGTTATCCGACGGTGGCACGTCGCTGGAAGGTTTGCGCAGCGATGTGGCAAGCATCGTCTCGGTGCTCGACGTGATCCGCTCGATTGCCGAGCAGACCAACCTGCTAGCGCTCAACGCGGCCATCGAAGCGGCGCGTGCCGGCGATGCCGGCCGTGGGTTTGCGGTGGTCGCCGACGAGGTCCGTGCCCTGGCCAGCCGCACCCAGCTCAGCACCCAGGAAATCCAGGCCATGATCGAGCGCCTCAATCGGGCGACCGCCAGCGTGGTCAATGCCATGAACCACTCCAGCGAAGCCGGGATGAGCGCCAGTCATCAGGCGGGGGAGGCAGGCCAATCCCTCGACAACGCGGTTGAGCTCATCGCGACCATCAACGCCATGAACGCCCACATCGCCAGTGCCGCCGAGGAACAGACCGCCGTGGCGGAAGAGATCAACCGCAGCGTGCATGGCATGGCGCACACCATCGAACGGGTCGCCGAGCAGACGCAGGGCGGCGTCAAAACCACCCACGAACTGCACACAATTGGCAGCCGCCTGGAAAGTCTGCTCGGGCAGTTCAAGATTTGAGACCATGGCCGCAGTTCCCGGGCAGCGTGAAGCATCCGGGATGATTCTCTCGACGGAAGGTGAGCCTTGGAACTGCGACAGCTGCGTTATTTCGTAAAGATCGTTGAACTCAAAAGCCTGGGGCGCGCTGCACTCGAGCTGGACGTCGGCGTGTCGGCGTTGAGCCAACAGATCGGCAAGCTGGAAAGCGAACTCAACACGCGCCTGTTGATCCGCAGCAGTGTCGGGGTGACGCCGACGAACTCCGGCATCGCGTTCCTGCACCATGCCCAACTGACCCTCCGCCAGGCGGGGTACGCGATGCAAGCCGCCCAGCGTGGGCGCATGAGCGGATACGTCAGCGTCGGGTTGCCGCCGACGACGGCCACCGTGCTGGCGCTGCCCTTGATCAAAGCCATGCGCGAGCGTTACCCGGACATTCAACTGCACCTGGTGGAAATGCTTTCCGGGCACCTGGCCACACAACTGGCTGCCCGCCAGCTGGACGTGGCCATCCTGTTCCAGGTGGACGCGACCCGGCGCTGGACCATCACGCCGTTGCTCGACGAAAAACTCTTTGTGATCTGCGCCCCGGATCTGGCCGGTGCGCCGCAAGGGGCGAGTGTGCAGATGGCCGATCTGGGGCATCTGCCGCTGGTCCTGCCCAGCTTGCAGCATGGCTTGCGCGCCGCATTGATGAGCGCCTTCGAGCGCTCGGGCGTCGAACCGCGCGTCGTCATGGAAGTCGACGGCTTGGCGGTGCTCATGGACACCGTGCGCGCCGGTCTCGCCGCCACCATCCAACCCGGCGCGGCCGCCTCGCACTCGGGCGAGTGCGGGCTGTCGATGGTGCAGATTGCCGACCCGCATGTGGGCCGCCGCAATATCCTGACCACCTTGCCCGACGATGAACTGTCACCCGCCGCACTGGCTGCGCGGGTGGTGATGATCGAGGTGGCGCGTGAACTGGTGGCCCAGGGGCGCTGGCCCGGCGCCAGTCTGCTGGAGGGCAACACCGTCGCGGGCTGAGCTGTCCTGCCTTTAGTAAAACTGAACACCCCCCACCCGTGGGCGCCTTTCGAGCCTGGGCTGGCTGACTTATCGTCCGCCCATTCGTGGGGAGGCAATGATCAACGCTCCTCGCCGTAGAGGAGAAATCATGATCGACGTTCTAGTCATAGGGGGCGGCAACGCGGCGCTGTGTGCCGCCCTGATGGCGCGCGAAGCCGGTGCCAGCGTCACGCTGCTGGAGGCATCGCCCAAAGCCTGGCGAGGTGGCAACTCACAGCACACGCGAAACCTGCGCTGCATGCACGAGGCTGAGCAGGATGTGCTGATCGACGCCTATCCGCAGGAGGAATACTGGCAGGATCTCCTCAAGGTCACCGGCGGGCAGACCGACGAAAAACTCGCGCGCATCACCATTCGCGCCTCCTCGACCTGCCGCGACTGGATGCGCCGGCATGGCGTGCATTTTCAACCATCGTTGTCCGGCGCGTTGCATGTGGCGCGTACCAATGCGTTCTTCATGGGTGGCGGCAAGGCCCTGATCAATGCCTATTTTCGCAGCGCCGAGCGCTTGGGCATCCAGGTGCGCTACGACGCCGAAGTGGCTGACATCGAAATGGACAATGGCCGCTTTGTCGCCGCTCACCTGAAGGCCACCGAGGTCGACGGCCAGTGCGTCCCGGGTGAACGCATCGAGGCCCGCGCCTGTGTGCTGGCCGCGGGTGGCTTCGAGTCGAACCGCGAGTGGCTGCGCGAAGCCTGGGGACACAATGCCGATGGCGAGTGGCCGGCGGACAATTTCCTGATCCGAGGCACGCGTTTCAATCAAGGCACATTGCTCAAGCGGATGATCGATCAAGGGGCCGACGTCATTGGCGACCCCACCCAGGCGCATATGGTCGCCATTGACGCGCGGGCCCCGCTGTACGACGGCGGCATTTGCACGCGCATCGACTGCGTATCGCTGGGCGTGGTGGTCAACCGCGACGGCCAGCGCTTCTATGACGAAGGGGAGGACTTCTGGCCCAAACGCTACGCCATCTGGGGCCGGCTGGTGGCGCAACAGCCGGGGCAGATGGGTTTTTCGATCATTGATCAAACGTCGGTCGGCCGGTTCATGCCGCCCGTGTTTGCCGGTACGCAGGCCGACACCCTGCACGGGTTGTCCCAAAAGCTCGGCTTGCCCTGCGAAGCGTTCGTCAAGACCATCGAAGACTTCAACGGTGCCTGTCGCGTGGGCACGTTCGACCACACCGCGCTGGATGACTGTCACACCGAAGGCATCGTGCCCGGCAAAAGTCACTGGGCTCGGCCCATCAGCACTCCGCCTTATTACGCCTATCCGTTGCGTCCGGGCGTGACCTTCACCTACCTGGGACTCAAGACCGATGAAACCACTGCGGTGCGTTTTGCCGGCAAACCCTCGCCCAATCTGTTTGTGGCGGGGGAAATGATGGCGGGCAACATATTGGGCAAAGGCTACACCGCCGGCATCGGCATGGCGATCGGCACCGCGTTTGGCCGCCTCGCGGGCGTGCACGCCGCCGCCGCGCTGGGTTTTCAACATCCATCAGAACCGGCAGGGCATCACCATGGAACTGTTTGACCCCACGACCCAGGCGCGTCATGACCTGATCCCTGTGCTGAATGTGAATGAGCGCGAAGTCGAGCGGCAGATGACCATCTGCAACGCATGCCGTTATTGCGAAGGGTTTTGCGCCGTATTCCCGGCCATGACCCGCCGCCTGGTGTTCGCGCAGGCCGATACGCACTACCTGGCCAATCTTTGCCACAACTGCGGTGCCTGCCTGCACGCGTGCCAGTACGCCGCGCCCCACGAGTTTGCCGTCAACGTACCGCAGGCCATGGCCCGCGTGCGCCTGGACACCTACGCCGAATATGCCTGGCCACCGGCGCTGGGCAAGCTTTACCAACGCAATGGCCTGACCTTGGCGCTGGCCAGCGGTGCCGGGCTGGCGCTGTTTCTGATGTTGACGCTGATGGTCGCGGGCAACCTGTGGACCCAGGTGGAGGGCGGCAACTTCTACGCGATCTTCACCCACAACACGTTGGTGTGGATGTTCGGTTCGGTCTTTGGTTTTGCGCTGCTGGCACTCACGCTGGGTGTACGCAAATTCTGGCGCGAGATCACCCCGGCCGGGCAACCCGTCCCATTGCAGTCGGCGGCAATGGAAGCGGCCAAAAACGTCCTGACCCTCAAGTACCTCGATGGTGGCCATGGACAAGGGTGCAACAATGCCGACGATACCTTTACGTTATGGCGCCGCCGCTTCCACCACCTCACGTTTTACGGTTTTTTGCTGTGTTTTGCCGCCACCGCCGTCGCCACGCTCTACCACTACCTGGCCGGTTGGTCGGCCCCTTATCCCGTGCTCAGCGTGCCGGTGTTGCTGGGCATCGCCGGTGGTATTGGTTTGCTGATCGGGCCGGCCGGGCTGTTGTGGCTGAACATGCGCCGGCATCCCGATCAGGGCGATCACAACCAGAAACCCATGGACCGCGGATTCATCGCCCTGCTCCTGCTCATCAGCCTGAGTGGCCTGGCCTTGCTGGCCGCGCGTGAAACCCCGGCCATGGCGCTGTTGCTCAGCCTGCACCTTGGCCTGGTCATGGCCTTCTTCCTGACCATGCCCTACAGCAAATTCGCCCACGGCATCTTCCGCAGCGCCGCCTTGCTGAAATTCTCCATCGAGAAGCGCCAGCGGAGTTCGCTGAAACTGGGAGACGATTGAGCCGAACGGCGTGTGAAGGATTTGCCCCGGCAGACACCCAACACGCTTACCATGGCCCACACAATGGACTCAGCGAACCCAAGGACCCACCCATGCCCGTCAACGAACGCCTGCACAACCGCCGCTTCACCGTCGCCGGCAACACCCACGGCCTCTCCGGCACCGGCACCGTGTTTCATTACCGGGTCGAAGGCAATGCCATCACCAGCACCTACCAGGGCGGCCGAATCCGCACAGGCCACCAAGTGGGCCGCGTCACCGGCCCCGATAGCATCGAACTGCTGTTTCACTGCATCACCCATGACGGCGAGATCCTGTCCGGCTGGTCGCGCGGCACGGTGGGTGTCGATGGGGCAGGGCGCACGACGCTGGCGTTTGTGTGGGGGTGGTTGTCGGGGGCGGAGGGTGGGGGGAGTCGAGTTATGTGGAGTGGGTGGAGTAGCAGAATGGAGCTCGCAGACCCCATCAATTGCCAGCTTACTCACGAAGCAATCGCCCAACCTTCTGATAGAGCGATTCGGTAAATGCCGCACTGTCATCCGAATGATGGCAACGACGATGACAGTTCGGGCATAGCGCTACCGCATTGCTGGGGCGGTCCGAGCCTTCCCGCGCTAGATGCTTAACGTGATGGACCTCAAGAAACGGTTTGCCTGATTTTTCGAATGGGGCTGGTTCACCACAACCTTCACATTTTCCCGCGGCCTGTCGTCGAACCCATGCCCTGACTCCAGGATCCCGGATAAACGACTTTGCGCTGGACTGGGCCTGTTGTGGTTTTTCGATCCCCTTTGGCTCATCGGTGATCGGCTGCTGCTCAAGCTTCGCGGCTCGCTGCTCGAGTGTCGTCTCATCTGCCGTTGGGGCGAAATCTTCGGGGGCTACGGGGGTTGGAGCGTTGAGTGCTTTACGAATGCTTATCGCAACGTTGGCGCCAACATTTTTAGCAGGCTTATATCCCTCAATGCGCCTGCGACCCAACTCGACCAATACGGTGGAAATGTTCTGCATCCGAAATTCAACAGAACCTTTGGTGCGACCTGCTAACAGCCCTTCGCGTAAGACTCGGTTTTCATGAGCTTTATTGATCGACTGACCAGCCTGCTCGCGCGCGAGCATGCTCAAGTAAGCATCTACTGCGGCCTGAATTTCCGCGTCGTTCCAATCGCTATTGCTCTTAAACGTGTCCATACAATCGCCGAGGGTTGAAAACCCTCGGACGATACTGAGTGGCCATTACGGTTGTCTACGAAAATTCCTACAGTAAGAGATGGCGCTTCCTACAGGTGTATCACTATCCCAACGAATGCTTGGATAACTGAAAAATATCCATGACTCTGCGCCGCCAAGGCTTAGTCGCTTTCATCGGACTCGGTGCGTGGTCTTCTAACAAGTAAGGCATATCCCGCAGCCTAATCCATCCCTCGCCCTGCCAATGCAGCATGCTCAACGACATCTTCGGCCAATCCAACAAACTCAGCATCGGACGATCTGAATCGTCAGAAGTCTGCGCGTCACGTAACGCTGGTACGACCTGATGGGTCAACCATTCACGCAGTAACCGATTCTCTGGAGCGTAGTGATACACCAACAGCGCATACACGCCGGATTCGCTTAGCATCAGCTGCTTTTCTGGCTGGTGGTAATAATCAATCCACAGGACTTGATGCTGATCTTTATCCAGCTTGCTGACCATGCGATCGCTGAGATGGAAGCCCATCAAGCGGCCAATATCGCGAGCGCAGAACCATGGCTGGTTTTCATGGAGAAGGGCATGAAGAGAGAGATTGTGGCGGCTGAAAACTGTCGAGACGGAAGGCTCTGTGATGACGGCGCGTTTCGAGACCTTGCTAGGCATATTCATTACCTCTACGTGTGAAGTTGAAGAGGGCCGGCACCCGACGTAGAGGATCTAAGAAATCCCAACAAGCTCTTTCTTCACACACCGCACATACAAGGCGGACGCCAGCATGCATTCGGTGTGAGGAAATTAGCTTCTACGTTGGGCGTTTCTTAGGCACCTGTGTTGGAGCATAAAGGTGCTTTCAGCGGGTATCAATGTCGAAGTGGCTGGGAATGTTGTAGGGGAGTGGGTGCCGGTGAGTAGGTGGGCGCTACAGAAAATCACGTCAATTAAACAGACTCGAAAAGCCCGGATGTGGCCTTGTGATATCATCGGTGATCGAATGACCTTCTCTAGGATGGACCCGTGATAAAGCTGGTTGCCGAACGCTTTTCTTTAATTTTTTTGCTCTTTTTAGCGACGTCTGTACATGCAGAAACGCTTAAAATTTCTTTGGAAAGCGATGAGCTCTATTTCAAGGCATTGCCGTACCTAGAAAAAATTGATGAAGCAGAAATCGAGCTATCTAGCATTCGAGGCAAGTTGTCACCCGGTGAGAAAATTTCCGATGATTATCGGCAGAGCTACCGGAAAAAGTGCAGGCACTTTTAAGTGAGGGTGTACCGCCACTCAAGCAATCAGCCGATGAAGGTAACCCTGCTGCTCAGTACCGGTTAGCGTGGTTATCTTCGCACTTTGACGATCGCGAACAGGTTGTCGATCAGGTCTGCTCTCTCTTGAGATCTAGCTTGAGCCAGGGCTTTGCTCCGGCTGGATTGAAAATGCTTTTCTACTGCTTCGATGAAGTGAAAACTCCCGGTTTTCTTTTATTGATCGAACAGCTTCCTGCAAGCGACGCCGCGTTTAGCAAGTACTATCCTCAGCCGGCGATGTTGTCGGCTTGCAGACGTCTTGAGCGCGATACGGCAGTCATATACCTCGATGGAAATGGTTTCCGCGCAAACCTCTACATGAGCCTTGCGACTGAAATGATGAGGCGCAACCTAAAGGAAGAGTATTTCCGCTATCTCGATAAAGCTGCCGACTATGGTTGCGATAAAGCGCTTGAGAAGCTTAAGTCTAAAGCTACCAGTTAATGGATTTCATTGACCGCTATTGACGTCCGATCGACCTGCGATCGTGCAGTCCAGTGTCTTGTTTTCTTGAGGCAATAAAAAGCCCTGATCAAATCAGGGCTTTTTTGATTCTGCTGTTCAAGCTACCAAACCGCAGCTCACTCGCAAATCAATCCCAGCTCAAAGCCCCACCCGTCTGATACTCAATCACACGCGTCTCAAAGAAGTTCTTCTCTTTCTTCAAGTCCATGATCTCGCTCATCCATGGGAACGGGTTGGTGGTGCCTGGGTATTCTTCTTTCAGGCCGATCTGCGACAGGCGACGGTTGGCGATGAATTTGAGGTAGTCCTCCATCATCGCGGCGTTCATGCCCAGTACACCGCGCGGCATGGTGTCGCGGGCGTATTCGATTTCCAGTTGGGTGCCTTGCAGGATCATTTGCGATGCTTCTTCCTTCATTTCGGCGTCCCACAGGTGTGGGTTTTCGATCTTGATCTGGTTGATCACGTCGATGCCGAAGTTCAGGTGCATGGATTCGTCGCGCAGGATGTACTGGAACTCCTCGGCGACGCCGGTCATTTTGTTGCGACGGCCCATGGACAGGATCTGGGTGAAGCCGCAGTAGAAGAAGATGCCTTCCAGAACGCAGTAGTAGGCGATCAGGTTGCGCAGCAGCTCTTTGTCGGTTTCGACGGTGCCGGTTTCGAACTTCGGATCGGAGATCGAACGGGTGTACTTGAGGCCCCAGGTGGCTTTTTTCGCGACCGATGGGATCTCGTGGTACATGTTGAAGATTTCACCTTCGTCCATGGCCAGCGATTCGATGCAGTACTGGTAGGCGTGGGTGTGGATCGCTTCTTCGAACGCCTGGCGCAGGATGTACTGGCGGCATTCCGGGTTGGTGATCAGGCGGTAAACGGCCAGCACCAGGTTGTTGGCGACCAGGGAGTCGGCGGTGGAGAAGAAGCCCAGGTTGCGCATGACGATGCGGCGTTCGTCGTCGGTCAGGCCTTCCGGGTTTTTCCAGAGGGCGATGTCGGCGGTCATGTTGACTTCTTGCGGCATCCAGTGGTTTGCGCAGCCGTCCAGGTATTTCTGCCAGGCCCAGTCGTACTTGAAGGGTACGAGCTGGTTGAGGTCGGCGCGGCAGTTGATCATGGCTTTTTCGTCGACGGCGACGCGTGCGGAAGCGCCTTCGAGTTCGGCCAGGCCTTCGGCGATGTCGAGGTTGTCCAGTGCAGTCTTGGCGCGGACAACGGCAGGCGAGTCATTGGATGTAACGGCGCGAGCTTCCAGGGCGGCGGCACCGCCGGCGCTGTCGAGACGGTCCATGTTGGCTTCGGTGGCGTGGCCGGCGTTGGCACTCTTGGCCGCTACTTCCGTGTCTTCTTTGTCGAATTCGTCCCAGCTCAGCATGACGTGTCGTCTCCTGCGTGAGGGCCAGAGTGCCCGTGTGAAATTGGATGTCTGTATTTTTCACACGGCCCTGTTGGCCGCGTTGATAGCGTTTTTTGCAGCGGTACACGCAGGCAAATAAACATAATTTTGTACCGGGTTCCGAGAGCCGCTGATGGGCGCAGAAGTCGCGTAGGACTTTTGCGTGGGCTTCAGACTGGCAGTCTTCCCTGTAAGGGAATATTGCAGGCCGGTTTAGGCGGCATTATAGGGAAATTTTTGCGGCAGTGGTGGGGCGAATCCGCGCACGGATCGTTCGAGCAGGAGGGTTTTTCGGTCGGAGCGAGGGTTTACAGGGCTTTGGCTGGATATGGCTGTGGCAGATTTTTTTTCATAAATTTTTCAGCGCCATTTTTTTTGTTCAAAAAACAGTCAAAAAAGGCGTTTTTTACTACATCTTGTGTTTTAGGTCGGTTTTTGGCGGGGCTGGACACAACTAAGCCCGACCGAAGTCGGGCTGTGAAGTCATGCTCGCCGATCAGCTGAGGCGAGCGGCACCGACGTGATCCGAACCATCGGCCGCGAGCTTGGAAGCACCCACATGGTCGGCACCGTCAGCAGCGAGTTTGCTTGCACCGACGTGGTCAGCACCATCGGAAGCGAGTTTGCTTGCACCGACGTGGTCAGCACCATCGGAAGCGAGTTTGCTTGCACCGACGTGGTCAGCACCATCGGAAGCAAGTTTGCTTGCGCCAACATGGTCGGCACCATCGGAAGCGAGTTTGCTTGCACCGACGTGGTCAGCACCGTCAGCAGCGAGTTTGCTTGCCCCTACATGATCAGCACCGTCAGCGGCGAACGTCGTCGAGACAGCAGCGGCCGATGCCGTGGTGAAAACGGCCGAGCCTGTGCGGTCGTAGCCGTCAGCAGCGAAGGTGTTGGCGGCCAGTACAGAGAGGGTCAGGGCGAGAATCAGTTTGGTTTTCATGGTGGTTGCTCCAGTTCGTCGTCGTTGTATGTCTTGGTGTGGAATTCATACTACGCCGACAATTTTGATTAAAAAGCGCAAATATATGCTTTAACCAATCGTAAAAATCGATCTATACGGTTCGGCGCTTCAGCAGCCTCAAGCATCCAGGCCGTTGGGTCGAACCGTATTGGGAGGGGGCGGTGATCAGCCGTTGGAGCAGCCGTTGCCCATGACGCTGTAGCGCAGGATGTGGCGTTGGCCTTTGGAGTCGTCGTATTCCATTTTCATTGGAACGACTTCACAGACATTGGGAACATCGCTCATGGAGATCACTTTGGCGATGTCCAAATGGGTGGAGTAAGTGTATTCCTCGATAACCGGTTGTTGCTGTGCGACATCAGTCGGGACCTCGTCTGCCATGGCGGTTGCGCACAGGCTGGAGAGGGCCAGAACTAATAAAGCTTTCATTTCGTTTTTACCTTTTAGAGGTCGAGTGGGGTCACGCAACCTTTGTGGGGTTGCGTGTGGAACTTGGGTTTTCAAGTGTTTGATTAACGGCCTTCGTGGGGGCTGCAACTGGGTTAATCAGGGTTTGTCTTGTTGCGGGGCGGATTCTAGGCGTGGGGTGGGGATTCATATAGGTGGGGTTTTGATAAACACCTTTGGCAGATTTTGTAACAATCGCTGACTAGGGGGGCTGTGGGCTGGTGATGTCCTGTAGGAGCGAATTTATTCGCGATGGTCGTTAACGATGACGTTGGCTGTCTGAATGCCAGCGGTGCCTGGGCTACCATCGTCGGAACGCCGCCCGGAGCATGCTCGCTCCTACAGGGATTGGCGGGGATGTGTGGTGTTTTGCGTTGTCATGACGTTTTGTAGGGGATTGTTACTACCATCGTCGAATGGTTCTATGGTGCTGGGCGGGCTAAAACTGGACCCATACAAAAACAACTATTCCACCGAGGTAAGAAAGATGAGTGCGGCTTCTCTGTATCCCGTTCGTCCCGAGGTCCTGGCGAATACGCTGACCGACGAGGCAACCTACAAAGCCATGTACCAGCAGTCGGTCGTCAACCCCGACGGCTTCTGGCGCGAGCAAGCCAAGCGCCTCGACTGGATCAAGCCTTTCACCACCGTGAAGCAGACTTCGTTCGACGATCACCACGTCGACATCAAGTGGTTCGCCGATGGCACTCTGAACGTTTCCTACAACTGCCTCGACCGCCACTTGGCTGAGCGCGGCGATCAGGTCGCCATCATCTGGGAAGGCGATGACCCTTCCGAGAGCCGCAATATCACCTACCGCGAATTGCACGAAGAAGTGTGCAAGCTGGCCAACGCCTTGCGTGGCCAGGATGTGCACCGTGGCGACGTGGTCACTATCTATATGCCGATGATCCCCGAGGCCGTGGTCGCCATGCTGGCCTGTGCCCGCATCGGTGCGATCCACTCGGTGGTGTTCGGTGGTTTCTCGCCGGAAGCCCTGGCCGGTCGCATCATCGACTGCAAGTCCAAAGTGGTGATTACCGCTGACGAAGGCATTCGCGCCGGCAAGAAGATCTCGCTCAAGGCCAACGTCGACGACGCGCTGACCAACCCGGAAACCAGCAGCATCCAGAAAGTCATCGTGTGCAAGCGCACCGGTGGCGACATCAAGTGGAACCAGCACCGCGACATCTGGTACGAAGACCTGATGAAAGTGGCGGGCACCGTGTGCGCGCCGAAAGAGATGGGGGCCGAAGAAGCGCTGTTCATCCTTTATACCTCCGGCTCCACCGGCAAACCCAAGGGTGTGCAGCACACCACCGGCGGTTACCTGTTGTATGCGGCCATGACCCATGAGCGCGTGTTCGACTACCGTCCGGGCGAAGTCTACTGGTGCACCGCCGACGTGGGCTGGGTCACCGGCCACTCCTACATCGTCTACGGCCCGCTGGCCAACGGCGCCACCACTGTGCTGTTCGAAGGCGTGCCGAACTACCCGGACATCACCCGGGTGGCCAAGGTGGTCGACAAGCACAAGGTCAACATTCTCTACACCGCGCCAACCGCGATCCGCGCGATGATGGCTTCCGGCACCGCCGCAGTGGACGGCGCTGACGGCAGCAGCCTGCGCCTGCTGGGATCGGTGGGCGAGCCGATCAACCCGGAAGCCTGGGACTGGTACTACAAGAATGTCGGCAAGTCCCGTTGCCCGATCGTCGACACCTGGTGGCAGACCGAGACCGGCGGCAACATGATGAGCCCGTTGCCGGGCGCCCATGGCCTCAAGCCGGGTTCGGCGGCACGTCCGTTCTTCGGTGTGGTGCCGGCGCTGGTCGACAACCTGGGCAACATCATCGAAGGCGAGGCCGAGGGCAACCTGGTGATTCTCGACTCGTGGCCAGGCCAGGCGCGTACGCTGTTTGGCGACCACGACCGTTTTGTGGACACCTACTTCAAGACCTTCCGTGGCATGTACTTCACCGGTGACGGTGCACGCCGTGACGCCGATGGTTACTACTGGATCACCGGCCGTGTGGACGACGTGCTCAACGTCTCCGGCCACCGCATGGGCACTGCCGAAATCGAAAGCGCGATGGTTGCGCACCCGAAAGTCGCCGAAGCGGCAGTCGTGGGCGTGCCGCATGACATCAAGGGCCAGGGCATTTATGTCTATGTGACCTTGAATGGCGGTGAGGAACCCAGCGAGCAACTGCGCATCGAGCTGAAAAACTGGGTACGTCGTGAGATCGGCCCGATTGCTTCACCGGATGTGATCCAGTGGGCACCGGGGCTGCCGAAGACTCGTTCGGGCAAGATCATGCGCCGCATCCTGCGCAAGATTGCCACGGCCGAGTATGACGGGCTGGGTGATATCTCGACCCTGGCGGACCCGAGCGTGGTGCAGCATTTGATTGATACGCACAAGACGATGAACGTGGCTTAAACGCCGGTTTTGAGTGAAAGCCCTGTCGGTGTAAGCCGGTGGGGCTTTTTTCTGCCTGATGGTTTTGTGGTGCAATGGCTGGTCTCTTCGCGAGCAAGTCGAGTCGTCGCACCGCCGCTCCCACAGGGATCAGCAGTGTGGGAGCGGCGGTGCGACGACTCGACTTGCCCGCGATGGGGTCAAACCAAACACCGGATAAACGCCAACCAATAATTATCGACATCTCCTGTCATCCATTTCCCACTGTTACCCCGGGTGTAACCACCCGCACCGCCCCGGGGCATCCGGAAACGCTTATGCCCTGATCAGGGCCACAAATGCGCTGCAAAAAAATAACCCCTAACGCTGCGCTTGCCGGATTAGAAGGCTTTGCCAATAATAGGCCCGCAATTTGCAGCATAGATCGGTTAACTGTCTTTTGCCCTTGCATGAATTTGCAGGGCTGTCAACGCGCCCGAGCGGCTTTCTCTACGCATCTGTAACTAGTTGTCGCATTGAAGAAATATCGACCTCGGGCCTGTCGTTAGAATGCCGATCACTCGCTCGTCGTTGCCGGTGTTGAAAAAACCACCGGCTTCCTAGGACGTAGCCACACAATTGCGGTCCCACTCATTCGCATATTGGGCTGTCGCTCACTCTGCCGTTTTCGCCCTTTACCGATGGAGTACCAAGATGAAGAAACTCGTGCTGCTTGGCGCCCTGGCACTGTCCGTGCTGTCCCTGCCAACCTTCGCCGATGAAAAGCCGATCAAGATCGGTATCGAAGCGGCTTACCCTCCATTTGCCTCCAAGGCACCGGACGGCAGCATCGTGGGTTTCGACTACGACATCGGCAACGCCCTGTGTGAAGAGATGAAGGTCAAGTGCGTATGGGTCGAGCAAGAGTTCGACGGCCTGATCCCGGCGCTTAAAGTGCGCAAGATCGACGCGATCCTGTCGTCGATGTCGATCACCGAAGATCGCAAGAAGTCCGTGGACTTCACCAACAAGTACTACAACACCCCGGCTCGTCTGGTGATGAAGGAAGGCACCCAGGTCAGCGACGGCCTGGCCGAGCTCAAGGGCAAGAACATCGGCGTGCAGCGTGGCTCGATCCACGAGCGTTTTGCCCGCGAAGTCCTGGCCCCGCTTGGTGCCGAGATCAAGCCATACGGCTCGCAGAACGAAATCTACCTGGACGTGACCGCTGGCCGCCTCGACGGCACCGTGGCAGACGCTACGCTGCTTAATGACGGTTTCCTGAAAACCGACGCCGGCAAGGGCTTCGCGTTTGTGGGTCCGGCCTTCACCGACGTCAAGTACTTTGGCGACGGCGTGGGTATCGCCGTGCGCAAGGGTGACGCGCTGAAAGAGAAGATCAACAGCGCCATCGTGGCCATCCGCGAAAACGGCAAATACAAGCAAATCCAGGACAAGTACTTCGCCTTCGATATCTACGGCAAGTAACACGTCCAGGCGACAAGTCCGAAATGGCGCAAGCAACAGGATCTCTGCGGTTTGCGCCATTTTTTCATCCCAACTTTCGAGGACCTGAATCATGTTGAAAGGCTACGGGGCTGTCATCCTCGATGGCGCATGGCTGACGCTTCAGCTCGCCTTGTCGTCCATGGCGCTGGCCATCGTCCTGGGGCTGATCGGCGTGGCGCTGCGTCTGTCGCCGGTGCGCTGGCTCGCCTGGCTGGGCGACCTGTATTCCACGGTGATTCGCGGTATTCCCGACCTGGTGCTGATCCTGCTGATTTTCTACGGCGGCCAGGACCTGCTCAACCGCGTGGCACCGATGCTGGGCTTCGACGATTACATCGATCTCAACCCGTTGGCCGCCGGTATCGGCACCTTGGGCTTCATCTTCGGGGCGTACCTGTCGGAAACCTTCCGTGGCGCGTTCATGGCAATCCCCAAAGGTCAGGCCGAAGCGGGCATGGCCTACGGCATGAGCAGTTTCCAGGTGTTCTTCCGGGTGATGGTGCCGCAGATGATCCGCCTGGCGATCCCTGGCTTCACCAACAACTGGCTGGTACTGACCAAGGCCACCGCGCTGATTTCGGTGGTGGGCCTGCAAGACATGATGTTCAAGGCCAAGCAGGCGGCGGATGCCACCCGCGAGCCTTTCACCTTCTTCCTCGCAGTGGCGGCGATGTACCTGGTGATCACCAGCGTCTCGTTGCTGGCATTGCGTCACCTCGAGAAGCGCTACTCGGTAGGCGTAAGGGCGGCTGAGCTATGATCTTCGACTACAACGTCATCTGGGAGGCCTTGCCGCTGTACTTTGGCGGGTTGGTGACCACCCTCAAACTGCTCGCGCTGTCGCTGTTCTTTGGCCTGTTGTGCGCATTGCCGCTGGGCCTGATGCGCGTGTCGAAGAACACCGTGGTCAACGGCGCCGCCTGGCTCTACACCTATGTGATCCGCGGCACGCCGATGCTGGTGCAGTTGTTTTTGATCTACTACGGCCTGGCGCAATTCGAAGTGGTGCGCGAAAGCTTCCTCTGGCCATGGCTCTCCAGCGCGACCTTCTGCGCCTGCCTGGCGTTCGCCATCAACACCAGCGCCTACACCGCCGAAATCATCGCCGGCAGCCTGCGCGCCACGCCCCACGGCGAGATCGAAGCGGCCAAGGCCATGGGCATGTCGCGCTTCAAGATGTACAAGCGCATCCTGCTGCCGTCGGCCCTGCGCCGTGCACTGCCGCAGTACAGCAACGAAGTGATCATGATGTTGCAGACCACCAGCCTGGCCTCCATCGTGACCCTGATCGACATTACCGGTGCCGCGCGCACGGTCAACGCCCAGTATTACCTGCCGTTCGAGGCGTACATCACCGCTGGCGTGTTCTACCTGTGCCTGACCTTCATCCTGGTGAAGCTGTTCAAGATGGCCGAGCGCCGTTGGTTGGGCTACCTGGCCCCGCGGAAGCACTGATATGGAACGTATTGATCATTGTTTGCCATGGAGCCACCTGGGCAGCGAGCGGCAGATTTCGGTATTCCGCTTTGGCAGCGGCGAGCGCAAGGCCTACATCCAGGCCAGCCTGCACGCCGACGAGCTGCCCGGCATGCGCACCGCCTGGGAACTGAAAAAACGCCTGGGCGAACTCGAAGCCCAGGGCTTGCTCAATGGCGTCGTCGAGCTGGTGCCGGTGGCCAACCCGCTGGGGCTTGGGCAATTGCTGCAAGGCAATCACCAAGGGCGTTTCGAGGCGGGCAGTGGCAAGAACTTCAACCGTGATTTCGTCGAGCTCAGCGCGCCCGTTGCGGCAGCGCTCGCCGGGCGCCTGGGCGATGACTCGCACGCCAACATCCGCCTGATCCGCCAGGCCATGAGTGATCACCTGGCCTCCTTGCCGGCGGCTGCGAGCCAGTTGCAGGGCATGCAGCGCATCCTGCTCAGCCACGCCTGCACCGCCGATGTGGTGCTGGACCTGCATTGCGATGCCGAGGCGGCGTTGCACATGTACACCTTGCCGCAACACTGGCCACAGTGGCGTTCGCTGGCGGCGCACCTGGGTGTGAAGGTCGGGTTGCTGGCGGAAGACTCCGGCGGCAGCTCGTTCGACGAAGCCTGTTCGCTGCCGTGGTTGCGTCTGTCGCGGCAGTTCCCCGACGCGCAGATTCCATTGGCGTGTCTGGCGACCACCATTGAACTGGGTGGCCAGGCCGACACCGCGCGCGCGGATGCCGAGGCCTACGCCGACGGCATCCTGGCGTTCCTCGCCGAACAAGGACTGATCGGCGGCGAGTGGCCCAAGCCCGAGCGTGACGCCTGCGAAGGCATGCCGTTCGAAGGCACCGAGTTGCTGTTTGCGCCGCATCCGGGCGTGGTCAGCTTCCTGCGCCAACCCGGCGAGTGGGTTGAGGACGGTGACGAGATTTTCGAAGTGATCGATCCGTTGGCGGATCGGGTCAGCACGGTGTGTGCTGGTACGTCCGGGGTGCTGTTTGCCATTGAACGGCTGCGTTATGCCCAACCCGGTTTCTGGCTGGCCAAGGTGGCGGGGCGCGAAGCGCTGCGTCACGGGCGCTTGCTCAACGACTGACTGACTGTTTTTGTGAGAACCGACAGCATGTACAAACTTGAAGTCCAAGACCTGCATAAACGCTATGGCAGTCACGAAGTGCTCAAGGGCGTGTCCCTGAAAGCGGCCGCCGGCGATGTGATCAGCATCATCGGCTCCAGTGGCTCCGGCAAAAGTACCTTCCTGCGTTGTATCAACCTGCTGGAGCAGCCCCACGCTGGCCGCATCCTGCTCAACAACGAAGAGCTGAAACTGGTGGCCAACAAGGACGGCGCAATGAAAGCCGCCGACCCCAAGCAGCTGCAACGCATGCGTTCGCGCCTGTCGATGGTGTTCCAGCATTTCAACCTGTGGTCGCACATGACCGCGCTGGAAAACATCATGGAGGCGCCGGTTCACGTGCTGGGCGTGGCCAAGGCCGAAGCCCGCGAGAAAGCCGAGCACTACCTGAACAAGGTCGGCGTGGCCCACCGCAAGGACGCCTACCCGGGCCACATGTCCGGCGGCGAGCAGCAGCGCGTGGCGATTGCCCGTGCGCTGGCCATGGAGCCGGAGGTGATGCTGTTCGACGAACCGACCTCGGCGCTCGACCCGGAGCTGGTCGGCGACGTGCTCAAGGTGATGCAGGCCCTGGCCCAGGAAGGCCGGACCATGGTGGTGGTGACCCACGAAATGGGCTTTGCCCGTGAAGTGTCCAACCAACTGGTGTTCCTGCACAAAGGCCTGGTGGAAGAAAGCGGCAACCCGCGCGAAGTGCTGGTGAACCCGCAGTCGGAACGGTTGCAGCAGTTCCTGTCGGGTAGCCTGAAGTAATTTGAGGCTGCTTTGTGCACCTCAATGGTGCATGCTTCAGCCCCCTGTAGGAGCGAGCTTGCTCGCGATGGCGGTGTGTCTGTACCACAGATGCAAACTGATACACCGCATCGCGAGCAAGCTCGCTCCTACAGGGTATACGGGCTAGCATTGTGGCCCATGCCTTCAACACTTGATTTCGCTTCGGATTGCCCACCATGACTGCCCATCGAATTGGTTTCCTGATTTGGCCCAGCACAAAGCCCTGACGCTTGCGCTGGCTGAGGAGGCCTTGCGTGTTGCCCAGCGTGTGCATCCCGAAGTGGTTTACGAGCTGTCGTTCCTGCAGGCCGAACCGCCTGCCGAGGGGGCTTGGCAATTGCCGGGCGAGGCGTGGACCGGCAAGCTGGAAAACTTCCAGAAACTGTTCCTGCTCGCCGATGAGCCGCCGACCACGTTGGCGCCAGCGCTGAGCAGTGCCTTGAAACAACTGGTGCGCAGCGGATGCGTGATCGGCGGGTTGTCGGCCGGGGTCTACCCGCTGGCGCAGCTCGGTTTGCTCGACGGTTATCGCGCCGCCGTGCATTGGCGCTGGCAGGACGATTTCGCCGAGCGTTTCCCCAAGGTCATCGCCACCAGCCATCTGTTCGACTGGGACCGCGACCGCCTGACCGCTTGCGGTGGCATGTCGGTGCTCGATCTTTTGCTGGCGGTGTTGGCCCGCGACCACGGCGCCGAATTGGCCGGTGCGGTCTCCGAGGAGCTGGTGGTCGAGCGCATCCGCGAAGGCGGCGAGCGTCAGCGCATTCCGTTGCAGAACCGCCTCGGCTCCAGTCACCCGAAGCTCACGCAAGCCGTGTTGCTCATGGAAGCCAATATCGAAGAGCCGCTGACCACCGACGAAATCGCCCAGCACGTGTGCGTGTCCCGTCGGCAGCTGGAACGCATCTTCAAGCAATACCTCAACCGCGTGCCGAGCCAGTACTACCTGGAACTGCGCCTGAACAAGGCCCGGCAGATGTTGATGCAAACCAGCAAGTCGATCATCCAGATCGGCCTGTCATGCGGATTCTCGTCGGGGCCGCATTTCTCCAGCGCCTACCGCAACTTCTTCGGCGCCACGCCGCGAGAAGATCGCAACCAGCGGCGCAGCAGCAGCCCATTCGAGTTGTCATCGGTGCCAGCCGAGCGCGGCTGACGCCGGTTTACTCGTCCGCCGCCGACGCTTGGGTCGCCAACAGCGGCGGTTCACCTCGATCACTGACGGCGTCGACGCTGAAGCTGATGCCGGTCTTTTCGTAATAATCGGTCAGTCGCCCCAGGGCGTCCTCGGTGAACGGGTTGTTTCGCAAATGCAGGTTTTGCGCAATGGCCGCAGGCACCTCGAGGATGTCGCTCGGCACGTCAGTGATGGCGTTGTTGCTGAGGTCCGCCCAACCCAGTTCGCCTCGGTTGAGCAAGCCATTGGGCAACTCGGTGATGCCGGTATGGTCCAGCAGTACGTTGACGAGGTCCGGCATCTGGCTCAAGTCCGGCACCTGCCCCAGCGGGTTGGATGCCAGGTCGAGGTACTGCAGCCGCTCCAGTCCGGCCAGGGCGTTGGCCGATTCCACGGTCAGCGTAATGCGACAACCCGGCAGCGCCAGTGAGTGCAGGCGACCCATCTTGTACACCGCGTCGGGGAGGTTGCCCAGGTCAAAATTGTGCAACCTGAGGCGCTTGAGGTTGGGGAACGCCTCCAGGAATCGCCCGATGCGCGTCAGTCCATCGACACTGCGCAGATCCAGTACCGACACGTGGCTGAAGTCGGCGCGCAGGGTCGGCAGTTCACCGAGGATCGGCGCATTGATCACCAGTTCATAGGTGGGCTCCATCCGCTCATCGAAGCCATCGAGCTCCGTTTCATGGCGCCAGCCGCTCAAGAGTACCTGCATGAATTGCTCGCGATTGACGTGCTCGGCGAACAATTGCTCGGCATCGAGCGCCTCATCCGTCAGCGGATGTCGGACCGGCAATTCGGTGGTCCAGGTGTCGAGATCGCTGCTCACGCGGCCCAGTTCTTCTTCCAGACTGGTCAACATGGCCCGGCCCTCGGCGAAATTGCCGGGCAGTTCGTACACGAAGTCACTCGCCTGGGTGGGCTCCAGGATCGGGTACAACCACAGGACGCGCTGTACATCCGCCTCGGGCGCCGCCACCCCAAGATCGTAGGAAGTCTCGAAATAGTGCTGCTTGATCTGCTCCAGTGACGCATCGTCGAGCGGATTGTTCGTCAGTTGGATGCCGCGCCTTTCGTACACCTCGCTCTTGAACAGGTCGGCTGGCAATTGGCTGATGACGTTGTTCATCAACATCAGTGTGTCGAGCCGGGGGTGTTGCAGCGCGCCAAGAGGGATGGCGGTCAGGCCGGCGCCGCTGAGGTCCAGATGCTGAAGGTTCGGCAGTGAATCGACCTGCACACTGGTCTTGAATTGATTGGCAGACAGGTCCACGTGCTTGAGGGTCGTGATCGATGCCAGTCTTGACCAGGCGGCCTCATCGAACGTGATCGCGCAGTCGCTGAGGGTCAGTGTCTCGAGTGGCGCGCGTGGGCCGATGGCTTCAGGCAATGAGTCGAGGGCGAACCCGTGCAGCTCCAGTCGGCGCAGGCCGGTAAAGGATTTCAGGAACGCGGGCGCGCCCTGGGTGGCCTTGTCGCCCCTCAGGATAAGGGTCGACACATGACTGAAGTCGGCGCGCAGGGCAGGCAGGTCACCCGGGATCGGCTCGGCAAAGCGCAGTATGTAACGCGCGCTGCCGTCGGCGGCATCCACGTCGCGCTCGGACTGACGTTGCCAACTGCGCTGGATCTCCAACGCCAGCAAGCGGCGGTTGTGATGCATGGCCTGACGGTCGACGGCGTCCAGTGCCAACCCGGTGTCAGGGCTGAAGGTCGGTGTTTGGCGGATCCAGCGATCCAGGTCCGTGTACAGTTCCTGGGACTCGGTGGCGAGGCGCGAAAGCGCCATGCGCGCACCGTCGGGATGGTTTTGCAGGCGCGAAATCTGCGCGCGTAGCTCTTCTCGATCAAGGTTGGGATAAATCTCGCGAACCCGCGCGTCGAGGGTCGGGGTGGAGCTGTTGCGGCGAAAGTAACCCTCAGTGCCACCGGGCAGGCGCATGGTCGCCGGGTCGTACAGGGTCTTGCGATGCGGGTGTCTTGCCAGCAACGTGCGCAACGACGGTGTGCGTGCCGCCTGGTCGATGATGCGTCGCTTGAGCGCTTCACCGTCGGCTTGGGACAGTTCCAGCACATCGCGTTGCTGCTTGCTCAGTGCTTGCAGGATGGCCTCATAAAAGGTGCCTGCCTGTTCGCTGTGTTCGGCCAGATGGACCGTACCGTCTGCGGCGCACACCAGGGTCTTGTGAATGGGCGCTTCGTCCGGGCCAATGCGGTCCAGCACTTCACCGGTTGTGGAGTAGGCGCGAAGGTCGATGCGCAAATCGTCCGGCCAGCCATACATCGACTCGAGGCTGTGCAAGGCCAGGCGCTGGGTGTCGAGCGTTTGTGCGCCGCGCAGGTAAAACCCTTCGAACGCCCGTGCGGTCCGCACGGCCTCCATGGCCTTGTTGGCCACATCCTGGAGGCGCCTCGGCACTTGCCCTTCGTGCATTTGCTTGAGTTCGCTGCCCGTGGCGTTGTCCACCAGCTCTTGTGCAATGTCGGTCGGCAGACCGCGTTCCACACCTTGCAGCAGTTGCACATGGCGATCGGTGGTTTTTTCGAGTTCATCGTAGCGATAGCCGAAAAAGGTCAATGGGTTGGTCAGGGCCTCCTCGCGCTCGGGGTGGTCGGGCTGTTCAATCAGGGCACGGATGTCACGGTCGATCTTCAAGCGTTTGATCGTGTCGGTCAGCAGTGACGGTGGTCGCTGGTTCTCGACGTGGGATTCGCGCAGCACATTGTCGTGAAAGCCGCTGATGCGCAGGATCTGCTCGCGCTCGAGGCGGGTGAACCCCTCGACGCTGTGGCCAAGGCGGCGCACCACCGTGTCGCGGTCCCACGCCAGGGGATCGTCAAGCAAGGTCTGCCAGGCCCCGTGACCGTTGTGCCGCAGCGGCGGCTGGAAAGCATCGGTACGGTCGGGATGTTCGATCTGGTAATGCCCGGTCTCGCTGTCCGGTTTAACGGCGTACAGTTTGTTTTCATGGCGCAGCAGGGTTTTATCCTGGTGGTGATACAGCCCCAGCTCATCGGGCTTGGCGGAACTCGGCAGCGTGATCGACTGCTCGTAGGGTGTCAGGTCCGGGCGCCAGTAGCGCATCTGGCCCGTGCGTGTTTTCACGACGTTGAGCGAGGCGAACAGCGCCAGTGTTTCGGGTGAGAGCACGCGACTCAATGCCTGCGTGACGAGGGCACCGCCTGCGGCGAACAGGCCCACTTGCGCCACCGATTCGGTCAGCGCTATCAACTGGCCGAAGGCTTCGGTTTGTAAGCCTTCAGCCCAATCGATGATGCCTTCGAAGGTGGTGTCGAGGAGCTGGTAGGCCACGTAGCCGAGCATCAGCTCACCCAGAAACGGCACGAAGGGCAGGGCTACGAATGACGCGACTTCGACGATTGCACCGGCCACTTTATTCAAGCTGTCCCACAGCGCCCAGCGTGCGGCGCGGTCGGTGCTGGCCGTGGATACGGCCATGTGGCTGGCGTCGTTGAGGATCTTGTTCAGTTGGCGTTGATAAAGATGAGTCCACAGGTCGGTCTTGATGGGGGCCACCGCGAATCGCAGGTTGGGATGGTCGATGGGGGTGTCGCGCCAACTGGGCAGGGGGTCGCCGCGCGTAGGGTGATGCCAGGTGACATGGCTCAGGCGACGGCTCAGGTCGGCGAAGAAATACCCGCGCTCGTGATGCTCGACGAAGCGGCTGAAGAATGCCTGGTACTGGGGGTCGCGAAGCTTGAGGGTCAGCGCTTCAATGAAGGTCGCCGGGCTGGCGTAGAGTTTGAGCGGATGGTGCGGGTCGTCGGGGATGTAAACAATGATCCGCGTGGTGGCCCGTGAACGTATGGCCTCAGGCGCGAACACCAGGATGCCGGTCAGTGTGGAAGACATCATCGTCAGGTCATGTCCGAGCAGCGGCTGGCCGTCCATCTGTGCGACTTCGCGACCCTCCACATTGTCGAGCATCGTCTGGAAGAGGTCAGTAGGCAGGTCGTGGCGCAGGTGGGCCAGGTGCAGGGCGGCACGCAGGGCGGTTTTATGGCTTCCAATGACGTCGGTCATGACCACCTCACTGGCCACCGGACTGGTCAGACCGAGCGTCTCGTTGAGGTAGGCCTGGTACTGGTTGCCGATGTCCAGCTCGCGGCACAGTTGGGCAAAACGTGGGATAGGCAACTGTTGCTCGACCGCGGGCAAGGTCTCGAAATGACCGTGGGGTGAGGGTTGGGTGATGTAGGTGGATTCCGGTTCAAAGGCGTCGACGTGGGTGTGCGACTCTTCGAAGTTGTGCAATGCGGCGTCCAGCAACGAGATCGTCCAGGCGCGTGCGGCACCCGATGGGATAGGGAACCACGGGATGTGCTGCGGGATGTACAGGCGCAGGTAGGTGGTCTTGACGTCCAGTTCAAGGCCGAATCGGGTTTTGATGGCAGCGGTCAGCAGCGGCAGGGCGAAGTCCCTGGGATTTTGCAGGTTGGCCAGCCTCGACTCGAGGCGGTTGCGCTGGGTCATGTGGTCGGCGCAGGCTCCGTGCAACGCCTGATGTCGTGCGGTCTGATGCGGTTGCAAACGGGCGTTTTTCAGCGCCTTGCGTGTGGTGGGCGATGCTTTGAACAGCCAGTCGGGCAGGTTGTCGACAGCGTGATGAACAGGCGCGTCCGGCGTCATGGTGAAAGTTTGCGGGTTCATGGCTCGAGTCCTTGAGCGTTTTATTGAAGCGCAAGCAAACCAGACGGGGCAGGGCCGTGTGCGGTAGATAGTTACCGCACGGGATGGGTCCACCAATCACAACGGGTTGCCCGCGGGAGTGAGCGAGCCCGCTCCCGCATGGGGCGGTTAGAGTGCGGTGCCGGGGCTCACTCCCAGGGTGTTGCCGGTCCTGCGAAAATGCTCGGCGATGCGCGCAAGGCTGGCCGGGGACAGCGGGTTGGCGCTGAGATTGAACGCCACGGTGGTCGTTGCATCGGCCTGGGTCAGTTCGGTTGGCACCTCGCGGATGGCGTTGTTGGACAGGTCGACATGAATCAACCGCCGGTTATCGACCAATGCGATCGGCAGCTCGCCAAGCCCGGTGCCGCTCAGGTCCAGCGACGTCAGGGCCTGCATACGGAGCACCGCCTCCGGGAAGGTAGCCAGTCGATACCCTCGAACCTTCAGGTGGGTCAAATTGGGGAAGTGCTCAAGGAAGTTGCCGACGCTGGCAGCCTGGGGGGCGGCGTGGGTCAGCGACAGGTCGAGGACATAATCGAAACGTGCTGTGAGCACTGGCAAATCGCCGCGCATCGGTCCATCGAATTTGAAGTGATACTCCTCCAGTGACCGATTCTCCAGCGGCACCCTGCGCCAGCATTGTTCCAACGCGGTCTTGAACGCGGCGCGATGGCCTTGCTCTTCGGTGTCGTTGGCCACTTCACCGACCCAGGCGGCCAGGTCGCGGGTCAGTGTGTCGAACTCGATCTGCCGCCGTGTCAATTCAGCGCGGCCGTCTGCCAGTGTTCCGGGCAGGGCGAGGAACAACTGGCTGGCTTCCTCGCTGGTCAAGTCCGGATACAGCGCGATGGCCTGGTCGATATCGGCCGGCGCCGCCCAGGCGCCGAAGTCGCTGCCACTTTTTTGCCGATAGGCTTTGACGCGCTCCAGCGTTACGGCGGTCAGCGGGTTGTTACTCAAGTCAAAACCATCGCCGCTGGCGCCGGGTAATTCGAAGATCGCCTCGGGCAACTCAGTGATGTGGTTGTCGCGCAGCAGTACCGTCGACAATTGCGGCAGATCGAGCAAGCCGGTGGGCATGTGCTCGATGGCGGTGTTGGACAGATCGATGAAGGTCAGCGATCTCAAGGGGGTGACATCCGGCGTAGTGCCCAACGGATTGTCGAACAGGTCGAGCATCTTCAAGCGCGTCAGCGAGGACAGGACCGCCTGCCCGTCGCTGTCAAACACCACACTGCAACGGCTCATCACCAGGTAGTTGAGCGATGGCATGCCACTGACGGCCTTCGGCATCGTGCCCAGGTTGAAGTTGCGCAGTTCCAGGTGTTGCAGGCCGGTAAAACATTCGAGGAAGCGCGGGTGGATGCCCGCCGCCGGATGGCCGCTCAGGGACAGCGCGGACACATGGCTGAAGTCAGTGGTCAGCGCGGGCAGATCACCGAGAAACGTCGGCTTGGCGATGAACGAGTTATCTCGCAGCGCGGCGGTTTGCGGCAGCCGGTGGCGCCAGAAATATTCCAGCTTCTGGGCGAACTCGGTCCGGTCGGTGCGCTCGGCGGCGAGCTCGTCTGCGTTGAGCGACTGGCCCGTCATGGGGTGTTGCGCCGGAATGTCGGCGATCCACAGGTCGAGCTCCTGGCTCATTCGGCCCAGCTCTTGCTCCCAGCGCGCCAGTTGGGCGCGACCCTCATCCAACGTGCCGGGCAATGTGTAGAGCATGTGGCTGGCGTCTTCTTCATCCAGTTCCGGGAACAGCGCGCGCGTGCGCTGGATGTCCGCCTCCTCGGCTCGCACGGCGAAGTCATTGCCGCTCTCGGCATACCCGGCCTTGATCCGTTCTCGACTGGTGGCGGATAACGGATTATTGGCGAGGTTGATGCCCTCGGCGCTGTCCGCTTCCATGGCGAACAGGTCGGGAGGCAGGTCGCTGATCCGATTGCCGTGCAGCATCGCCAGGCTCAGGTTATGCAGCTCGGTCATGCCTTTGGGCAGGTGCTCGATACCGGTGTTGGGCAACCGTAGCTCATTCAACAGCGGCATGCCTTCAAGACTGGGGGCGATGGTCAGCGGGTTGTCACTCAGGTCCATGGACTCCAGGCTGCCGAGTGATGACAGCACGGTCTGGCCGTCAGGCGTCATGGCCAATCGACAGTGGGTGAGGGACAGTTCCCGCAGCACCGGCATCCGCGTGAGCGCGCTGGGCACCTGGTCCAGGGCAAAGTCGCGCAGGTTGAGAACGTGCAGGTTTGTAAACGGCTCGAGAAATGAATCGACCGCACCCACCGCCGGATTGCCCTGCAGGCTCAGCAACGATACATGGCTGAAATCTGCCGTCAGGCGCGGCATGTCGCCAAGGAATGTCGTGCGCAGGGTGAAATGGTTTTCGCGCTTGAGCTCGGGATCAGGTCGGTCACGCCAGTATCGCTCGAGGATTTGCCCGAACTCGGTGCGGGCGACGTGATTGGCCAGGTGTTGCTCGGCGCTGAGCGGTTGCTGCGTGAGCGGGTGACGTTCGGGTGCTTGCAATGACCAGGCCTTGAGGTCGGCGATCAGTTGCGTCAACTCCACACGCCAGTGCCGCAGTTGCTTGCGACCATCGATCAGGGTGCCGGGCAAGTTGTAGATCACGTCACTGGCGTCCTGGTTGTCCAGCGCCGGAAACAGTTCCTGGGCCAGGACGATGTCCGCTGTCTCGGCGTGCACCCCGAAATCCCGGCCGATTTCGCGGAAGCGGGTCTTGATCCGCTCGCGGGTGGCCGCCGACCAGGGGTTGTCGGCAAAGTCGAATCCGTCGATGCGTTGGGCGGACAGCTTGAGCACGGGGTCGGGCAGTTCACTGATCTGGTTGTCGCTGAAGATCAGGGTCTTGAGTTGCGGGTGATCGGCCAGGCCCGTCGGCAGCGTAGACAGGGCGCTGCTGGACAGGTCGAGGAAATAAAGGTGTGGCAGGGACGTCAGGTCGAGCGGCGTGCCCAAGGGGTTGTTGGCCAGTTCGAGAATTTTCAGTTGGGTCAGTGACGCCAGCCGCGATTGCCCTTCGGGGGTGAGCACCACACCGCAGCGATTGAGGGTCAGGGTGTGTAGCTGCGACATACGTGAGACGGCAGAGGGGACCTGGCCCAGGTTGAAGTCATTGAGCTGCAGGGTTTGCAGGCCGCCGAAGCGCTGCAGCAAAGAGTCCACGGCGCTAACGTGCACGTTGCCGGTCAACTTCAGGATCGACACGTGGCTGAAGTCGGCGCTCAGGACGGGCAGGTCGCCACAGAATGTCAGTGCGGCGCTGAAACGGTCTGGATGATCGGTGTGGCGCGTGCGCCAGAATTGCTCGAGCTGCCGGGAGAAGGCGGTCCTCGCGGTGTGCTCGGTGAAGGTTTCGTTGATGTTGAGCTGTTGGCCGGTCACCGGACTTCGGTCGGGGATGTCGTTTTCCCACTGCGCAAGGTCAGCGAGCAGCCGGACAATTTCGCCCTCCCAGCGGCTGAGCTGTTCTCGACCCTCGGCGAGCGTGCCGGGCAAGCGATACAACAGGTCGGTGGCCTGGCGTACGTTCTGCTCGGGGAACAGGGCACGCACCCGATCGGTGTCCACCTGTTCGGCCAATACGCCGAAATCCTTGCCGGTGCGATTATAGTGAATCTTGATCTGCTCCCGGGCGGCCGCCGACAGTGGGTTGTTGGCAAAATTGAAGCCGTTGCTGAGTTCGGCGCCGAGGGTCAGGAGCGGCGGGGGCAGTTCGGTGATGCGGTTGCCATAAAGGTTGACGGCAATGAGCCGAGGGTGATTGAGCAGGTCGGCCGGGGGCAGGGTGATCCCGGTGTTGGCCAGGTTGAGTTCACGTAACTGCGCCAGCGCGTGCACGTCGGGCGGGCGCGCCAACGGGTTGTCCTGTAAATCGAGAATCGACACGTTCGGCAACGACGCCAATACCCGTTGATCGGCAATCGACAGGGTGATGCCACAGTTGCGCACCACCAGTTGGCGCAGCGCCGGCATCGAGGTGATGGACTCGGGCAGGCCTGGCACCGAGAAGTCCTGAAGTTCCAGGTGAAGCAAACCGCGGAAGTTCTGCAGAAAGCCGTTGAGGTGAGTGGTGCCGTTGCGGCCGTTGATCTGGAGCCAGGCGACGTGGCTGAAGTCGCCACTGATGGAAGGAAGGTCGCCGCGTATCGAGCCTGGAATGAATAGCATGTGTCCGACTGCGCTGTCGGCTTCACGGCGCCAGCTTTTTTCCAGAGAGTGCCTGAGAAAGCGTCGGGCCAGACGCGCTTCGTGAAGCTCGGGGGCGGTCAGCGCGGTGCCGTTGTGATCGACGGTCGGCAGCGCATTGTCCCAACGACTGAGCTCATGAGTCAGCCGGGCATATTCGTTGCGCAGGCGCGACAGTTCGGCCCGTGCGCCCGCCGGATGATTTTGCAGGTCTGCCAGCGTCGCCTGGATCTGCTGCGCAGAGTGTTGCGGATACAGCGCCTGCACCCGTTGCTCAAGTGTCAGTGGCTGTTCGGCCGAGGTGTTGACCGTGCGCAATATCCGTCGATAACCGTCACTGCCGGTCAGTCTGAGCGTGTCGACGGTCGGTTCATGAATCGGCGTCTCGTACAGCTTCACGATGAGCTCGCTGCGTCCCAGTGGATGTTCACGCACCAGGGTTTTGAGCGGCTCACCCTGGCCTATGTGAATGCCCAGAGCCTGGCGCTCGCTGTCCGGCAGGGCGTACAGAACACTGGTATAGAAGTCGGTGAGCGAGTGCAGCGGCTGGCCGCGATCGTCCCAGGGTTGATAACGGCCATCGGCCTGGCGCACCAGGACCTTCAGCGAGGACGCCTGTGGCGCGGCGATGCTCGTCAACAGTGGCCCGTCATACGACCGGTCGCGCATCTCGATGCACACCTGGCCGCTCCAACCGGGCAAGCGTTGCAGGCTTTGCAGCGCCAGGAGGTCGGTGTCGGGGTTGCTGACCGACGCCAGCTCCAGCCCTTCGAAGGCGCGGGTGATGCGCACGTGTTGGTTGGCCACTGCGATGAGTGATTGCTGGCGGGGTGGCAGTTGTCCCTGGCGGATCTGTTGTCGTTCATCCGGAGTGGCGGTGTCGAGCAGCTCGCGCGTGACGCTGGCGGGTAGCTGCCGATTGTGTTGGGCGACCTGTCGGGCGAGGACGTCATCGGTGTGTTCGAGGGCCTTGTAGCGAGATTCGAACAGCGCAGCGCGGTATTTGCGGGCAAGGCGCAGCACCTGCTTTCGCAGGGTGCGCGTACGCACATCGAGCGCCAGCGTCGGCTGGCCGAATTCCTCATTGAGCAGGTGCTTGATCTCGCTTTCGTCGAGGCTGTGCAGCAGGGTTTTCAGCAGGTCGCGTTCGATCAGTTTGTCCAGGCGGATCTGCGTCACCGGCAGGCGTTCATCGGCCGATGACGTCCAGGCGGTTTGCCCGCCCGCATCGATCAATTGCAGGCGTTTGTTTGCCGGCCAGCGGTGCTGTTCGCCGAGCAGTTGCAACTGCGTCAACGGATCGGCCCGCGTGTATTGGTCGGGCAAGTCGCTGGCCAGTTGATCAAGCAGTTGCCCCAGGTCGAGGTCGATCCGAAAGCGCCGAATGCTGTCGGCCAGCAACGGCGGCAAGGTTTGCTGGTTGACGTGCATCTTGCGCAGCCCGTCCTCGGAGTAGCCACTGACCTTGAGAATTCGCTGGCGTTGGATGGTGGAGAACGGCTCGACGTGGTGGCCAAGACGCCGCAACGCGGTATCGCCGTCCCACTCCAGCGGCTGTTCGAGTTCGGTGTGCCAGGCGCCCTCGCCGTTGTGGCGAAGTGGCGGCTTGTACGCATCGACTCGGGTGGGGTGATCGATCTGGTATCGGCCAGTCACCGGGTTCTGGCTCACGGCGTAATGCGCGTCCTCGATGGCCAGTAGTTGTTTGCCCTGGTGCTGGCGCAGGCCAAGCTCATTGATCGGCGCATCCGCGGCGGGTATAGCCGGGTGTTGATAGGCATGCAGGTCCGGCTTCCAGTAGCGCGTTGACCCATTGGCGCGCTCGACCGGCAGGAAACGGTCGATGAAGGCCACCACTTCCTGCGGCAGCACCTGGCGATACAGGCCTGCGACAAGCTTCGAACCTGCGGCGAACACCCCCAGTTGCACCAGCGACTCCATCACGCTCATCAAGTGATCGAAGGCAATGCCCGTCTGGCCTTCGGCCCAATCGACGATCCCCTCGAATGCATCGTCGAGCAGTTGGTAAGCCATGTAGCCCATCATCAGTTCACCCAACACCGGCACGAATGGCGCGACGATGAACGCGGCGGCCTGGACGATGCTTGAAGCCAGGCTGACAAAAGCATTCCAGCGCGCCCAGCGGGCGTTCTGGTCGACGTAGGCAGTCGGCACGGCAAGGGTGCGGGCGTCGCTGAGGATTTTGTCCAGTTTGCGTTGATAGAGGTGCTGCCACATCTCGCCACTGAACGCGGTCGCCTCAAGCTGCAGGTTCGGCGGCTCGATGGGCTCCTCCCGCCAGGCGGGCAGGGCGCTGCCTTTTACCGGTTCATGCCAGGTCACTTGCGTCAGCCGGCTGTTCAGCGTGGCGAAAAACGGCCCCAGGCGTTCGTGATCGATAAAGCGGCTGAAGAACTGCTGATAGTCCCTGGCGCGCAGTTTCCGGGTCAGTTCACCGGCCATCTCGGTGGTAGAGGCGTACTCCTTTATCGGGTGCAGCGGATCATCAGGAATGTACGCCACCACGCTGCCGACACGCGTTGAGGCTTGCAGATCGGTGGCGAAGACCAGGATGCCGGTCAGGCGCGCGGACATCATCGTCAAGTCATGACAACGCAACGCCTGCCCATTGATGCGCATGCCTTGCAGCCCATCGGCCAGCCCGCCGATCAGGCGCGCATACACTTCACTGAGATCGCCCTTCATCCGCGCCCATTGCACCGCCGCTTTCAGCGCGGCCTGCTGGCTGGTGTTGATTTTCAAGCGCAGCACGGCGGCGCCCACCGGCTCAGAAAGGCCCAGGCTTTCTCGCAGACAGGCCTCGTATCGGGCGCCGATGTCGATTTCCCGACATAGCCGGATAAAGGCCGCGATGCTCATCGACGCCTGGATCAGCGGTAGCGTGTCGAACTGTCCCGTGGGTGAAGGCGCGGTGATGAAGGTCGAGGCGCTTTCGTAGGCATCGTCTGCACTTTCCCGTTCTTCGAAGTTATGCAGCGCCGCGTCCAGCAACGACACTGTCCAGGTACGGGCGCCGGTCTGGATCGCAAAGCCTGGCACCGTCACCGGGATGTAGAGGCGCAGGAAGGTGCTGCGTACGTCCAGGTCCAGGCCGAAGCGATTCTTCAGCGCCTCCTTGAGCAGGGGTTCGGCAAAGCGGCTGGCATCCTGCAAGTGCGCCAGACGCTCGTCGACCGCGCTTTGCGCGGTCCAGTGTGCGGTGGTGAGCGCCTTGAGCCGTTGATGCTGCTCGGGTGTTGCCGACTGGAGTGCGTCGGCAAGCTGCGGTTGGCTGGCCTTGAGCGCCTGGCGATGGGCCGGGGATATCTGGCCGAGCCATGATGGCAGGGCGTCGATGAGGGGCTGATAGTGGCTGTCGGGGTGTTCCGCGGGCGCCGTACTCACCTGGAAATCTTGCTGCACCTGCATGTGACTGTTCCTTGAGCGTAGGGAAAGCGCAAAAGGAAATCAGGGATGGCCATGGCATCTGCGGTACATATTTGTCGGATAGCGCGGTGCGCCTCTGCCTCTGAGCCCGTGCGCAGTTTAAACTGCGCCTTTGCGACGCTATATGTCGCATTGCCGTAAACCCGGCTGAAACCGGGGTTTGCGCTATAAGAAGTTGTCGCTTGGCGACAAGGACGGGCTGAAAACTGTCCTTACAATCCCCCCATCGCTCGCCAGTTTCAGGCGGGTGTTCCTCTTCAGGAGACTCCGATGTCCGTTGAGCACGCTGCGGTAGAACGCGCTGATTTCGACCAGGTAATGGTTCCCAACTACGCGCCTGCCGCTTTCATTCCGGTACGTGGCGCCGGTTCCCGCGTGTGGGACCAGTCCGGCCGTGAGCTGATCGACTTCGCTGGCGGGATTGCCGTTAACGTATTGGGCCACGCGCACCCGGCACTGGTCGGTGCCTTGACCGAGCAGGCGAACAAGCTGTGGCACGTATCGAACGTGTTCACCAATGAGCCGGCCCTGCGCCTGGCGCACAAGCTGATCGACGCGACCTTCGCCGAGCGTGCCTTCTTCTGCAACTCCGGTGCCGAGGCCAACGAGGCTGCGCTGAAGCTGGCCCGTCGTGTCGGTTTCGACCGCGCCGGCAGCGAGAAATACGAGATCATTGCCACGGTCAACAGCTTCCACGGCCGCACCCTGTTCACCGTGAACGTGGGTGGCCAGCCGAAGTATTCCGACGGCTTCGGTCCGAAAATCACCGGTATCACCCACGTGCCGTACAACGATCTGGCAGCGCTCAAAGCCGCCATTTCCGACAAAACCTGCGCGGTGATCATCGAGCCGATCCAGGGCGAGAGCGGCGTCATCCCGGCTGAACTTGAATACCTGCAAGGTGCCCGTGACCTGTGCAACGCACACAACGCGCTGCTGATCTTCGACGAAGTGCAGACCGGCATGGGCCGCACTGGCCACTTGTTCGCCTACCAGCATTACGGCGTGATCCCGGATATCCTGACCAGTGCCAAGAGCCTGGGCGGCGGTTTCCCGATCGCCGCGATGCTGACCACCGACGCGTTGGCCAAGCACCTGGTCGTCGGCACCCACGGCACCACCTACGGCGGCAACCCGCTGGCGTGCGCCGTTGGCGAAGCCGTGATCGACGTGGTTAACACCCCGGATGTACTGGCCGGCGTGAAAGCCAAGCACGACAAGTTCAAGGCACGCCTGGAGCAGATCGGCGAGAAATACGGCCTGTTCACCCAGGTGCGTGGCATGGGCCTGTTGATTGGCTGCGTGCTGACCGATGCCTGGAAAGGCAAGGCCAAGGACATCCTCAACGCCGCTGAAAAAGAGTGCGTGATGGTCCTGCAGGCCGGCCCGGACGTGGTGCGTTTCGCCCCGAGCCTGGTGGTGGAAGACGCCGACATCGACGAAGGCCTGGACCGCTTCGAGCGTGCGGCGGCAAAACTGACGCAAGCCTGATAGACCCTTTGGCGCCCTGATATTTCGGGCGTCGATCAGAATTTTTGTATGCCGGGCCGAGATCTCCTGTGGGAAATTTCCACTGTGGAACACCCACAGAAGGGACCACAAGGGGTTGAAAGGCCCGGCTTATTTTCCTCAAAGAGTTGAAAAAAGGAGTGACACCATGCTGGTGATGCGCCCCGCGCAAATGGCTGATCTGGGCGAGGTACAGCGTCTGGCTGCGGACAGTCCGATTGGTGTCACTTCCTTGCCGGATGACGTTGAACGCCTGAGCGACAAGATTGCCGCGAGCGAAGCTTCCTTCTCCGCCGAGGTCAGCTTCAACGGCGAAGAATCCTATTTCTTCGTCCTTGAAGACACCGCCACCGGCAAGCTCGCCGGATGCTCGGCCATTGTCGCATCGGCCGGTTATTCCGAGCCGTTCTACAGCTTTCGCAATGAAACCTTCGTGCACGCCTCCCGCGAGCTGAAGATTCATAACAAGATCCACGTGCTCTCGCAGTGCCACGACCTGACCGGCAACAGTCTGCTGACCAGTTTCTATGTGACCCGCGACCTGGTGGGTTCGCCCTGGGCGGAACTCAATTCCCGCGGACGCCTGCTGTTCGTTGCCAGCCACCCGGAGCGTTTCGCCGATTCAGTGGTGACCGAGATCGTTGGCTACAGCGATGAAAACGGCGACTCGCCGTTCTGGGACGCCATCGGCCGCAACTTCTTCGACCTCAACTATGCCGAGGCCGAGCGCCTGTGCGGGCTGAAGAGCCGTACCTTCCTCGCCGAGCTGATGCCGCACTACCCGATCTATGTGCCGCTGTTGCCGGACTCCGCGCAGGAAGCCATGGGCCAGGTGCATCCGCGGGCGCAGATCACCTTCGACATCCTGATGCGCGAAGGCTTCGAGACCGACCACTACATCGACATTTTCGACGGCGGTCCGACCCTGCACGCCCGTGTATCCGGCATTCGCTCGATTGCCCAGAGCCGCGTGGTGCCGGTGAAAATCGGTGAGACGGTCAAAGGGGTAGGGCGTCAATACCTGGTGGCCAATGCCCAGTTGCAGGATTACCGCGCCGTGTTGCTCGAGCTCGATTACGCGCCGGGCAAACCCGTCACCCTGGATCTGGAAGCCGCCGAAGCCCTGGGCGTCGGCGAAGGTGCCAGCGTGCGCCTGGTGGCGGTTTAACGCCTTACATTTGGCGGGTGGCGCAAGCGGCCCGTTTGAGGAGATAGCATGATCGTTCGTCCCGTACGCAGCAGCGATTTACCCGCTCTGATCGACCTGGCCCGCAGCACCGGCACCGGCCTGACCACCTTGCCGGCCAACGAAGAACGCCTGACCCATCGGGTCGGCTGGGCCGAGAAGACCTTTCGCGGCGAAGCCGGGCGGGGCGATGCGGACTACCTGTTTGTGCTCGAGGACGACGACGGCCGTGTCGTCGGCATTTCCGCCATTGCCGGTGCCGTGGGCCTGCGTGAGCCGTGGTACAACTTTCGCGTCGGCCTGACCGTCAGCGCCTCGCAAGAGCTGAATATCTACCGCGAAATCCCGACCCTGTTCCTGGCCAACGACCTGACGGGCAACTCCGAGCTGTGCTCTTTGTTCCTGCACGCTGATTACCGCACCGGCCTGAACGGTCGCATGCTGTCCAAGGCGCGCTTCATGTTCATCGCCGAGTTCCCGCAACTGTTCGGCAACAAGATCATCGCCGAAATGCGCGGCGTGTCCGACGAGGCCGGGCGTTCGCCGTTCTGGGAGAGTCTGGGCAGGCATTTCTTCAAGATGGAATTCAGCCAGGCCGATTACCTGACGGGCGTGGGCAACAAGGCATTTATCGCCGAACTGATGCCCAAGTTTCCGCTGTACACCTGCTTCCTGTCGCCGGATGCGCGCAACGTCATCGGCCAGGTGCACCCGGACACCGAGCCTGCGCTGTCGATGCTGCGCAGCGAGGGGTTCAGCTATCAGGGTTATGTCGACATCTTCGACGCAGGCCCGGCCATCGAATGCGAAACCGCCAAGATTCGCGCGGTGCGCGACAGCCAGGCGCTGGTGCTGGCCATCGGCACGCCGGGCGATGACGCCACGCCGTTCATCATTCATAACCGCAAGCGCGAAGACTGCCGCATCACGGCTGCACCGGCACGCTTCGCCGCCGGCACGCTGGTGGTTGACCAACAGACCGCCAAGCGCCTGCAACTCACCGCTGGCGATCAGGTGCGCGCCGTTCCGCTGTCCGCTGCCCGGGAGTCGAAATAATGAATTCGTTATACATCGCAGGTGAATGGCTGGCCGGCCAGGGCGAAGCCTTTCAGTCGCTGAACCCCGTGACCCAGCAAGTGCTGTGGGCCGGCGAGGGCGCCACTGCCGCCCAGGTCGAGTCGGCCGTACAGGCGGCACGCCAGGCGTTTCCCGATTGGGCTCGTCGTACGTTGGAGGAGCGCATCTCGGTGCTGGAAGCCTTCGCCGCCGCGCTGAAAAATCACGCGGATGAACTGGCCCGCACCATCGGTGAGGAAACCGGTAAACCGTTGTGGGAAGCGGCCACCGAAGTCACCAGCATGGTTAACAAGATTGCCATTTCGGTACAGAGTTACCGCGAACGCACCGGCGAGAAGAGCGGCCCGCTGGGCGACGCCACCGCCGTGTTGCGCCACAAGCCACATGGCGTGGTGGCGGTGTTCGGCCCGTACAATTTCCCTGGTCACCTGCCCAATGGTCACATCGTGCCGGCGTTGCTGGCCGGCAACAGCGTACTGTTCAAGCCGAGTGAGCTGACGCCCAAAGTCGCAGAATTGACGGTCAAGTGCTGGATCGAAGCTGGCCTGCCGGCAGGCGTGCTGAACCTGCTCCAGGGTGCGCGGGAAACCGGCATCGCCCTGGCGGCGAATCCAGGCATCGACGGTTTGTTCTTCACCGGTTCCAGCCGTACCGGCAATCATCTGCACAACCAGTTTGCCGGCCGCCCAGACAAGATCTTGGCCCTGGAAATGGGCGGCAACAACCCGCTGGTGGTCGACGAGGTCGCCGACGTGGACGCGGCGGTGTACACCATCATCCAGTCGGCGTTCATCTCTGCCGGCCAGCGTTGCACCTGTGCACGACGCCTGCTGGTGCCGCAGGGCGCCTGGGGCGATGCGTTGCTGGCACGGCTGGTGGCCGTCAGTTCGACTCTCGAGGTCGGTGCCTTCGATCAGCAACCGGCACCCTTCATGGGGTCGGTGATTTCCCTGGGAGCGGCCAAGGCCTTGTTGGATGCCCAGGCGCATCTGCTGGCCAACGGCGCCACGGCGTTGCTGGAAATGACCCAGCCCCAGGCCCAGGCGGCATTGCTGACCCCAGGCATTCTGGACGTGACGGCGGTGGCCGAGCGTCCGGATGAAGAGCTGTTCGGCCCGTTGCTGCAAGTGATTCGCTACGCTGATTTTGCGGCAGCCATTGCCGAAGCCAACGACACCGCCTACGGCCTGGCCGCTGGCTTGCTGTCAGACTCCGAGGCGCGTTACCAGCAATTCTGGCTGGAAAGCCGCGCCGGTATCGTCAACTGGAACAAGCAACTGACCGGCGCCGCGAGCAGCGCACCGTTCGGCGGCGTCGGCGCCTCGGGCAACCACCGCGCCAGCGCCTACTACGCAGCGGATTACTGCGCCTACCCGGTGGCCTCGCTGGAGACCCCGAGCCTGGTGATGCCGGCGACTTTGACGCCGGGCGTGAAGATGGCGTGATGCCCATCGCGAGCAAGCCCGCTCCCACACTGGATGTGTGTCCGACACATAACCCCTGTAGGAGCGGGCTTGCCCGCGATGGCCACGCCGCAATCTCAGAAATTGTTACTGAAGCCTATAACAACAGATCCTCGTGGAGCCTCGCTGATGAAATCCTGTGAAGTCAATTTTGACGGTCTAGTGGGGCCGACCCATAACTACGGCGGTTTGTCCTACGGTAACGTCGCGTCCCAGAGCAACAGCCAGCAGTCTTCGAACCCGAAGGAAGCCGCGCTGCAAGGCCTGGCGAAAATGAAAGCCTTGATGGACATGGGCTTTACCCAGGGCGTGCTGGCGCCACAAGAGCGCCCGGATGTCGCCGCGCTGCGTCGCCTGGGCTTTGCCGGCAGCGATGCGCAGTTGATCGAACGCGCCGCCAAAGAGGCCATGCCTCTGCTGGTAGCCAGTTGCTCGGCGTCGAGCATGTGGGTGGCCAACGCCGCCACGGTCAGCCCAAGCGCCGATACGGCCGATGGGCGTGTGCATTTCACCGCCGCCAACCTCAACTGCAAATACCACCGCAGCATCGAGCACCCCACCACCAGCCGCGTGCTGGGGGCGATGTTCGCTGATCAGAAACACTTCGCCCACCACGCCGCGTTGCCGGCGGTGGCGCAGTTCGGTGACGAAGGCGCGGCCAACCACACGCGTTTTTGCCGTGAGTACGGCGAAGCCGGCGTCGAGTTCTTCGTGTTCGGTCGCAGCGCGTTCGACACTCGCTACCCGGCGCCGCAGAAATACCCGGCCCGTCAAACCCTCGAAGCATCCCAGGCCGTCGCGCGCCTGCACGGCCTGAAGGACGAAGGCGTGGTCTACGCCCAGCAAAACCCGTCAGTGATCGACCAGGGCGTGTTCCATAATGACGTGATCGCCGTCGGTAATGGCGAAGTGCTGTTCTACCATGAGGACGCTTTCCTCGAGACCGACACAATGCTGGCTGAGCTGGCGAACAAGCTCGCCAAGGTCGGTGGGAAATTTCAGTCGGTGTGCGTACCGCGTTCGGCGGTAACCGTCGAAGACGCGGTTCGGTCCTACCTGTTCAATAGCCAACTGCTGTCGCGTCCTGACGGCTCCATGCTGTTGATCGTGCCGGAAGAATGCCGTGGCAACGAACGTGTCTGGCAATACCTGCAGGGTTTGACCAGCTCGGGCGGGCTGATTCGCGAGGTCAAGGTGTTCGACCTCAAGCAAAGCATGCAGAACGGTGGCGGTCCAGCTTGCCTGAGGCTGCGCGTGGCGCTCAATGAAACCGAACTGGCGGCCGTCAACCCAGGGGTTATCATGACGGCACCGTTGTACGGCACCCTCACCGAATGGGTGAACAAGCACTACCGCGACCGCATGGCCGAAAGCGACCTGGCGGACCCGCAATTGCTGCTTGAGTGCCGGACGGCACTGGATGAACTGACACAAATCCTTAAACTGGGCGCGGTTTATCCTTTCCAGATCAATTGAAGTCGAGAGCGTAAAAAACATGAGCGATACCCTGCAGCTGATCCTTGAAGACACCGACGGCACGCAACTGGAAACCTCCTGCACCCGCGTCGCGGTCCTGTGGCAAGGCAAGGAGCTGTGGATCCAGCATGACGGTCGCGGCCAACTGCTGATCGGCGTGGATGTTGAAGAAGGTGACGCCGAATACGCCAACCTGCTGCTTCGCCCATTGGCGACTAATCTGGTAAGTCTGCAACTGGAGATGGAACCGGCTGACCTCGGCGACGAAGACGGTCACGTTCACGGCCCGGATTGCAACCACGACCACTAAGGGAACCGCTCTATGCTCGCCCTCGGCAAACTGCTTGAACTGACCCTCGCCGGCCGTGAACCGGCGGAGAAGACTCAACTGACTGTCGAAGGCGTGCGCATGCGCTGGTTGAGCGAGGGCGCGCTGGAAGTCCGGCCGCCCGAAGCCCGTGACAATGGCCTGGACCTGCTGCTGTCGGCGGGCATCCATGGCAATGAAACAGCGCCGATCGAATTGCTCGATCGGCTGTTGCACGACATCGCCCGCGGCGACCTCAAGCCGCGCGCCCGTATCCTGTTCCTGTTCGGCAACCCTGAAGCGATTCGCAAGGGCGAGCGCTTCGTCGAGCAGGACGTCAATCGGCTGTTCAACGGCCGTCACGAACAAAGCAGCGGTTCAGAGGCGCTGCGCGCCTGTGAACTGGAGCGCCTGGCGGCGAGTTTCTTCAGCCTGCCGGATCGTGAACGGCTGCACTACGACCTCCACACGGCGATCCGTGGATCGAAGATCGAGCAATTCGCGCTGTACCCGTGGAAAGAAGGTCGCCAGCATTCGCGCCGTGAACTGGTGCGCCTGCGTGCCGCGGGTATGGAAGCGGTGTTGTTGCAGAACAAGCCGTCCATCGTCTTCAGCTCCTACACCTACGACAAGCTGGGGGCCGAGTCCTTCACTCTGGAACTGGGCAAGGCGCGGCCGTTCGGGCAGAACGATGGAGTCAACGTCAACCTGCTGGAAACTCGCCTCAAACAGATTATCGAAGGCAACGAACCGTCCCAGGCCGATGCCCAGCTGGACGGCTTGCAGCTATTCAGCGTGGCGCGCGAAATCATCAAGCACAGCGACAGCTTCCGCCTGAACCTGCCGGCGGACATCGAGAATTTTTCGGAACTGGAAGTGGGTTACCTGCTGGCCGAAGACATCGCCCAGACCCGCTGGATCATCGAGGAAGAGGGCGCCCGGATCATTTTCCCCAACCCGAAGGTCAAGAACGGCTTGCGCGCGGGCATCCTGATCGTGCCGACTACTGACGAAAACCTGGCCTGAGCCACGCACATACCCCTGTGGGAGCGGGCTTGCTCGCGAATACGGTGCATCAGTCAACACTTATGGCGACTGAAACACCTTATTCGCGAGCAAGCCCGCTCCCACAGTTTTGGGTGAGGGAATTACACCGCTACCGCACGCGGCTCAGTGCGATGCAGCGCCCGCACTTTCTTCAGCGTATCCGCACACGTCCTCGCCGCTTCCTGGCCCTTGTGCACAAAATGCTCGAAGAAGAATTTCTGGTGTTCCTCGCCGGCATGGAAGTGGTGCGGGGTCAATACGACTGAGAACACTGGCACTTCGGTTTCCAGTTGCACCTGCATCAGGCCGCTGATCACCGACTGGGCGACGAATTCATGGCGATAGATGCCGCCATCCACCACCAGGCCGGCGGCGACGATGCCGGCATAACGGCCGGTCTTGGCCAGCAACTTGGCGTGCAGCGGGATTTCGAAGGCGCCGCCGAGTTCAAAGAAGTCGATGTCCGATTCCTGGTAACCCTGGGCAAGCATTTCTGCGACGAAACCCTTACGGCTCTGGTCGACAATTTCCTTGTGCCAGCACGCCTGGATGAACGCGACGCGCTCGCCATGAGGGTGTTTGCCTTTGCTATCGATTGCGGTGGGTTGCATGTTCTGACTCCTGTTTAATGAAAAAACAGGGCATATGAATCGAAGGGGATCTAAGGGTACGCGCTCGCACGAGTGCTCGCAGGCGGCCCTTTGGCGTTAATCCCGTTCTCTCTTCATCCGGACTATGACCGTCGGCCCCGGAATCAAACCGGGTCTGCTGACCTTGCCGCCACCACGACCAAAGCCGTGCTGTCACCAAGCGCTCGCGGGCTATGCGCGTTGCGCGCAATTACCGCCGGTGGGGAGTTACACCCCGCCCTGAGAACGTTTTGCCGGCAGAATGTCTGGCGGCGCAGCTTTTGTAACATATCTTTCCCGTGCACGCATTGATGCTTTCAGATGATTGCCATCGTTTTTTTGTTGGATCAGCCGCCCCCAAGGGTTGATTAATTGCGCTCATGACCGCAGTAATCCCCTCTGACAATCATCTCCTGCAAACCGAGGCCAGATTCATGAGCGTTATCGATCTTCGCAGTGACACCGTCACCCAACCGACTCCAGGGATGCTCGACGCAATGGCCGGGGCGGCCACCGGGGACGACGTCTACGGCGAAGACCCGACGGTCAATGGTCTGGAGGCCGAGTTGGCCAAGCGCCTGGGTTTTGCCGCCGCGTTGTTCGTGCCAACGGGCACCATGAGCAACCTGCTGGGATTGATGGCGCATTGCGAGCGTGGCGACGAGTACATCGTTGGCCAACAGGCTCACACCTACAAGTACGAAGGCGGCGGCGCCGCAGTGCTCGGCTCGATCCAGCCTCAACCCCCTGGAAGTCCAGGCCGACGGCTCGCTGGATCTGGCGCAGGTAGCGGCAGCGATCAAGCCGGATGACTTCCACTTCGCCCGCACCCGTTTGCTGGCGCTGGAAAACACCATGCAAGGTAAGGTGTTGCCGCTCGCGTATCTGGCCGAGGCACACCGATTCACCCGTGAACATGGCCTGCAGCTTCACCTGGACGGCGCCCGCCTGTACAACGCAGCGGTCAAGCTTGGGGTGGAGGCTCGCGAAATTGCCCAGCATTTCGATTCGGTGTCGGTCTGCCTGTCCAAAGGTCTCGGGGCGCCGGTGGGGTCGGTGCTGTGCGGCTCCGCCGAACTGATCGCCAAGGCCCGGCGCCTGCGCAAGATGGTCGGCGGCGGCATGCGCCAGGCGGGCATCCTCGCCGCAGCGGGGCTGTATGCGCTGGACCACAACGTCCAGCGCCTGGCCGATGACCACGCCAACGCCCAGCATCTGGCCGACGGCCTGCGCGCAGCGGGGTACGAGGTCGAGCCGGTGCAGACCAACATGGTCTATGTGCAGATTGGCGACAGAGCCGAGGCACTCAAAGCGTTTGCCGCTGAACGCGGGATCAAACTCAGCGCTGCCGCCCGTCTGAGAATGGTGACGCACATGGACGTCAGCCGCACACAAATCGAGCAAGTCGTCGCGACATTCGTCGAGTTTTCACATAAGTGATAGCGTTAGCGGTCCAATTGACCGTTTCTATCGTATAAACACGCTGTACCCCGCGCGCAGGGCCGATATAATGCGGCCCTTTGCCGTCGTTTCGTCTGGTGACGTTTCGAACAGGCCTTTGGCCGCAGCCTCCGTGGAAGAACCTAATGAAAAGCGCAGAAATCCGTGAAGCCTTCCTTCGCTTCTTCGAAGAGCAAGGCCACACCCGTGTAGCCTCCAGCTCTTTGATTCCGGGCAACGACCCGACCCTGCTGTTCACCAACGCGGGGATGAACCAGTTCAAGGACTGCTTCCTGGGCCAGGAAAAACGCGCGTACACCCGCGCCGTCAGCAGCCAGAAATGCGTGCGCGCCGGCGGCAAGCACAACGACCTGGAAAACGTCGGTTATACCGCCCGTCACCACACCTTCTTCGAAATGCTGGGTAACTTCAGCTTCGGCGACTACTTCAAACGCGATGCGATCACGTACGCCTGGACCTTCCTGACGTCCGACAAGTGGCTGAACCTGCCGAAAGAAAAACTGTGGGTCACCGTCTACGCCAGCGATGACGAAGCCTACGACATCTGGACCAAGGAAGTCGGCGTTCCGGCCGAGCGCATGGTCCGTATCGGCGACAACAAGGGCGCGCCGTACGCCTCCGACAACTTCTGGACCATGGGCGACACCGGCCCGTGCGGTCCTTGCACCGAGATTTTCTTCGACCACGGCGCCGACATCTGGGGTGGCCCACCGGGCTCGCCGGAAGAAGACGGCGACCGTTACATCGAAATCTGGAACAACGTGTTCATGCAGTTCAACCGCACCGCCGACGGCGTGTTGCACCCGCTGCCTGCGCCGTCGGTGGACACCGGCATGGGCCTGGAGCGTATCAGTGCCGTGCTGCAACACGTTCATTCGAACTATGAAATCGACCTGTTCCAGAGCCTGCTGAACGCGTCGGCCAAGGCCATCGGTTGCACCAATGACGCCCAGGCTTCGCTGAAAGTCGTGGCTGACCACATTCGTTCCTGCGGTTTCCTGATTGCCGACGGCGTGCTGCCGTCCAACGAAGGCCGTGGTTACGTACTGCGCCGGATCATCCGTCGCGCCTGCCGTCACGGCAACAAGCTGGGCGCCAAGGGCAGCTTCTTCTACCAGATCGTCGCGGCCCTGGTCGCCGAGATGGGCGAAGCCTTCCCGGAACTGAAATCCCAGCAGGCGCACATCGAACGCGTGCTCAAGGCTGAAGAAGAGCAGTTCGCCAAGACCCTGGAGCAGGGCCTGAAAATCCTCGAGCAGGATCTGGCCGGGCTCAAGGGCGACGTGGTGCCGGGCGACGTGGTGTTCAAACTCTACGACACCTACGGCTTCCCGATGGACCTGACCGGTGACATCGCTCGCGAACGCAACCTGACCCTCGACGAAGCAGGCTTCGAGCGTGAAATGGAAGCCCAGCGCGTCCGCGCCCGTTCCGCCAGCTCCTTCGGCATGGACTACAACAGCCTGGTCAAGGTTGATGTGGACACCCAATTTACCGGTTACAACGCCACCCGCGGCTCGGCGAAAATCGTTGCTCTCTATAAGGACGGGCAATCGGTCGACGTATTGAATGAAGGTGAAGAGGGCGTGGTCGTGCTCGACCAGACGCCGTTCTACGCCGAGTCCGGTGGCCAGATCGGCGACTGCGGCTACATCCAGACCGGCAGCGGTCGTTTCGACGTGCGCGACACCACCAAGACCGGCGGCGCATTCCTGCACCACGGCGTGCAGGCCTTGGGCAACCTGACCATTGCGGCGCCGGTGCAAACCCAGGTCGAAGCCGACGTGCGTCATGCCACTTCGCTGAACCACTCGGCTACCCACTTGCTGCACGCCGCGTTGCGCAAAGTGCTGGGCGATCACGTGCAGCAAAAAGGTTCGCTCGTCGACAGCCAGCGCCTGCGTTTCGACTTCAGCCACTTCGAAGCGATCAAGCCTGAACAGATCAAGGCACTGGAAGACATCGTCAACGCCGAGATCCGCAAGAACTCCGCCGTTGAAACCGAAGAAACCGACATCGACACCGCCAAGAAGAAAGGCGCCATGGCGCTGTTTGGCGAGAAGTACGGCGACAGCGTACGTGTGCTGAGCATGGGCGGTGATTTCTCCGTCGAGCTGTGTGGCGGTATCCACGCCAACCGTACCGGCGACATCGGCCTGCTGAAAATCATCAGCGAGGGCGGTGTGGCGGCAGGTGTGCGTCGTATCGAGGCCGTCACCGGTGCAGCGGCACTGGCGTACCTGAACGCTGCCGAAGAACAACTCAAGGAAGCGGCCAGCCTGGTCAAGGGCAGCCGCGACAACCTGATCGACAAGCTGTCGGCTGTGCTGGAGCGCAACCGTCTGCTGGAGAAACAACTCGAGCAGTTGCAAGCCAAGGCAGCCAGCGCGGCGGGCGACGATCTGTCGGCTTCCGCCCTGGACGTCAAGGGTGTGAAAGTGCTGTCCGTCCGTCTGGACGGTCAGGACGGTAAGGCGCTGCTGGCGCTGGTCGATCAACTGAAAAACAAACTCGGCCGCGCAGTGATCCTGCTCGGCAGTGTCCATGAGGAAAAGGTCGTTCTGGTTGCAGGCGTAACCAAAGACCTGACTGGCCAACTCAAAGCCGGTGATTTGATGAAGCAGGCCGCTGCGGCAGTGGGCGGGAAGGGCGGTGGTCGTCCGGACATGGCGCAAGGCGGTGGTACCGACGCCGACGCACTGGACGCGGCACTGGCCCTGACCGTTCCATTTGTAGAGCAGGGTTTATAAGGCAGCGTGCCCGGCCCGCGGCCCCGTGGCGGGCCGGCGCGCTGTTTGAGTGATTATTTGGGCGCCCTTCATGGGCAGAGGCGGCTTTGAAATGGCTTTGATCGTACAGAAATTTGGAGGCACCTCGGTCGGCACTGTCGAGAGAATCGAGCAGGTTGCCGACAAGGTTAAGAAATTCCGCGATGCCGGCGATGACCTGGTGGTTGTGCTGTCTGCAATGAGCGGCGAAACCAACCGTCTGATCGATCTGGCCAAGCAAATCAGTGGCGAAGGTCAACCGGTTCCGCGTGAACTGGACGTGATCGTTTCCACCGGCGAGCAGGTGACGATTGCACTGTTGGCCATGGCGCTGATCAAGCGCGGCGTGCCAGCGGTGTCCTACACCGGCAACCAGGTGCGTATCCTGACGGACAGCGCTCACAATAAAGCGCGTATCTTGCAGATTGATGACCAGAAAATTCGTGGGGACCTGAAGGCCGGTCGCGTGGTGGTTGTCGCCGGCTTCCAGGGCGTCGACGAGCACGGCAATATCACCACCCTCGGTCGTGGCGGCTCCGACACCACCGGCGTGGCACTGGCGGCAGCCTTGAAGGCAGACGAGTGCCAGATCTACACCGACGTCGACGGCGTCTATACCACCGACCCGCGTGTGGTGCCCGTGGCTCAGCGCCTGGACAAGATCACCTTCGAAGAGATGCTGGAAATGGCCAGCCTCGGTTCCAAGGTGTTGCAGATCCGCGCGGTGGAGTTCGCCGGCAAGTACAACGTTCCGCTGCGCGTACTGCACAGCTTCAAGGAGGGTCCGGGCACCCTCATTACTATCGATGAAGAGGAAACCATGGAACAGCCGATCATTTCCGGCATCGCTTTCAACCGCGATGAAGCCAAGCTGACCATCCGTGGCGTGCCAGACACCCCGGGTGTTGCATTCAAGATTCTTGGCCCGATCAGCGCCGCGAACATCGAAGTCGACATGATCGTGCAGAACGTTGCGCACGATAACACCACCGACTTCACCTTCACCGTGCATCGCAATGACTACCAGGCCGCCCAGAGCGTGCTGGAAAACACGGCCCGTGAAATTGGTGCCCGGGAAGTGGTGGGCGACACCAAAATCGCCAAGGTCTCGATCGTCGGCGTCGGCATGCGTTCCCACGCAGGCGTCGCAAGCCGGATGTTTGAATCCCTGGCCAAGGAAAGCATCAACATCCAGATGATCTCGACTTCGGAAATCAAGGTTTCCGTGGTCATCGAAGAGAAGTACCTGGAATTGGCTGTGCGCGCTCTGCACACGGCTTTCGAACTGGACGCACCGGCCCGCCAGGGCGAGTGATGCGTTTGCCAAAGGGCGCGGTCTGACCGCGCCCTTTTGTTTTTTTGAATGGCGCAGCGTTCTTTTGTCTGCGCTGGTCAATACTCAGGCATGTAGGGCAGCGATCGTTGCGGTTGTCGGTCGAGTGCCTTTTTTTTGCAGACTGTTGTTCCCGAAATGAAATGCGTGAGGAGAAAGGTATGCTGATTCTGACTCGTCGGTGTGCAGAAAGCCTGATCATCGGTGATGGCGAAATCACTGTGACCGTGCTCGGCGTCAAAGGAAACCAGGTGCGCATCGGCGTCAATGCGCCGAAAGAGGTTGCGGTGCACCGTGAGGAAATTTACCTGCGTATAAAGAAAGAGAAGGACGAAGAACCAAGCCATTAATTTTTATCGTTTTTTATGTTTGCAAACGGGGAAGAAGCTGGTTAATATACGCCCCGTGTTGCGGAGAGCTGGCCGAGTGGCCGAAGGCGCTCCCCTGCTAAGGGAGTACACCTCAAAAGGGTGTCGGGGGTTCGAATCCCCCGTTCTCCGCCATTATTTGCGTAGTACGTTGTAATCTGGCTTCTTCGGTAAGTTGTTGAAATTACTAGAAAAAAGCGCTTTACAAAAAGATTTGACGGCCTATAATGCGCGGCAACAAATGCACTCGTAGCTCAGCTGGATAGAGTACTCGGCTACGAACCGAGCGGTCACAGGTTCGAATCCTGTCGAGTGCACCATTTAAGAGTTGTTTGCAGTGATGTAAATGACTTGGCTTCAACCAGTTGTGATCTGGTATAAAAACACAAATGCACTCGTAGCTCAGCTGGATAGAGTACTCGGCTACGAACCGAGCGGTCACAGGTTCGAATCCTGTCGAGTGCACCATATACCAAAAAGCCCGCGTTTAACGCGGGCTTTTTGCTGTCCGGGATTTGGCTTTTCCGCTCACACATCCTTTCTCATCGAATTCGACATGCGCACTGCGACCCCGTTGGTTGTCGTAGCGGTAAATCGTGGCTGAATTGCGCACGGTCACCTTGTCGGGCTTGCCGAGCGCGCTTTCGACATCCTGCTGGCTCATGCCGGCGACAACCCGCTGATTGATGATGCCTTCCCGGCGTTGCCTGGCGTTGATCAGGTTGCCGCAGGTGTCTTGGGCCTGACCAACGATGGTTGGCGCTCTCCTGGTGTAAGCGGGTTGGCGGGCATCGGCTTCCGGCATCAGGGGGACCATTGTGCCAGGCAGGTAGGTGTGTACCTCTTGCAGCGATTGTGTATCTGCGCTCGCGCAACCCCGTGTGGTGAACGTGAGGTGCCCGCTGGCGGACTCGCATCGGTGAACGGTGATTGCGGCTGCCTCAAGCGGCAGGCCAAGCAGGGCGGTCAGCAAAAAATAATGGGTATCCGATGGCATCAAACGTCCTCCGTGACGGTCTGACTCAAGGTTAGCCGCTACATTTTTCTGCATGGGTGTGTTTTCTTTTCAGAATGAGTCGTCGCACTTTCATGGATCAGGATGGCGCTCAAGTTTGTCTTGCAAGCGCTTGTTTAGGCCAAGATTTTTTAACGTTAAAAAACGTCGGGCGGTGTATCATTGCGCCCGTCAGCCCCGCCGGGGCTTGTGGAATACCTCCATGGACTTACCCAGTAGACATTCAGTAAACCGTTTTTCCAATCAAGAATTGACTGATTGATCCTCCCGGCGTGCTCCGCTGCTGGGAGTGGAGTTCGCCTATGTCTGAAATTGAAGTAAAGAAAACACAGGAAAGCCTGCAGGATCGCCTCGCTCAAGTGATTGAGCTGTTGCAGCGTCAGCGCATGGTCGAAGACCTGACGCACCGCGAGCAGGGCCCGAATCAAGACCGGGTCGAAAGCCTGGTTCACCGGCAGAACCTCGTCGAGCTGCAACGCAAGCTCGATGACCTGCACTCCGCCGACGTTGCCTACATCCTTGAAGCCCTGCCGCTGGACGATCGTCTGACGCTGTGGCAACTGGTCAAGGCCGATCGCGACGGTGACATTCTCCTCGAAGTATCCGACTCGGTTCGTGAAACACTGATCGCCGACATGGACGATCACGAGCTCCTGGCGGCCGCCAAGGACATGGATGCCGATGAGCTCGCCGACCTGGCGTCGGAGCTGCCCCGTGACGTCGTCCATGAGCTGATGGAAACCCTCGATGCGCAACAGCGTGAGCGCGTTCGCTCCGCGTTGTCCTATGACGAGGAGCAAGTCGGTGCGCTGATGGACTTCGAGATGGTGACTATCCGTGAGGATGTCAGTCTCGAAGTGGTCTTGCGTTACCTGCGTCGCCTCAAGGAGCTGCCAGGCCACACCGATAAACTGTTCGTGGTCGACTACGACGGCATCCTCAAGGGCGTGTTGCCGATCAAGCGGTTGCTGGTGAACGACCCGGACAAGCAAGTCGCGGAAGTCATGGCCAGCGATCCGGTGAGTTTCCACCCGGATGAAGACGCCTATGACGCCGCGCAGGCATTCGAGCGTTACGACTTGATCTCCGCGCCGGTGGTCGACAAAAACGGCAAGTTGATCGGCCGTCTGACCATCGACGAAATGGTCGACCTGATCCGTGAAGAGAGCGAAACCGAAGTTCTCAACATGGCGGGTCTGCGTGAAGAAGAAGATATTTTCGCCTCGGTCTGGAAGTCCCTGCGCAACCGCTGGGCGTGGCTGGCGATCAACCTGATCACGGCCTTCATTGCCTCCCGCGTGATCGGTTTGTTCGAAGGCTCGATCGAGAAGCTGGTGGCGTTGGCGGCGTTGATGCCGATCGTTGCAGGCATCGGTGGTAACTCGGGCAATCAGACGATCACCATGATTGTGCGTGCCATGGCGCTGGATCAGGTGAGCACCGGCAACACGTCGCGGTTGATGCGCAAGGAGTTGGCGGTCGGCCTGATCAATGGCCTGGTCTGGGGGGGTGTCATTGGTGCGGTTGCCTACATGCTGTACGGCAGTTGGTCGCTGGGTGTAGTAATGACTGCCGCCATGACCCTCAATCTGCTGCTGGCGGCGTTGATGGGGGTATTGATCCCCATGACCCTGGCGCGATTGGGGCGCGATCCGGCGATGGGCGCCAGCGTGATGATCACGGCGATGACCGACAGTGGTGGCTTCTTTATCTTCCTGGGGCTGGCGACGATCTTTCTGCTCTGAGGCCCGCAAAACACAGAAACCCGCTTCGGCGGGTTTTTTTATGGGTGAATTTCAGGCAAAAAAAAGCCAGCGATCAGGCTGGCTTTGAGCATTCAGGTCAATCAGGTGGCGTCTGCGGCCATTTCAGCGTCATGCGCGATCAGCGAAACGAGGGCGTTTTGCTGGCGATGGGAGAGCTGGCGGAAGCGTTGCAACAGTTCGCGTTCGTGCAGCGACAGCTCTGGGCTGTCCAGGCGCATGCTCAACTCTTCGCCCAATGCGCCTTCCTGAATAAGACTCTGCTCCAGGCGCGCAATGATTTCGGAGTTCATGCTGCGATGATGATTGCGGGCCACCTCGGCAATGCGCTCACGCATTCCGTCTGGCAGGCGTACGACGAACTTGTCAGCCGTACGGCTGGAGTAAGTTATCTGTTTCGCTGGGCGCATATATTTAACCGGTTAGTTCAGGGGAGCGGTTCACGGGATTGGCCGCACGATGTCTGTTAGGACAAGCGCTCCGGCCAAATGTTCAACCTGAATTGAAAGAGGCTCGCATCATGCCTCAAAGTAGCCAGTTGATTGGCGTCAATTCTGTGACAAATATTGAACTGGATAAAGGCGATATGCCAGCACCAATTATCAGAAATGCGGACTGGTTTGAAAAGCGAGCCCAGATCCGTATCGCCGACCGCGTCCTGTTGCCCGACGGCGGGTGTCCGAAGACGCCCAACGGTGCAAACTATGCGAACTCAATCACATTTCCTTATCTTATACAGAATAGTGGCAAATGGCCGATTTACTAGTGGCATTTCGATCACGAGGGGCTGATTCAGGATGAAAGGCAGGCTGATTTACCTGATGGGGCCGTCCGGTTCGGGCAAGGACAGCTTGATCGAGGCGGCGCGAACGCCCTTGCTGGCCCTGGGGTGTGAAGTGGCGCGCAGAATCATCACCCGTTCGGCGCAGGCGCTGGGCGAAGATGCAATCCCAGTCTCTCGCGAGGAGTTCGAGCGCCGGCAGCGGGCGGGGGAGTTTGCCCTGTGCTGGAGTGCCAATGGCCTGGATTACGCAATCCCTGCGTCGATTGATCAGTGGTTGGAGAATGGCCGCGATGTATTGGTCAATGGCTCTCGCGGGCATCTGGCTCAAGCATTGGAGCGCTACCCGGCATTGCTGCCGATCCTGTTGACCGTCAAGGATGACGTATTGCGTGAGCGTCTGCTGCGGCGTGGGCGGGAGAGCCTGTCGGAGATTGACGCGCGCTTGAAGCGTAATGAAATGTTCATGTCCGACGATGCGGTATACATCCATCGACTCGACAATTCCGGCGACCTGGCCACCACGGTAATCCAGTTACTGGACCTGCTGCGGCTCAGCGCAAGACCGGATCAAACTTGATCCTGCGACCCGCAATCAGTGCCAGTACGAACAGTGCAGTGAACACGCCACAGGCGGCCAGGGGAACAAACGAATCCAAAGCCTGCGACGCATGGAGCATGCCGCTTGAAAGGGCGAGGATAAAAAAACCGGCGGCTGATTTGGACATGCAGTGCTCCTTGGGTGGTGGGGTCAAAATACCAGGCGATCAGAAGAGGGTGGCAGTGGCTTCATGTCCTGGTCCCGGCCCATGAGGCCTTGCTGATCACTGAGCATCGCCCATTGCGGGGCTTTCTGGATTTGCAGGTAGTGAGGCGTACGCTGCGCCATCAGATCAGAATCTTTCTCGGGGTGAGCACCCAGCAGGGTGGCCAAAGCGATTGCGTTCGCCAGCAAGAGAGCCTTGTTCATGTCGACCGGCCTCCAATCTTCTATGTGAACATTCAAAGCAGCCGGCGTGCCAACAGTCTAGTGACTATTAAATCATTTAAAAACAATACGTTAGGATGGTTTTTAGGTGCGGCTGCATTGCAATTTGCATTGATGGCATATTGCAGTGATGCAAATTACCCGATCAACAATTCCCGCTTCTGTGGCGGGCGCCTGCCTACACTTAAAAAGCCCTACGGACGACATGACAAATGCAGACGTGGCCGTTAACATGCACGCCGTCCATCGCACCGCGTTCTCTCGTGGTCGACTTGTGTCTCAGTAGCTCAATTGGATAGAGCATCCCCCTCCTAAGGGGAAGGTTGGCAGTTCGAACCTGCCCTGGGACACCAACTAATCGGGCCGTTCTGGTCTCTCCTGCCGACATGCTTGCTTTTCCAGCGGTGTTGGCAGGCGTAAAGCCCCCTCCCGGCATGATCCCGGAGGGGCTTTTTGGTGTTCACGGCACAAGGAAGGCCGCCTCGAAATGAAGTTATTACTCATCGCTTCGCTGAGCCTGTTATCCCTCCCGTCCCTGTCCTTTGCGGATAGTGTGAATGGCAAAAATCTCTTTCTTCAGCGGTGCGCCATGTGCCATGGGACAGATCTCCAGGCCACCGGCCCACTGGCTCATAAAAGCACCCCTGCAACACCCGACCTGACAACGGCCACGTTCAAGAAACGGTTGAATGAGTACCCTGGGGTAATCGTCTCTTCGGTCATACTGCGGCCCAATGGAGACCTGATTCCAAGGACATTGCGCGAGAACGGTGTGAAGCTGCCTGCGCACGCCTGGAGCGTTCAGGACCTGCGGGATTTGAATCAATACATGACGGGTGTGATCGCGAGAAGCCGATGATTGGCGGGGTCAGGCCAGCGCATTGCGCGCGATCGGTAGCGGGCGGAGAGAAGGCGCGTACTGCCTTCTCTGCTTCTTGCGTTTTAGCGGGGCCGCTTAGGCGGCTCGGGTGGGCGCGACGAGCCGGGGCGAGGCTTGTCGTCCCGCACAAATCGCATCGGTGGTGGTGGCGGCGGCGGCGGTTTTTGTGTGGTCATTTCGATCACCTAGGGATGGTGGAAGACATAAAATGGTACGAACGATAGCAGTGCGAACAAGATTGTCGCGGCCATGAACGTTGAAAGCTCGTTCAGGTACTCCAGGCGGCGATCATTGTTCAGCGCGTTCGTTGTAGCTCCCGTGATGTATTGATTGTAAATGAATATGGACATCTGCTTGTCCGTCTCTTCCACGCCGTCATCGAACGCCGCGTAGAGTTTGAGCATCTGGGTCCTGTACGCTTCGATATCTTCCAAAGTGGAAAGGGCTTTATCGAACACTCGTAGATTCCACGCCCTCCAAAATTTCCACACGCCTACTGCCAGGCATATGCAGGCATACCAATAAAATATCCAGAAAAACACCCCTACGCCCCCGTCCGCTGTGGCTGGTGCTTTGTCGAGCATGTAGGAGAAAAAGCTCAGTAAGGCGACCAGAATTGCAAGCGGCAGGCTCAATCGTGCTATCAGTTTTTCTTTTCTCTCCAGCTCGTAGTAATAAACCTTCTCAGCGAAATGGAATCGCTCCCTGTCGTCCATGTGATGGTAATCCCTGTTAAATCGGCCGTTAAGCAGATGGGCGGTTTACGGCCAAGCTGCCTGAGTGATTCTGTTTTCAAGGGTATAACCGTAACGTCAAGGCGGAAGCTAAAGACTGTGACCCACTGTTTCCATTTGCTCGGAGAGACCGAGAGTCCGCTTCGTCGGCTTGAGCTATTTAGTTAGCGAAAACCAGGGCAAGGCCAGCGCCTTGCACGCCGACCTCGTCCCCCGTCGCCTCATTACAATCGAAACCGACTCACCAACGCATTAAACGAAGCCGCCAGATTCGACAGCTCCTGCGTCGAAGCGCTGGTCTGGTGCGCGCCTGCCGCCGTTTGCGTGGACAGGTCCTGGATGTTGACCAGGTTGCGATCCACTTCGCGGGCCACGTGGGCCTGTTCTTCAGACGCGGTGGCGATGACGAGGTTGCGGTCGTTGATCTGGGCGATGCCGTCGGCGATCTGTTCCAGCGCCTGGCCGGTGGCTTGTGCCAGGGTTTGGGTTTCGCTGACCAGTGCCTGGCTCTTGCCCATGGCGCCCACGGCTTCGTCGGCGCTGGTGCGCACGCTGTTGATCATGCCTTCGATCTCGCCAGTGGAAGCCTGTGTTCGGGCGGCCAGCGCGCGGACTTCGTCGGCGACCACGGCAAAGCCGCGGCCCTGTTCGCCCGCTCGTGCGGCTTCGATGGCGGCGTTCAGGGCCAGCAGGTTGGTCTGCTCGGCGATCCCGCGGATCACGTCGAGGACCTTGCCGATGTCGCGCACTTGGTCTGCCAGGTCCTTGACCATGGTGGTGGAGGTGGCGATTTCGCTGGTGGCGTTGTTGATTGCGCTGACGGCACTTCGCGCCTGGTCGCGGCCGTTGCTGGCTTGCTGACTGGTCGCCTGGGACGCTTCGGAAGTGGAGACGGCGTTGCGCGCCACTTCTTCCACGGCTGAGGTCATTTGCGTCACGGCAGTGGCGGCCTGTTGAATTTCGTCGTTCTGGCGCACCAGTCCACGGCTGCCATTGTCGGTCACGGCGGTCAGCTCTTCGGCGGCCGAGGCCAATTGGTCGGCGGCGCTGGCGATCTGCTGGATGGTGTTTTTCAGACTGCCCTGCATGTCGGCCAAGGCGGTGAGCAGCTGGCCCGCTTCATCGCGACCGGGGCTGGTGATGTGTTGGGTCAGGTCGCCGCCGGCAATGCTGCGGGCACTTGCCACGGCGTAAGCGATCGGGCGGCTGATCAAGCGGCTGATGAACAGGCCGAGCAAGATGGCGGCAATGAAGGCCAGGGCGATGCCGATGTACAGCGAGGTCTTGGCTGACGACTCGGACAGCACCGCATTGTTTGCCGCTTGGCTGACTTGCTGGTCGTTGGAGTCGTTCATCAGGGTCAGTTCGTCCATGACCACGCGGTAATTCTTCTGCAAATCACCGAGCAACAGCGTTCGACCGTTTTCCACGTCGCCGGCCTTCATCAGGTCCAGATACTTTTGCACGATCGCCTGGTAGACAGGCCAGGCTTTTTCCATTCGGTCGGCGGCGGCGCGTTCATCGTCGGCCAGCTGCGTGCGTCGATATTCTGCGAACGCTTTTTCGCTCGCCAGTTTGTTGGCTGCCATCGAGGAAAGGAATTCATCCTTGGTCGCTTGTGGCAGGCCAGCGGCGGTCGCGACGTAGAGTCGATACATGTCGCGGGTCTGTCCGACCGCCTTGATCTTCGTCTGCGCGATATTCATCACGCCGACCAGATTGTTGTCGAACACCGATCTCAGGCTCCCCGAGAGTTCACTCACTCCCCGGCTTCCCAGCAGGCCGACTCCCAGGGTGATGAACGCGCACAGCGCGAAAGCTGTAATCAATTTGGTCGAGAGTTTTGCGTCGTTGATCCAACTCATAAGGCATCCTGCGGGTGTGTGGGAGGCGGTTAGTTTTCGGTTGTTGCCGGAAAATTTTTAATAGTCGTCGTACATCTATCGGCGGGAACGCTAATGGCTGAAGGGTTTTTGCTCATTTTTAGTAACAAAAAGATGGGCTGGTTTTCGCGTGCAGGAGCCATATTAGTTCGCCATCATTTCCCTATCAATCGTTAGAAACGCCGATCTAGAGCGCTCAGCACAAACATACATAAGATGGCACTTGGCCTTTTCTTCTTGTTGCCAAGTGTTACATTGTGTGAAATATTCCCCGCAAATTCATACGACATCGTACCTCTTCAGCATGATTTTTCATGATGGCGGGGACAGGTGTTCCTGATTTTCACGACCGTGAAAAACACAGAAACCAGTTGCCTGGGGAAGGACTGATGCCGCGTCGCATTGATAAGGGAAAACGCAGGGCTTGCGCCTTTGCAGGATTGATTACGCTGACGATGGCCACGGCCGCCGCAGCCTCCACCGAGATGCTCGACAGTCATGCGTCCGCCGGCAAGCGCCTGGCCGTCGCCGCCGACTGCGTGGCGTGTCACACGGCGCCGGGAGGCAAGCCTTTCGCCGGTGGTTACGCGCTCAGTTCGCCGATGGGCACCCTCTTCTCGACCAACATCACGCCGTCGAAAACGGCGGGCATCGGCAACTACACCGCCGAGCAGTTCGCCCGGGCGGTACGTGACGGGGTCACGCCCGATGGCACCCACCTGTACCCGGCGATGCCATACACCTCGTATTCGAAGATGACCGACAGCGATGTCGCCGAACTCTACGACTACTTCATGCACGAAGTGCGACCCGTCGATACGCCGAACCAGAAAACCTCGCTGGACTTCCCGTTCAGCGTTCGCGCCTCGATGATGGGTTGGAACGCGTTGTTTCACAGCGACAAGCGTTTCACCCCGGACCCGGCCAAATCGGCCGAGGTCAACCGCGGCGACTACCTGGTCAATGGCCTGGCGCACTGCGACACCTGCCACACCCCGCGCAACCTGTTGATGGCGGCTGACAACAGCAAGCCACTGGCCGGTGGCTCGCTGGGCAGTTGGTACGCGCCCAACATCACCTCCGACAAGGTCAGCGGTATCGGCGCCTGGTCCAACGACGAAATCGTCACGTATCTGCGTACCGGTCATGTCGAAGGCAAGGCCCAGGCTGCGGGACCGATGGCCGAGGCAGTGGAACACAGCCTGCAATACCTGAGCGATGCGGACCTCAAGGCCATCGCCGCCTATCTGCAACAGACCACGCCAATCAAGACCGGCGAGGCGAAGGCTCGTCACGAGTACGGCCAGGCTTCGGTGGATGAACTGACCCTGCGCGGTGGCAAGCCTGAGGACAATCCAGGCTGGCACATCTTCAGCGGCACCTGTGCCAACTGCCATCAACCAAACGGGCAGGGCAACAAGGAATTCCCCTCGCTGTTCCACAACACGGCTACGGGGCGCAGCGACAACCTGATCGCCGCCATCGTGTACGGCGTGCACCGTGAAGTGGGCGGCGTGGCCATCGACATGCCGGGGTTCGGCCCGGATGCCTTTTTCACCGACCGTCTCAATGACCAACAGATCGCCGACGTCAGCAACTACGTGCTGTCGCGCTACGGCAATGCCACCAGCGTCGTCACCGCCGCCGATGTCGCGCAGGTCCGTGAAGGTGGCCCGAAGGCACCATTGGCGGTGCTGGCGAAATACACGGTCCCGGCAATCATCCTCGTGTGCGTGCTGATTGGCCTGTTCGCGATTTCCCGTCGTCGCAAGGGAGCCTGATTAATGGACACGACGAACAAACAAGCAGTGATTCAAACCCCGGCGGGCTTCTCTCGTCGCAATCTGTTGCGCGGCTCCGTGGCCCTGGGCCTGACGGCGCTGGTCACTGGCGTGATGCCCTGGCAGTCAGTGCTGGCTGCGCAGGTTTCCAACGACGACTTTGTTGTGCTGTCGCAGTTCCTGGTGAGCCGCCCGGTCAATCCGGTGCTGGCCGCTCGTTACTTTGCGGCGCTGGACAAGCGGGCGCCGAATTTCTCGACCAACGCCATCGCCCTCAAGCAATTGATCGAGGCAAGTGGCTACAAGCATGTCGATGAGTACCTGGCGCAGCCCGAATCGGATGCGTCGCTGAAGGCGACGGCCACCAGCATCATTTCGGCCTGGTACCTGGGCATCGTCGGTGAGCCGGCGGACGCGGAGCTGGTGGCTTACTCCCAAGCCCTGATGTACCAGCCGACCCACGGCATTCTCATCATCCCAACTTACGGTGGCGGCCCGGCTACATGGGGCGCCAAACCAGCAGCTATTGAAGGTTCGAAAGTATGAGCAGCGATCAATTCGATGCCGATGTGGTGATCATCGGCTCCGGCGTCATGGGCGGCCTGATCGCTACCGGTCTGGCCAAGGCAAACAAATCGGTGATCGTGCTTGAGGCCGGTCCCCGGGTGAATCGCCGTGACATCGTGGAAACCTTCCGCAATGCCCCGGTGAAACTGTCGCTGGCCAACGCCAAGTTGCAAGGCGCGGGCTCCCCTTACCCAAGCCTGCCTCACGCGCCGTCCACCTACGGTGATTATCTGCAGCAGGTGGGGCCGGTGAAATACAACACCTCCTACCTGCGTGTGGTCGGTGGTACCACCTGGCACTTCGGTTCGTCGCTGTGGCGCATGCTGCCCAACGACTTCCGGCTTAAATCGCTGTACGGCCGGGGTCGTGACTGGCCCATCAGCTATGACGAGCTCGAGCCTTTCTACGCGCGAGCCGAAACCGAGCTGGGCGTGTCGGGCGTCGATGGCCAGGATGAAAGCGGGCAGGGTGGCGATGCCTATCCGCCGCGCTCGATCCCGTACCCGATGGAAGGGCTAAAGCCCAGCTACATGTTCAAGCGCCTGTCCGAGCTGCTGAGCAAGGGCGGTTACAACCCCATCCTTGAACCTAATGGCCGGGCAACCCGTCCTTACGGTAAGCGGCCGCCGTGCGCCGGCAACAACAACTGCAACCCGGTATGCCCGACCGCCGCCAAGTACGACGGCTCGATGCACATCGATGAGGCTGAGCGCCACGGCGCCAAGGTGCTCGATAACTCGGTGGTCTACAAAATCGAGGCGGGTGATGACGGCAAGATAACCGCCGTCTGGTACATGCGCCCGGACAAGTCGAAGCACAAGCTGACCGCCCGTGCCTTTGTGCTCGCGGCCTACGGCATCGAGTCGCCGAAGCTGTTGCTGATGTCGACGTCCGACAAATACCCGAACGGCATTGCCAACTCTTCGGACCAGGTCGGTCGCAACCTGATGGACCACACTGGCATCAGCATGAACGTGATGACCAAGGAAGACATGTGGCCAGGCCAGGGGCCTACCCAGTTGCTGGTCTACCTGAACAGCCGTGACGGTGCGTTCCGCGAGCAGTATCCAAGCTACAAGATCAAGGTGCGCAACACGGTTCCGACCTCGCAGATCACCTCGAACTTGATCGCCAAAGGTGTGTTGGGCTCCAAGCTCGATCAACAGATTCAGTTGCAATCGGCGCGTTCGTTGAACTGGGCGGTAGACTTCGAAACCCTGCCGCTGCCGGAAAACCGCGTCACCCCGAGCAAGACCAAGTTCGATGCGATCGGCCTGCCTGTGCCTGAAATCTACTACAGCGTTCCGGACTACTGGCACGCCGGTAAAGAGAAGGCCCTGGAAGACTTCAAGCAGTTCGCCAAGTTGCTCGATGCCGACATCGTCAGCACCGACGTGGGTTTCCAGAACCGTCAGCACATCATGGGCACGACGATCATGGGCGACAATCCGAAGGACTCGGTAGTCGATCGTGACTGTCGCACCCATGACCACCCGAACCTGTTCATCGCCGGCACGAGTGTCATGCCATCGTCTTCCTGTGTGAACCCGACACTGACCGGTGCGGCGTTGAGTATCCGGATTGCCGATGTGCTGGTGGGCGAAGTCTGATTCACCCATAGCCCGTTCGAATACAAAGCAGTAGCGTGAATATTCAGCCGACCTTTGATAAGTTTGGCGCCTTCACCTACTGCTTTTTTCGTGGCTCCAGAAACGGGGGCTGCGTCTTCGGAAATGTTCATGGCAAAGAAACCGGCAACGCTCTCCACCGACACCCGGACACCCTCGAGCCTGACGCTTATCGACGTGGCCAAGGTCGCCGGGGTTTCGCCGATGACCGTGTCCAGGGCGTTGCACCGGCCGGAACTGGTCTCCGAAGCTACTCGGGACAAGGTCCGTGAAGCGGTGCGCCAGACCGGTTACGTACCCAACATGCTGGCCGGGGGCCTGGCGAGTAACAAAAGCCGCCTGGTCGCCATTTTCCTGCCCACCATCGCCAACTCGATTTTTGCCGACACCGTGCAAGCGCTCATGGACCGCCTGACCCAGGCCGGTTATCAGACGCTGCTCGGCCTGACGGGCTACTCGGCGCAACAGGAAGAAAATCTCCTTGAAGCGGTACTCGGTCGACGTCCGGATGGCATTGTGCTGACCGGCACGTTGCACACTGAATCCAGCCGTATGCGTCTGGCGCAAGCGGGCATTCCCGTGGTCGAGGCCTGGGACTTGAGTGAGGACCCGCTCGACATGCTGGTTGGGTTTTCCCACGAAAAAGTTGGCGAGGCGACTGCTCGGCACCTGGTCGACAAAGGCTACAAACGCTTTTCGGTGGTCAGCATCAGCGATCCCCGTGGCCTGCGTCGTTGCCACAGTCTGATCGCCGAGCTCCAGCGACTGGGTGTGGGGGAGGTGCCCATGCAAGTCCTGGCGCCGCCTGCCACCCTTGAAGTCGGGCGTGAAGGGTTGCAGCGTTTGCTCGATCAGTCGACCCGCCCCGACATTGTTGTCTGCAGTTCGGACACCGTCGCCCAAGGCGTTTTGGCCGAGGCTGCCAGTCGCGGGCTGAAGGTGCCGACGGATCTGGCGGTCATGGGTTTTGGCGACCTCAGTAGTGCGGCCCATGTGTACCCGGCCCTGTCGACCGTCAGCGTCGACGGCAAGACCATCGGCCTGCAAGTGGCCCAGGCCTTGTTGGATCGATTCGAAAACCCGGCGTCTGCGCAGGATCCCGTACGCATCGACACGGGCTTTACCCTCATCGACCGCGCCAGTACCTGAACTGAAAATCGCAAACTTCATAGCATGACGGTGTTGAATGATTGCGCAATCAGTGTAGTATCCATTCAAAAGGTCGCCTCGTTTCTGCCGAGGGCGACCTTTTTAAGAGCTAATGATGATTGCGCAATCATCTGGTGGTAACAGGAGCGATAAACGCCAAACGGATACACCGGCGCAATTCACAATAAGGAAAACAAGAGTGATCAATCCCACGCAGTCGATAGCGAAGACCAACGTCCGCTATCTCATCCTTGTGATGATTTTCATCGTCACGGTATTCAATTACGTTGACCGCGCCACGCTGTCGATTGCTGCCCCGAGCATGCGCACCGATCTTGGCTTCGACGCCATGACCATGGGCATCGCCTTCTCGGCATTCGGTTGGGCGTACACCTCGATGCAGCTCCCGGGCGGCATCATTCTCGACCGTTTTGGCTCTCGGCTGGTGCTGGGCATGAGCCTGATCATCTGGTCGGTGTTCACCTTTTTGCAGGGTTACGTCGATCTGTTCAGCTCGGCCTTTCTCGCGCTGTTCGTCCTGCGTTTCATGATGGGCATTGCCGAAGCGCCAGCGTTCCCGGCCAACAACCGCCTGACGGTGATGTGGTTTCCGCGACATGAGCGGGGCCTGGCCACGGCGGTATTCCAGTCTGCCCAGTACTTTGCCCTGGCCGCGTTCACGCCGCTGATGGTCTGGTTGGTCAGCACCTGGGGTTGGCAGCATGTGTTCTGGGTCACCGGGGGCGCCGGCATCCTCATTGGCCTGCTGTGGTTTCGCATGGTCCATGAGCCGCGCAAGGACAAACGCGTCAACCAGGCGGAAATCGACTACATCGAAGCGGGTGGCGGCCTGCCCACCATCGGCGACGTGAAGACCCCGTTCAGTTGGAAGCGCATGAAGGCCATTGGTGGCAACCGCATGATGGCGGGCATCTACCTGGGCCAGTTCTGCCTGACGTCGATCACCTGGTTTTTCCTCACCTGGTTCCCAACCTACCTGATCGAGGCCAAGGGCATGACCATGCTCAAGGTCGGGCTGGTGGCGGCTATTCCACCCATCGCCGGATGCCTGGGCGGGGTGCTCGGCGGCGTCTGGTCGGACTGGATGCTGCGCAAGGGCTTCAGCCTCACAGCCGCGCGCAAGACCCCGATCATCTGCGGGCTGTTGCTCTCCAGCAGCATCGTGGTCGCCAACTACACCCAGTCGATCACCCTGGTGATTCTGGTGATGTCGGTTGCCTTCTTTGCCAAGGGGGTCGGCAACCTCGGCTGGTGCATCGTCGGCGACGTGTCCCCGGCTCGGGCCATGGGCGTCAGCGGGGCGATGTTCAACTTCTGCGGCAACCTCGCCAGCATCGTCACCCCAATCGCCATCGGCGTGATGATCAACCAGTTGGGCTCCTTCGACGTGGCGCTGATGTACGTCGCCGGCATGGGGCTGCTGGGCGCCTTCGCCTACCTGTTCATTGTCGGGCCACTCAAGCGCCTGGAGCTCGATGATTTCGAGGACACCCCGGCGAGCGCCGATCTGAATCCCCAGCGTTCCTGAACCTTTCACCTTTCATTGAAGGAGAGCCCCATGCTCGCACAACAAACTACCCTCAAGTCCTCCGATGATGACCGCATCGCCTGGGTGCGCGTGTCTTCGGTCATTCTGCCGCTGGCCAACCCGATCAGCGATGCCAAGGTGCTCACCGGTCGGCAAAAACCCATGACCGAGATCGCCATTCTGTTCGCCGAAATCGAGACCATCGACGGCCATCGCGGTTTGGGTTTCAGCTACTCCAAGCGTGCCGGCGGCCCGGGCCAGTTTGCCCATGCCCAGGAAATTGCCCCGGCGCTGATCGGCGAAAACCCCAGCGATATTTCCAAACTGTGGACCAAACTGTGCTGGGCCGGTGCATCGGTCGGACGCAGCGGCATGTCGACCCAGGCTATCGGTGCGTTCGACGTAGCGTTGTGGGATTTGAAAGCCAAGCGCGCCAACCTGTCACTGGCGCGTTTGCTCGGTGCGCAACGTGATTCGGTGCGGTGCTACAACACCTCGGGTGGTTTCCTGCACACCCCGCTGGATCAACTGATGAAGAACACCGACCTGTCCCGCGAGAAGGGGATTGGCGGCATCAAGTTGAAGGTCGGGCAACCGGATTGCGCCATCGACATCCAGCGCGTCAGCACCGTGCGCAAACACTTGGGCGACAACTTCCCGCTGATGGTCGATGCCAACCAGCAATGGGATCGGCCGACTGCCCAGCGCATGTGCCGCCAGTTCGAGGAGTACAACCTGATCTGGATCGAAGAGCCGCTGGACTGTTACGACGCCGAAGGCCATGCCGCACTGGCACAGCAATTCGATACGCCGATCGCCACTGGGGAAATGCTTACCAGCGTGGCCGAGCATGCCGAGTTCATCAAACTGCGCGGTGCTGACTTCCTGATGCCCGATGCGCCTCGCGTGGGCGGCATCACGCCGTATCTGAAGGTGGCTTCAATGGCCGAGCAGGCAGGGCTGATGCTGGCCCCGCATTTCGCGATGGAGTTGCATGTGCATCTGGCGGCAGCGTATCCGACCGAACCTTGGGTCGAGCACTTCGAATGGCTCGAGCCGCTGTTCAACGAGCGCCTGGAAACCCGCGATGGCCGCATGCTGGTGCCGACGCGCCCGGGCCTGGGGCTGACGCTCAGCGAGCAGGTCAAACCGTGGACGGCGCAGGCCGCGGAGGTTGGCAAGCGGCCTTGACGCTCCAGGTTTGCAATACGCTGGATGATTTCGCCGCTCGAAGATATTTCGCAGGCCCGTTGCTTCAAGAGAATGGCATGGCTGGCCGATAACCCGGACAGCTCAGATCTTATTCTTAACATTGCCTGGAAATCTTCGATGTCGTCGTATCACCAAAAGCGTTTTCTGATCGTCGATGATTTCTCCGATTTCCGCAGTTCCGTGCGTTCGATGTTGCGTGAGCTGGGCGTCAAGGATGTCGATACTGCGGACACCGGAGAGCAGGCACTGAAGATGTGCTCACAGAAGTCCTACGATTTCATCCTGCAGGACTTCCATCTCGGCGACGGCAAAAAAAACGGGCAACAGGTGCTCGAAGACCTGATGTTCGAGAAACTGATCAGCCATGAGGCGGTGTTCGTCATGGTCACCGCCGAGACCAGCCAGGCGATGGTGCTCAGTGCCCTGGAGCACGAGCCTGATGCGTACCTGACTAAACCCTTCAACCGCTCGGGCCTGGCCCAGCGGCTGGAGCGCCTTGAGCAACGCAAGACGTTGCTCAAGCCGATCCTGCAGGCGCTCGATCGCGGCAAGCCGGCCGAGGTGCTCAATGCCTGCATCGCCCTGTGCAAACAAGACATCCGTTATTCGCCGTTGTGCCTGCGCTACCGCGCCGATGCCTTGCGTGACCTCAATCAGAACGAGGCGCTGGAGCGCCTCTATGACGGCATCATTGCCGACCGGCCGTTGCCATGGGCCTTTGCCGGTTTGGGGCAGCTGTTGTTCAAGCGCGGCCAGGTCGCCCAGGCCAAGGGCGTCTATGAGAAAGCCTTGAAGGTCTTCCCGATGATGCCGGCGCTGTACGACGGCATGGCCGATGTACTGGTCGCCGAAGGTGATACCAAGGGCGCGCAACAGGTGTTGGAGGAGGCGATTCGTTTGTCGCCATTGGCGGTGCGCCGGCAAGCGCTGCTGGGCAAGTTGGCGATGACCAACGAAGACTTCGACACGGCTTCCAGGGCCTATCGTCAGGCGGTCAACCAGGGCGCGCAATCGCGTTACAAGGATGCCGAAAGCAACCTCGGCCTGGCCCATGCCTTGATCAGCAAAGGCAGCGACAGGGGCCTGGACACCCGCACGCGCCTGGAAATCAACACCACCCTCAGTGCCGTGGCCAAGGAAAACCCCAGTGACCCGGGCCTGCAGATTCGGGCGCGCCTGATGAAGGCCACCAGCCTGTTGCTCAACGATGCCGAAACGGCGGACAAACTCACCGAGCAAGCGCTGATGCGCCTTGATGGCATGGAGCAGTTCATGAGCCCCGAGGCCGCGTTGCTGGTGGCCAAGCAGTTGCAGATGCTCGGCCAGGCCGACGCCGGGAATTCGATGCTGAAAAACTGCGCGGAAATCTACGGCGACGACCCGAACGTCATGAAAAACATCGCCAAGCTGACCGACGATCCGACGATACTCAATTCCAGTAACGCCGCCGCCGATCTCAATCGTCAGGGTGTACGGGTGTACAAGACTGGCGATCTGGTTCAGGCGCGGACCGTTTTCCGCAAGGCCCTGGCGATGCAGCCGAAAAACATCAGTATCGCGCTGAACATGGCGCAATCGCTGCTGCACGGCACTGACACCAGTGTGCCTTCGGCGGAACTTGAAGAATGTCGGGCCTGCCTGAAAATGGTCGGCCTGATGCCTGACACCGATGCGCGTTACTCGCGTTATCAGAAACTGAAAATCAAGGCGTTTGGCGAATGAGCAAGGACGACCCGGCACTGGATTTTTCCACGGTGATTGCCTCCACCGTGCACGACATGAAGAACTCCCTGACCCTATTGATGCAGGCCCACAGCCAATGGCTGGAGCGCTTGCCCGAGCCGGACCGGCATGCGCCGGAGCAGGGAGTGATCGAATTCGAATTTGCTCACCTCAACGGCATGCTCGTGCAGTTGCTCGGGCTGTACAAGCTCGGCGTCAACCAGATGCCGTTGCAACCGGCCTATCACGAACTGGACGATTTCATCGAAGCGCAACTGGCCTGCCATCAGGACGTGTTCGCCAGTCGCGGCATCATGGCGACGTATGAAGTGGACCCATTAAGCCCACTGGGATTCTTCGATCGCGAGTTGATCGCCTCGGTGCTGGGCAATTGCATCAATAACGCCGTGCGTTACGCCCGTCACGCGGTATTGATCACCGTCAGCGATGAGGCCGGGCAACTGGTGCTGACGATCAATGATGATGGTGACGGCTATCCGGCCGAGATGATCGAGCGCCAGGCCGATTACGTGCAGGGCATCAACCACAGCAGCGGCAGTACCGGGCTGGGCCTGTATTTCGCCGGACGCATCGCGGCGTTGCACCAGCGCAACGGCGTGGGCGGCCACACGCGAATCAGCAATGGCGGGCCGCTGGGCGGCGGCGTTTTCAGCCTTTATCTGCCGTAGTGATGATTTTGTTTGTCGCTGCTTGAAATTGTGAACAGGCGCAGCCTATTTTGTACGGTCGCCGTTCGCGGCTTGCACTACAAGGGATTGCGTCATGATGACCGATGGCCAGGGTTCACTCGCACAGCGACTGACCGGCATTGATGAGATTGAATGTGTCACGCCGGACCTCAATGGCGTACCGCGCGGCAAGGTCATGACGACCGAGGGATTTCTGGAGGGGCGACGCTTGCAGATGGCGCGGGGCGTGCTGCTGCAATGCATCATGGGTGGCTATCCGGCCGCACGTTTTTACGGCAGCGATGACGGCGACCTGGCGCTGGTGGCCGATCCCGCACAGATTCACCGCTTGCCCTGGAGCCCGTCGCCGCGGGCCTTGGCGATCTGCGATGCCGATGAGCTGACGGGCGAAAGTTCGGCGCTGTCGACCCGTGGCCAGCTCAAGGCAGTCATTGCGCGTTACGCGGCGCGGGGGCTGGCACCGGTGGTGGCCACTGAGCTTGAGTTCTTCGTCTTCGCGCCCAACACCGACCCGACGCAACCTTTCCAGCCGCCGCTGGGCCTGGACGGTCGTCGCGAGGAAGGTCATTCGGCGTTCAGTGTCAGCTCCAATAACGGCCTGCGTCCGTTCTTCAAGGAAGTTTACGAATGCATGGCCGCGCTGGGGCTGCCCCGCGATACCTTCATGCACGAGATGGGCGTCAGCCAGTTCGAGATCAACCTGCTGCATGGGGACCCGCTGTTGCTCGCCGATCAGACCTTCCTGTTCAAGCACCTGCTCAAGGAAGTGGCGCTCAAGCATGGCCTGACCGTGGTCTGCATGGCCAAGCCGCTGGCGCACACGCCGGGCAGTTCGATGCACATCCACCAGAGCGTCGTCGAGATCGGCAGCGGGCGAAACGTGTTCACCGACGAGACGGGAGAGCCGACGGCGGCTTTCCGTCATTTCATCGGCGGGCAGCAGGCCGCAATGGCGGACTTCACGGCGTTGTTCGCGCCGAACGTGAATTCCTATCAGCGCCTGTGCCACCCGTTCGCATCGCCCAACAATGCCTGCTGGTCCCATGACAATCGCGCGGCAGGCTTGCGCATTCCAGCCAGTTCACCGGTTGCACGCCGGGTCGAGAATCGCTTGCCGGGCGCAGATGCCAATCCGTACCTGGCCATTGCTGCCAGCCTGGCGGCGGGTTTGCATGGAATTGAACACCAGTTGGAGCCGAGCGCGGCGATCCAGGGTGAGTTTTCGGTGCCGGACAATCTTTCGTTGCCCTGTACCTTGCATGCCGCCCTCGAACGTCTGAGCTGTAGCACGTTGGCGAAGGAACTGTTCGGCAAGGAGTTCATCGAAGGCTACGTGGCTTCGAAGACCCTGGAACTGACCAGCTTTTTTGATGAAATTACCCCCTGGGAACGCCGTGTCCTGGCTGCCCAGGCCTGACGAACTTTCGTCTTCGGGCTATCGTTTTCGTTAGCCCGTATCTCACCGCAAGGAGCCGCTCGGAACGCCGATGCGCCAGATCTGGAAAGCTTTTCGAGCGCTGTATTTCGCCTCGCTGATGATGCTGATCGGCTCAGGCCTGTTGAGCACTTACCTGGGCTTGCGCCTGGCGGCCGACAACGTCAACAGCCTGTGGGTCGGTGCGTTGATGGCGGCCAACTATTTTGGCCTGGTACTGGGCGGCAAGATCGGTCACCGGCTGATCGCACGGGTCGGGCATATCCGGGCTTACTCCGCTTGTGCCGGGATCGTCGGTGCGGCGGTGCTGGGCCATGGCCTGGTGGACTGGTTGCCGGCGTGGATTTTCCTGCGGGTCATCGTTGGCCTGGGCATGATGTGCCAATACATGGTGATCGAGAGCTGGCTCAACGAGCAGGCCGACGCGCCACAGCGCGGCACGGTGTTCAGTGGCTACATGATTGCGTCGTACCTGGGCCTGGTGCTGGGTCAACTGATCCTGGTCATGCACCCGGCGCTCGGCCTGGAACTGTTGATGCTCGTGGCCCTGTGTTTTGCCCTGTGCCTGGTGCCGGTGGCCCTGACCCGACGCATTCACCCGGCACCCTTGCGCCCGGCGCCGATGGAGCCACGGTTCTTCATCAAGCGCGTGCCGCAGTCGTTGAGCACGGTGCTTGGGGCCGGGTTGATCATCGGTTCGTTCTACGGTCTGGCGCCGCTGTATGCGGCGCAGCAGGGCTTGTCCACCGAGCAGGTCGGTTTGTTCATGGGTAGCTGCATTTTTGCCGGGCTGGTGGTGCAGTGGCCATTGGGCTGGTTGTCCGACCGCTATGACCGGGCGCTGCTGATCCGCTGTTTTGCGCTGGTGCTGGCGATCGCGGCATTGCCGCTGGCGATCATGCAGCAGGTGCCGTTGGAAGTGTTGTTCATCATCGGTTTCATTTGTTCGCTGGTGAAATTCTGCCTGTATCCGCTGGCGGTGGCGTTCTCCAATGACCACGTCGAGGCCGATCGCCGGGTGTCGCTCACGGCCATGCTGCTGGTGACCTATGGGGTCGGTGCCAGTATCGGGCCGTTGGTGGCCGGGGTGCTGATGAAGACGTTCGGCAGCCACATGCTCTACGCTTTCTTCAGTTTCTTCGCCCTGGTACTGGTGTGGCGGATTCGCCCGAAAGCGGTCACCAATCTGCACCAGGTGGACGACGCACCGCTGCACCACGTGGCCATGCCGGACAGCATGGCCAGCTCGCCGCTGGCGGCAGCCCTGGACCCGCGGGTGGATGAGCAGTCGGTGCAGGACCAGATGCAGAGCCCGGTCGAGCCTGTGCCTGAGCCGGAGCCCGTACCGGAAACGGCGGCTGAAACGGAAGAAAGAGCCCAAGTTTCTGCGCCGAAACCTGCGCAGGACTCGCAAAACGATGAAGAGCCGAAGGTCCCGGATGCCATTCCCTGACGTCTGGCTTGAACGGCGGGTATAAAAAAACGGGCAGTCACCGCAAGGGACTGCCCGTTTTTATTACGCCTGATCTTACAGGTCGTCTTTGTCGAAGCGGCGTGCTTCACGTTGCAACTGATAGACGAAGCGCTCGACCTGACGCTGCACCAGCCCGCTCATGTTGTGAAAGCGGATGCCGGCGAAGGTGGTGGAGATTCTTTCTTCGAAATGCAGGTAACGCAGTTCGACCGGCGCGGTCATCTTGCCGAAGGGCAGGGCGGCGGCAAAGCGGTCGTAGACCTGGCCCAGTTGCAGGCTGGCGGTGATGTCGCCATCGAAGCGCAACTTGCAGCCGGTGGCGGAAATATCCAGCAGTTTGCCGCGAATCGGCGCCTTGAGCTTTTCACCGTCCAGGTCGATGTCAACCAGTTGCGCCAGCTTCAGGGCGGCGCGGAAGGCGTTGCGGCGCTGGTGGTAAACCACTTCGTCCGGCAGTGGGGCAAGGTAGCCGCGCTCGCCGCCGGACTCGTCGAGCGTCGGTTGGCCGTTGCTTTCCCAAGCGATACGCACGCCATCATGAAAACCTTCGACCTTGTACGGCTCGCCGGCCAGCAGGAAACGCTCGCCATCGCGCGGGATCATTTCGTCGAGTTTGATCGTGCCACTGTCGCGGTCGACGTTCACCAGGTAGCTCTGAAAGCGCTGGGTCCGTTCGTGGAAAGTAATGATCAGCGGATCATGGCTGTCTTGCAATTGGCGCAGGTTGCCGGAGATTTCCAGAGGCGTGGTGAGCACCTTGGGTGGCTGCGGGGAATCTTCCGCATTTAAGGCATTGGACACATCAATCTCCAGACAAAATATGACTACAACTGGCCACTATAGTGCCAGCATGTTGCGAGTCTTCATAGGGCGTGATCATTTGCAGGCTCAAGCCTGACTGAGCGGGCGCGGCTTCGCAAGTTTCGCGGTAGATCCGCGTGCATCATAGAGTGCTGGCGGTTCACCGCCGGTGAGGATTTTCAGCTGGTTGGCCGTGGCGGCCTGCTGGACCAGAATCGACTGGCCATTATTGGCGTTTGCCGCTTGGCATTGAGCCAACAGATCGGTCAGCACATCGCTCTGTTCCAGCAGCTGCGGGCCGATGCTCGATTGGCTGGCCAATTGCTCCAGGCCATTGCGATTGAGCGGCAGGTTCAGGCTGGCGAGAATTTCACTGCGTTTGCGGCCATGCTGTTCGAGCAGAATGATCATTGCCTGCTTCTGCGCCAGAATCTCTTCGAGCAGAGGCATGTCGCGACCGTGCAAGGCGAGGGACTCGGTTTGCAATAACTCCAGCAGGTGTTGAGCGGGAGCGAAGTCGTCGGTGATCAGTTGCAGTAAATTAGTATCGTGCATGGCTGGCCTTGGTTTTTAAGCGTCCAAAAGCCTGGCGCAGACCGGAGCCTAGCGCTGGGCTTCGAAATTGAGCAGTTTGCTGGCTACACGGTTGCTGTCGACTTTGTAGCTGCCATCGGCAATCGCTGCTTTCAACTCGGCCACCCGGGCTTTGTCGACGGCAGGCTGATCACGCAGCTTGTCAGTGACCTGTTGCAACTGTTGAGCCTCATGGCTGAGGTGTACCGATTCCCCGCTTTTAACGGTGCTGGCCTGTTCGGCCGGGGTATTCAACGCTTTGGACTGGCCAGTTTCGGCGGTGTCCTTGGCGGCGTTGGTACGTGTATTGCCCGTTAGTGGCGAGGTGCTGTTCAAACGGCTGAAATCGATGACCATGGTAAAAAACCTCTGAATATTTGGACGCTTGCCATGTTCTCGGCTATCCCAGTGAAAACTTTAGACCCATTTTATCAATGAGCCTGCAAGCGCCAGCACGTCTTCTGCATGCGCCACAGTTTAGGGAACAGCCCAGGGCAACGCCACTGATTCGCGATCAGAGTTGCTACATGGCCACTTCCACCTGCCCAGGCGCGGTCACTTGCGCCTTGATAACCCGTTTGGAGTTGAGGTTTTTCACGCGAATCTGCTCGCTCATGCCGCCGTTGGATAGTGCTTCGCCGGGCATCCTCACGCTCAGCGTGCCGCTACGGGCAGTAATCACCACCTGATCACCTTTGCGGATGACTTCAGTCTGTTCGAGATTGACCAGGGTTATCACCTGATCAGCGACCATTGGTCGGGTAAGTCGCTGGCCGATCGCCTGGTCCAGGGTGGTCAGATAGCCCTGGGTAACCTGGCCGATGTCCCGCTCGCGCATGACCACGTCACCGGGCTCGACAATGTCGGCGCGACGCAGGGGGCGGGCGGTGGTCACTATCTCGCGAAACAGGCGCACTTGAGCGGGCACGAACACTGTCCACGGGGAGCTGCCCTCGCAGCGAACCTTGACCGTGACACGGCCCAATGGCTTGGCAGGGCTCTCCAGACTGGCTGTCAATTCCTTGTCGCACATGGGCATGCGCAGGCGCGGGTCGAGCTGTTTGACCTCGATTTCGTAACGACCTTCGGTTTGACTGGTGGCCAGGTAGTCCTCTACGGTGAATTCAAGAAAGCCTTGGGTGACGCCGATAAGCATGTCAGGCAAGGTAACTGCGTCAGCAAGGGCAGGGCTGCCAGCGTTGAACAGGCAGACGGCCGATATCGCGCAGAGCAATCTGCGGGAGGTGGATGTCAGGCGTCGAAAAAATGTCGGTTCTGTGTTCATAAAAGTTAAAAAGCAAGCGCCGTGCCGTTTAGTGATGAATGTGCGTCGCAACACAACTAGCGTTGGTGTAGGAGTCTGGGCATGGCTGGTGTAATGGATTCGGTAAACCAGCGCACGCAACTGGTAGGGCAGAATCGCCTGGAGCTGTTGTTGTTCCGTCTCGACGGCCAGCAGCTCTACGGGATCAACGTGTTCAAGGTTCGAGAGGTGCTGCAATGCCCCTCGCTGACCGTGATGCCCAAGTCCAGTCCTGTCGTGTGCGGTGTGGCAAATATCCGGGGAGCGACCATTCCGATTCTTGATCTGGCGATGGCAACCGGTTCCGGAGCATTGAAAGATCAAAGCAACCCCTTCGTGATCATCACGGAGTACAACACCAAGACCCAGGGTTTCCTGGTGCGCTCGGTGGAGCGCATCGTCAACATGAACTGGGAGGAGATTCATCCGCCGCCCAAGGGCACCGGACGCGATCACTACCTGACGGCTGTGACTCGGGTCGACAATCAGCTAGTCGAAATCATCGACGTCGAGAAGGTACTGGCGGAAGTGGCGCCGACGCCGGAAGCGATTTCCGTGGGCGTGGTCGACGTCGAGACCCAGCACAAGGCCTTGTCGCTGCGCGTGCTGACCGTCGATGACTCGTCAGTGGCACGCAAGCAGGTGACGCGTTGCCTGCAGACGGTCGGTGTCGAAGTGGTGGCGTTGAACGACGGGCGGCAAGCGCTGGACTACTTGCGCAAGCTGGTCGACGATGGGAAAAAGCCGGAAGAAGAGTTCCTGATGATGATTTCCGACATCGAAATGCCGGAAATGGATGGATATACCCTGACGGCGGAAATCCGCAACGACCCGCGTATGCAAAAGCTTCATATCATCCTGCATACTTCGTTGTCGGGTGTGTTCAATCAGGCGATGGTCAAGAAGGTCGGTGCCGATGACTTCCTTGCCAAATTCCGTCCTGATGACCTGGCATCCCGGGTGGTTGACCGGATCAAAGCAGCAGATATCAGCTAGGGGCCTTCTGCCCCTGGCGGTTCACACGATTTAAGAGGCGGCAGCATTGTCTACGGGTAATTTGGATTTCGAACAGTTCCGGGTGTTCCTGGAAAAAGCCTGTGGCATCTTGCTGGGTGAAAACAAGCAGTACCTTGTCTCGAGCCGTCTCAACAAACTGATGGAGCAGCAAGGCATCAAGTCCCTGGGTGAGCTGGTGCAGCGCATCCAGACCCAGCCGCGCAGCGGTTTGCGCGAGATGGTGGTCGATGCCATGACGACCAACGAAACCCTTTGGTTTCGTGACACCTATCCGTTTGAGGTCTTGAAGAACAAGGTATTGCCCGAAGCGATCAAGGCGGCTCCCGGCCAGCGCCTGCGCATCTGGTCGGCCGCCTGCTCCTCGGGGCAGGAGCCCTATTCGCTGTCGATGTCCATCGACGAGTTCGAGCGGACCAATATCGGTCAGTTGAAGGCGGGCGTGCAAATTGTGGCGACTGACCTGTCGGGCTCCATGCTGATCAACTGCAAGACCGGCGAGTACGACAGTCTGGCCATCGGCCGTGGCTTGTCGCCGGAACGCCTGCAGCGTTATTTCGATCCGAAAGGGCCGGGCCGCTGGGCGATCAAGGCACCGATCAAGAGTCGGGTGGAATTCCGCGCTTTCAACCTGCTGGACAGTTACGCGAGCCTCGGCAAGTTCGACATCGTGTTCTGCCGCAACGTGCTGATCTACTTCTCCGCCGAGGTGAAGAAAGACATCCTGTTGCGCATTCACAGCACGCTCAAGCCTGGTGGCTATCTGTTCCTCGGCGCCTCCGAAGCGCTGAACGGTCTGCCGGATCATTACCAGATGGTCCAGTGCAGCCCGGGGATCATTTACCAGGCGAAGTGATTGCTTGTGACAAAAAAACGGGAGTCTGACAGGGCTCCCGTTTTTTTATGCCCGATGGTCCTCTCCCGCTGTAGGAGCGAGCATGCTCGCGATGGTGGTCAACGATAACGAGGGGTATCAGGCAGCCAGCGTCGTCTGGACGGTCATCGCGAGCATGCTCGCTCCTACAGGAGCGGCGGGGATGTTCGGCGCAAAGCGGCAGAAAAGCGGCAGGCGGCGGAAAACGGTTGCCGCTTTTCTGGCATTGGCACCAGCCCCTTTTACGCGAAGCCCCGTAAACCGGGGGTTCGCCGAGTTGGCACGCCGCTTGCTAAAACCTTCGTACGAAAAATCAGGTCTCCCGAAGGTTTCCCGACATGAGCATCAGCTTCGATAAAGCGCTCGGTATCCACGAACAAGCCCTGGGCTTCCGCGCCCAGCGTGCAGAGGTTCTGGCCAACAACATCGCCAACGCCGACACCCCGAACTACAAGGCTCGGGATCTGGACTTCTCCAAAGTGCTCGCCGAGCAGAGCGAGAAGACCAAGAACGGTACTTTCGCCCTGAACATGACCAATAGCCGTCATATCGAAGCGCAGGGCCTGGGCAACGGCGACGAGTCGCTGATGTATCGCACGCCGATGCAGCCGTCGATCGACCAGAACACCGTTGATGCTCAACTGGAACAATCGAACTACGCGGAAAACTCGGTCAACTTCCAGGCCAGTTTCACCCTGCTCAACAGCAAATTCAAAGGGCTGGTATCAGCCCTGCGTGGAGAATAAACATGTCGCTAGCCAGCGTTTTCAATATTGCCGGTAGCGGCATGAGCGCCCAGACCACCCGGTTGAACACCGTGGCGTCGAACATCGCCAACGCCGAGACCGTCTCGTCGAGCATCGACCAGACCTACCGCGCGCGTCACCCGGTGTTCGCCACCATGTTCCAGGGCGGCCAGAGTGGCGGCAGCGATTCACTGTTCCAGAACCAGGGCGCTGCCGGCCAGGGCGTGCAGGTGCTCGGCGTGGTCGAAGACCAGAGCAACCTCGAAGCGCGCTACGAACCCAACCATCCGGCGGCCGACGCCAAGGGTTACGTCTACTACCCGAACGTCAACGTGGTGGAAGAAATGGCCGACATGATTTCCGCGAGTCGCTCGTTCCAGACCAACGCTGAAATGATGAACACCGCCAAAACCATGATGCAAAAGGTCCTGACCCTCGGTCAGTGATAAGGGGCGACTCAGATGAGTGTTAGCGATTCCACCGGCGGCCTGAGCATGAATGACATCCTGGCCAACTCTTCGGTCAGGAGCAACAAAACCAACAACGATAGCCTGGCAGATGCGGCGGCTGCCGCGGGCGGCAAAAAGACCCTGGGCAAGGACGCATTCCTGCAGTTGCTGGTAACGCAGTTGAAAAACCAGAACCCGCTGGAGCCTCAGGACAACGGCGAGTTCGTTGCCCAACTGGCGCAGTTCAGCAGCCTGGAAGGCATCACCACGCTCAATGACACCGTAGCCGGCCTGGCGGCCAACTACAGCTCGTCGCAGGCGTTGCAGGCTTCGTCGCTGGTGGGCCGTTCGGTCATCGCGCCGGGCAGCAAGGCCGTGGTCGATACCTCCAAGAGCTTCACCGGCACCATCGCCGTTCCGGCGTCGGTCGATCCGGTCAAGGTCAAGATCACCAATGCCGACGGCAAAGTCGTCCGCACCCTCGACCTGGGCAGCCAGAAGGCCGGCGACGCCAGCTTCATCTGGGACGGCAAGAACGATGCGGGCGAAGTGGCCGCAGCGGGCACGTACACCTTCGATGCCACCGCGACTTATGACGGCAAGGCAACATCGCTGGTGACCTACCTGCCTGCCACCGTCAACAGCGTGACCATCAGCCAGACCGGCGGTGAGTTGATGCTCAATCTGGCCGGGGTGGGCAGCATCGCCCTGTCCAAAGTCCAAACTATTGGTATGTAAGAGCCGACTAACCCGGCACAAAGGAGTGGAGCATGTCTTTTAACATCGGCCTTAGCGGTCTCTATGCAGCCAACAAGCAACTGGACGTCACCGGCAACAACATTGCCAACGTGGCGACCGTCGGTTTCAAATCGTCCCGTGCGGAATTCGAAGACGTGTACTCCGCGACGAGATTGGGCTCCGGCTCTAAAGTCGTTGGTAATGGCGTACGCTTGGCCAATGTCTCCCAGCAGTTTACTCAAGGCGATGTGAACAACACCGGCAACGTGCTGGACATGGGCATCAACGGTTCGGGTTTCTTCGTGTTGAACGAAAACGGCTCGCTGTCGTACACCCGTGCCGGTACCTTCAAGGTCGACAAGGATGGTTACGTCACCAACTCCAGCGGCACCGCTCGCCTGCAAGGCTACGGCGTGGATGCCAACGGCAAGATCGTCAACGGGATTCTGACCGACCTGCGCATTGATACGTCGAACCTGGCGCCGAAGACAACGACCACCATTTCGTCGACGATCAACCTGAACTCCACGGCAACGGCGATCAACCAGACCACCTATCCGTTCGACCCGAGCAAGCAGGAATCCTTCACCAAGCAGTTCAGCACACCGATCTATGACACCCAGGGCAACCAGCACGCCCTTGATCAGTACATGGTGAAGACGGGTGACAACACCTGGAAAGTCTATAGCTTGGTCGACGGTCGCAATCCTGATGGCACCGATCCGACCGATCCGGCGACCCCTCCGGTGGCTTCGACCATGGCCTTCGACACCTCCGGCAAGCTGGTGTCGGTGACCACCCCTGGTACTCCGCCAGTGGTCAGCCCTGACTTGAAAATCACCGGCTGGGTGCCGGGCAAGGTGACCAATGGTACCTGGAGTCCGAACGGCGCAGCCGCTGACCCGGCCGGCATCACCGTTTCCATGTCCAATACCACCCAGTTCAACGCCGATACCGCCCGTTCGATCCCGATCCAGAACGGTTACGCCACTGGCCAGATCACCAACCTGACCATTGACGGCAGCGGCGTGTTGCTGGCCAACTTCAGCAACAACCAGACCAAGGCCATCGGCCAGATCTCGCTCGCCAGCTTCACCAATGAGCAAGGCCTGCAACCCGTAGGCGGCACCAGCTGGAAAGAGACCTACGCGTCGGGCATCCCGGGTTACGACGCTCCGGAAACCGGTACCCTGGGTTCGATCCAGTCCAACTCGCTGGAAGAGTCCAACGTCAACGTGACCAACGAACTGGTCGACCTGATCAAGGCGCAGAGCAACTACCAGGCGAACGCCAAGACCATCTCGACCCAGAGCACCATTATGCAGACCATCATTCAGATGACCTGATACGGTTGGCGCTGCATGAAGAACCCCTCGCAAGAGGGGTTTTTTTATGGCCGGCTTTTTGTGTTGCCTGAGCTCGCTCCTACAGGGTGGGGGGGCGGGGCGGGGCAAAAGAAAACCCCCGACAATCCAGGGGATTGGTCGGGGGTTGTCGGGGAAGGCGCCTTGCAGCGCCTGCCGGCTCAGCTTATTGGCAAGCTTCGCAATCCGGCTCGTCGATGGCGCAGGCCTTCGGCACTGGAGCAGGACCGGCTGGCGCTGCCAGGACCGAATCGTCACCGTGGTTGCCGCCGCTGGAAACAGCGTTCAGCTTACCGGTGTTGATGGTCGACTTCTCGGTGCTGGTCGCAGCCAGGGCGCGGAGGTAGTAAGTGGTTTTCAGGCCACGGTACCAAGCCATGCGGTAGGTGACGTCCAGTTTTTTGCCCGAAGCGCCGGCGATGTACAGGTTCAGAGATTGAGCCTGGTCGATCCACTTCTGACGACGGCTGGCGGCGTCGACGATCCACTTGGTGTCCACTTCGAACGCGGTCGCATAGAGCTCTTTGAGTTCTTGCGGGATACGCTCGATCTGCTGTACCGAACCGTCGTAGTACTTCAGGTCGTTGATCATGACCGAATCCCACAGGCCACGAGCCTTCAGATCGCGAACCAGATACGGGTTGATCACGGTGAATTCGCCCGACAGGTTCGATTTCACGTACAGGTTCTGGTAGGTCGGTTCGATCGACTGCGAAACGCCAGTGATGTTGGCGATGGTCGCGGTCGGTGCGATGGCCATGATGTTCGAGTTACGGATGCCTTTCTGTACACGGGCGCGAACCGGTGCCCAGTCCAGGCTTTCCTTCAGGTCGACATCGATGTACTTCTGGCCACGAGCCTCGATCAGGATCTGTTGCGAATCCAGCGGCAGGATGCCCTTGGACCACAGCGAACCCTGGAATGTCTCGTAGGCGCCACGCTCGTCAGCCAGGTCGCAGGAGGCCTGGATCGCGAAGTAGCTGACGGCTTCCATGGAGCTGTCGGCGAACTGCACGGCGGCATCGGAGCCGTAAGGAATGTGCTGCAGGTACAGCGCATCCTGGAAGCCCATGATGCCCAGGCCAACCGGACGGTGCTTGAAGTTGGAGTTCTTCGCTTGTGGCACCGAGTAGTAGTTGATGTCGATCACGTTGTCGAGCATGCGCACGGCAGTGTTCACGGTGCGTTGCAGCTTGGCGGTGTCGAGCTGGCCGTTCACGATGTGGTTTGGCAGGTTGATCGAACCCAGGTTGCAGACAGCGATCTCGTCCTTGTTGGTGTTCAAGGTGATTTCGGTGCACAGGTTCGAGCTGTGAACCACACCCACGTGTTGCTGCGGGCTGCGCAGGTTGCACGGGTCCTTGAAGGTCAGCCATGGGTGGCCGGTTTCGAACAGCATGGACAGCATCTTGCGCCACAGGTCTTTGGCCTGGATGGTCTTGAACAGCTTGACCTTGCCTGGGTATTCGGTCAGGGCTTCGTAGTACTCGTAGCGCTCTTCGAAGGCCTTGCCGGTCAGGTCGTGCAGGTCCGGTACTTCGGATGGCGAGAACAGGGTCCACTTGCCGTCATCGAAGACGCGCTTCATGAACAGGTCAGGGATCCAGTTGGCAGTGTTCATGTCGTGGGTACGACGGCGATCATCACCGGTGTTCTTGCGCAGCTCGATGAACTCTTCGATGTCCATGTGCCAGGTTTCCAGGTAGGCGCAGACAGCGCCCTTGCGCTTGCCACCCTGGTTCACGGCGACGGCGGTGTCGTTCACGACTTTCAGGAACGGAACCACACCCTGGGACTTGCCGTTGGTGCCCTTGATGTACGAACCCAGTGCACGAACCGGCGTCCAGTCGTTGCCCAGGCCGCCAGCGAATTTGGACAGCATGGCGTTGTCGTGGATCGCGTGATAGATGCCCGACAGGTCATCCGGCACGGTGGTCAGGTAGCAACTCGACAACTGTGGACGCAGGGTGCCGGCGTTGAACAGGGTCGGGGTCGAAGCCATGTAGTCGAAGGACGACAACAGGTTGTAGAACTCGATGGCACGGGCTTCGCGGTCTTTCTCTTCGATGGCCAGGCCCATGGCCACGCGCATGAAGAAGATCTGCGGCAGTTCGAAACGCACGCCATCCTTGTGGATGAAGTAACGGTCGTACAGGGTTTGCAGGCCCAGGTAGGTGAACTGCTGGTCGCGTTCGTGGTTGATCGCCTTGCCGAGTTTTTCCAGGTCGAAGTTGGCCAGCTCAGGGTTGACCAGCTCGTACTCGACACCCTTGGCAATGTAGGCAGGCAAGGCCTTGGCGTACAGGTCGGCCATTTCGTGGTGGGTAGCGCTTTCGGCGACGCCGAGGAAGCCCAGGCCTTCGGCACGCAGGGTGTCCATCAGCAGGCGGGCGGTCACGAACGAGTAGTTCGGCTCGCGTTCTACCAGGGTCCGGGCCGTCATCACCAGGGCGGTGTTAACGTCGGTCAGGGCGACGCCGTCGTACAGGTTCTTCAGGGTCTCGCGCTGGATCAGGTCACCGTCGACCTCTTCCAGGCCTTCGCACGCTTCGGTCACGATGGTGTTCAGGCGGCCCATGTCCAGCGGCGCCAGGCTACCGTCGGCGCGGGTGATGCGGATCGAGGGGTGAGCGTTGACGGTGGCCTCGGCCGGCGTGTGTGCCGCACGCTCCTTGGCACGCGAATCACGGTAGATCACGTAGTCGCGGGCAACTTTCTGCTCGCCGGCACGCATCAGGGCCAGTTCGACCTGGTCCTGGATTTCTTCGATGTGGATGGTGCCGCCCGATGGCATGCGACGCTTGAAGGTCGCGGTGACCTGCTCGGTCAGGCGTGCCACGGTGTCATGGATGCGCGACGAGGCGGCAGCGGTGCCGCCTTCAACTGCGAGGAACGCCTTGGTGATGGCGACGGTGATTTTGTCATCGGTGTAAGCAACGACAGTGCCGTTACGCTTGATCACGCGCAACTGGCCAGGCGCGGTGGCGGACAGATCCGAATTCGAATCCACAGCCTGCGGCAAGGTGCCTTGCGGGTTCTCGCGAGTTGTGTCGGTTTGCATGGGGGTTGTCTCCACATTCTTTATGTTTGTTTGGGCACCATGACGGTGCCCACCGTTCTGTCCTGAAGCACTACAACCGACACGCGTCGGGCATAACAACTTCGGGGCAGTAGGAAAAAGGCTATTGATGCCGCGTCCTTGCCGAAGTTTTGGCAGCGAGCCTTGGCTTGCTGCCGGATTCCATTCCGGGTGGCAGACTTGACTGCAACACCCGTACCGTCCTGGCCCTGCTGGCCTGAAAAAAACGGTGCCATCCGCGGGAGCGGTTTGGGCTTGTAAATCACGCTGGGTTCAACCGGGAACAGGCGATAAAACGCTTGAGTTACCGGTTTGAAATGTGGTTGGCCTTTCTAAGGGAAAACCCTATATGTAGGGTTTTTTTAGCGCCGTGCTACAAGATAATGCGTTTTGAGGGGGGTTGCAACGTACTGCCTGTGGATAACCCTGTGCGTAAATTGTGTGTGACAGGGTGAATCCGCGTGTAGGCCGCGAACCTGCTGGATCGAGCGAATTTTCACTGATTTTCAATGAGCGAAAACAGCCATCCGGATTTCGAAGGGCGCGAACCCTATCACAAAAAAGCGGGTTGTCCGAACGCATTTGCCGGCTTGTGTTCTGGACGAGTGGCGTTTATACAATCGGCCGGTGCGTACGCATTCTTATCCCCCCAAACATGACAAAAAGACGGGTGGATCCTTCCTTTATCAGTGTTGTTGGCAAGCAGAGGTCACCGTGGAGCAAGAAGCCTGGCAGGTATTGATTGTCGAGGACGACCAGCGTCTGGCCGAGCTGACCCGCGAATACCTGCAAGCCAATGGCCTGCGCGTGTCGATCGAGGGCAATGGAGCGCTGGCTGCGGCCCGCATTATCAAGGAGCAGCCGGACCTGGTGATCCTCGACCTGATGCTGCCCGGCGAAGACGGCCTGAGTATCTGCCGCAAGGTTCGCGACAAGTATGACGGCCCGATCCTGATGCTTACCGCGCGTACCGATGATACCGACCAGATCCTCGGCCTGGACCTCGGGGCCGACGACTACGTGTGCAAACCGGTACGCCCGCGTTTGTTGCTCGCGCGCATCCAGGCGTTGTTGCGCCGTAGCGAGTCGCCTGAGCCGGCGGCGGAAAAACAGCGCCGCCTGCAGTTCGGTCCGCTGGTGGTGGACAGCGCGTTGCGTGAAGCCTGGCTGCATGACAACAGCATCGAATTGACCAGCGCCGAGTTTGACCTGCTGTGGCTGCTGGTGGCCAATGCCGGACGCATCCTGTCACGGGAGGAGATCTTCACGGCGTTACGCGGTATCGGTTATGACGGCCAGGACCGCTCCATCGATGTGCGCATCTCGCGGATCCGTCCGAAGATTGGCGATGACCCCGATCACCCGCGCCTGATCAAGACCATCCGCAGCAAAGGCTATCTGTTCGTGCCTGAAGCCTGCGTAGACCCGTCGCTGTGAACTCGATCTTCCTGCGCATCTACGGCGGCATGTGCGCGGCGCTGATCCTGGTGGCGGTGCTTGGGGTGCTGGCGTTGCATATGCTCAACCAGGTGCGCAGCGAGCAGTACCGCGAGCGCCTGGCCCACGGCACGTTTTCGCTGATGGCCGACAACCTGCAACCGATGAATGAAACCCAGCGCCACCGGGCGTTGCTGGTCTGGGAGCGTTTGCTGGGCATTCCGCTGGCACTGAAGACCTTCGCCCAGAGCGACCTTGACCTGACCCAGCGCACCCGCGTGCTGCGCGGTCAGGCGCTGGTGGAACAGACCGGTCCGCATGCGGCGAGGGTGTACCGGCTGGTCAGTGAAAAGGAACAGTTGATGCTCACCGGCGAGGTGCAGCAGATCAGCGAGCAACTTGCGCGAGCAACAATCTACCTGCTCACCGACGAACTGGTGCGCGTCCCGGTGGCCGAACAGGCCAAGCGCCTGGCGCAGTTAAAGGAAGAGAAAGGCTTCGGTTTCGACTTGCGGCTCGTCACGGTCGAAGAGGCCGACATGGACGAAGACCAGAGTCGCCGTGTGTCGGAAGGGGACACGGTGATGGCGTTGGGCAAGGAGGGCGATTCGATCCGGGTGTTCGCCGGCATGGTCGGTACCCCCTGGGTGCTGGAAATCGGTCCGTTGTACCAGATGAATCCTTATCCGCCACAATGGCTGGTGCTGATCGCGGCGCTGGGGCTGAGCCTGATCGGTCTGATCGTCTATTTGCTGGTGCGCCAGTTGGAGCGTCGTCTACGCGGCCTGGAAGCCGCCGCCACGCGCATCGCCCAGGGCAGCCTGGAAACCCGGGTGCCGGCGCGTGGTGCGGACTCGGTCGGGCGTCTGGCGGCGGCCTTCAACGGCATGGCCGAACACTTGCAGCAATTGTTGGCGGTGCAGCGCGAACTGGTGCGCGCCGTGTCCCACGAATTGCGGACGCCGGTGGCGCGTTTGCGTTTTGGCCTGGAGATGATCGGGTCGGCCACCACGCCGCAAGCGCTGGAAAAATACTGCGAGGGCATGGACCACGACATCGAAGACCTTGATCGGCTGGTGGACGAAATGCTCACCTATGCGCGTATGGAGCAGGGCTCGCCGGCGTTGAACTTCCAACGCATCGACCTGGACGCGCTGGTCAATCAGGTTATCGAGGAGTTGGCGCCGCTGCGCGCGGATGTCACGGTCCAGCGCGGGTTGTGCCTGTCGGCGGCCGATTGCGACGACGCCTGGGTCGAGGCAGAGCCGCGTTACCTGCACCGAGCCATTCAGAACCTGGTGAGCAACGCCATGCGACACGCCCAGTCGCGGGTGACTGTCAGTTATCAGGTCGGCCAGCAACGTTGTCGGGTCGATATCGAAGACGACGGGCCGGGGGTGCCCGAGTCGGCATGGGAGAAAATCTTCACGCCGTTTCTGCGCCTCGATGACAGCCGCACGCGTGCTTCCGGCGGGCATGGCCTGGGTTTGTCCATCGTGCGGCGGATCATTCATTGGCATGACGGCCGGGCCTTGATCAGCAAGAGCAAGAGCCTGGGCGGGGCGTGTTTCAGTTTGAGTTGGCCGAGGGATCAGGAGAAGCGCTGAGATTTGTGTTGTCTGGCCCGGCCTCATCGCGAGCAAGCCTGCCCTGTAGGAGCGAGCTTGCTCGCGATGGGGCCGGCCAAAACAACAAACCTCTTCAGGCCTCGATGCTGACCAAACTCAACAACTGCCCATCCTTCACCCCAAACTGCGCCTCCAGCTCGGTGCCATGCCGCCACTCCGTGGACAGATCGGCCAACAACCGCAACCGCACCTGCCCAGCCTCGCTCCACTCCAGCACCTCGGCGTGCTCGAAATAGAAGCGCTGCTGCACAATCGGATAAAGCGCCTTGAACAGACTCTCCTTCACGGAAAACGTCAGGGTCACCAGCAGCGCCTGTTGATCGTGGCGGCCGGTCGCCATGCGCTGCAGTTCGGCGGGGGTGAGAATTTCCCCGGCCAGGCGCTGCGCCCGTTCCGCGTTGAGCAGGTTTTCCAGGTCCATGCCCAGGCCGCGCCAATCGCTTTTACGCGCCACGATCGCCGCCGCTCGGCCGGTGCTGTGGGTGATCGAGCCACTGATGTGCGACGGCCAGACGGGGGCCCGATCCTCACCCATGGCCGGAACCTCATTCAGCCCTTCCAGTTGTTGCAGCGCGGCCCGTGCGCAGATTCGCCCAGCGAGAAATTCGGCCTGGCGTTTGGCAACCGAGCGTTGGATGGTGGCCGGTGGCTCGATGGCGCTTTGCCGGAAGTCATCGGCGGTCAGTCGCGAACTGTCGAAGTGGGTGCTGAGCAGTACCGTGTCGGGCAGCACGAACGGCAGCGGCCAGTCGGCATCGAGCGGGGTGCAGCAGGCGGGTAGTGCGGGGAGGGCAGTCATGCGGAGCATTTTGCCGGGTTGGTTGCGGGCTGGGTAGTCTCATCCGAGACCGAGGTGACCCCATCGCGGGCAAGCCCGCTCCCACAGGGATTTTCTGTGCGACGCAAATCACCTGTGGGAGCGGGCTTGCCCGCGATGGATTCAACTCGGTCTATGCAATCAACCAAACAATTTCTTGAAAAACGCCTGCATATCGGACCACGACTTGTCATCCGCCGCCTTGTTGTAGCCAATGTCCGGGCCGCCATGATCGCCATGGCCCAGGCGGTCCGCGTCCGGGTTGCTGAAGCCATGTTTGGCCCCCTCCAGGCTGACGAAGGTGTAGTCGGCGCCGGCCTTGTCCATCTCGCTTTTGAAGGCGGCCACGTTTTGCGGCGTGACCATGCTGTCCAACGCGCCATGCTCGACCAGAATCTTCGCTTTCACCTTGCCAGGCTCAGCCGGCGTATTGGTCGCCAGCGCGCCGTGGAAACTCACCACGCCCGCCAGTGGCACACCCTGGCGCGCCGCATTCAACACCACGGCGCCGCCGAAGCAGTAACCGATCGCCGCCACCTTGTCCGGGTCGGTTTGTGCCTGTTTCTTCAGCAGATCGAGCCCGGCCTGGAAGCGGGCGCTGGAGGCGTCGGCGTCCTTCAACGCGGCCTGCATGAAGGCCATGGCGTCCTTGGGATGCTCGGTGTTCTTGCCATCGCCGTACATGTCGATGGCGAGCGCGCTGTAGCCCAGGGCCGCGAGGTCACGGGCTCGGCGCTTGGTGTAATCGTTGAGCCCCCACCATTCGTGCACCACCACCACGCCCGGGCGTTGTCCCTTGATGGCGTCGTCGTAGGCGTAATAGCCGATCAGTTTTGTGCCGTCGGCAGTTTGATAGGGCATTTCCTGGGTTTTGATTGCGGCTTGGCCAAGCCCGCTCAGGGTCAGTAAAAGGACAGCGATGAGTACGCGCATGCAAAGATCTCCTGCAACAAGGGGCTCAAACAAGGGCTTAGCGTAGCCGTCAATCTGGTTCAGCGGAGGTTCAGTGTACGTTCAGGGGCAGTTCAGGGCCCGGTGGGTAACCTTGTGCCATACCCGAAAAGCACATTGCACCTGAGGAAACTCGTCAATGACTACGTTGAAGAACCTGCTTCTGGCTTTCACGGTGATGGGCGCAAGCGTAGCGGCCCATGCAAGCGACGATAACTTTTCCAGCCCGGCGTTCGATCAGAACAACAGGCTGAAAAAGGCTAACGCGCTGAACTTCAACCACCCGAACGCCGCAGGCGTGATCCAGGACAGTGTCTGGGGTGTGCGTCTGGCGCAACAAAACGGTCGAGGCCACTACTACGCCGCTTATGACAAGGTGTCGGGTACCTACAATGGCATTAAACTGCGTCAGGAATACCTGCTTGGCGTTTACGATCTGTCTGACCCGGTGGGTGGCAGCACCCACTCGGTACACCTCTGGAGATGTTGACTTGCCCGGGAGAGCCTCATGAAATTGCTGGTCGTCGAAGATGAAGCGCTCTTGCGCCATCACCTGCAAACCCGCCTGACGGACAGCGGCCACGTGGTCGAGTCGGTGCCCAACGCTGAAGAGGCGTTGTATCAGACCGAGCAGTTCAACCACGACCTTGCCGTGATCGACCTTGGGTTGCCGGGTATGGGCGGGCTCGACCTGATTCGCCAGTTGCGTTCGCGCGGCAAGACCTTCCCCATCCTGATCCTCACTGCCCGCGGCAATTGGCAGGACAAAGTCGAAGGCCTCGCCGCTGGTGCCGACGACTATGTCGTCAAGCCGTTCCAGTTCGAGGAACTCGATGCGCGCTTGAACGCGTTGCTGCGTCGCTCCAGCGGGTTCACTCAGTCGACCATCGTCGCCGGCCCGCTGTTGCTCGACCTCAACCGCAAGCAGGCCTCACTCGACGACCAGCCGCTGGCGCTGACTGCCTACGAATACCGCATCCTCGAATACCTGATGCGCCACCACCAGCAGGTGGTCGCCAAGGACCGCCTCATGGAGCAGCTCTACCCGGATGATGACGAGCGTGATCCGAACGTCATTGAAGTGCTGGTCGGCCGCCTGCGGCGCAAGCTCGAAGGCCCGGCGGGTTTCAAGCCGATCGACACCGTGCGTGGCCTCGGCTACCTGTTTAATGAGCGCTGCACTTGATCCGTTCGCTTCGTGTTCGCTTGATGCTGGCCGCCACCCTGTTGGCGGTGTTGTTCATGCTGGCGCTGTTGCCAGCGATGCAGGGCGCGTTCAGCCTGGCGTTGCAGGATTCGATCGAGCAACGCCTGGCCTCGGATGTCACCACGCTGATCTCTGCTGCCCGGGTCGAGGGCAACCGCTTGCAGATGCCGGCGCAGTTGCCCGATGAGCGCTTCAACCTGACTGACAGCGGCCTGCTCGGCTATATCTATGACCGCGACGGCCATTTGGTCTGGCGCTCCAAAGGTACCCGCGAGGAACACATCAATTACAAGCCGCGCTACGACGGGCGCGGAAACGAGTTCGCGCGAATCAAGGAAGCCGACGGCAAGGAGTTTTTCGTTTATGACGTCGAGGTCAAGCTGCTGGGCGGCAAAAGCGCGGCGTTCAGCATCGTCACCCTGCAACCGGTGCGCGAATATGAAAATACCCTCGAAGGCCTGCGGGAAAACCTCTACCTGGGCTTCGGCGCGGCACTGCTGGTGCTTCTGGCGCTGCTGTGGATAGGCCTGACCTGGGGTTTGCAGGCGTTGCGTCGGTTGAGCCAGGAACTCGACGAGATCGAAAGCGGCGCGCGCGAAAGCTTAAGCGAACAGCACCCGCGCGAGTTGTTGCGCCTGACCGGCTCGCTCAACCGACTGTTGCACAGCGAGCGCGAGCAGCGCAGCCGCTATCGCGATTCCCTCGACGACCTGGCCCACAGCCTGAAAACCCCGTTGACCGTGTTGCAAGGTGTCAGTGAAGACATGGCGCAACGGCCCGCCGATCGCGACCAGGCCTGGGTGTTGCAAACTCAGATCGAGCGCATGAGTCAGCAGATTGGCTATCAATTGCAGCGCGCGAGCCTGCGCAAAAGCGGCCTGGTGCGCCATCAGGTGCGTTTGCAGCCCGTGTTGCAGAGCCTGTGCGACACTCTGGACAAGGTCTACCGCGACAAGCGCGTGCGGGTGGCCTTCGACCTGCCGCAACCGTGCTATGTGCCGATCGAGCAGGGCGCCTTGCTGGAAATGCTCGGCAACCTGTTGGAGAACGCCTATCGCCTGTGCCTGGGCGAAGTGCGCATCAGCGTGCGCGAAAGCCTGAGCGGCATCGAGCTTTGCGTCGAGGACGACGGGCCGGGCGTGCCGCCGGACCAGCGTGCGCGGATCCTGCAACGCGGTGAACGCCTGGACCGCCAGCACCCGGGGCAGGGGATCGGGCTGGCGGTGGTGAAGGACATCATCGAAAGCTACGGCGCTCGGCTGACCCTGGGAGATTCGCCAATGGGCGGGGCGGCGTTCAGGATCCATTTTCCGGTGCTCTGAGCAACTTGTGTTTCTGATATTTTCATTTTGTATCAACAAGTTATGAATAAATAAGGCAACAGTTTTTCGTTGGTATTCAGTCCTTCGCTGGCTGGTAATAGGCGTAGCCCCTCGACGAGGAGGCAGCATTACTGGCCATTAAAGGACTCAACGATGGAAAAGAAAAAAATCTGGCTGACGTTCGACGACGGCCCTCGGCAAACCCAGACCGACACAGTGCTCGATACGCTCGCCAAGTCCGATATCAAGGCGACTTTTTTTATCGTGGGCAACCTGGTCGCCAAACATGGCGAGCGCATCCGGCGCATCCTGGGTGAAGGGCACCGGATCGGCAATCACACCTACGATCACCTTCGGTTGGTGGGCCAGGACAAGGACACCATCATCGACCAGATCAAAAGAACCGAGCAGGCCCTGGCGCCGTTCCAGGCGCCGGACCCGATCATGCGACCGCCCTATGGCGCCCACGATGCACTGGTTGATCGCACGATCGCAGACCTCGGTTATCGCCAAGTGCTATGGAGTGTCGATACCCTGGACTGGAAGAGTGACTACCGCGAAGGCGGCTGGGTGGCCCATGGGGTCGAGCAGATTCGCAAGCGCAACCATTCCATTGTGCTCATGCACGACATCCATGCGACCACGGCGAACAACCTGGGTCGGTTCATCGCAGAAATACAAGCGCTGGGCGATGTGAGCTTCGAGTCACCGGCCACATTGGCCGTCCCGCCGGTCAGCCAGCAGAACATGTATGTGGTGGTAAGAGGCGATACCCTTGCCCGGATTGCCAAGGAATTCTATGGCGATTTTGCCAAGTTTCCGTTGATCTTCGAGGCGAACAAATCGGTGCTGGAACATCCCGACAAGATTTATCCCGGCCTGGCACTGGTCATTCCGCCGTTGAAGTAGGCGGCGTTGGCGCTCGGCTTTCCTGCGCCCGATAGGCCCCCGGCGTCAGCCCCGTCCACTTCTTGAAGGCCCGATGAAACGCCGAGGGCTCGGAAAACCCCAGCTGCTCGGCGATCTGTTGCAACGACAGGTCCGCGCGTCCCAGATGATAAATCGCGATGTCGCGGCGCAGCTGATCCTTCAATTCCTGAAAGCTCGAACCCTCTTCGCGAAGGTGCCGCCGCAAGGTCTGCGGGCTGATGTGCAGGTGCGCGGCCACGGCTTCCAGGTCCGGCCAGCGCGCGCTGTCACGGCTGAGGAGGCGCCGCAGCCGGCTGCTCAGGCTGTCCCCGTCATCCGGGCGCGACAACAGGTCGGCGGGGGAGCGTTCGAGGAAATGCTTGAGGGTGCGTTCGTCCTGCAACAACGGCATGTTCAGGTATCGACTGTGGAACAGCAGGCTGCTCTGGGGCGTGCCAAATTCCATTGGGCAGGGGAACAACAGGTCATATTCGGCACCGTGGGCAGGCCTGGCGTAAGTGAAGGTCACTTGTTCCAGGCGAATGCGCTGGCCGATCAGCCAACTGCCGAGCCGATGCCAGACCAGCAACTGGCTTTCGGTGAGGAAATGGTCCGGGTCATGGAAGCGTGCGTCGTCGAGACTCAGGCGGATCAATTCATCTTCACGGGCCAAGGTCAGGCGCGGGCCACCCGGGAATAAGCTATAAAATAATAAGCCACGGCGCAGTGCCCGATCGAGATTGCGGCAATGGATCACGGCATGACACATCATCGCGAAGCTGCCGGTCTTGCTCGGGACCGGCCCGAATCCCAGATATTCGTCATCGAGCGCCAGCCACAACCCTTGAATCAACCGGGTGAACTGTTCAGGCGTGATTCGCGCCCGGGGCTCCCCCAGCAATTCGGGGCTGATGCCCAGTTGGTGCAACAGTTCTGAACAGTCATGACCCAGGCGACGGGCACCGCCCAGGGCGGCGCGCGCAAAATGACTGGCGATGGTGCGTTCACGCATGGCAGGCAGATCCGGCATTTGACGACGAATGGTAGCCATGCAGGCAGCGGCCGAACAAGGCGGATATCCGCCAAATTGTAGGACGAGCCCTGGCGGATGGGCGGAAATCCGCCACTGTTTGGCTGGCGAGCCATTGCCGCGTGAACCGTAGAGCCCTGATGGCAAAAGGCTCACAGGCATTTTGGAAAAAGTGGCACGCCGCTTGCGATACAACCACCAGATGTCTGCTTTCGTGCAGCTCGAAAAAACAAATCCCTCCAGTGCAGGAGGGTTCGCAAATGAGGTGTCGTCGACAACAGGTGGATGTTGTCGCGCCGCGCTCTTGAGGAACTTTGCAATGACGACTCGTCAGCCACTGTACAAATCCCTGTATGCCCAGGTGATCGTTGCCATCGTTATCGGCATCCTGCTCGGTCACTACTATCCTCAGCTCGGTGTGGCGGTAAAGCCACTGGGTGACGGGTTCATCAAGCTGATCAAAATGGTCATCGCCCCGATCATCTTCTGCACCGTTGTCAGCGGTATCGCTGGCATGCAGAGCATGAAGTCGGTCGGCAAGACCGGCGGCTACGCGCTGCTTTACTTCGAAATCGTTTCGACCATCGCATTGCTGGTAGGCCTGGTGGTGGTGAACGTCGTTCAGCCGGGCAACGGCATGCACATCGACGTGGCCACCCTGGACGCCTCGAAAGTCGCTCAGTACGTTTCGGCCGGTGCTGACCAGAGCGTCGTCGGCTTCATCCTCAACGTGATCCCGTCGACCATCGTTGGCGCCTTCGCCACTGGCGATATCCTGCAAGTGCTGATGTTCTCGGTGATCTTCGGTTTCGCCCTGCATCGCCTGGGTGCCTACGGCAAGCCGGTTCTGGACTTCATCGATCGCTTCGCCCACGTGATGTTCAACATCATCAACATGATCATGAAGCTCGCGCCAATCGGTGCCTTCGGTGCCATGGCATTCACCATCGGTGCCTACGGTGTCGGCTCGCTGGTGCAACTGGGCCAGTTGATGGCGTGCTTCTACATCACCTGCCTGCTGTTCATCCTGATCGTGCTGGGCGGTATCGCTCGCGCTCACGGCTTCAGCATCCTGAAGCTGATCCGCTACATCCGTGAAGAACTGCTGATCGTGCTGGGTACTTCTTCTTCGGAATCGGTACTGCCACGCATGCTGATCAAGATGGAGCGCCTGGGCGCGAAGAAATCCGTCGTGGGTCTGGTGATCCCGACCGGTTACTCGTTCAACCTTGACGGTACCGCGATCTACCTGACCATGGCGGCCGTGTTCATCGCTCAAGCGACCGACACCCACATGGACATCACTCACCAGATCACCCTGCTGGTGGTGTTGCTGCTGTCCTCCAAAGGTGCTGCTGGCGTGACCGGTAGCGGTTTCATCGTGTTGGCTGCCACCCTGTCCGCGGTAGGCCACCTGCCGGTTGCCGGCCTGGCGCTGATCCTCGGTATCGACCGTTTCATGTCCGAAGCCCGTGCCCTGACCAACCTGGTCGGCAACGCCGTTGCTACCGTGGTCGTGGCCAAGTGGGTCAAGGAACTGGACACCGACGTGCTGCAAGCCGAACTGGCCTCTGGTGGCCGCGGTATTGCCGACGAGCGTGAAGAAGACGACCTGGGCGTGGCCGAAGGCCCAGCCCCAAGCAGCGTGAAGTAAACCCGCCGCTTAGGAAAAACCCGCTTCGGCGGGTTTTTTCATGCCTGTGATTTGAGCGTAACGGTCACAGTTGCTGACACTTCGGGTGATTGCCGCAACGCCAACGGCTGCCTAGGCTTGGGTTATTGCACCTGGAGGTCACTCATGCTCGGTCCATTGGCATCGCTGAAGATTCTGGATTTTTCGACACTGTTGCCGGGGCCGTTTGCCTCGCTGCTTCTGGCCGACATGGGCGCCGAGGTATTGCGCATCGAGTCGCCGACCCGCACTGATCTGCTGCGCGTGCTGCCGCCCCATGACCGGGGCGTGTCGGCGAGCCATGCCTACCTCAATCGCAACAAGCGCAGCCTTGCGCTCGACCTTAAGCAGCCCGAGGCACTGGAGATCATCAAGTCTCTGCTGCAGGACTACGACATTGTCCTGGAGCAGTTTCGCCCTGGCGTGATGGAGCGACTGGGCTTGGGTTATCAATCGCTGAAAGCAATCAACCCCAGGCTGATCTACGTGTCGATCACCGGGTATGGGCAGACGGGTCCCTACCGGGATCGCGCCGGTCATGACATCAATTACCTCGCGTTGGCAGGGCAGGCGAGCTACACCGGCCGCGCTGACGCCGGGCCACTGCCGCTGGGCATGCAGGTGGCGGACGTCGCCGGCGGCTCGTTGCACGCCGTCGCCGGACTGCTGGCGGCGGTGATCGCCCGCCAGCACAGCGGTGTCGGGCAGTACCTGGATGTGAGCATGACCGATTGTGCCTTCAGCCTGAATGCCATGGCCGGCGCCGGGTACCTGGCCTGTGGCGAGGAGCCTGGGCGCGAGACCCAGGTGCTCAATGGTGGCAGTTTCTATGATTACTACCGTTCACGGGACGGCCGCTGGTTGTCAGTGGGCAGCCTGGAGCCGCCTTTCATGAAGCAATTGTGCACGGCGCTGGGACTCGAAGAACTGGCAGCCCTGGGCCTGTCGCCGCAACCTGCCCGGCAGAAGCAGCTCAAGGAGGCATTGAAGATCGAATTCGAGAAGCATGACTTCGCGGAGTTGTGCGCGTTGTTTGCCGAGTTGGATGCCTGTGTAGAACCAGTCCTGAGCCTGGGAGAAGCGGTGCAGCATCCGCAGTTGCAGGCGCGGCAGGTGGTGACCCAGGTGCCGCGGGGGGATGGTTCGAGCCAGACGCAGATGGCGTGCCCGTTGAAGTTCTCAGGTGGGTTGCCTGAGCCTCGGCATATCGGCGCGGCAGTTGGGGAGCACACGGATCAGGTGTTGGGGGAGTTGGGGTTCAGCGATCAGCGGATTGCACAGTTGCGGGGGGCCAAGGTAATTCTGTAGTGGTTTGGCGGGCCCTATCGCGGGCAAGCCCGCTCCTACAGGGGTTTTGCGAACGCCATAGATCACTGTGGGAGCGGGCTTGCCCGCGATGGGGCCAGTCCAGCCACCACAAAAACCAGCTACTCCACCCGCATCTCCCCACTGAACACCAACGTACTGCGACACCGCCGGCACAAATACCGCCGGCCCTGCCGCACCAGGCTGTGGCGCTGGGCCGAGAAAGGGAAATCGCTGTCGGCGCACGGGCACTTGTAGATGTAGCGGGTCACGCTGCGGCGCTTGACGTCATAGGTGTGGCAGCGATTGGGCGGCAGTTCGTACACCCCGCGCATGATCAACTGCCACTCTTCGCCGTGGGGCTGGATGGTGTCGCCGAACAATTGGTGCGCGATCAGGTGCGCGACCTCATGGGCCACGGTCTGCTTGAGAAAGTCTTCGGTGTTTTCCCGGTACAGTTGCGGATTGAAACGCAGCAGGTTCTCGTGCAGATGCGCGACACCGGCTTTTTGCCCGCGCAGCTTGAGGCTCACCACAGGGCGTTTAAAAGGTCGTTTGAAAAAGGATTCGGCTTGTTGGAAACAGTCTTCGACGCGGGTGTTGAGTTGCTCGGGCATGCTTGATGGATCTCCAGAGACGTCGAGTATGCCGCAACCCCGGGGCCTTGCGAATCGCCCAGGTGCCGAATGGTCGTTGTACCCTTGGTATCCGGACATTAGAAGGCCGCCTTGCGGCGGCCCGTATTGGCAGATTTTCTTGATTGGGTGACGCGTCGCTAGTTGGTATAGACCGGCCCCACGCCGAGTCCCCAGACAATGACCGTGAACGCCATGATGGCCACCAGTACGACCAGGCCGACGGCGAGCACCGAGCTTGAAAACAGGAATCCCTCATCCGATGGAATGTTCATGAAGGTCGGTAGACCCACGTACAACAGATACACCGTGTAGCAGATGGCCGCCGTTCCGACGATCATCCCCAGCCACATGTGCGGGTACAGGGCCGCGAGGCCGCCGATGAACAACGGGGTCGCGGTGTAGGTCGCAAACGCCACGCAGCGTGCCAGGCTCGGATTGGCGTCGTAGGTACGCGCCATCCAGTGAATGAAAGCGCCCATTACGGCCACGCCCCCGAGCATCGCCAGATACGACATCACTGTCATCCATAGCGCGCTTTCCATCGTCAACATGACCGGCGGACGGTTGCCGATAACCCAGCCGACCTGTGTGGTGCCAATAAACGCCGACACGGCGGGGATCGCCGCAAGGATCAGCGTGTGGGTCAGGTACATGTGGCTGATGCTTTCCTCCTGATCGCCACGGATTTCTTTCCATTCCTGGTCGGGGTGGGTGAAGAGCCCCACTACGTGATGGATCATGCCAGTCACTCCTCTTGTTTTTACCGTCGCCCCCCAGTGGAGCGCTTACAGGCCAATGCGGCCAGTAAAGGTCTGGATATCTATGCGACCTTATGTCGCAGTATAGGAAGGTCTTACTGGCGCAGGTGCAGAGGGGTTAGAGCAAATCGCGCTGTAAACAGGGCTGTTAATTGCCGTCGGATATTTCCAACGCACTACCCCCGTGGTAGCGGCACAGCAGACAGAGAGCGCTTCGCCCGCCCGGCGTTTATGCGTAAAATGCCGGCCTTTCGTCACACCTCACGGATTTCGCGTCATGGGCACTCTCTCGGTCAACCAGAACAAACTGCAAAAGCGCCTTCGCCGCCTGGCGGGTGAAGCCGTCACCGATTTCAACATGATCGAGGACGGCGACAAGGTCATGGTCTGTCTGTCTGGTGGCAAGGACAGCTACACCATGCTCGACGTGCTGATGCACTTGCAGAAAGTTGCGCCGATCAAGTTCGAGATCGTTGCCGTGAACATGGACCAGAAGCAGCCGGGCTTCCCCGAGCACGTGCTGCCGGCGTACCTGAAAACCCTCGGTATCGAGTACCACATTGTCGAAAAAGACACCTACTCGGTCGTCAAGGAACTGATCCCGGAAGGCAAGACCACCTGCTCGCTGTGCTCGCGCCTGCGTCGTGGCACGCTCTATACCTTTGCCGATGAAATCGGCGCGACCAAGATGGCCCTCGGTCACCACCGCGATGACATCGTCGAAACCTTCTTTCTCAATATGTTCTTCAATGGCTCGCTCAAGGCCATGCCGCCAAAATTGCGCGCCGACGATGGGCGCAACGTGGTGATTCGCCCGTTGGCGTACTGCAACGAAAAGGACATTCAGGCCTATTCGGACTTCAAGCAGTTCCCGATCATTCCGTGCAACCTCTGCGGCTCCCAGGAAAACCTGCAGCGCCAGGTCGTCAAGGAAATGCTGGTGGAGTGGGAGCGCAAGACGCCGGGCCGCACCGAGAGCATTTTCCGCAGTCTTCAGAACGTGATCCCGTCGCAACTCGCCGACCGCAACCTGTTCGATTTCACCAGCCTGAAGATCGACGAAACGGCGGCCTCGCGCTTCGTCAATGTCGTGAATCTCTGATCAAACACCTCAGGAGAGGGCATGCGCGATTACAAGTGGCTGAACGAGTACTGCCTGAACCGCTTCGGTTCGGCCGCTGAACTGCAAGCCCATCTTCCCGTTCCCAAGACCCCTGCGCAGTTGCGCGATATCACCGACGATCGCTACCTCTCGACCATGGCCTTGCGCGTGTTCCGCGCCGGGCTCAAGCACAGCCTGGTGGACGCCAAGTGGCCGGCCTTCGAGGAAGTGTTTTTCAGGTTCGACCCGGAAAAGGTCGTGCTGATGAGCGCCGAACACCTTGAGCGCCTGATGCAGGACGCGCGGATCATCCGCCACCTGGGCAAGCTCAAGAGTGTTCCGCGCAATGCGCAGTTCGTGCTCGACGTGGCCTATGAGAAGGGCAGCTTTGGCAACTTGATCGCCGACTGGCCAGTGACCGACATCGTCGGATTGTGGACGTACCTGAAAAAGCGCGGCAGTCAGTTGGGCGGGCTATCGGCCCCCCGCTTCCTGCGCATGGTCGGCAAGGACACCTTTGTTCCGAGCTATGACGTTGTCGCGGCGCTCAATGCGCAGAAGATCATCGACAAGGTGCCGACCAGCCTGCGCGACCTCGCCCTGGTGCAGGAGGTGTTCAACCAGTGGCACGAAGAGAGCGGCGGGCGGCCAATGAGCCAGATCTCGATGATGCTGGCCTACACCGCCAATCACTGATCCCTGTAGGAGCGGGCTTGCCCGCGATGGCGGTACTCCTGACACATTGATGCTGGAGGTGCCGCCGCTATCGCGGGCAAGCCCGCTCCTACAGGGGTGCTGTCAGGCGACAGAGACCTGACCTTCACCCGCCAACTTGCGGTTCAACTGATGCCGCCACCGCACATACAACAACGCCGAGCAGAACACCGCCAGGCTCGCGCCCATTTCCAGCACGCCAAACCACTGCCGGTTCGGGTCGTACGCGGCGAGCGCGCCCTTGATGAAATACAGGTTCACGGCAAAGCACATCCATGAGTGGCCACGCGGGCTGCCGGTGATCATCCCGGGGGCGAGCAACAGCAACGGCACCAGTTCGATCAACAGGATCACCCAGGGCCGGGCACCGTGCAGATCCGCTACCAGCAGGTAGTAGACGCACAGCAGCGCCACAAGGCCGACAAAACACAGCAGGCTGATCACACGCATGGCCCGCACGCGCGGTTCGAGCCATTCAATGGCGGGCAGGACTTTCGTCTTCTTGGCCACCCTCAGCCCTCCAGTTTCTGTGCGGTCTTGGCCAGGCGCATGCCCAACGCGCGGCATAGCGCCACTTCGTGGGCGTCCAGGCCGCTTTTGCCATCGGCACCGGCGTGATGACTGGCGCCATAGGGGGTGCCGCCGCCTTGGGTTTCCAGCAGCGCCGATTCGCTGTAGGGCAGTCCGGTGATCAGCATGCCGTGGTGCAGCAATGGCAGCATCATCGACAGCAGAGTGGTTTCCTGGCCGCCGTGCAGGCTGGCGGTGGAAGTGAACACGCCCGCTGGCTTGCCCACCAGCGCACCGGTCAGCCACAGATTACTGGTGCCATCCAGGAAGTACTTGAGCGGCGCCGCCATGTTACCGAAGCGCGTCGGACTGCCCAGGGCCAGGCCCGCGCAGTTCTTCAGGTCGTCGAGGCTGGCGTACAGCGCGCCTTCGACGGGGATGTCCGGCGCCACGGCTTCACATTCTGCGGAGATGGCCGGCACGGTGCGCAGGCGCGCTTCCATTCCGGCCTGCTCGACACCCCGGGCAATCTGCCGGGCCATCTCGTTGGTCGAGCCGCTGCGGCTGTAATACAACACCAGGATGTACGGCGTACTCATGGCAGCAGTTCCAGGATCTGCTCCGGTGGACGACCAATGACGGCTTTGTCGCCGACGGCGAGAATCGGGCGTTCCATGAGTTTGGGGTGTGCGGCGATCGCAGCGATCAACTGCGCTTCGCTCAAGGTGGCGTCGGCGAGGTTGAGGGTTTTGTATTCATCCTCGCCGGTACGCAGGATCTGCCGGGCGCTCAGCCCGAGCTTTTTCAGCAAGCCCTGGATTTGCGCGGCATCCAGCGGTTCATCGAGGTAACGGACCACGGTCGGGGTCAGGCCACGGCCTTCGAGCAGTTCCAGCGCGCCACGGGATTTCGAGCAGCGCGGGTTGTGGTAAAGCGTCAGATCGGTCATGTGCGGGTCGCATTTGGCGTAAGGTGGCAGCTATTCTAACTGTGCAGCGCGCAATCCTGAACCTTGGGAGGCGATGGGTCGCAGGCGCATTCAATTTTGAACAAGGATCACGACATGACAAGGCGATTGGCAGCGGCATTCGCGATATTCGCAGCGCTGATGCTGGGGGGCTGTGGCAACGATTATGGGATCGACCAGAACGGCCAGAAAGTCGCGTCCGAACGACTGGACAAGCAATGGCTGGTGCTCAACTACTGGGCGGAATGGTGTGGCCCGTGCCGCACCGAGATCCCGGAACTGAACACACTGGCCGAGCAATTGAAAGCCAGGAAAATCGGCGTATTCGGGGTCAACTTCGACAACGTGCAGGGTGAAGAACTGAAAAGCGCCAGTGAAAAGCTGGGCATCAAGTTCACCGTGCTCGCACAGGACCCAAGCGAAGTTTTCGATCTACCGCGCAGCGAAGCGCTGCCGGTGACCTATATCATCGACAACAAGGGCAAGGTGCGCGAGCAATTGATGGGCGAACAGACAGCGGCGGGGGTCATGGCCAAGCTGGAGGCCCTGCAAGCGACCAACTGAAAGACGTGATCGGTCTCGCGCGCAAACGCGGGACCGATCAGTGTGATGGGCTCAACCCTCTTCAAGCCACCAGCGCAGCGGCTTGCCCTCGGCAGGCCAGAAACGCATCTGCTCGATCGACGACACGTCCCAGCGTTGCACGCCTTCCAGCGCCTGGAGGAAGCGTTTTTCCTGCTCCATGAGCGCTGGCGCGCACATTTTGCGGGTGCTGCCGATCTTGCCGAAACTCAGCTTGTCGCCATCGAGCGTGTAGGGCGCGAACCAGTGGTTGCAGCCGCCACTGCCATAAGCCCGACCGTCTTCGCCGAGGGTGATGGTCAGGTGGCTGTAATCCATCAATGGCCGCTCACCGATCCATTCCAGGATGTAGCTGCGGTTTTGTTGCAGTTGCACCGGCTCGGCAGCGCAGCCCAGCAGGCTGGCGCTGACCATCGCAGTCAGGGCGAGGCGTTTCATCACGCAGGCTCCTGGCATTTCGGGCACAGGTGCTTTTCGCCAACGCTTTTCCAGCCCAGCTCGGCAATCCGCGCAGTGGCGGCTGGCTTTTCAGCCTTGTTGCCCAACTTGGCGTCGACCGCGAACTCGAAGCTCAGCTCCTTGGCGCAGCTGTCGCAATTGACCTTCCAGGTGTGGATCGCCAACTCGCCGAAAACCGGACCATTGGCCACCGCGACCCATTGGCCGGGCGGGTTGATCAGGTGGCGAACCGTTTCGACGGTCAGGCGCATGGACAGGTCCTTGGCGCCTTTGAGGGTCACGATCAGCACGTCATTGTTGCGAATCGAGCCACCGTTGCCGGTGACCTGATAACGCCCAGGTACCAGGGCGCGGCATTCGGTGAGGGTGTGTTGCGGGTTCATCAGGTTGTAGCGGAAATCGTGTTCGACCATGGGTCCTCCAAATCTGCGCGGAATGCTAGCACGGACATCGTTGCCGCACTGCGCGCAGAAGCGACCTTCGATCCGGTTCAGTCGACATCCACCCGGTTTTGCGGGCTGCCGGCAGCCCAGGCGGCAATATTCTGCAACGTAGTCGCCGCAATCGCACCCAGGGCTTCGCGAGTCAGAAACGCCTGGTGCGCGGTGATGATCACGTTGGGGAAGGTCAACAGCCGTGCCAGCACGTCGTCTTGCAGCGGCAGGTCGGAACGGTCCTCGAAGAACAGTTGGGCTTCCTCTTCATAGACGTCCAGGCCCAGGTATCCCAGAAGGCCGTCCTTCAAGGCGTCGATCAGCGCCGGCGTGTCCACCAGTCCACCGCGCCCGGTATTGATCAGCATGGCGCCGGGTTGCATGTGCGCCAGGGAGTCGCGGTTGATCAGGTGCTTGCTCTGCGCATTGAGTGGGCAATGCAGGCTGATGATCTGCGATTGGGCGAGCAACTGCGGCAACTCCATGTACCGTGCGCCCAGCGCCTGGACCTGGGGATTGGGGTAAGGGTCATAGGCCAGGAGCTGGCAGCCGAAACCGTGCATGATTTTCGCGAAGGTCGCACCGATCTGCCCGGTGCCGACCACGCCGACGGTCTTGCCCACCAGATCGAAGCCGGTCAGCCCGTGCAAGGTGAAATCACCTTCGCGCGTGCGGTTGTACGCGCGGTGCAGGCGCCGGTTCAGCGCCAGGATCAACGCCACCGCATGTTCGGCCACCGCGTGGGGGGAATAGGCTGGCACCCGCACGATCGTCAACCCCAGGCGCTTGGCCACGGCCAGGTCGACGTGGTTGTAACCGGCCGAGCGCAGGGCGATCAGTCGGGTGCCGCCGGCGGCCAGCTGTTCGAGCACGGGAGCGCTGAGATCATCGTTGATGAACGCGCAGACCACCTCAAACTGCTCGGCCAGCGCCGCGGTGTCCAGGCTCAGCCGTGCCGACTGGAAATGCAACTCGATGCCGGCGGGAAGGTCGACGCCCAGAAAACTGTCGCGGTCGTAGTTCTGACTGCTGAAGAGAATCGTACGCATGCGTTATTCCTTGGGGGGGAAGATTGCAATCCTATAGGAGCGAGCATGCTCGCGATGGACTCAAGGACACCTTGGGGAATCAGGCTGCCCGCGTCATCGTTGACGACCATCGCGAGCAATCGAGCGTCGACCGGCTGCTCCTACAGAAAGCGGTTTGATCAAACATTAATCCGCGCATGGGCGGCCAGGCGATTGATCGCCCGGTCGAGTTCTTCCAGGGCGGCGCCGGCTTTCGGGTCTTGCTGTTTGAGCAGGGTTTCGCTGCGTTGGCAGGCGGCCCTGAGTTGCGGCACCCCGCAATAACGGGTGGCGCCATGCAGGCGGTGCACCCGTTCGATCAGCGCAGTGTGGTCGTGGGTCTCGCGCGCTACGCGGATCGCCTCGCGATCAGCTTCCAGCGAAGCCAGCAACATCGCCAGCATGTCTGCGGCCAGATCCTGTTTGCCGGCAGCCAGGCGCAAGCCTTCCTCTTGGTCGAGCACTTGCAGTTCGTGGCCGCTGCCCTGGCCGTCGCTGGACCGGTCCGGCCCCTGATTGCGCAAGGCCAGGCCAGTCCACTTCAGCACCACCTGGGCCAGTTGCCGTTCGCTGATCGGCTTGGTGAGGTAATCGTCCATGCCGCTTTGCAACAGGGCGCGCTTTTCGTTGGCCATGGCATGGGCGGTGAGCGCCACGATCGGCATCGGCGTACTGTGCCGTTCGCTTTCCCACTGGCGAATGCTTTCGGTGCTCTGGCGTCCATCCATGCCAGGCATCTGTACGTCCATCAGCACCAGGTCGAAGGTTTCGTTTTGTACGGCCTTGACGGCAGCGTAGCCGCTTTCGACCGCGAGGACCTTGGCGCCGAGGTCTTCAAGCAGGGTTTGCACCAGCAGCAGGTTGGCCGGGTTGTCGTCGACACACAGCACTTTCGGAGCGCGGCTGGCGACCGGTTCGCCGGGCTCGCTGCGTGTCTGACGCGGGTTGACCAGGTCGGACAACGACCGGCGAAGCTTGCGGGTGCAGGCCGGTTTGGCCTGAAGCTGGCTGTGGGGGTTGGGCACCGATAGATGGAACAGCGTCTGTTCGGTGGTCGGGCACAGCACCAGCACTTTACAGCCCAGGTGTTCGAGGTCCCAGATGTGCTGGTTGAGGCGTTCGGGTGGCATGTCGTTGCTGGTAATACCGAGCACGGCGAGGTCGATGGCCTGATCGGTCTGGTGGGCGCCCATCACGCCATTAGTGAGCCTTTCCAGGGTGTTGAATGGCGTGACTTCCAGGCCGCAATCTTCCAGTTGGTGCTGCAAGGCCTGGCGCGCCAGTTCATGGTTCTCCAGTACCGCGACGCGACGTCCGAGCAGCGGCGCACCGGGCATGTCTTCGGCATCGTCGCGGGTCTTGGGCAGGTTGAGGCTGATCCAGAACTCCGACCCCTCGCCAGGGGTGCTGTCGACGCCGATCTCGCCGCCCATCTGTTCGATCAATCGCTTGGAAATGACCAGGCCCAGGCCGGTGCCACCGGGCTGCCGTGACAGCGAGTTGTCGGCCTGGCTGAAGGCCTGGAACAGTGCGCGCACATCCTCGTTGGACAAGCCGATACCGGTGTCCTGGATGCTGATACGCAGTTGCACGCTGTCTTCGTGTTCGTCTTCCAGCATGGCGCGCGCGACGATCGTACCCTCGCGGGTGAACTTGATCGCGTTGCTCACCAGGTTGGTGAGGATCTGCTTGAGGCGCAACGGGTCGCCCACCAGCGACAGCGGGGTGTCGCGGTACACCAGGCTCACCAGTTCCAGCTGCTTGGCGTGTGCGGCGGGGGCAAGGATGGTCAGTGTGTCCTGGAGCAGATCACGCAGATTGAACGGAATGTGGTCGAGCACCAGCTTGCCGGCCTCGATTTTCGAAAAGTCGAGGATCTCATTGATGATGCCCAACAGGCTGTCAGCGGATTTTTCGATGGTGCCCAGGTAGTCGAGCTGGCGCGGGGTCAATTCGCTTTTTTGCAGCAAGTGAGTGAAGCCGAGAATGCCGTTGAGCGGCGTACGAATCTCATGGCTCATGTTGGCGAGGAATTCGGATTTGATCCGGCTCGCTTCCAGGGCTTCCTTGCGCGCCAGGTCCAGCTCGATGTTCTGGATCTCGATGGTTTCCAGGTTCTGGCGTACGTCTTCGGTGGCCTGGTCGATGCTGTGCTGCAACTCTTCCTGGGCATTCTGCAAGGTGCCGGCCATGCGGTTGATGCCGGAGGCCAGTTCATCCAGTTCCTGGCTGCCGAGGGGCGGCAGGCGGGTTTCGAGGTGACCGTCCTTGAGTTGCGCCACTGCCTGCTGGATCTGGTTCAGTGGCCGGTTGATCGTGCGGCCCATGCGCAACGCCAGCAACGCCGCGGCGGCCAGGCCGGCGGCGATCAGCAACAGGCTGGCGAACAGGCTGCGGTAGCCGCGCAGGAGCATGCCGTTGTGCGAGATTTCCAGTTCGACCCAGCCCAGCATGCGCTCGGTTTCTTCGGGAATCAGGTCGCCGGCCAGGTTGCGGTGTTTGCCGAACACGGGCAGCAGGTAGCGGGTCGCGTCGTTGCCGCTGTGTCGCAGCATTTGCGAGCCATTGCCCAGAGGGGCTTGATTGAGCATGGTCGGGCCGGCGTGGGCCAGCGGCGTGCGGTCTGGCGCAAGGAACGTCACTGCGCGTACGTCGGGCGTTTCCAGGGACTGGGTGGCGATGCGCTCCAACAACTCGGCGTCATTGTGGCTCATGGCCGGGGCGACGAGAGGCGCGAGCTGTTCGGCGATCATTTCGCCGCGCTGCATCAGTTGGGTTTGCAGGTCCGATTGCTGTACCCAGGTAAAATAGCCGCCCAGCACCAACGCCATGAGGCTGGTTGGAAGTAAGGTCAGCAACAGCACGCGACCTTTTATTCCCAGTTTCTTGAGCACGCCACTCTCCCGCATCCCGCCATTTAGGAACCGGCGCGCACGTCCGGTGCGCGCCATTTGCGCAGTGTAGCGATTTGCTCGCGGGCATTGCTCGTAAAATTGATGTCGCCATTCGTCGGGTTGGCCGGGGCTTTGAGGGTGCCGGTCAACCTCGGCTTGTCCCGGGCGAGGCAATCTTGAATAATCATCAACTGAGAATTATTTGCAGATAATCATGACTCCCAGCGCTGTTGGCCATCCCCGAATTCTTTCCATCGAAGACGACCTGGTGCTCGGTGCCTACGTACACGAGCAGTTGGGCCGCAGCGGTTTCCAGGTCACCTGGTGCCAGAACGGGCAGGAGGGCCTGGCGATGGCCCGTGAGAAAACCTTCGACGTGGTGTTGATGGATATTCTGTTGCCGGGCCTCAATGGCCTGTCGGTGTTGACCGAGTTGCGCCAGAGCCATTCCACCCCGGTGGTGCTCATGTCTGCACTGGGGGCCGAGGCCGATCGCATCAGTGGTTTTCGCCTTGGCGCCGACGATTACCTGCCCAAGCCCTTCAGCATGGCCGAATTGTGCGTGCGGCTGGAGGCGATACTGCGCCGTGTCGCGCTTGACCGGCGGCCGGCCATCGAACCGGTTGCGCCGGCAGCGGACAACCTGCGCTTTGATGAAGAAAGTTCTGACGTGTTCTGCGGTCAACAGGCCGCCGGCCTTACCCGCAGCGAATACCGCTTGCTCGACACGCTCAACCGCAACGGTGATGAGGTGTTGAGCAAGGCCTTCCTTTATCAGCACGTGTTGCAGCGCGGGTACTCGGCGCACGACCGCAGTCTCGATATGCACATCAGCCAGATCCGCCGCAAGCTCAAGGCCATCGGCTACACCGAGCGCGAAGTGCGCACGGTCTGGGGCAAAGGCTACGTCTTGAGTGCCGACCATGAAGTGGGCTGACCTGCCGGGCCGTCATTCGTTGTTCTGGAAGCTCGCCTGTCTGCTGGTGTGCTTCTGTCTGCTGATGATCTGGTTGAGCTGGTCCTGGGGTCGCTACATGGAGCAACGCAACCAGTTTCTCTCGGACGAGGCCCGGGGCACACTGACGCGATACGCTGCCGAAGCCGAACAGGCGTGGCACCAGGGGCAAAGCGACGGCGTCGATGCCTGGCTTGCGCTGATGCGCCAGCGTGAGCACGGATGGTCGGGCGTAATCAGCGGTGATTTGCAGTCATTGAGCAACTTGCCGCTGACCGATCAGCAGATCGAACGCCTGACGTTCCTGCGTGGCCTCGATTGGCCGATCCACAAGAACAACCTGCCGTGGATGCGCGTGCCGTTTCCCGGTGATCCTTCGGCCGGCAGCCTGGTGATTGAACTGCCCAAGCGCTTCCAGCCCGGGCGCTATCAGATGTTCTGGCGCGTGATCACCAATGGCGTCATTCCCGGTTTGTTCACCCTGCTGCTGTGTATCGGGTTGTATCGCCTGCTGGTGGTGCCCCTCAATCAATTGCGCGAGCAGGCCAACGCCTGGCGTGCCGACCAACTGGGCGTGCGCCTGTCGCGGCGAACCACCAACCGTTCCGATGAACTGGGCGAGTTGGGCCGCGCGTTCGATCACATGTCCGAACGCCTGCAAAGCACCGTGGCCCTGCAACAACAACTGCTACGCGATCTGTCCCATGAATTGCGCACGCCCTTGAGCCGTTTGCGCGTGGCCAGCGAAGGCGAGCAGAACCTGGCGCAACTGCGCGAGCGCATCGGCCGCGAAGTCGATGGCATGCAGCGCCTGGTCGAGGACACGCTGCAACTGGCCTGGCTCGATACCGAGCGCGCGCCGTTGCCTGACGAAGCGATTCAGGTTCAGGCCCTATGGGAAATGCTCACGGAAAACGCCTGCTACGAAAGCGCCTGCCCCTCGGGCCGCTTGCAATGCCGGGTGGACGCGTCCTGCTGGGTGCGCGGCAACCTCAACACCCTGGCACAGGCGTTGGAAAACATCCTGCGCAACGCCATTCGTCACTCCCCGACGGATGGCATCGTGCGCCTGGATGGCCGCCGGGAGGGTGACTTCTGGCATTTGTGGCTGGAAGACGAGGGCGGTGGGGTGGATGAAGAAGACCTGGAGCGCATCTTCTCGCCGTTCATTCGCCTGGACGGCTCACGCCCGGGCAACGGTGGCTTCGGCCTGGGCCTGAGCATCGCGCGCAACGCGGTGCAACGCCAGGGTGGACAACTCTGGGCTGAGAACACCGGCAGCGGATTGCGCCTGAACATACGCCTGTTGGCCGAAGACGACGCCCCTGTAGGAGCGAGCACGCTCGCGATGAACCCGAGAGCGCCGCTGGGCGCCTGACACACGCGCTCCCACAGGAAATGAATCGCTTATTCCCATAAGCCATAAGCACCACACTTTGCGTGATATGGCCTGCCCACGTTTGCCGGTATGATAGGCGCCCCCGCAGTCTGGATTGCGAATACGCCATGACCTTGCAGTACCCAACCATCGCCGATTGCGTCGGCAACACTCCGCTGGTTCGTTTGCAGCGCCTCCCTGGCGCCACCAGCAACACCCTATTGCTCAAGCTTGAAGGGAATAACCCGGCGGGTTCGGTCAAGGACCGTCCGGCGTTGTCGATGATCACCCGTGCCGAGTTGCGCGGGCAGATCCACGTCGGCGATACGCTGATCGAAGCGACGTCGGGCAACACCGGGATCGCCCTGGCGATGGCCGCCGCGATCAAGGGTTACAAGATGATCCTGATCATGCCAGACAACTCCAGCGCCGAACGCAAGGCTGCCATGACCGCCTACGGCGCCGAGCTGATCCTGGTCACCCAGGAAGAAGGCATGGAAGGTGCCCGCGATCTCGCCCAACGCATGGAGGCCGAAGGCCGTGGCAAGGTGCTGGACCAGTTCGCCAACGGTGACAACCCCGAGGCGCACTACACCACCACCGGCCCGGAAATCTGGCGGCAGACCCAGGGCACCATCACGCACTTCGTCAGCTCCATGGGCACGACCGGCACCATCATGGGCACGTCGCGCTATCTGAAAGAGCAGAACGAAAACGTGCAGATCATTGGCTTGCAGCCGATGGAAGGCGCGTCGATTCCCGGCATCCGCCGCTGGCCGCAGGAGTACCTGCCCAGGATCTACCAGGCCGACCGTGTGGATCGCATCATCGACATGGCGCAAAGCGAAGCCGAGGACGTGACCCGTCGCCTGGCCCGCGAAGAAGGCATCTTCTGTGGCGTGTCCTCGGGCGGTGCCGTGGCCGGCATGCTGCACCTGTCCAAAGAAGTTGAAAACGCGGTGATCGTCGCGATCATCTGCGACCGTGGCGACCGTTACCTGTCCACCGGCATTTTCGACGCGCCCAACTGATGGCCAAGCATGAGAAAGGCCTGCGCTTCCAGCCCACCGGTGGCACCAAGGCGCCGCAGGTTCCGACCGGCAAGAAGCAGCGCTTGAGCATCGAGCGCCTTGCCAGTGACGGTCGCGGCATCGCATTTTTCGAAGGTCGTACCTGGTTTGTGCTTGGCGCACTGGCCGGGGAAGAAGTCGAGGCCCGAGTGTTGGGTGCCCACGGCAAAGTGGTCGAGGCGCGTACCGAGCGGGTGTTCACCGCCAGCGAGCTGCGGCGTCCGGCACCGTGCAAACACGCCGGTCGTTGCGGCGGTTGCAGTGTCCAGCATTTGCCTCACGATGAACAACTTGCCCTGAAACAGCGCATGCTTGCGGAGCAATTGTCCAGGGTTGCAGGCGTCGAGCCTGAAGAATGGGCTGCGCCATTGACCGGTGCGGAGTTTGCTTATCGTCGACGCGCCCGCGTGGCGGTGCGTTGGGATCTCAAGGCGAAAAAGCTCGAGGTGGGTTTCCGTGCGGCGGGCAGTCAGGACATCGTCTCCATCGACGAATGCCCGGTGCTGGTACAGCCCTTGCAACCGATCATGACGCGTCTGCCGGAGATGTTACGTCGCTTGAGCAAGCCGCAGGCTCTTGGGCATGTGGAGTTGTTCAGCGGAACGAAGCTGGCGGTGTTGCTGCGCCACATGGCGCCGTTGTCTGATGCCGACCTGACCGTCCTCAAGGATTTCTGCGCGTTCCATGAGGCGCAATTGTGGCTGCATGGCGAGGGCCAACCACACCCGGTCGACGGCGATCAGAGCCTGGGCTTCCGCCTCGAACAGTGGGATCTGGAACTGGCTTACCGGCCGGGCGATTTCGTCCAGGTCAACGCCGCGGTCAACGAAACGATGGTCGCCCAGGCGCTGCAGTGGTTGAAACCGACAGCAGATGAGCGTGTTCTCGATCTATTCTGTGGTTTGGGCAACTTCGCCTTGCCGCTCGCGAAGGTCGTTCGCGAAGTGGTGGCGGTCGAGGGTGTGCAGGCGATGGTCGATCGGGCTGCCGCGAACGCCGCGAGCAACAATCTGCATAATGCGACGTTTTTTCAGGCCGATTTATCCCAGCCTTTGACCGATGCCGAATGGGCGCGCGAAGGCTTTTGTGCGGTACTCTTGGATCCACCGCGAGACGGCGCTTTCGAGGTGGTACGCAAACTCAGGACACTGGGCGCCGAACGGTTGGTGTATGTGTCGTGCAACCCTGCAACTCTGGCGCGCGACACGGTCGAATTGATCAAGCAGGGCTACCGGTTAAAACGTGCCGGGATTCTCGATATGTTTCCTCAGACGGCACATGTCGAGGCCATGGCGTTATTTGAAGCGAGCTAGGACGGCTCGTCTGGTCCGACTGACCCGCCCGTGCAGCACTCGTCTCGCCCCGCGAGTGCACCGGCAACGAAGGTCAGCGATTTGACGCATTGAATCTGCGTCGTAGGGAAGGTAAAGCAAGATGGTACAGGTGAGAGCACACCAGCCGATCAACACCGACGGCAGTATCAATCTCGAGGCTTGGCTCGATCATGCGGTCAGTGTCGACATGGCACTGGATCGCGAAGCCTTGAAGGACGCGTGCGAGTTCGCTCGTGCGGCAGAACAACAGGCCAATGCGGCAAAAAACCTGTGGTCCGAAGGGACCTCGAGTTTCAGCACGGGCCTTGAGATCGCCGAGATTCTCGCCGACCTCAAACTCGATCAGGACTCCCTGGTAGCTGCGGTCCTGTACCGTGGCGTCCGCGAAGGGCAGATCCAGCTACCGGCCGTGAGCCAGCGCTTTGGTCCGGTAGTGGCCAAACTGATCGACGGCGTGCTGCGCATGGCGGCGATCAGCGACAGCCTGAGCCCGCGTAAATCCATGGTGATGGGCACTCAGGGGCAGGTGGAAAACCTGCGCAAGATGCTCGTGGCCATGGTCGACGACGTGCGTGTTGCCTTGATCAAACTGGCTGAACGCACCTGCGCGATCCGTGCGGTAAAAACCGCCGATGACGAGAAGCGCAATCGCGTTGCCCGTGAAGTTTTCGACATCTATGCACCGCTGGCGCACCGCCTGGGTATCGGTCATATCAAGTGGGAACTGGAGGATCTGTCCTTCCGTTACCTCGAGCCCGACCAGTACAAGCAAATTGCCAAGCTGCTGCACGAGCGGCGCCTGGATCGCGAGCGCTTCATCAGCGACGTGATGTGCCAGCTAAAGAGCGAGTTGCAGGCCACCGGTGTCGAAGCCGACATCAGTGGGCGGGCCAAACACATCTATTCCATCTGGCGCAAAATGCAGCGCAAGGGCCTGGAGTTCAGCCAGATCTACGACGTGCGCGCGGTCCGTGTGCTGGTGCCGGAAATGCGCGACTGCTATACCGCGCTGGGGATCGTCCACACGCTGTGGCGACACATCCCGAAAGAATTTGACGACTACATCGCCAACCCGAAAGAGAACGGCTACCGCTCGCTGCACACCGCTGTGATCGGTCCTGAAGGCAAGGTGCTGGAAGTGCAGATCCGCACTCACGCCATGCACGAAGAAGCCGAGCTGGGCGTTTGCGCGCACTGGCGCTACAAGGGCACCGATGTCAAACCCAGCTCCAACCACTACGAAGAAAAAATCTCCTGGCTGCGTCAGGTGCTCGAGTGGCACGAAGAGCTTGGCGATATCGGCGGCCTCGCCGAACAACTGCGCGTCGATATCGAGCCGGACCGGGTCTACATCTTTACCCCGGACGGTCACGCCATCGACTTGCCCAAGGGGGCAACGCCGTTGGACTTTGCCTATCGCGTGCACACCGAAATCGGCCATAACTGCCGTGGCGCGAAGATCAACGGGCGCATCGTACCGCTCAACTACAGCCTGCAAACCGGCGAGCAGGTCGAGATCATCACCAGCAAGCACGGCACGCCAAGCCGCGACTGGCTGAACCCGAACCTGGGTTACGTGACCACGTCCCGAGCGCGGGCGAAGATCGTCCACTGGTTCAAGTTGCAGGCGCGTGACCAGAACGTTGCCGCCGGTAAAACCCTGCTGGAGCGCGAGCTTAATCGCCTCGGCCTGCCGGCGGTGGATTTCGAGAAACTGGCCGACAAGGCCAACATGAAAACCGCCGAGGACATGTTTGCCGCGCTCGGTGCTGGCGATTTGCGTCTGGCGCAACTCGTGAACCTGGCGCAGCAACTGGTCGAGCCGGAGCGCGGCAACGAACAGCTGGAGCTGATCCCACGCAAGGCCACCGGCTACAAGCCGGGCAAGCGCGGCGACATTCAGATCCAGGGCGTCGGCAACCTGATGACGCAAATGGCCGGCTGCTGCCAGCCACTGCCGGGGGACGCCATCGTCGGCTACATCACCCAGGGCCGTGGCGTGAGCATCCACCGCCAGGACTGCGCCTCGGTGCTGCAACTGGCCGGTCGCGAGCCGGAGCGGATTATCCAGGTCAGTTGGGGCCCGGTGCCGGTGCTCACCTACCCGGTGGACATCATCATCCGTGCCTACGATCGTTCCGGTCTGCTGCGTGATGTCTCGCAGGTGCTGCTCAACGAACGGATCAACGTGCTGGCGGTCAACACGCGCTCGAACAAGGAGGACAACACCGCACTGATGTCCCTGACCATCGAGATTCCAGGCCTGGATGCACTGGGGCGGTTGCTGGGCAGGATTTCACAGTTGCCGAACATCATCGAGACGCGGCGTAACCGAACCCCATGAGACCACGAGACCCACTGTAGGAGCGAGCTTGCTCGCGATAGCGGTGTGTCAGGCAATCAAATACTGCTGACACGCCCTCATCGCGAGCAAGTCGAATCGTCGCACCGTCGCCCCTACAGGTTCAGATGTGGTGAGAGTGAATGATGTACAGCCTTGAAGACCTGCTGCACCTGATGAGCCGTCTGCGCGATCCGCAGTTCGGCTGTCCCTGGGACATCAAGCAAACCTACGCCACCATCGTCCCGCATACGCTTGAGGAAGCCTACGAGGTGGCCGACGCCATCGAGCGAGGTGACTTCGATCACTTGCAGGGCGAGCTGGGTGATTTGCTGTTCCAGGTGGTTTATTACAGCCAACTGGCACGTGAAGAAGGGCGCTTCGAATTTGCCGGCGTCATCGACAGCATCACGCGCAAGCTGATCCGCCGTCACCCGCACGTATTCCCCACGGGCGATTTGTACGCACCGCTGGATGTTCCGCGCCTGAGCGAGGAACAGGTCAAGCAGCGTTGGGAAGCGATCAAGGCCGAGGAGCGCGCCGAGAAATCCGAGGCGCCTGAGCAATTGTCGTTGCTCGATGACGTGCCTGCCGCGTTGCCGGCATTGTCCCGTTCGGCCAAGCTGCAAAAGCGTGCGGGGCAGGTGGGTTTCGATTGGCCCCATGCCTTGCCGGTGGTGGACAAGGTGCGTGAAGAACTCGACGAAATCCTCGAAGCGATGGCCGCTGACGACCCCTCAGCGATTGCCGATGAAGTCGGTGATCTGCTTTTTTCGGTGGTCAATCTGGCGCGTCATTTGAAAGTCGATCCGGAAACTGCGCTGCGTGGCGCCAACGGCAAGTTCGAAAGACGCTTCCGTTTTATCGAACAGGCATTGCGCGACACCCACCGACCCATGGAAGATTGCACCCTCGAAGAGTTGGACGCCCTGTGGGGCGAAGCCAAACGCCAGGAAAAGAATTTACCCAGCTGCGGTTGAGCAGCGGCCCAAGCGAGAAACAAGCACCATGAGCATTTCCCTTCGCGACCAGTTGCTCAAAGCAGGGCTGGTCAACCAAAAGCAGGCCAAGCAGGTCGGCAAAGAGAAGCAGAAGCAGCAACGTCTGGCCCACAAGGGGCAGATTGAACTCGATGACTCCCAGCAGCGTGCCGCCCAGGAAGCCAAGGCCGAGAAGGTCAAGCGCGACCAGGAACTCAATCGCCAGCAGCAGGAGAAAGCCGAAGCCAAGGCCCGTGTCGCACAGATCAAGCAACTGATCGAAGCCACGCGCCTGCCAAAGCTGACCACTGAGGATTACTACAACTTCGTCGACGACAAGAAGGTCAAGCGCCTGTCCGTCAACACGCTGATGCGCAACAAGCTCAGCAACGGTTCGCTGGCCATCGTGCACCATGGCGGCGGTTACGAAGTGATCCCCCGTGAAGCGGCCCTGAAGATCCAGGAGCGCGACCCGCAGCGCATCGTGCAGTTGAATGTGCAGACCGAAGAAGCGGCGGCTGAGGACGATCCGTACGCAGCCTTCCAGATCCCTGACGATCTGATGTGGTAAGCCTGCTTGCATAACGACAAACCCCGCTCATGGCGGGGTTTGTCGTTTTTAATGCTGTGGTTTCATGCGGAGCGTAGCTCGCGTTGCCGCTCTTGTATTTCCAGTTCGGCCTTGTAGTTGTGGGCGTCGATTTCGTTATGAAACATCCCGACCAGCAAGTCTTGTTGATGCACGTCCCAGATCCGGATACCGGCGGCTACGCCTTCATGGGACATGTGTGAATCGTCGCGTTCAGTTACTTTTACAGTCATCTGCTAGCTCCAATTTCTGTGATCTGCAGCAAGGCGTGTGCAGAACTCAGTTATAGGATTTGTTAGCCGGCTAAGTAAACGCGCGAAATCGGTAAAGATTCATTGCGAAATTCGCAACAGTGCTACAGCCCGCAAAATCCGCGACATTCGGTCGCAGGGCGTTTGGTTGCATGACAAATGCTTCATCTTGAACAGGTGATTACGCCCCCTGTAGGAGCGAGCATGCTCGCGATGGTAGCCCAGTCACCGCGGGCATTCAGGCAGCCAGCGTTATCGTTGACGACCATCGCGAGCATGCTCGCTCCTACAGAGGAGGGGGTAGGCAAAAAAACGCCCCGAACCAGTCGGGGCGTTTTCAGGTACGGCGCAGCAGAAGGGGATTACTTGCCTTCCCAGCGCTTGAGTACCAGCGTCGCGTTGGTGCCACCGAAACCGAAGCTGTTGCTCATCACGGTGTCGATCTTGGCGTTTTCGCGAGTCTTGGTCAGCACTGGCAGGTCAGCCACTTCCGGGTCCAGCTCGTCGATGTTGGCGGAGCCGGCAATGAAGTTGCCTTCCATCATCAGCATGCAGTAGATCGCTTCATGAACACCGGCGGCGCCCAGGGAGTGACCGGACAGGCTCTTGGTGGAGCTGATGGCCGGTGCCTTGTCGCCAAACACTTCACGTACACCTTTCATTTCCGCGACGTCGCCGACCGGGGTCGAGGTGCCGTGGGTGTTCAGGTAGTCGATCGGGGTATCGACGGTGGACAGCGCCTGCTGCATGCAGCGGATCGCACCTTCACCACTTGGGGCAACCATGTCGTAGCCGTCGGACGTCGCGCCGTAGCCAACGATTTCCGCGTAGATCTTCGCGCCACGAGCCAGGGCGTGTTCCAGTTCCTCGACTACCACCATGCCGCCACCGCCAGCGATGACAAAACCATCACGGTCGGCGTCGTAGGCGCGGGAGGCTTGTGCCGGGGTGTCGTTGCGCTTGCTGGAGAGGGCGCCCATGGCGTCGAACAGGAACGACTGGCTCCAGTGTTCTTCTTCACCGCCGCCGGCGAACACGATGTCCTGCTTGCCCATCTGGATCTGTTCCATGGCGGTACCGATGCAGTGAGCACTGGTGGCGCAGGCAGAAGCGATGGAGTAGTTCAGGCCCTTGATCTTGAATGGCGTCGCCAGGCACGCCGAAACGGTGCTGCTCATGGTCCGCGTTACGCGGTATGGACCAACGCGCTTGACGCCTTTCTCGCGCAGGATGTCCAGCGCTTCCATCTGGTTCAGCGTGGACGCGCCACCGGAACCGGCGATCAGGCCGGTACGCGGGTTGGACACTTGCTCTTCGGTCAGGCCGGAGTCGGTGATGGCGTCTTTCATGGCCAGATAGGCATAAGCCGCCGCGTGGCCGACGAAACGATAGATCTTGCGATCGATCAGTTCTTCGAGGTTGAGGTCGATGGAGCCGGAAACCTGGCTACGCAGACCCATTTCGGCATATTCCGGGTTGAACCGGATGCCAGGGCGACTTGCACGCAGGTTAGCGGAGACGGTCTCTTTGTCATTGCCCAGGCACGAAACGATGCCCAGACCAGTGATAACGACGCGGCGCATGCGGATAACCCTTAGAAGTTGTCAGTGGAGGTGAAAACGCCGACCCGGAGGCCTTCGGCGGTGTAGATCTCGCGACCGTCGACAGTGACCGAACCGTCGGCGATGGCCAGGTTCAGCTTGCCCTTGAGGACGCGCTTGATATGAATGTTATAGGTGACTTTCTTGGCGGTTGGCAGCACCTGACCGAAGAACTTCACTTCGCCCGAACCCAGCGCGCGGCCACGGCCCGGCAGGCCTTGCCAGCCGAGGAAGAAACCAACCAGCTGCCACATGGCATCGAGGCCCAGGCAACCTGGCATCACCGGGTCACCTTCGAAGTGACAGGCGAAGAACCACAGGTCCGGATTGATATCCAGCTCGGCGACCAATTCACCTTTGCCGTACTTGCCACCCTCTTCGCTGATCAGGGTGATGCGATCAACCATCAGCATGTTAGGGGCGGGCAGTTGCGCGTTACCTGGGCCGAACAGCTCACCGCGACTGCAGCGCAGCAGGTCTTCCCGGGTAAAGGCGTTTTGTTTGGTCATGCGAGCTCCTCAATAATCCCATGCGGCAGGTGGGGCAAATCTTCCCGGCCGATCGAAGCGTTCATGCCTCGAGTCGGCAGCCTACTCATAGACTATTGCGTTGTAGTGAAAGTCACAGCACCAAGGACATGAAAGTACACTTGTGCACTGAAATTATTATTCAAGCCCCTTTTCGAGGCTATTCGGGTGCCTAAGACTGCCGCAATTTCGCCTTTCACGCCAGTCACAGATGCTCGAAAGGCCTGTATCACTGCACCCATCGTTGGAGAATCTGCTGCAAATCCGTACGTTTGAACGGCTTGGCCAGATAATCGTTCATTCCCGCCGACAGGCAGGTTTCGCGGTCGCCCTGCAGGGCATTGGCGGTCAGTGCAATGATCGGTACGTCGCTGCAACCGGGTAACTGGCGAATCTGTCGAGTGGCTTCGTAGCCATCGATGATCGGCAGCCGGCAGTCCATCAGGATCGCTTCGAAAATCAGGCTTTCGGCACTGCGTACCGCTTGAGCGCCATCGGTGGCGACGCTGACGGTAAAGCCCAGGCTGCGTAGCATGGCCTCGATCACGGTCTGGTTGACCGGGTTGTCTTCGACCAACAGCACATTGCGGCCCGCACCGTCGCTGTTACCCGCAGGTACCCGAGGCGCCAGTACGGGCAACGGCTGTTTATGGCGCGCCAGTGGAATCTCAAGGGTGAAGGCCGAGCCGCGTCCTTCCTCACTCTGGGCACGCAGCGTACCGCCCATGCGTTCGGCGAGCGTGCGGGCGATTGGGAGGCCCAGGCCAGTGCCGCCGTATCGCCTGGATATGGAACTGTCGGCTTGCTGGAAGGCGTTGAACATCGACTCCAGACTCTCGGCCGGAATACCGATGCCGCTATCGCGTACGGTGCATGTAAACCAGAACAGTTCGTGGTCCAGCGCCTGCCATTGCGCTTCAATGCTCACGCGGCCCTGCTCGGTGAATTTCAGCGCGTTGCCGACCAGATTCACCAGGATCTGGCGGATTCGTGTCGGATCGCCCTGAACCTGCAGGGTGTGCATGTCTTCGGGAATTTGCAGCGCGAGATGGAGCCCCCGCTGCGCCGCGCTGTGCTGGAACGATTGGGCGCAGCTACCGATCAGGTCTGCCAGGTTGAACGCAATGTGTTCCAGTTCCAGTTCAGAGCGTTCGATGCGCGAGAAGTCGAGTATATCGTTGATGACTTTGAGCAGGTGTTCGGTGGACTCCGAAGCCAACGCCGCGTACTCGACCTGCTCGTCGGTCATCTCGGTGGTCTCCAGCAGTTGCAACATGCCCAGCACGCCATTCATCGGTGTGCGCAGTTCGTGGCTCATCATCGCCAGGAAATCGGATTTGGCATTGTTGGCCTTCTCTGCCTCCTCGCGGGTCTGGATCAGTTGTGCCATGGCCTGGTGCTGTTCGCGGCTGGCCTGTTCGAGGCCGCTGGCCAGGTTATTGATGTGCTGCGACAGCGCGCCGAGTTCGGTGTCGTCGACAATCGGCAATGGAGTCGTGTAGTCGCCGCCCTGTATGGCCTTGACGGCGTTGCCAATGTCACGGATCGGCTGCGACAGGCTGCCGGCCAGGCGCCGGGCGATGAGGTAGGTAAACAGCAGGGCGAACAGCGCGAGGATGCCGGCCTTGAACAGGATTTCTTGCTGGCGTTTGCTGAAGGCATCGTTGGACAGGCCGACGATTACCCGGCCCAGGTAGTCCTCGGCAGGCGCTGCGTTGGCCACCTTGCTGCCGGGGAAAAAGTCGTTGTGCAGCGCGATCCGTTGCAGCCGAACCGGTGCCTGAAACACTTCGACCTGCTGCGAGCGGCTGTGGGATTCCGAGGGATGTTCGACGTACACCAGAATCCGGTTGGCGCTGTCCTGGACTTCCAAAAAGCGAACGTTCGGTGTGGCCAGGGTGGCTTTGAGCAGGCTATCGAGGACTTCGTTATTGCCGGATATCACCCCGTATTCCGCCGCCGGCGCCAACTGGTTGGCAATCAGTTGGCCGGTGTGGTTAAGCTCCTGGCGCAGATCCTGGATGCGCACGAAGGTGAAAAAGCTGATCAATAGCAAGGTGAGCAGCAGCGCCGGGCCGAGGCTGATGATTTGCGTGCGGGTGTTGATGTCCCAGCGACGACGGAAAGTCATGGGCGGCTTTCTCCTGCGGCCAACTGTGTTGCGACCCGGGCTTCATCGATCTGTTCAATACCTAATGAACGAGCCACTTGTGGGTTACTCAAGACTTTGAAGTGATTGGCATAATGCGCGCGCGGCCAACTGTCCGTCGGACGGTCGAGCAGTTCGTCGAGAACCGTCAGCCAGTCGCTCTGGTCGCTGTAACTGCTGGCCAGGCTGCCGGCCCTGACGAAAGCGGCGCTGGGACCGATCAAGGCGGTCTGGCGCGAGTAACTGCTGAGCAACAGGTTTTCGCGGTTCTTGAGTTGTACAGGTCGGGATCCTCCAGGCCCAGCAGCACGTCGCTGTTCTTCAGCAAGGCCTGTAAAGGGCGGCTGTCATGGGAATTGTCCCAGCGCTGGGTGACGATCTCCAGGTCTAGCTTCCTGGCGGCCAGACGCAGTTCATTGAGAAGAAATTCGCTATGACGGTCGTAAAGTACGCCGACTCGCCTGGCCTGGGGCAACAGGATACGGGTCAGATGCAGTTGTCGATCCAGCGGCGGATCGCTCCAAAGCAGGGTCAACCACGGGGGCAGCGTGGCTCCCAGTCGTTCGCGGGCTTGCAGGCGGCTGATGCGCAGCGCCAGCGTTGCGGGGCCTCGGGGGTCTTGCAGGCGCCAGTCGAGGCTCGGCAGGTCGAGCAGGATCAATCGGGTTTTCCTGGGTAACTGGCTCGGTGCCGGCAACTGGCTGAGCGGTTGAAAATGTACGGTGTCGGTGGGGCGCAGTTCGCCCAGGGCCGTGGCGAAGGCCTGCATGCCCGGACTGTCTTCGGCACCCGTCAGTAAAATATCCTCGGCGCGGGCGGACAGGCTCCCCAGCCAAGCGACCAGTGCCAGACACAACCCGGCCAGCAGGCGGCCAAGGGTGGGCATCGTCCGTGACAGGCGCGGCGGCATCTAGAACACCAGCTCCGCACTGAAGTACATGACCCGCTGCTGGTCATAACGGTTGTCGACGAAGGTGGTGGGCTGATGATCGAGGCGTTGCTGGAGCACGCCGGCCAGCTCCAGCGTGGCCTTGCCCAAGCCTATGCGTTTGGCGATGCGTGTATCGACCCGTTCAAAGCGATAGCCGTTGAGGGCGTCATCACCATAGTAGAAGAGCGCGCTGTTCCAGCCCTGGCCCCAGTTGCGCAACCAGCCAGCGGAACCACTGTTGCGGGCGGTCTGTCGGGCGTCCAGCGGGTTGCTTGACCGGGCATCGACATAGGCGTAGGTCAGGCGCAACCGGTCGGCACTGCCCAGGCGCCAGTCGACCTGGGTTTCCGCCCCGGTGAAACGCGAGCTGTTGGCGTTGCTGGCGATGTACTGGTTATTGCGCAAGGGCTCGCTGATCATGCCGGTGATCTCGTCGTGGAACGCCTTCACGTCCACGGCCAGTCCCCACTCGGAGAAATAGCCGTTGTAGCCCACTTCCCTGGAACGCATGCGTTCCTTGTCGAGGTCCCCGGGGCCGCGGGTCCTGACGAAATAACGCGCACTGCTCTGACCGAAGGCCGCAGGTTGCAGGTTGGTGACCCGGTAGCTCCAGTTGACATTGTTCTCGAACATGTCCGGCGAACGGATCGCTTCCGAGTACACTGCGCGCAGGCCATGGCGAGGATTGATCAGGTAGTTGACCGCCATTCGCGGAGTCAACGAGCTGCCAGTCAACCGGGTGTCCTCGAACATCGCGCCACCCTGCAACAGCCAGTGCTCGGTTGCCCGCCACTCGAGATGGCCAAAGGTACGCCAGGTGGTGTCATCGAACTTGCCATTGAAGTACGTCTCGGAGTCGGCCCGGTCGTAACGATAGTTCATGCCGCTGACCAGTCGCAGGCTGTCAGACAGGCTGAGGGTGTCCTGTAATTCAAGGTCGTACCGCGACTCGCGGATGCTCTGGTCAATGTCGCCGCACAGGCTTTGCCCGGCACCGGCGCGCCACTGGTCCAGCACCTGGTTGCCCAGCGTCTGTTGCGCCGCCGTGCCGGTCGGGGCGCCGGGACCCAGGTATTGGGTGATGTTGCGCGCCAGTCGCTCGGTGTAATTGGGGTTGAGCTGCCAGAGTTCGGTCAATTCGGGACTGAAGGAGATTTCGGCGTCGCAGGCCCGCCACGTCTGCTGGCGATCCCAGTGCTGGGCCGAACCCTGGATATAAAGGCTGTGTTCAGGATTGATGTCCAGGTTCCAGCGCAACGAGCCGGCATAGTCTTTGGCGTTCACGTCGGAATTGTTGCCGGCGGCGGTAATCCCCGAGAACACCGGCCGGTAGGTGTATGGCCGCTGATTACTGCCTTCCTTGGCATTGAATTGCCAGTCCAGGCTTTGCCACTCGTCGAGCGCCTGGCTGATGGCAAGGTTGATGCGGTTCAGGCGTCGGCTGTCACGGTAATCGGCGCCATGACGGTCCGAATCGAAGCCGTCGTCCTGCTGGCCGGACATCGACAGGCGCAGGTCACCAGTGTCCCAGCCGACGCCCTGGCTGGCGTAGAAGTCGTCGATGCCGCGCTGACCGCGGGTGACCTTCAATCGCGTGCCGAAACTGTCAGCCGGGTTGCGGGTGATGATGTTGACCACCGCCATCAGCGCATTGGCGCCATAGCTGACGGTGTTCGGGCCGCGGAAGACTTCGATGCGCTCAATGTCCTCCATGGCCACGGGAATATCACTCCAGTCCACCGTGGCCAGGCCGGCGCGGTACACCGAGCGACCGTCGATCAGCACCTGCAGACGCCGCGCATCGCTGGCGTTGGTGCCGTGATAATTCACGGCGGGCTGATTGCCGGTGATGTTGCCGACCATCATGCCCGGCACCAGGCGCAAGAGTTCGCTGATGTCCCGGGCGCCGCTGCTGTCGATCAGTTCACTGTCGATCACCGTCATGCTGCCGGGCACTGCGGCGGGCGACTGTTTCAGGCGCGTGGCCGTCAGCACCTGCGGCAGTTGCTCGCTGTCGGTGAACAGGTCGTCAGCGAGCAACGGCGGGCTGAGGAGCAGCGCCAGGACCAGCGGCGAGCGAGTTGAAGCAGAGCCAAACGACACGACACATCCTTGATAGCGAATCACTGGCGCGCATGTTAACCGAGCCCATCGACTTTTCCAGTCACGATGACCGCATTTTCCTCGTCATTATTGGTCATCTTCATACAAGTGCCGGTATTTGATGCAGGGGCTGTCCGTCACTGGGCCGCTCCGTATAATGCCGTCATCGCCACTGGTATGGATTAACGGATTGCATATGACTGAACAGCGCCCGATTGCGGTTCTGGGAGGCGGAAGTTTTGGTACCGCCGTGGCTAATCTGCTGGCCGAGAACGGGCACCAGGTTCGCCTGTGGATGCGTGACCCCGCACAGGCCGAAGCCATTGCGGTCAATCGCGAGAACCCGCGCTACCTCAAGGGCATCAAGGTGCTTGCTGCCGTGGAGCCCACCACGGATCTGCTGGCGACGCTTGCGGCGTGTGAGCTGTGTTTCGTTGCGCTGCCTTCCAGCGCGCTGCGGTCGGTGCTGGCCCCTCACGCGCAGCTGCTGAGCGGCAAGATGCTGGTGAGCCTGACCAAGGGAATCGAAGCCCACACATTCAAGCTGATGAGCGAGATCCTCGAAGAGATCGCTCCCCAGGCGCGCATAGGTGTGTTGTCCGGGCCAAACCTGGCCCGGGAAGTCGCCGAGCACGCGTTGACCGCCACCGTGGTCGCCAGCGAAGACGAAGCGCTCTGCCAGCAGGTTCAGGCTGCGCTGCACGGTCGCACCTTTCGCGTGTATGCCAGCGCCGACCGTTTTGGCGTGGAACTGGGCGGGGCGTTGAAAAACGTCTATGCGATCATCGCTGGCATGGCAGTGGCACTGGGCATGGGCGAAAACACCAAAAGCATGCTGATCACTCGTGCACTGGCGGAAATGACCCGTTTCGCAGTGAATCAGGGTGCCAACCCGATGACATTCCTCGGGCTTGCGGGGGTCGGTGATCTCATCGTGACCTGCTCTTCGCCCAAGAGCCGCAACTATCAGGTCGGTTTTGCACTGGGCCAGGGCTTGAGCCTGGAAGACGCCGTGGCGCGCCTGGGCGAAGTGGCCGAAGGTGTCAACACGCTCAAAGTGCTCAAGGCCAAGGCCCAGGAAGTCGGCGTATATATGCCGCTGGTCGCCGGGCTGCACGCAATCCTGTTCGAAGGGCGCACGCTCAGTCAGGTGATTGAACTGCTGATGCGCGGCGAACCCAAAACTGATGTCGATTTCATTTCCACCAGTGGTTTCAACTGATCACGCTTTAGACAAGGGCAGGGCATTGCACATGAGCGAACCGAAAGTAGAAGACCAGTACGAGTCCATCCTTCTGCGGGTGTTATGGATGATCGTTTTCCTGCTGGTGTGGCAGGTGGCGCAGTTCATGCTCGGCGCCGTGGTGCTGGTGCAGCTGGTCTATCGTTTATTTTATGGCGCTCCGAGCGCCAGCCTGATGAATTTCGGCGACAGCCTGAGCCAGTTCCTGGCCCAGATCGGTCGATTCGGCACGTTCCACAGCGACCAGAAACCCTGGCCGTTCGCCGACTGGCCGGCGCCGCGCACCCCGGAAGGTGAAGCTGCGCACGTCGTGGCGCCGGCGCCGCATCCGGCCCGAGATGAGGAACCCAAGCTATGAAACTCTGGGTATTGCGTCATGGTGAAGCCGAGCCTTACGGCAAACGTCCGGACTCCGAAAGGGCACTGACGGCCCACGGTCGGGAAGAGGTGTTACGCTCAGCGGCCGAGTTGATGGGGCGTCCCATCACGGCCATTTATGCCAGTCCCTACCTGCGTGCACAGCAAACCGCCGAGATCGTGCGCACGGCCCTGGGTTTCGCACCGGACATCCGCACTGTGGAATGGCTGACCCCAGACAACCGCCCGCAAGCGGTTGCCGAACAATTGGTCTCGGTGGACCACGCGTTGCTGGTCAGCCACAACCCGCTGGTGGGTAATTTGCTGGGTTACCTGCAACACGGCCACGTGCAAGAACCCGAAGCGGTCAAGACTGCGGGCCTGGCCGAACTGGAGGGCGATCTCCCGGTGGCCGGGGCGATGAAGCTGAATGGTATCAAGCACCCGTAGATGCGGTGATATGTATCTTTTTGTGAAGTAATCAACCAAGCAACCGCTTGGTTGGCTACGCTTGCTCCAGACCAAAAACAAAGGAGCGAGTCGCATGTCTGCTGCTTTTCGTTTGCCGCTGGACGTCTTCTACGAGCGTGAAGCCCGTCATCCCCGTCAGCGCTACCTGGTTCAGCCAGTGGGCGGCGGCCAGGTCGAAACCCTGACCTGGGCAGACGTCGGTCATCAAGCCCGGTGCGCGGCGCACTGGTTGCGGGCCCGCGAATTGCCCCAGGGCAGCCACATCGCTCTGATCTCGAAAAACTGCGCCCACTGGATCATCGCTGACCTGGCGATCTGGATGGCCGGGCATGTGTCGGTGCCGTTGTACCCCAACCTCACCGCCGATTCCGTCGCGCAGGTGCTGCAACACTCCGAGGCGGCCCTGGCGTTCATCGGCAAGCTCGATGACTGGCCCGCCATGTCCCGTGGAGTCAGCCCAGATCTGCCCACCATCAGCCTGCCGCTGCACCCGCCGGGCAGCTTCAGTTACAGCTGGGACGACCTGCAAGCCTGCTCGCCGATCCTGGACAATCCGATGCCTGCCGCCGATCGGTTGGCGACCATCATTTACACCTCCGGCACCACGGGTCTGCCCAAGGGTGTAATGCACACCTTTGGCACCCTGGGTTTCGCCACCAGCGGCGGCACCCAGTTGTTCGGTCTCAATGAGTCGGATCGACTGCTGTCATACCTGCCGCTCTGCCACGTTGCCGAACGCATGTTCGTCGAACTGGCTTCGATCTACACCGGGCAAACCGTATTTTTTGCCGAGAGCCTGGACACTTTCCTCATCGACATGCAGCGTGCGCGCCCCACGGCATTGTTCGGCGTGCCACGGATCTGGACCAAGTTCCAGATGGGCGTATACGGCAAGATCCCAGCCAAGCGCCTGGATTTGCTCCTGGGTTTGCCTTTCATTGGCAAGCGGGTAGGGCGAAAGGTGCTCGCCGGGCTTGGGCTGGATGCGTTGCGGGTGGCCCTGTCCGGGGCGGCCCCGGTCCCTCAGACCTTGCTGCTGTGGTACCGCAAGCTTGGGTTGGACGTGTTGGAGGTGTATGGCATGACCGAAAGCTGCGGGTATTCCCACATCGGTCGGCCCGGCGAGAACAAGCGAGGCTGGATTGGCAAGCCGTGCCCGAATGTTGAAGTGAAGATCGACGAATCCGGCGAAGTCCTGGTGCGCAGCGGGGCGACCATGCTCGGCTATTTCAAGGAACCGGAGAAAACCGCCGACACCCTCACCGGGGACGGCTTCCTGCGTACCGGTGACAAGGGCGAGCAGGACGCCGAAGGCAACCTGCGCCTGACCGGGCGGCTGAAGGAAATCTTCAAGACCAGCAAAGGCAAGTATGTGGCCCCGGCGCCGATTGAAAACCGTCTGGCGGTGCATTCCCGGATTGAGCAGGTGTGTGTGGTCGGCGACGGTCTGATCGCGCCACTGGGGCTGTGCGTGCTGTCGGCTGTCGGGCAACAGGACGCCGTGGGTGCCGCGCGCGCGGGACTGCATTCGAGCCTGGAAAAACTGCTGGAGGAGGTCAACGGCGTTCTCGACAAGCACGAACGTTTGCATCGCCTGGTGGTGGTCAAGGACAGTTGGGCGGTGGAGAACGGTTTCCTCACGCCGACCCTGAAAATCAAACGCAACGTGATCGAGGCGGCTTACGGTTCGCGTTTTGCAGAATGGAGCGAGCACAGGGATGCGGTGCTGTGGCAGGATTGAGTCACGAACAAAACCAATAAAGGATGCCTGCGATGAGTTTGTGGCGTACCACTCCGAACATCGAGCAATTGAACGCAATTCAGAAGAACACCATTGGCGAAGTGCTGGACATCCGCTTCGAAGCCTTCGACGAGGAGTCCCTGACTGCCAGCATGGTGATCGACCATCGCACCCACCAGCCTTATGGTTTGCTCCATGGGGGCGCCTCGGTGGTGCTGGCCGAGTCCGTTGGTTCCATGGCGAGCTACCTGTGCATCGACGCCAGCAAGTTCTACTGCGTGGGCCTGGAAATCAATGCCAACCATTTGCGCGGCCTGCGCAGCGGGCGCGTGACCGCTGTCGCCAAGCCCATCCACATCGGGCGCACCACCCACGTCTGGGACATTCGCCTGACCAGTGACGAGGGCAAGGCCAGTTGCGTGTCACGCCTGACCATGGCGGTGGTGCCACTGGGTGAGAACCCGCCGGCGCGTTGATTGCAAACGGCGGGGTATTCGCCTGACCGGACTGTCATCATTCCTGGCAGTTACGGTCATTGCTGCGGGTCCCTGTCTTGCGGACAATCAACGCCTGTCATTGTTTCTGGACTTCGCCGGTATGTCGCAGCAGGTATTTTTCGCTCACGCCAACGGTTTTCCCTCGGGGACCTACGGCAAGTTGTTCGCGGCGTTGGCGCCCGAGTATCAGGTGGCGCATTTGCCGCAGCACGCCCATGACCCGCGTTTCCCGGCGGATGACAACTGGCATAACCTGGTGGACGAGCTGATTCACCACCTCGAACAACAGGCGCAACCGATTTGGGGGGTGGGGCATTCCTTCGGTGGCGTGCTGCACCTGCATGCGGCGTTGCGTTGCCCTGAGTTGTACCGAGGCGTAGTCATGCTCGACTCGCCAGTGCTCACCCGCGCCGATCAGTGGGTGATCCGGGCGGCCAAGCGTTTTGGCTTCATCGACCGCCTGACACCGGCGGGGCGTACGCTGGGGCGCAAGGAAGAGTTTGCCGACCTCGACAGCGCCCGGCGCTATTTCGCCGGTAAAACCCTGTTCCGCAGTTTCGATCCGGAATGCTTCGACGCCTACCTGCAACACGGTCTGGAACCGGTAGGTGACAAGTTGCGCCTGCGTTTCGATCCCGCCACCGAAATCAGTATCTACCGTGGCGTGCCCCACACCAGCCCTGGCCATACGCGTCATTTGAAGGTGCCGCTGGCGGTCGTGCGTGGGCGTGACAGCCGTGTGGTCATGCGTCATCACGCCAGTTCCGTCGGGCGCCTGCCACAGGGCGAGTCCCTGACCATGCCGGGCGGGCACATGTTTCCCCTCGAGCGGCCACAGGACACCGCCACGCTGCTCAAGGACCTGTTCAGCCGCTGGGGCGGTCGACAACAACGGGATTGCGCATGAAGCCGGTGGTCGAAGAAGTTCGCCTGAGCCTGCCGCATATCGAACTGGCAGCGCACCTGTTCGGTCCAGAAGACGGTTTGCCGGTCATTGCCCTGCATGGCTGGCTGGACAACGCCAACAGTTTTGCCCGATTGGCGCCCAAGCTCAAAGGGTTGCGCATCGTCGCACTGGACATGGCCGGTCATGGTCATTCCGGGCATCGTCCGGCGGGTGCCGGTTATGCCATGTGGGACTATGCCCACGATGTGTTGCAGGTCGCCGAGCAAATGGGCCTGAAACGGTTTGCGCTGCTGGGGCACTCCATGGGTGCCATCGCTTCGCTGATCATCGCCGGATCGATGCCTGAGCGCGTGACCCATCTTGCCCTGATCGATGGCGTCATCCCGCCGACGGACAAAGGTGAAAACGCCGCCGAGCGCATGGGCATGGCGCTGCAAGCGCAGTTGGACCTGCGGGAGAAACGCAAGCCGATCTACGCCACCCTCGACCGCGCCATCGAAGCGCGCATGAAGGGCCTGGTGGCCGTCAGTCGAGAAGCCGCCGAGCTGTTGGCACAACGGGGCCTGATGCCAGTCTCGGGTGGCTACACCTGGCGAACGGACAATCGCCTGACGCTGCCGTCGCCGCTGCGCCTGACCACCGAGCAGGCGATGGCCTTCGTCCACCGTATCAGTTGCCCAGCGCTGTTGGTTGTCGCGGCCGACGGCATGCTCGCCAAACACCCCGAGTTGCTGGAGCGTCTACCCTTTAGCCTTGAACAGCTGCCAGGCGGTCATCATTTGCACCTGAATGACGAGTCCGGAGCGGATCTTGTAGCAGACTGTTTCAATCGGTTCTTCGCCATTCCTTGACTTGCGTTCGGCAACTGTCGAGGCTGGTCGGGTTGAATGGGGAGACAACCATGAAAGATCTCTACACCGAGGGTGCCCGGGCGATGCTGATCCGATGACCTTATCCATACGTTCACTCAGCCTGCTGACGTTCTGTAGTTTCAGTTCTCTGTCATTTGCCGCGGATGTTCCGGGCAGTCAGGATTTGCCGATCGTGCCGCGCATGACCGATTCACAGATCGTCGACTATCGGCCCGCGACCGAACTCGAGCGGATCTATCCGATGGGTTCGATTCGCAAGATCAGTGGCCAGTTGCGCTTCGACGGCCAGGTCAGCGCGCGGGGGCATACCACTTCGGTAACCTACGAATTGCCACCGGAGCAAACTTCCAACGCTGCGTTCACCACTGCTCGCGAAGCGTTGCAAAAACAGGATGCGCAGTTGCTGTTCTGGTGCCAGGCCCGCGATTGTGGCGAGAGCAGCTTGTGGGCCAATGAAGTCTTCGGCAACGCCAAGCTCTATGGTTCCGATGAGCAGCAGGCATACCTGCTGTTACGACTGGCGGCGCCCAACGACAACACGCTGGTGGCGCTGTACGGCATCACCCGGGGTAATCGCAAGGCCTACCTGCACGTTGAGCAGTTTGACGCGACTGCGCCGCTGGGGGAATTGCTGCCAACCTCCGCGACCTTGTTGCGTGAGCTCAAAAGCACGGGGGAGCTCGATTTTCCACAGCTGACCGGCGCCCCCGAGGAGACCTGGCTGCGTCTGTTGTCGCGTGGCCTGAATCTGGACACTACCCTGCGGGTGAGCGTGTCCGGGCCGAATGCCGAAGCCTGGCGTCAGGCGCTGATTGGCCAGGGCGTGCGCACGGCGCGCCTTGAAACCGGTAGCGTCGAAGGCTCGGGTCTGCACATGGAGCTGTTGCGATAAGCTGTACCAGGCGGGTGCGCGGGGCGCATTCGCCTATTCTTTTGCAGACTGACTTTTTCGAGATCCGGATGATCAATAACGATCGGCTGTTGGTGCAGATCCTGCTCCTGGTGCTGTTTGGCGCGAGCCTTTGGGTCATGGCGCCGTTCTGGTCGGCGTTGTTCTGGGGCGCGGTGCTCGCGTTCGCCAGTTGGCCCTTGATGTTGTTGCTGACCCGTTGGCTCAACGGCCGCGAATCCCTGGCGGCGGCAGTGCTGACCCTGGGCTGGATGCTGCTGGTGGCGGTGCCGTTGGTGTGGCTGGGTTTCAACCTGGCGGATCATGTGCGCGACGCCACGGCATTCATCAAGGATGTGCAGATGGAAGGCTTGCCCGAGGCGCCGGACTGGCTGGGGGGCGTTCCGCTGGTGGGCGAGCGGCTGGTGGTGGTCTGGAACAGCATCGACCAGCAAGGTGCGGCATTGCTGGCGTCGCTCAAACCCTATCTGGGGCAGGTCGGCAACTGGTTGCTGGCGCGCAGCGCGCAGATTGGCGGCGGCATTCTGGAGCTGACGCTGAGCATCGTCTTCGTGTTCTTTTTCTATCGCGACGGGCCGCGCCTCGCCGCTTTCGTCCATGGCTTGCTGCAGCGCTTGATCGGTGATCGTGCCGGTTACTACATCGAACTCGTGGCGGGTACTGTGCAGCGGGTGGTGAACGGCGTGATCGGCACGGCCGCAGCCCAGGCAATCCTTGCGTTGATCGGCTTCCTCATCGCCGGCGTGCCGGGCGCGCTGGTGCTCGGTATCGTCACTTTCCTGCTCAGCCTGATTCCCATGGGGCCACCCTTGGTCTGGATTCCGGCGACGGCCTGGCTGGCCTGGAAAGGCGAGTACGGGATGGCGGTGTTCCTGGGCATCTGGGGCACGTTCATCATCAGTGGGGTCGATAACGTGCTCAAGCCTTACCTGATCAGCCGTGGCGGCAACCTGCCGCTGGTGATCGTGTTGCTGGGGGTGTTCGGCGGGTTGATTGCGTTCGGGTTCATCGGCCTTTTCATCGGCCCGACGTTACTGGCGGTGGCGTACAGCCTGTTGAACGATTGGAGCAAGAGCCAGGCAAAACCCTGAAAACGCCTCCCATTGTAGGAGCGAGCTTGCTCGCGATGGAAGATCAGGCAACGCTGGCATTCAGGCGGCCCGCGTCATCGTTGACCTCCATCGCGAACAAGTTCGCTCCTACAGATCCGGTGGTGTCCCTGTAGGAGCGAGCTTGCTCGCGATGGAGGATCAGGCAACGCTGGCATTCAGGCGGCCCGCGTCATCGTTGACGACCATCGCGACGGTTCGACGCCTCGGCAAGCCCGCTCCCACAGGAGAACGCGGACCTCTGTAGAAGCGAGCCTGCTCGCGGTGGTCGTCAGGTCGCCGGGGATTACGTGGCCACGTTGAGGTATTTGCCCACGGTGGCGACGTTGTCGAGCGAATACTGCTTGCTCAGGTTGGCGATCATTTTTTCCAGCGCCTGGGTCACACTCGCTTGATCAGTGGAGCTGTCCGTATCGAGCTGGCTGAACGCGTCTTCACTGGATGCTTGCTGGGGTGGCGGGGTGAGGCTGGCGGCCAGTTCGTCCTTGCTGACGACGCCGTCTTCATTCTTGTCCAGGGCCGAAAAAATCTCGCTGCTGTCGGCGCTGCTGCCGGCACTGGTCAAACCGGTGGTCAACTCGTCATTGCTGATGGCGCCATCGCCATCAGTGTCCAGCGCGGTGATCAGCGCGTCAGCGAGCTCGGTGTCCGGTGCCTGATCACGGGGTGGTGGCGGTGGGGGGGCCATCGCTGCCATTTCTTCACTGCTCAGGCTGCCGCTTTCGTCGCTGTCCAGGTCGGCGAAATTCTTGCTCAGGCTGACCAACAGGCCATCGTCGGACTTCTGCGACAGGGCGTTGTTGAGCTCATCCTGATCCACCGAGCCGTCGCTGTTGGTGTCGAGTTTGCCCAGCAGCTCTTTCTGGAACTGCTGGCTGCGGGCATTGCTGGTACTGGTGACGCTGCTGGTATAGCTCATATAGTTGCTGACGCTACCGATCATCGGGCTCACTCCCTGGAATGGAAAACCGGCGGGTGCACCGGCTTGTGCAGAGTCGGGGAGCTGTTTGTCGTGGGTGTGTGAGGTTTGTACCGATCGCTAAACACAAGGTGGGAGAGGGCTTGCTCCCATGCGGGGAAGGCGGATGACGGCGGTCAAACCGCCGCCCGGCGTTTCTTCCAGCGTCAATTGCCCGCCCAGGCGTTCCGCTGCTTCGCGGGCAATGGTCATGCCCAGGCCGACACCACCGGAATTACGGTTGCGCGAACCTTCCAGGCGAAAGAACGGTTCGAACACGGCCTCGCGTTTATCCGCAGCGATTCCCGGCCCATGGTCGATGACCCGGATGATCAGCTGCTCGCGGCTGTCTTCAAGTTCGATCCGCGCCTGCCCGGCGTAACGAAGGGCGTTATCCATCAAATTGTTGATGCACGAGCGCAAGGCCATGGGCTGGACCTGCAGGGGCGCGCAGTGGCCGTTTGCCTGGACATCGGCGCCCTGGTCCTGGGCGTTTTCACTCAGGGACTCGACCAATGCCTGCACGTCCATCCACTGAGGGGCTTCGCTGGTGCGCTGTTCGTGCAGATAAGTGAGGGTCGCGTCGAGCATGCTGATCATGTCGTCCAGATCCTGGCGCATCTGGCTTTGCAGCCTGTTGTCGTCGATCTGTTCCAGGCGCAGCTTGAGCCGCGACAACGGAGTACGCAGGTCGTGGGAAACCGCGCCAAGCATGCGCGAACGCTGCTGCACTTGCCCGATGATGCGTTTCTGCATCAGGTTGAAAGTCGACGCGGCCTGCCTGGCCTCCCGGGGGCCGGACTCGTCCAGCGGTGGGCTGTCGAGGTTTTCACTCAGGCGTTCGGCGGCGTCGCTCAGGCGCTGGATCGGTCGGCTCAGCAGTTTGGCGCCGTACCAGGCTGCAATGATCAGCGAAACGAACTGGAACGTCAGCGGCACCAACGGCCCGCCGAACCAGGGGCGCGGTGGTCGGTTCTCGAAACGTGGATCCGGTGGCGGACGGCCGTCGAAGCCTTCGGCGAATCCGGGCGGCGGCGGTGGCGGCGGAGGACCGTAGTGATGAAACCAGGCAAAGGCCAGCAGGTGCGCCAGGATGATCGCCAGCAACAGCACGCCAAACAGGCGACCGAACAGCGTATCGAAGCGCGCTCGCATCAGCCGATATCCCGGGCGTCGAACAAATAGCCTTCGCCGCGAACGGTCTTGATCAATTGTGGCGCTTTCGGGTCATCCCCGAGTTTCTGGCGCAGGCGGGACACCAGCAGGTCGATGCTTCGATCAAAGGCCTCGATCGAGCGACCGCGTGCCGCGTCCAGGAGTTGCTCTCGGCTGAGCACCCGGCGAGGGCGCTCGATGAACACCCACAGCAGGCGAAACTCGGCATTGGACAACGGCACCACCAGCCCATCGGCGGCGATCAGCTGGCGCAGCACACTGTTCAGACGCCAGTTGTCAAAGCGCACGTTGGCGCGCTGTTCGGTGCGGTCGTCACGCACGCGGCGCAAAATGGTCTGGATGCGCGCCACCAGTTCTCGCGGTTCGAAGGGCTTGGCCATGTAATCGTCGGCACCCAGTTCCAGGCCGATGATGCGGTCGGTCGGCTCGCATCGTGCAGTCAGCATGAGAATCGGGATATCCGATTCGGCACGCAGCCAGCGGCACAGCGAAAGACCGTCCTCACCGGGCAGCATCAGGTCGAGCACCACCACGTCAAAATGTTCCGCCTGCAAGGCCTGTCGCATGGCGGCGCCATCGGTGACGCCGCTGGCGTGAATGTTGAAACGAGCCAGGTAATCGATCATCAGTTCACGGATCGGAACGTCATCGTCGACGATCAGTGCCCGGATGCTCCAGCGTTTGTCGTCGCCGGGCGCTTTTTGATCGTCGTTCGAGGGGGCTTGAGTGCTGTGCATGCGTGCGTTCATCTGCCATTCAGGCTGCCAACCACAAAGATGGGCTGCGAGGTTGTGGTTCCAGCATAGGCGTCCGGCCCTGAGGCGGGAAGTGCTGTAAGGACGTGTTGCGACTGCCGAGGGTAGCGGGCGTGGGTGTTGTGGGCGTGTCGTGAGTGTATCGGTCTCGACACAATCGACTGAAGGGCTAATCTTGCCGGGGCGCGGGCGATGATTTACCGATCATCGGGTCCCGCTGCCGCGCTGGTTCCGCTACAATGCGCGCCGATTTCGTCCTGCCTGAGAGCCCACACATGTCCGCCTGCCAGACTCCTATCATCGTCGCCCTGGATTTCCCCACCCGTGACGCCGCGCTGAAACTGGCCGACCAGTTGGACCCAAAACTGTGCCGGGTCAAGGTTGGCAAGGAGCTGTTCACCAGTTGCGCCGCGGAAATTGTTGGCACCCTGCGCGACAAGGGCTTCGAAGTGTTCCTGGACCTCAAGTTCCACGACATCCCGAACACCACTGCCATGGCGGTCAAGGCCGCAGCGGAGATGGGCGTGTGGATGGTCAACGTGCATTGCTCCGGTGGCCTGCGCATGATGGCCGCCTGCCGTGAAGAGCTGGACAAGCGCTCCGGGCCGAAGCCGCTGTTGATCGGCGTGACGGTGCTGACCAGCATGGAGCGCGAGGACCTGGCGGGTATCGGTCTGGACATTGAACCGCAGGAACAGGTACTGCGCCTGGCAGCGCTGGCGGAAAAAGCCGGGATGGACGGATTGGTGTGCTCGGCGCTGGAAGCCCAGGCGCTGAAATCGGCGCACCCATCGCTGCAACTGGTGACACCGGGGATTCGTCCGGCCGGCAGTGCCCAGGACGATCAGCGCCGCATCCTGACCCCACGCCAGGCGTTGGATGCGGGTTCCGATTATCTGGTGATCGGTCGTCCAATCAGCCAGGCAGCGGAACCGTCGAAGGCATTGGCGGCGGTCGTTGCAGAACTGGCCTGACCCCATCCCCCCTGTAGGAGCGAGCTTGCTCGCGATAGCGGTGTATCAGATGGCAACACAGTAGCCTGACACAGCGCTTCGCGAGCAAGCTCGCTCCTACAGGGGCGTGATTAATCCGAGTGTCGGATCACACCTTTAACACCAACTTTCCGAAATTCTCCCCGCTGAACAACTTCATCAGCGTCTCCGGAAACGTTTCCAGTCCTTCGACGATGTCTTCCTTGCTCTTGAGCTGCCCCTGGGCCATCCAGCCCGCCATTTCCTGGCCGGCAGCGGCGAACTGGGCGGCGTAGTCCATCACCACGAAGCCTTCCATCCGCGCGCGGTTCACCAGTAGCGACAGGTAGTTGGCTGGGCCCTTGACCGCTTCCTTGTTGTTGTATTGGCTGATGGCGCCGCAGATCACCACGCGTGCCTTCATGTTCAGGCGGCTCAGTACCGCATCGAGGATGTCGCCTCCGACGTTGTCGAAGTACACGTCGACGCCTTTCGGGCACTCGCGCTTCAGGCCGGCGAGCACGTCCTCGCTTTTGTAGTCGATGGCGCCGTCAAAACCCAGTTCCTCGACAAGGAATTTGCACTTGTCCGCACCGCCGGCAATGCCAACGACCCGGCAACCCTTTATCTTGGCAATCTGTCCGGCAATGCTGCCAACCGCACCCGCCGCGCCGGACAGCACCACGGTATCGCCGGCCTTGGGTGCACCGACGTCGAGCAGGGCGAAGTAGGCGGTCATGCCGGTCATGCCCAGTGCGGACAGGTAACGCGGCAGTGGCGCCAGTTTCGGATCCACCTTGTAGAACCCGCGCGGCTCACCCAGGAAGTAATCCTGCACGCCCAGTGCGCCATTGACGTAGTCCCCGACCGCAAAGCCCGGGTTGTTCGAGGCCACGACCTTGCCGACGCCCAGTGCGCGCATGACTTCGCCGATGCCCACCGGCGGGATGTAGGACTTGCCCTCATTCATCCAGCCGCGCATGGCCGGGTCCAGGGACAGGTACTCGTTCTTGACCAGGATCTGACCCGCACCCGGTTCGCCGACCGGTACTTGCTGGTAGGTGAATGTCTCGCGGGTAGCCGCGCCCACCGGACGTTTGGCGAGCAGGAACTGACGATTGGTCTGGGAAGTCATGACAGGCACTCAAAGGCGAATGAAGCCTTGTTGATAGACCTTCAGGGCCAAGGTCGCAAGTTTGGCTGATACGGCGAATGCAGGCTGATCCAGTGCAGTGATAATTGGAACATTGGTTTCATCACTGGCACTCATGGGAACCCAACTGGCCTTCTGATAGTGCTGCCGTGCAAGTAAAACCTGTGACTAGACTGGGGCCACGCGTTCATCACTTCGAGGACAAAACAATGAGCATGACGTTTTCCGGCCAGGTTGCTGTCGTAACGGGGGCCGCCAATGGTATCGGCCGAGCGACCGCCCAGGCATTCGCTGCCGAAGGCTTGAACGTGGTGGTGGCGGATATGGACACCGCAGGTGGTGAAGGCACCGTGGCGCTGATTCGCACCGCCGGCGGTGAAGCGACCTTTGTGCGCTGTAATGTCATGCTGGAAAGCGATGTAAAAAATCTGATGGATGAGGTGGTCAAGACCTATGGTCGACTTGACTATGCCTTCAACAATGCCGGCATCGAGATCGAAAAAGGCAAACTGGCGGAAGGCACCGTCGATGAGTTCGACGCGATCATGGGCGTCAACGTCAAAGGCGTCTGGCTGTGCATGAAGTATCAGTTGCCGTTGTTGCTGGCCCAGGGGGGCGGAGCGATCGTCAACACGGCCTCGGTCGCAGGTCTCGGCGCCGCGCCGAAGATGAGCATTTATGCGGCGTCGAAACATGCGGTGATCGGGCTGACCAAATCGGCGGCCATCGAATACGCCAAGAAGAAAATTCGTGTGAATGCGGTGTGCCCGGCAGTCATCGATACGGATATGTTCCGCCGCGCCTATGAAGCGGATCCTAAAAAAGGCGAGTTCGCCAATGCCATGCATCCCGTGGGGCGCATCGGAAAGGTCGAGGAAATTGCCAGCGCGGTGCTGTACTTGTGCAGCGATGGTGCAGCCTTTACCACCGGGCATTCACTGGCAGTGGACGGCGGCGTCACCGCTTTCTGACGCGGCGCTGTTCACCGCCTTTTTCTCCCCTTCTGTGAGGCGAGCCAGCTCGCTTCCACAGGGATGTCCTCTTTGCCGCATTTTTGTTTCAAATGGTTAGAACCGCCAATTTTGGCGGCGTTGTCGCACAACCCATTGAGCGCGCTTGTGATTTACTGATTCGGTCAAACGAACAGGAGTTTGCTTGCTCATGGAATTGAGAATTGATCGACAGGCTTTGGTGCCCGTCGTACAACAAATCGTCGATGCGCTGGCGTGCTGGCTACGCCAGGGCGCCATCGAGCCGGGAACGCGTCTGCCCTCCGCCCGGCAGATCGCCCGGATCAATCTGCTCAGCCAGTCCAGTGTGGTCGAAGCGTGCGATCGCCTTGTCGCGCAGGGCGTGTTGTCCTCGCGTCACGGCTGTGGGTTCATTGTTGCGACGCCCCCGTTACCCATCGCAGGTCCACCCTGGTTCGAGGGTGTGGAGTTACAGCCGTTGGCGGGTGAGTTATCCCTGGGAGGCGGTGGACTCCCCGAAAGCTGGCGGGAGACGGATGATCTGACGTACGCGATTCGCGAGGTCAGCCGCACTGACATGGCGAGCCTGTTCAACTACAGCACACCACTGGGGCTGCCGGCATTGCGTCGCCAAATTGGCAAACGCTTGAATAGATTGGGCATTGCCGCAGATGATCAACGCATCATGACCACGGCCGGCGCCAGCCAGGGCCTTGACCTGATCGCACGAGTCCTGCTCAAGCCAGGGGACTGCGTGGTGGTCGAAAGTCCCGGCTACGCTCAGCTGTTCGAGTTGCTCAGGTTGCAGGGGGTGTCGATGATCGAAGTCCCGCGTACACCACGCGGGCCTGACATCGAGGTGCTCGAGGCGCTGCTTCAAAAGAACAAGCCGCGAGCGATGTTCATCAACAGTTTTTATCACAACCCGACGGGCAGCAATCTGGCTCCGATGGTGGCACAACAGGTCTTGCAACTGAGCAGGCGTCATGGCGTGCAGGTGATCGAAGACGACGTCTACGCCGACCTGCACGCAAGCCCCGGCACCCGGCTGGCCGCGCTTGATGAGGATGTCATCTACGTCGGCAGCTTCTCCAAGACGCTCAGCAGTTCATTGCGGGTCGGCTTTGTGATGGCCAGTGCCGAGGTGATATCGCGTCTGGCCGAGTTCAAGCGGGTGAGCAGCCTGGGGGCTTCCGGGTTTTGTGAAGCGGTGCTGGCGTGTTTGCTGGCCAGTGGTGCCTACCGCAAGCTTCTGCTGCGCTTGCGCCAGCGTCTGCGGCATGACCGCGAGGTTGCGCTGCATCTGCTGGACGATGCCGACTGGGAGGTTTTCGGCAAGCCCGTTGGCGGCTTGTTTATCTGGGCGAGACCTCGTTTCTCCAACTACGCTCAGATGCGGCAGCACGCCCAGCGCCTTGGGGTTTTGTTGTCGTCCGCCACGGCGTTCAGCCCTGCGGACGAGGCCAGCGACTGGCAGCGTATCAATGTAGCGTGTGCCTGCGACCCCCGAGCCCGGGCGTTCTTTCAGGCCACCGCTTCGGATCGACCTCAAGCGTTCTGAAAACGACGTTGGCGTAGCTTTTTGCCATTATTCCGACGTCAGAGACTTGTGCTGACACAGGCCCGTTGCGAATCTGCGTCTACAGACTATGTCAGGGGACTCAGTGCAATGATTTCGGCCGTGCAAGGACGTTTTGCCAACCTCGGTATGGCGAAAAAACTGGGTATCGGGTTTGTGCTGGTGCTGTTGTTGACGGCATTGGTCGCCGCCATTGGCATCTGGTCCCTGCAGACCATCAGTCAGCGTTTCGATGGTCTCAAGCAGATGTCGTCGCTTAACAGCGGCCTGCTCAAGGTGCGTCTGCTCGAGCAGGAGTACGCCTTGCATGGCAACCCAAAAGTTGCCACAGCCCTGCGCGAGGGCGTCGATGGGCTGATTGCCTTGGCTAATCAGCTCAAGGAACAGTCACCGACCAACGTCCCGGTGATGAACGATGTCGAGCAGTCCCTGGCGGCTTATCGCAAGGCCTTTGACGAGTTTGTCTCGCTCAGCCAAGCCAAGGATCTGGCGCTGGAAATGGCCAGTTGGTCGGTGTCCAGCGTCGCCAATAATCTCGATGTGCTGCAATCGGGCCTCGCTGATGATGGCGCCTACACCCTGAAGGATTCCGAAGGCAAGGACGGCGCCCAGTTCATCGAGCAGGCCAGTCAGGTCAGCCAGGTATCGCGACTGATGCTGCAGGCCATGAACGAAGCGCGTATGCGCCTGGATCAAAGCCGCAAGGGCGATGATAGCGCCCAAGGCAAGATCGAACAGGCCGATCAGGCGCTGGCCCAGGCCGAGCAACTGAAAACCACGGTCAAGGATGAGGGTTACCTGACGGTCCTCAATGAAGTGGTGGGGCATATCGGCGGTTTCAGTGAAAAACTCGCGGAATATACAGATCTTCTGGCCCAGGAAAAAACCGTCTACGGGCAGTTGAATCAGCGCGCGGCCCAAGTGATGGAGCGCGTTGACCAGGCTTACGTCGCCGAAGACCAATCGATGCAGACCGAGCTGAAAAAGAACGCGCTGCTGATTATCGCTTCGTCGGCATTGGCTTTGCTGGTCGGGTTGATTGCGGCATTGGTCATCACTCGTTTGATCGTAGGGCCGTTGCGTCGAGTGATCGGCGTTGCCCAGCAGATCGCGGCAGGCGATTTGAGCGCCACGATCGAGGTGACTCGTCGGGACGAGATCGGCCAGTTAATGCAGGCAATGCAGCAGATGGGGGCGGGGCTTAGCACAATCGTCAGCGGTCTGCAGGCGGGTATCGAGCAGTTGGCCAGCTCCGCTCAGTCGCTGTCGGCGGTGACCGAGCAGACCAATCTGGAGGTCAGCAGCCAGAAAGAGGAAACCGAACAGGTCGCCACGGCCATGAACCAGATGACCGCGACGGTACATGATGTGGCGCGCAATGCCGAGGAGGCTGCACTGGCGGCGCAGACAGCGGACGGCAAAGTCGAAAGTGGCCAGGCCGTGGTACGTCAGAGCATGGCGCGGATCGAGCAACTGGCGGATTCGGCGTCCTCGGCCAGTTCCAGTATCGAGAGCCTGAGTGCGGAAATCCAGAACATCGGTGCCGTGCTCGGCGTGATCAAGAGTGTTGCCGAGCAGACCAATCTGCTGGCGCTCAATGCGGCTATCGAGGCTGCGCGGGCTGGTGAGCAGGGCAGGGGCTTTGCAGTGGTCGCCGACGAAGTCCGGGCACTGGCCAAGCGAACCCAGCAATCGACCGAGGAAATCGAGCGCCTGGTCAGCGCCTTGCGCGCGGCGGCGCAGTCGTCGGTGCAGCAGATCCAGAGCAGTGGCGAGTTGGTGAAGCTGGCGGTCAGTGATGCGCTCCAGACCGAGAGCGCTCTGGGCAGTATCGCTTCGGCAGTGTCGTTGATTCAGCAGATGAACCAGCAGATTGCCGCAGCCGCCGAGGAACAGAGCTCCGTGGCCGAGGAGATCAACCGCAGCGTGACCAGCATCCGCGCCAGTGCCGATCAGTCATCGTTGGCGATGCAGGGCAACGCAGCGTCGAGTATCGAGCTGGCGCAATTGGGCAGTGAGCTTAAGGGGATGGTGGGGCATTTCAGGTTGTAGCTGAACCCGCTCCTGTAGGAGCGGGCTTGTCGGGGCGTCGAACCGTCGCGATGGTAGCCCAGGCACCGCGGGCATTCAGACAGCCCGCATAATCGTTGATGACCATCACGACGCTGCGACATGCTCGCTCATTCAGCTTCGGTGCGGCCGTTGTGCGAGCATCCGAGCCATGAATCAGTCGTAGATCACGCGCTTCTTCCAATCCGCCTCGACTTCCTTGAGGCCTTCGTTCAACTGGTTTGCCTCGTCTTCGGACTGCGCGTGTTGGTCCATGACCTGGGCGTTGGCGCGGGCCAGGAGTTTTTCCAGGTATTCGAGTTGTTCGGCATAGACCTGCGGTTCCTGTTGCTTGCGCAGGTATTGCACGCCGCGTTCGAAAGCGAGACGTGCCTGGCCAGGCTGGTCTTGTTGCAGGCACTGTTGGCCCAGGTTGTTGAAGAACTCAATGTGCAACAACACCAGGATGTGGCGAACTTCGCGGATCCAGCGCTTGGCCTCGTTTGGCGGCAGGAAACCATCCTGTGCCGCACGGGTGATCTGACCGTGCAGGGCCTCGAGCAGGAAGCGAACATCCTTGGCCTTGGCTTCGGTCTGGATCGGTGCGGGCGGATTGTTGACCGGGATCGATTCACCTTGGCCGATCAGCGTACTCAGCTCGTTGATCCGGGACTTCAGGTTGGCGCTGGTTTTTTCCAGGTTCAACAGGCGCTGGCAGACGTTCAGCTCCAGGCGGGTCAACAGCAGCTTGAGGGCCGGGGTCATCAACTGGCCCGGAAAGGTCTCGGTGATCTCGCCGCAGCGGCGCAGACGGTCATTGAGTTCGACCTTGGTACGAGCCCGTTCCAGTTTGTTGGCTTCCACCACATGGTTCATGTACCCAATGGCGATCAAAAGTGCTATCCCGGCTACGACGAGCAGGGTGATCATGAGTGGAGTCAACGGTAAGACCTCTTTATGGGATTCGCGAGCGAGTTTAGTGGCTTGGCATGGGGCCGCATAGGGCCGCTCGACGGGTTGGATCGAATGCGCTTGTCACTGTATCGACCGCAACGCTTCTTATATAAGCAGGCACAATCAAATTGCACATTGCCATCATGTTTTTCATGGGTGGACTATAACGTCTTGGCGAGTGTCAGAATATAGGCGCCAAACGACGGGCGAGCAAAAAGCCTGAATCGTGGCGCAAAGCGGGGCGAAGTCATTGATTTAAATAAATTTATATTCGGGGGTTGACGACCCTTCAATCCATCCATAGAATGCGCGCCACTTGCAGCGTAAAGCACACAGCGAAACGCGGCAGGCAGTGAATGTTGTACGTGTGTCCCCTTCGTCTAGTGGCCTAGGACACCGCCCTTTCACGGCGGTAACAGGGGTTCGAGTCCCCTAGGGGACGCCAATGCGGGAATAGCTCAGTTGGTAGAGCACGACCTTGCCAAGGTCGGGGTCGCGAGTTCGAGTCTCGTTTCCCGCTCCAATTTTAAACAGTGTTGCTTTCGGGTGATACTGAGTGAAACCAGAACCCAATCTTCGGATGCGGGATCTGGACACCGAAACACACACCATGTGTTCCGGGTAGCGTGTCCCCTTCGTCTAGTGGCCTAGGACACCGCCCTTTCACGGCGGTAACAGGGGTTCGAGTCCCCTAGGGGACGCCATTTGCGGGAATAGCTCAGTTGGTAGAGCACGACCTTGCCAAGGTCGGGGTCGCGAGTTCGAGTCTCGTTTCCCGCTCCAAATTCACAAAAACGCCGCTCATTGAGCGGCGTTTTTGTTTGTCTGCAATTCGTCTCCAGGCCGGAAAAAAGGCCCGTCAGTCAGGCTGAGCGGGCCGTTTGCGTGGGCGCTGCTTTACATCGACAGAATCAGGCGCCCTGCGAACAGAATCAGCATCACCCCCATCGTGCGTTCGAACCAGTGTCCCATGCGTATGAACAGCACTCGCACTCGGTTGCTGGAGAAAAACAGCGCGACAATGACGAACCACAGGGCATTGACGAAGCACATCCACAACCCGTAAAGCGCCTGGATGACAAGGGGTGTCGAGGTGCTGATGAGGGTGGTGAAAATCGCCAGGAAGAACAACGTGGCCTTCGGGTTGGTCGCGTTGGTCAGAAATCCTGTGGTGAACGCCTTGAGCCGGGTTTGTTCGACAGCCGGCTCATGACCCTCCTTTTCACCTTCGAGCACTGTTTTCGGTTGGCTGCGTAACAGGCTGACACCGAGGTACAGGATGTAGGCGCCGCCGATGATCTTGGCCACGGTCAACAGCCAGGGCAGGGTGTGCATCAATGCGCCAACCCCCAGCACGGTGTAGAGCACGTGCACGGAAATGCCTGCGCCAATGCCCAAGGCGGTCCAGATTCCTATGCCACGTCCGAAACGTACGCTTTGGCGAATGGTGACTGCAAAATCGGGTCCGGGGGCGACCACGGCCAGAAAGTGGATGGTCGCCAACGCCAGGAATTCTCCCAGGTAAATCGAAAACTGCATCTCAGCTCCATGAGGTCAGGGGTGAAGCACTTCCACGTCGGCCTTGAGGTCATCACTATGGAAAAAGAGGCGAAGCGTCATATTCCATGCTCTCACTCACGTTTATGTATTTCATTATATGAAGCGTGCAATTGCGTGATAATCCGTTCAAACATCAAAGGACTGTTGCGTCGTGAGCATAAATCTTCCCCTGCCGTTACTCGGTGAAATGGCCATTTTCGTCAAGGTTGTCGAGACCGGGAGCTTTTCCGAGGCTGCACGTCAGTTGGGCAGTTCACCGTCGGCGGTCAGCCGCAGCATTTCGCGCCTGGAAAAGGCGCTGGCCATGCGTTTGCTACAACGCACCACACGTAAATTGCGCCTGAGCGACGGTGGCGAAGAGGTGTTCAAGCGTTGCCAGGAGATGGTCAACGCCGCCAGATCGGTGATGGAAATCAGCGGCCAGTTCACCGATGAAGCACAAGGGTTGGTCCGTCTCAGCGTGCCCAAGGCAGTGGGTCGATTTGTGATACACCCACACATGCCGGAGTTTCTGCGGCGTTATCCCAAGGTGGATGTGGAGTTGTTGCTCGAGGATCGCCAGGTGGATCTGATCGACGATCACGTCGATCTGGCGATTCGCATCACCGATCATCCACCTGCGGGGCTGGTAGGGCGACAATTGCTGACCATCGATCACCTACTGTGTGCGACACCGCAGTATCTGGCGGAGCATGGCACGCCAACTCATCCCCATGACCTGCTCAATCACAGCTGCATCTACCTGGGCGAAACGCCAAGTGATGCACGCTGGAAATTCAAGAAGGGCACCAAGGCTGTCACCGTTGGCGTGCGCGGGCGCTATGCCGCCAATCACACCGGGGTGCGTCTGGGTGCAGTGTTGCAGCACATCGGGATTGGCAGCCTGCCGTATTTCACCGCGCGTCATGCACTGGAGCAGGGCTTGCTCGTACAGGTGCTGCCAGACTGGACGTTTCTCGCCTCATACCACGGCGGTGCGTGGCTGCTGCATTCGCCCACTCGTTACCTGCCGCCGAAGCTGCGGGTGTTGATCGATTATCTGGTGGAATGCCTTGAGAAAGAGCCGACGCTGGGCAAACCCGGCAAACAACCCACCCCCCGTCCTTCAGGGTCAAAGTCCCAATAAAAAAGGCCCGCGATGCGGGCCTTTTGGTATCAGTGCTTGCTGTCGTCGTTCGACATCGCCAGCAACTGTTTTTCCTGATGCCAGTCGAACGGTTCGTCGTTCTGTTCAGCTTCGTAGCGCCGTTCTTCCAGTGCCTGATACAGGTCGATCTCGTCGTCGGGCATGTAGTGCAGGCAGTCACCGGCGAAGTACCACAGCAGGTCGCGCGGGACCAGGTGGGCGATCTGTGGGTAGCGGGTCATCACCTGGCACAGGATGTCCTGGCCCAGGTACTGGCTTTCGATCGGATCGATCGGCAGGGATGCACGAAGTTCGTCGAAGCGCTCCAGGAACAGGGCATGGCTTTCTTCGGGAACCTGTTCGGCCTCACCCACGGCGACCAGGATGCTGCGCAAGTGGTCAAGCAAGACGAGATGATCGGCAACGACGTTGGACACGAGATAAGTCCTCAAGAGCAAAACGGGCGCGGGAGTATAAAGCTCCCGCGCCCGTTTTTACATGGTTGGCAGGATCAGCGGACTTTTCCTGGTGTCGGTGCCAATTCCTCTTTGTCGAAATCATCCACATCGATCACCTTGCGCCGCGCCACTTCGGCTTCACGCAGGTTATGCGCTTCCATGGGCTGCAAGACACCAGCCTCCAGCGCCGCGTCGATGACGTGTTCCCCGGCCAGCGGTTTGAACTGACCGCCTTTGAGCGCCACGTGCAACTTTTTATGCACCGGTTGCGTCGCGTTCAACAGGTTGCACGCGTGTTGCAACGCGCCCACGGCGTCATCGGGTGATTGTGGACGGAAGCAGCCGCCGAGCAATTCTTCCAGGGTTGGATCACCCTTCGCCCGGCCGATCACCGCTGCCACTTCGGCGCCGAGCCTGTCCGATGGGCCTTTGTGACGGCGACCGAACGGGAACACGATGACCCGAAGCAGGCAACCGAGCACTTTGTTGGGGAAGTTGGTCAGCAACTCATCCAGGGCTCGCTCGGACTGCCCAAGGCTTTCTTCCATGGCCCAGGTGAACAGAGGCGCCATGTGTTCGGGAGAATCCAGGTCGTGATAACGCTTGAGTGCGGCCGACGCCAGATACAGGTTGCTGAGTACATCTCCCAGGCGTGCCGACAGGCGTTCGCGGCGCTTCAGCTCACCGCCCAGCAGCATCATGCTCAAATCGGCCAACATGGCGAAAGCGGCTGCCTGGCGGTTGAGGGCGCGGAAGTAGCCTTGGCTGAGCTTGTTGCCTGGCGCCCTCTCGAAGTGACCGAAGCCCAGGTTGAGTACCAACGTACTGGCCGCATTGCTCACGGCGAACCCGATATGCCTGAGCAGCAATCCATCGAATTCGGTGAGGGCTTGCTGCTTGTCCTCGCGACCGGCCAAGGCCATTTCTTTCAGGACGAAAGGATGGCAACGGATCGCACCCTGGCCGAAGATCATCAGGTTTCGCGAGAGGATGTTCGCGCCTTCCACGGTGATGAAGATGGGTGCGCCATTCCAGCTGCGCCCCAGGTAATTGTTGGGCCCCATGATGATGGCCTTGCCACCGTGGACATCCATGGCGTGGCTGATGCATTCGCGGCCGCGTTCGGTGAGGTGGTACTTGAGGATCGCCGACAGTACCGACGGTTTCTCGCCCAGGTCCACCGCGTTGGCGGTGAGCATCCGCGCTGCGTCCATCATCCAGGCATTGCCGCCGATGCGCGCCATGGCTTCCTGGATGCCTTCGAACGCCGACAGTGGCACGTTGAACTGCTCGCGGATCTGCGCATATTGGCCGGTCACCAGGCTGGTGAATTTTGCCGCACCGGTGCCGACTGCCGGCAACGAAATCGACCGCCCCACCGACAGGCAGTTCATCAGCATCATCCAGCCTTTGCCGAGCATTTCCTGGCCGCCGATCAGGAAGTCCAGAGGAATGAACACGTCTTTGCCGGCGTTGGGGCCGTTCATGAATGCTGCGCCCAGTGGCAGATGTCGACGGCCGATTTCCACACCGGGCGTGTCGGTGGGGATCAGCGCCAGACTGATGCCAAGGTCCACTTCATCGCCCAGCAAATGGTCCGGGTCATAGGCTTTGAACGCCAGGCCGAGCAGGGTGGCGACCGGGCCGAGGGTGATGTAGCGTTTTTCCCAGTTCAGGCGCAGGCCGAGGGTTTCCTCGCCGTTCCATTGGCCTTTGCAGATGATGCCAGTGTCGGGCATTGCACCGGCGTCCGAGCCGGCGAGTGGTCCGGTGAGGGCGAAACAGGGGATGTCATCGCCACGGGCCAGGCGTGGCAAGTAATGGTTGCGTTGTTCGTCGGTGCCGTAGTGCAGCAACAGCTCTGCCGGGCCAAGTGAGTTCGGAACCATCACGGTTGAGGCGAGGTCGCCGCTGCGGGTGGCCAGTTTCATCGCCACCTGGGAGTGGGCGTAGGCCGAGAAGCCCTTGCCACCGTATTCCTTGGGAATGATCAGCGCAAAAAAGCCGTTGTTTTTGATGTGGGCCCAGGCTTCGGCGGGCAGGTCCATGTCCTGGCCAATCTGCCAGTCGGTCACCATCGCGCAGAGTTCGTCAGTCGGCCCGTCGATGAACGCCTGCTCCTCTTCGGTCAATTGCACCTTGGGGTAGGACAGCAGTTTGTCCCAGTCCGGGCGGCCGCTGAACAGTTCACCGTCCCACCAGACCGTGCCGGCGTCGATGGCATCTCGCTCGGTTTCGGACATGGGCGGCAGCGTTTTCTGAAACCAGTCGAAGAGCGGCGCGCTGAAAAATTTGCGACGCAGGTCAGGCAACAGCAAGGGCGCTGCGACAGCGGCGATCAGCAGCCAAAAGATCAGCAGTAGCCAGCCAGGCGCGCGACTGAAGGCGCCCATCGCCACGACATAAACGGCAACGATACACAAGGCGGGCAGGGGGGCGACGCGACGGTGGGCTAAATACGCAATCCCGACAACCAGAACCAGTATCCACAACAGCAGCATATTTAATCCTCCGTGAAACAAGGGCAAAAACAACCTTCAGAGCTTAGACGGCATCGGCCGAACAGGTTGACCAGAGCGGTGAGACAGAAATCGTGAGAAACCTTCGATGAGTTTGTAGGAGCGGTTGGCAGCGGATCACACCAATCGTTCGAGAGCGGGCGGCAAAGCGTCCAAGTTTGGCCGAAACGTCGTTATCTCTGTGCTGAGCCTGTCGCTAGACTCGGGGGCACCCCCAGGAGATCAATCGCATGCACGAGTATTTGAATCCCGGTCGCTTCATCGATAGTGACCACCCGTCGGTCGTGGAGTTCGCGGAGAAACACCGTGGCAGCCGGCGCGATCCGCTCGAGCAGGCCATCAATCTTTACTACGCGGTGCGCGAGGCTGTGCGGTACAACCCTTACACATTCAGTCGTGATCCGCACACCTTGCGTGGCAGTCATGCACTGGCCGCCGGTGAAAGTTATTGTGTGCCCAAAGCCACATTGCTGGCGGGGGCCGCGCGTCATTGCGGCATCCCCGCGCGAATTGGCCTGGCCGATGTTCGCAATCATTTGTCGACCCCTCGCTTGCTGGCGTTGCTCAAAAGCGATGTGTTCGCCATGCACGGTTATACCGAGCTGTACCTGAACGGCGCCTGGGTCAAGGCCACGCCGGCGTTCAACCAGCAATTGTGTGAACTGTTCAACGTGGCGCCGCTGGAATTCGATGGCATCAACGATAGCGTTTTCCACCCTTTCAATCGTGACGGTGAGCAACTGATGGAGTATCTGGTCGATCACGGTCAGTTCGCCGACGTACCCGAAACCTTCTTCTTCGAGCATCTGCAACAGTGCTACCCGCATCTGTTCAGCGATGAACTGCCGCTGCTGCTGGGTGATATGCAGAGCGATTTGAGCCGCGCCTGATCCAGCGTATGCTGCCTGCGCATTCATCCATAAAGAGGCAGACATGCTGAAGATCTGGGGTCGGAAAAATTCGTCGAATGTCAGGAAACCCTTGTGGGCCGCCGAGGAGCTGAACCTGGCCTATGAGGCCATCGACGCCGGTGGCGCCTTTGGTGTGGTCGATACGCCGCAATACCGCGCGATGAATCCTAATGGGCGAGTGCCGGTGATCGAAGATGACGGCTTTGTACTCTGGGAGTCCAACGCCATCGTACGTTACCTCCTGGCCCTGCATGCCGGTGGCACCGCGTGGTATCCGGCCGACCTGAAGCAGCGTGCCCTCGCCGATAAATGGATGGACTGGACCACTTCCAGTTTTGCCGGCCCGTTCCGAACCGTGTTCTGGGGTGTCCTGCGCACGCCGGCCGAGCAACAGGACTGGCCTGCGATCCACGCCGCGATCAAGGAATGCGACACGTTGTTGTCGATGGCCAATGAGGCGCTCGCCGTGAAACCGTACCTGTCGGGTGATGAAATCGGCATGGGCGACATCCCCCTCGGCAGTTTTATTTATGCCTGGTTCGAGATGCCGATCGAGCGTGCGCCGCAACCTCATCTGCAGGCCTGGTATGCACGGTTGAAAGAGCGTCCAGCGTACAAAAAAGCGGTCATGACCGCGTTGACTTAATACTTACTATCGACACACTTCACTGTACTTGTCTGGCGGCGACAAGCACCATTGCACTCATGTGCCGTGGCTGCCTTGTGCGCCGCCCACCCTCGTTTATTCCTTCTTTCCCTTCTTGGTGCGTAGATCCGATATGAGTTCCGCTCTGTCCATCCGGCAGCTAACCAAAACCTACGGCAACGGTTTCCAGGCCCTGAGTGGTATCGATCTGGACGTCGCCGAGGGTGACTTTTTCGCCTTGCTCGGCCCCAATGGTGCCGGCAAATCCACGACCATCGGCATTCTCTCCACCCTGGTGAACAAGACCAGCGGCACGGTGAACATCTTTGGCCACGACCTGGACAAGAATCCTGCGCAGCTCAAGCGCTCCATTGGCGTTGTGCCGCAGGAATTCAACTTCAACCAGTTCGAAAAGACCTTCGACATCGTCGTGACCCAGGCCGGGTATTACGGCATCCCGCCGAAAGTCGCCAAGGAGCGCGCCGAGCAGTACCTGACGCAGCTCGGCCTTTGGGACAAGCGCGATGTACCTTCGCGTTCACTGTCCGGCGGCATGAAGCGGCGCCTGATGATCGCTCGCGCTCTGGTTCATGAACCGCGTCTGTTGATCCTCGACGAGCCGACCGCGGGGGTGGATATCGAACTGCGCCGTTCGATGTGGTCGTTCCTGACCGAGCTGAACCAGAAAGGCATCACCATCATCCTCACCACGCATTACCTGGAGGAGGCTGAGCAGCTGTGCCGCCACATCGGTATCATCGATCACGGCACCATCGTCGAAAACACCAGCATGAAACAGCTGCTCAGCCAGCTGCATGTGGAGACGTTCCTGCTCGACACGAAGAACGCCCTGAGCGTGGCGCCGCAGTTGCTCGGTTACCCGAGCCGATTGCTCGACGCGCATACCCTGGAAGTCCAGGTCGAGAAGACCATGGGTATCACGGCGCTGTTCACCCAGTTGGCGCAGCAGAACATCGAAGTGCTGAGCCTGCGTAACAAAACCAATCGCCTCGAGGAGTTGTTCGTGTCCCTGGTGGAGAAAAATCTGTCGAAGGTGGCGGTATGAATTCCGAGCTGCGACCCAATCTCGTCGCCCTCAACACCATCGTTTACCGTGAGGTCAGGCGCTTTACCCGCATCTGGCCACAAACGCTGCTGCCACCCGCCATCACGATGGTTCTGTACTTTGTGATCTTCGGCAACCTGATTGGCCGGCAGATTGGTGACATGGGTGGCTTCAGTTACATGGAGTACATCGTGCCCGGGCTGATCATGATGTCGGTGATCACCAACTCCTACGGCAACGTGGTATCGAGTTTCTTCGGTAGCAAGTTCCAGCGTTCCATCGAGGAATTGATGGTGTCGCCGGTGTCACCGCATACGATTCTGATCGGCTTCACCCTGGGCGGCGTGCTGCGCGGGTTGATGGTCGGGCTAATCGTGACGGTCCTGTCGATGTTCTTCACCCACTTGCAGGTGCATCACCTGGGGCTCACCATCCTGGTGGTGGTGCTGACGGCGACGATCTTCTCGCTGCTGGGCTTCATCAACGCGGTGTTCGCACGCAACTTCGATGATATTTCGATCATCCCGACCTTTGTGCTGACGCCACTGACTTACCTGGGCGGGGTGTTTTATTCGATCTCGCTGCTGTCGCCGTTCTGGCAGACGGTATCGCTGGCCAATCCGGTGTTGCACATGGTCAACGCTTTCCGCTACGGAATCCTGGGCGTTTCGGACATCAGGATCAGTGTGGCGATTACGTTCATGCTGGTGGCCACGGTGGTGTTGTACATCGGCTGCGCGCGGTTGCTCGTGAGTGGGCGGGGGATGCGGACTTAACGCTCCTACAGGGGTTGCGTTGTGCCATTGAAAAGGCCTCCAGATGGAGGCCTTTTGTGTTCATTGCATACGCTTTTTCTTGCGCCGCGCCCACTGCCGGCTGACCCACCAGCGCCAGTACATCATCACCAGGCAATAGGCGAGCGCGCCCAGCAACAGTCCTGTGACCACCGATCCCAGCAGGAATGGCTGCCACAACGTCGACAATTCGCCGCTGATCCACTCCCATGTCAGCTCGTCGGGCAAGTGCCGGGCGGGCACATTCATCAGCCAGGCACCCATCTGGTACGTGCAGAAAAACACCGCTGGCATGGTGATCGGATTGGTCAGCCAGACCAGGCTGACAGCAATCGGCATGTTGCCGCGCACCAGTACGGCAAGGGCGGCCGCCACCAGCATCTGCATGGGAATCGGCAGGAACGCCGCGAATAGACCCACCGCCATCGCCCGCGCCACCGAGTGTCGGTTGAGGTGCCAGAGGTTCGGGTCATGCAGCAGGGTGCCGAGAAAGCGTAAGGATTGATGTTCCCTGATGCTGGTCGGGTCTGGCATGTATCGTTTGAATAAGCGCCGGGGCATAAGGCTTCTCGGTCGGTTAAGGCTGCAAGTATGTCTGGATTCTACGAGTCGCCCATTCAGAGTTTGTGACAATTATTGACCACGCTCGTGCCGTGAGCCGGCTATCACTAGGGAGGGGACTCTCAAGGACGGGCTTATGCGCACAGGGATGATGGCGCTGGCGTTGGGGCTGCTGACCCTGCGCTTTTTGCCGGTATTACCGCCGGCAGGGTTGTGGCTGGTACTGCCCGTGGCGGGTTTGATGTGGTTGCCGTTCAGGACTTATCCGTTGGCGTTTTTCCTGTTTGGCTTCAGTTGGGCCTGCGCGAATGCACAGTGGGCGCTGGATGACCGATTGCCGGCGGACCTCGACGGGGAAACCCGTTGGGTCGAGGGACGCGTGGTTGGGTTGCCCCAGAGCAGCGACGCGGTGGTGCGTTTCGAATTGATTGACGTACGTTCGCGGGAGGCCAGGATGCCTCGAATGATGCGTCTAGCCTGGTATGGCGGGCCACCGATCAGCGGCGGCGAGCGCTGGCGCCTGGCGGTGAAATTGAAACGTCCGGCCGGGCTGCTCAACCCGCATGCCTTCGATTACGACGCCTGGCTGCTGGCGCAACGCATCGGCGCCACCGGTACCATCAAGGATGGCCAGCGCCTTGTTGAAGCCCGTTGGGCCTGGCGCGACACTGTCCGCCAACGCTTGCAGGCGGTGGATGCCCAGGGTCGCACCGGTGCGTTGACGGCCCTGGTGCTGGGCGATGGCGCCGGGCTGGATCGTGAAGACTGGCAAGTATTGCAAGACACCGGCACCGTGCATCTGCTGGTGATCTCGGGCCAGCACATCGGCCTGTTGGCGGGCGTGGTGTACCTGTTGATTGCCGGGCTGGCGCGTTATGGGCTCTGGCCGAACCTTTTACCGTGGTTACCCTGGGCCTGCGCACTGGCGTTTGCCGCAGCGCTGGCCTACGGGCTGTTGGCGGGGTTCGGAGTGCCAGTGCGACGGGCCTGCGTGATGATCGGACTGGTGCTGTTATGGCGCCTGCGTTTTCGCCACCTCGGCGCCTGGTGGCCCTTGTTGCTGGCGCTCGACGCGGTGTTGCTGCTGGACCCCCTGGTGAGTTTGCTGCCAGGTTTCTGGCTATCGTTCGCGGCGGTAGCGGTGCTGATCTTTACCTTCGGCGGCCGACTCGGTCCCTGGCGATGGTGGCAAACCTGGACGCGCGCGCAATGGTTGATTGCCCTTGGCCTTGGGCCGTTGCTGCTGATACTGGGATTGCCGGTCAGCCTCAGCGGCCCGCTGGCCAATTTGCTGGCGGTGCCCTGGATCAGCCTGTTGGTGTTGCCGCTGGCCTTGCTCGGCACGCTGCTGTTGCCTGTGCCCCTGGTGGGCGAAAGTTTACTGTGGCTGGCAGGCGGGTTGATCGATTGGTTGTTCTGGGGCCTTGGCTTGCTCGCGGACCCCGTGCCCGCGTGGGTGTCGGTGGCCATTCCAGTTTGGGCGTGGGGGCTGGGCAGCCTGGGTGCGCTGCTGCTGTTGCTGCCCCGTGGCATTGTGCTGCGCCCACTGGGATGGCCGCTGTTGCTGATGCTGGTTTTCCCGCCCAGGCCAACGCTCCCTGAAGGCATTGCCGAAGTCTGGCAACTGGATGTCGGCCAGGGGCTGGCAATCCTGATACGCACCCGGCATCACACCCTGCTGTACGATACCGGGCCGCGCTTCGGTGATTTCGACCTCGGCGAACGAGTGGTTTTGCCAACGTTGCGCAAACTGGGTGTGGACCAGCTCGACCTGATGCTGATCAGCCACCCCGACGCCGACCATGCCGGTGGGGCGCGGGCGATTGCCAATGGATTGCCGGTGGCACGAGTCCTCAGCGGCGACCCGCTCGCGCTGCCCGTCACCCTGAACGCGCAAGCCTGCGAAAGTGGGCAGCGATGGGATTGGGACGGCGTGAGCTTTCAACTATGGCAATGGGCCGAGGCGGCGGGCAGCAATCAAAAATCCTGTGTGCTGCAGGTCGAAGCCAATGGTGAGCGCCTGCTGCTCACCGGTGATATCGACGTTCCGGCCGAGCGCGCCTTGCTCGACAGCCCACTGGCAGTGCCCACCGATTGGTTGCAGTCACCGCACCATGGCAGCCGCAGTTCTTCGTCCATGGCACTGCTGGCCGCGCTGCAACCCAAATCGGTGTTGATCTCGCGCGGCAACGGTAATTCGTTCGGCCACCCACATCCCACGGTCATGGCCCGGTATCGAAAACGTGGCATGACCGTCCACGACAGCGCTGAGCAGGGCGCCATTCGTCTGCGGCTCGGGCGTTTCGAGCCGGCCTGGACGATGCGTCAACAACGGCGCTTCTGGCGGGCCGCACCATAAAAGGGGGGATCGAAGAACGACCGGATGCGACATCACGGTCTTCGGTGCGCCCACCCCCTATGTTAGAGTGGCGCACTTTTTCGAGGGGACTGACACTGTGTGGGAATTGGTCAAATCCGGCGGCTGGATGATGCTGCCGATCATTCTGAGTTCCATCGCGGCCATGGCGATTGTCGCCGAGCGTCTGTGGACCCTGCGCGCCAGCCGTGTGACGCCTGAGCATCTGCTCGGCCAGGTCTGGGTGTGGATCAAGGACAAGCAACTCAATAAGGAGAAGCTCAAGGAACTGCGCGCCAATTCGCCATTGGGCGAGATCCTGGCCGCGGGCCTGGCCAACTCCAAGCATGGTCGCGAGATCATGAAAGAGTGCATCGAAGAAGCGGCGGCGCGGGTCATTCACGAACTCGAACGCTACATCAATGCGCTGGGTACCATCGCCGCCATGGCTCCGCTGCTGGGCTTGCTGGGCACGGTGCTGGGCATGATCGACATTTTCAGCGCCTTCATGGGCACGGGAATGACCACCAACGCTTCCGTGCTGGCCGGTGGTATTTCCAAGGCCCTGATCACGACCGCAGCGGGCCTGATGGTCGGCATCCCGTCGGTGTTCTTCCACCGGTTCCTGCAACGACGCATCGATGAATTGGTGGTGGGCATGGAACAGGAAGCGATCAAGTTGGTTGAAGTGGTACAGGGCGATCGCGACGTGGATCTGTACGAGGGTAAAAAGCGTGGAAATTCCGTCGCAAGCAACGGGAGAACGTCGACATCAACCTCGCGTCTTTGATCGACGTGGTGTTTATCCTGCTGCTGTTTTTTGTCGTGACCACCACCTTCACCCGCGAAACCCAACTGCGCGTCGAGCTGCCGCAGGCGGTCACCGGTGCGTCGGCCGATGACGAGCAGGCCAAGCACCTGGACCTCACCATCAACGCTGAGGGTGTGTTCGCGCTGAACAACCAGATCCTGCCAAAAAGCGATCTGGCGACCCTCATCGATGCGCTGCAGAAAGAGTCCGGTGGCGACACCAACCTGCCACTGTCCATCAGCGCCGATGGCAAGACCCAGCATCAGTCGGTGATCACCGCGATGGACGCCGCCGGCAAATTGGGTTTCAGCCACCTGCGCATGACCACAGTCGAGGCGGCGCCGCCCGCGCCCTGATGGCCATGTCCGATCGCCTGCTCGCCGCGTGGTACCAGGGGCACCCGGCCCTGAAACTGCTGCAGCCACTGGAATGGCTGTATCGGCGTGTGGTCACGCGCAAGCGCGAGCGTTTCCTGGCAGGCGAGGGCGAGATCTATCAGCCGCCGGTGCCGCTCATCGTGGTTGGCAATATCACCGTCGGCGGCACGGGCAAGACGCCGCTGATCCTGTGGATGATCGAGCATTGCCAGCGTAGCGGCCTGCGCGTCGGTGTGGTCAGTCGCGGTTATGGTGCCAAGCCGCCACAACTGCCGTGGCGGGTCGAGGCCGATCAGGACGCCGACGTGGCGGGTGACGAACCGCTGCTGATCGTCCAGCGCACTGGCGTGCCGCTGATGATCGATCCGGATCGCAGCAACGCGGTCAAGGCGTTGCTGGCCAGTGAACCGCTGGATCTGATCCTGTCCGACGACGGCATGCAGCATTATCGCCTGGCGCGCGACCTTGAACTGGTCTTGATCGATGCTGCCCGTGGCCTGGGCAACAAACGCTGCCTGCCCGCCGGGCCGCTGCGCGAGCCGGTCGAGCGCCTGCAAAGCGTCGACGCCGTGCTCTACAACGGCGCTGCCGATGACCGGGCGGACGGATTCGCCTTCACCTTGCAGCCCACCGCACTGGTCAACCTGCAGAATGGCGGACGGCGTCCCCTCGATCATTTCCCGAAAGGCCAGGCGTTACACGCTGTTGCCGGGATCGGTAACCCGCAGCGTTTCTTCACAACCCTCGAAACGCTACACTGGCGACCTGTTCCTCATGCATTTGCCGACCACGCCGAATACAGCGTGCAGGCCTTGAATTTCACACCGTCATTGCCCTTGGTGATGACGGAAAAGGACGCGGTGAAGTGCCGTGCCTTCGCCGCCGCCGATTGGTGGTATCTGACGGTCGATGCTGCGCCATCGCCGGCCTTCGTGGCCTGGTTCGATACGCAGTTGATGCGTCTGTTGCCGGCTCGTCTTTTGCCTTAAACCGTTGTTCTCCAGGGAATGCTCATGGACACCAAACTGCTCGACATCCTCGCTTGCCCGATCTGCAAGGGCCCGCTCAAACTCAGCGCCGATAAAACCGAGCTGATCAGCAAGGGCGCCGGCCTGGCGTACCCGATTCGCGACGGTATCCCGGTGATGCTTGAAACCGAAGCCCGCACCCTGACCACCGACGAGCGCCTGGATAAATGACCACCGCCTTCACCGTCGTCATTCCATCTCGTTATGCCTCCACCCGTTTGCCGGGCAAGCCGCTGTTGCTGATTGCCGGCAAGCCGATGATCCAGCACGTCTGGGAGCAGGCGAGCAAGAGCAGTGCCCAGCGCGTGGTGGTGGCGACCGACGATGCGCGCATCGTCGAGGCTTGCAACGGCTTTGGCGCCGAAGTGGTGTTGACCCGTGAAGACCACAATTCCGGCACTGACCGTCTCGCCGAAGTCGCCAGCCAACTCGGCCTGGCGCCCGACGCCATCGTGGTCAACGTCCAGGGTGACGAACCACTGATCCCGCCGAGTGTGATCGATCAGGTCGCCGCCAACCTGGCCGCCCACACCGAAGCGCGCATGGCCACCCTGGCCGAGCCGATCGAAGACGTCCAGACCCTGTTCAATCCCAACGTGGTCAAGGTGGTCAGTGACCTCAACGGCCTGGCGCTGACGTTCAGCCGTGCGACCCTGCCCTGGGCCCGCGATGCCTTCGCCAAAAGCTGCGAGCAATTGCCTGAAGGCGTGCCGTATCGCCGTCACATCGGCATCTATGCCTACCGCGCCGGTTTCCTGCATGACTTCGTCAGTTGGGGCCCGTGCTGGCTGGAAAACACCGAATCACTGGAACAACTGCGTGCCCTGTGGCATGGCGTCCGGATTCACGTGGCCGACGCGCTGATCGCACCGCCGACCGGTGTCGACACCCCCGAAGACCTCGAACGCGTTCGTCGCCTGCTGGAGGGCTGATGCGCGTTCTGTTCGTCTGCCTGGGCAACATCTGCCGCTCGCCGACAGCCGAAGGCGTGTTGCGCCATAAACTGCGCGAAGCGGGGCTGGCCGATCAGGTTGAAGTGGCCTCGGCCGGCACTGGCGACTGGCACGTCGGCAAAGCACCGGACAAACGCAGCCAGGCCGCCGCCAAGCAGCGTGGCTACGACCTGTCCGCCCAGCGCGCCCAACAGGTTACTCGCGCCGATTTCGCCACTTATGACCTGATCCTCGCCATGGATCACAGCAACCTGCGCAACCTCAAGGCCTTGCAACCAGCCTCGGGTAAGGCCGAGCTGGACCTGTTCCTGCGTCGCTACCCGTCGGAGATCGACGAAGTCCCGGACCCGTATTACGACGATCAGGGTTTCGAACGCGTGCTCGACCTGATCGAGCGCGCCAGTGATCAGTTGGTCATCGAATTGAAGGGGCGGTTATGAGTTTGCGGGTACAGCGCGAGGTTTCCCTCAAGCCGTTCAATACTTTTGGCGTGGATGTCCGGGCCCGGTTGTTTGCCGAGGCTCACAGCGATGCCGATGTGCGTGAAGCCCTGGCTTATGCCGCACAGCAGGACGTACCGTTGCTGGTGATCGGCGGTGGCAGCAATTTGCTGCTGACTGCCGATATCCAGTCGCTGGTGCTGCGCATGGCCAGCCGTGGCATTCGCATCCTGAGCGATGACGGCAGTCGTGTTGTCATCGAGGCCGAGGCCGGCGAGCCTTGGCATCCGTTCGTTCAGCACACCCTGGCCCAGGGATTGTCGGGGCTGGAAAACCTCAGCTTGATTCCCGGCACCGTCGGTGCCGCGCCCATGCAGAACATCGGCGCCTATGGCGTGGAGATCAAGGACGTGTTCGCCGGGCTGACCGCGCTGGACCGCCAGACGGGTGAGCTGCGCGATTTCAATCTGGACGAGTGCAACTTCGCTTACCGCGACAGTCTGTTCAAACAAGAGCCCGGTCGATGGTTGATCCTGCGGGTGCGGTTTGCCTTGAATCGCGTCGCGCATTTGCACCTGGAATACGGCCCGGTGCGTCAGCGCCTGACTGAGCAAGGCGTCGACCAGCCCACCGCCACCGATGTCAGCCGGGCGATCTGCAGTATTCGTAATGAAAAGCTGCCGGATCCGGCCGTCCTCGGCAATGCCGGCAGCTTCTTCAAGAACCCGCTCGTCTCGGCCGCACTGGTTGCGCAGCTCAAGGGTCAGTACCCCGATCTGGTGGCGTATGCACAACCGGACGGGCAGATGAAACTGGCCGCCGGGTGGCTGATCGAGCGTGCAGGTTGGAAGGGATTTCGCGACGCCGATGCTGGCGTGCACAAGGCGCAGGCGCTGGTGCTGGTCAACTACGGCGAGGCGACGGGCCTGCAATTGCTGAACCTTGCGCAGCGCATCCAGAAAGACATTGCAGAACGTTTCCATGTTGAGCTGGAAATGGAGCCTAACCGGTATTAGAGATGCAGCGGCAAGCTTCGAGTTGCAAGCTGCAAGCTACAATCAGGTGTGTGAGTTTTGCTGTCTTGCTTCTACTTGAGGCTTGCAGCTTGAAGCTTGCAACTAAAAGCCCTGCCCTGCAGGGCTTTTTTGTTAATACTGGGTTAACTTAGTCAGCTAACGATAACCCTCATTTGTTCCATAAAAGGCCCGGTTCAGACGCTCGCGTCTGCACAAGAGAGCCTGTTAGCCTGAGCCGATCTGCGTGATGCCAACCGCTGTCAACCAGCGGCAGATTGCTCGACCCCATAACCTTTATAACTATGCGGGCGTGCCCATGATTACCCTGAAACTCAATGGTCAAGACCATCAGCTCGATGTTACTGAGGACATGCCGCTCCTCTGGGCTATCCGCGACGTGGCGGGATACAACGGCACCAAATTCGGCTGCGGCATGGGCCTGTGCGGCGCTTGCACCATCCACATCGAAGGCTCGCCGGCGCGCAGTTGCATCACGCCCATCGGCTCCGTGGTGGGCCAGAACATCACCACCATCGACAACCTGCACGCGGACCCGGTCGGGCAAGTCGTCCAACAGGCCTGGCTCGACAGCGCCGTGGCCCAATGTGGTTTTTGCCAGGGCGGGCAGATCATGTCGGCGACTGCACTGCTCAAGACCAACCCCAATCCAAGTGATGAGCAGATTGAAGAGGCGATGGTTGGCAACCTTTGTCGCTGCGGTACCTACAACCGAATCAAGACCGCGATCCGGCAGGCATCCACTCACCTGAAGGAGGCCAAGGCATGAGCCAGTTACCCAATGATTTTGCCCTGAGCAACCTCAGCCGCCGTGGCTTCCTCAAGGGCGTGGGCGCCACCAGTGCTCTGGTGGTTGCAGCGAGTTGGGGGTGGCAGGATGCGTTCGCCGCCGACGAAGAGAAAAAATTCGGCGCCGAGGGCATGCCCAACGGCTGGATCGATGATCCCAAGGTCTACGTCAGCATCGCCGCTGATGGCACGGTGACGGTGGTGTGCAACCGCTCGGAAATGGGCCAGGGCGTGCGCACCAGCCTGACCATGGTGGTGGCCGACGAGCTGGAGGCCGACTGGGCCCTGGTGAAAGTGCAGCAGGCACCGGGCGACGAAGTGCGCTTCGGTAACCAGGACACCGACGGCTCGCGCAGTATGCGTCACTGGTACGAGCCGATGCGCCGCTGTGGCGCGGCTGCGCGGACCATGCTGGAACAGGCGGCCGCCGATCAGTGGAAAGTCCCGGTCGGCGAGTGCCATGCGCAATTGCACAAGGTCATCCATAAGCCGTCCGGTCGAGAGCTGGGTTATGGCGCCCTGGCCGCCGCTGCTGGTGCACTGGCCGTACCGGCCCGCGACAGCCTGCGGCTCAAGCAGCCATCGGAGTTCCGCTACATTGGCAAGGAAGGCACCCGTGCAATCGATGGCGCAGACATCGTCAACGGTCGTGCCATCTACGGTGCCGATGTCCATTTCGAGGGCATGCTCTACGCCACCATCGCTCGCCCGGCGGTCTACGGCGGCAAGGTCAAGTCGCTGGACGACAGCGCGGCACTGAAGGTCCCCGGGGTGATCAAGGTCCTGCAAATCGAAAGCCGACCATTGCCCTCTGAATTCCAGCCGTTGGGTGGCGTGGCCGTGGTTGCCAGCAACACGTGGGCGGCGATCAAGGGGCGTGAGGCACTGAAAATTGAATGGGATGACGGCCCCAATGCCAGCTACGATTCGATTGCCTACCGCAAGGAACTGGAAGCGGCGTCCCTGAAACCGGGCAAGGTCGTGCGCAATACCGGCGACATCGACAAGGCTATCAGCGGTGCCAGCAGCACACTGGAAGCCTCCTACTATTTGCCGCACCTGGCACAAGCGCCGATGGAACCGATGGTCGCCATTGCCCGCTTCAAGGATGGCATTTGCGAAGCCTGGGGACCGAGCCAGGCGCCACAGGTCACCCGCGAGCGTATTGGTGAACGGCTGGGTATCGGGTTCGACAAGGTGACCTTCAACGTCACCCTGCTCGGTGGCGGGTTCGGGCGCAAATCCAAACCGGATTTCATCATTGAAGCGGCCGTGCTCGCCAAGGAATTTCCTGGCAAGGCGGTGCGCGTGCAGTGGACCCGCGAAGACGACATCCATAACTCCTACTTCCATACCGTCTCGGCGGAATACCTCAAGGCCGGCCTGAACAAGGACGGCCTGCCGTCCGGTTGGCTGCACCGTACCGTTGCACCGAGCATCACCGCGTTGTTCGCACCGGGCATGAACCACGAAGCGGCCTTCGAATTGGGCATGGGTTTCACCAACATGGCCTACGCGATTCCCAACGTACGCCTGGAAAACCCTGAAGCCGTGGTGCACACCCGAGTGGGCTGGTATCGCTCCGTGTCGAACATTCCCCACGGTTTTGCCATCCAGAGCTTTGTCGATGAACTGGCGCACAAGGCTGGCGAAGACCCGCTCAAGTACCAGGTCAGGTTGCTCGGCCCGGATCGCCAGATCGATCCGCGCACCTTGAGTGAAGAATGGAACTACGGCGAATCGCCCGAGCGTTATCCAATCGACACCGGACGCATGCGTACCGTGCTGGAAACCGCCGCCAAAGCTGCCGGTTGGGGGCGACAGTTGCCGAAGGGGCGTGGGCTGGGGCTGGCGGTGCATTACAGTTTCGTCACCTACGTCGCGGCGGTGATCGAGGTCGAAGTCAAGGACGATGGCACCCTGATTGTGCACAAGGCTGATATCGCGGTGGATTGCGGTCCGCAGATCAACCCCGAGCGGATTCGCTCGCAATTCGAGGGGGCCTGCGTGATGGGGCTGGGCAACGCGGTGCTGGGGGAAATCAGCTTCAAGGACGGCAAGGTCCAGCAGGACAACTTCCATATGTACGAAGTGGCGCGCATGTCCCTGGCGCCGAAGGAAGTCGCGGTGCATTTGGTCACTCCACCGGGCGAAGTGCCGTTGGGCGGCGTCGGCGAGCCGGGCGTGCCACCGATAGCGCCGGCACTGTGCAACGCGATCTTCGCGGCGACCGGCAAGCGCATCCGCAATTTGCCGGTACGTTACCAATTGCAGGGTTGGCAGAAGGCTGACGTTTGATGGACAGCGTCGATCTGAATGTCTTGCACAGTGTATTGCAGTGGCGTCAGGCCGGTCAGCGGGTGATGTTGTACAGCGTCGTCCAGACCTGGGGTACCGCGCCCCGGGCCCCTGGCGCCATGCTGGCCTTGCGCGAAGACGGCGTGGTGATTGGTTCGGTGTCCGGTGGCTGTATCGAGGATGACCTGATCACCCGCCTGCACGATGGACGGATTACGCCAGACGGGCCGCCCGTGCAGTTGATCACCTATGGCGTGACCCAGGAGGAAGCGGCCCGCTTCGGTTTGCCTTGTGGTGGGACCTTGCGCCTGACCGAGGAACGCGTGGGGGATCCCGCCTGGGTCGCCGAGTTGCTGGCACGTTGCGAGGCTCATGAAATCGTCGCCCGCACTTTGGACGTCGCCACCGGTGAGGTGCGCTTGCAGTCAGCGGGCAAGAGCGAGGTGCTGAGTTTCGACGGACACACGTTGCGCGCGATCTACGGCCCACGCTGGCGTTTGTTGTTGATCGGCGCGGGCCAGTTGTCCCGGTATGTGGCCGAGATGGCGCGCCTGCTGGATTTCGAAGTGCTGATTTGCGATCCGCGCACCGAATTCGTCTACGGCTGGGAGGAACAGCACGGGCGCTTTGTCTCCGGCATGCCGGATGAAGCGGTGCTGAACATCCAGACCGACGAGCGCACAGCCATCGTGGCGCTGACGCATGATCCTCGCCTGGATGATATGGCGCTGCTGACGGCCCTCGATTCCAGGGCTTTTTATGTGGGTGCGTTGGGTTCGCGGGTCAACAGCCAGAAACGTCGAGACAACCTGGCTCAGCTAGGCTTGTCTCAAGCGGCCATCGGACGGTTACATGGCCCGATCGGTTTGCACATTGGCAGCCATTCCCCGGCGGAGATCGCGTTGTCGTTGCTGGCTGAAATCGTCGCGATCAAAAATGGCATCGAGTTGAAGCAGAAAAAGGAAAGTGCATGAACGAGTCCATCGGCGTCATCGTCCTGGCTGCGGGGCAGGGCACCCGGTTCCGGCAGGCAGCGGGTGGTGCTCGGGACAAGTTGCTGGCTGACTGCGCCGGGCGCGATGGCGCCGTGCGTTCGGTGATCGAGCAGGTGCTGATGAGTGTGCCGGCTGGACTGACGAAGCGCGTGCTGGTCACCACCGAAGACCGTCCACAAGTCATCCGCATGGCCCAGGCCTATGGTTTCGAGATTGTCCTGATCGAGTCCACCGGCATGGGCGACAGCATCGCGGCCGGGGTCGCGGCCTGTCCGCAGCTCGCCGGGTGGCTGATTGCCTTGGGCGATATGCCGTTCATCCTGCCGTCCACCTTCGAGAAAGTGCTGACGGGGGTGACGGATGATGGGATCAGTGTGCCTGTGATCAACGGCGAGTATGGCCATCCCGTGGGATTTGGGCGTTCGTTCGGTCCTGGGTTGATGGCGCTGTCGGGAGACCGTGGCGCCAAACCGTTGTTCGTCCCGGCGAAGGTGGCTGAGGTGCCAGTGGATGATCCTGGAGTGTTGTGGGATGTGGATGTCCCTGAGGCATTAGTCTTCGCCGGGTAGATCGACACCCTTGTAGGAGCGAGCTTGCTCGCGATGGTGGCCCAGCTATCGGTGACCTCCCAGCTACCCCGCGTTATCGTTAACGACCATCGCGGGCAAGCCCGCTCCCACAGGTGGACTGCGTACCGGGGCACCGCAGGCATTCAGACATAAAAAAGCCCCGCCTGGCGTCACCAGGCGGGGCTTTCAGTTGCTGCAGGATCAGGCGAGCGGTTTAGGCTCGTGTTCCTTTTCCTCGGCTTCGTGTTGCACCACGGCTTCCTGAACGGAGCGCGGAGCTTCGTGGATCACCGATTCGGTAGCCTCTTCAGCGATCGGGGCAGGGGCCTCGACCACTTCAGCAGCAACCGGTGCTGGCTCTTCGACCGCAACCGCTTCAACGGGAGCAGCAGCGGCGGCCAGTTCGGCTTCCTTCTGCAGACGCTCTTCCTCGCGCTTGCGACGACGCACTTCACGTGGGTCATTCGGCGCGCGGCCGCTTGGAGTCAGTGCGCTGGCTGGAGCCGCTTCGACAACGGGTGCCGGTGCCTGGGTAACCACCGGGGCCTCTACCACGGGGGCTGGTTCGGCAGCTACCACCACAGGTTCGCTGACCATGGCTTCGGCAGTTTCCGGCTCGGCGACTGGCGCTGGCACTTCGACAACAGCTGGTTCGGCCACCCAGTTGAAGGCGGTTTGTTCTTCACGAACTTCGCGCACCGTTTCGGTCACGGTTTCAGCCGCGACTTCGACGGCTGGCTCGGCAACCACAGCCGGCGCTTCTTCCACAACCACCGCAGGCTCTGCAACTGCTTCAGCTTGCGGTAGGGCTTCAGACTGCGCTGGAGCCACTTCGATTTCCGGAGCGGCGGTCACTTGCACGGGCGTGTTCGCTTCAACGACCGGCGCTTCGACTGGGGCAGTCTCAAGCGTGGCGGCAGTGGCGCGTTCGGCTTGCTCGTTGGCCTGTGCTTCGGCCGGAGCGCTGATCACGGTGCTGGCGACAGCGGCGGTGACCGCCAGGCCAGCGGCCAGGTCGGCGGCGCTTGGTGCTTCGCTGCCTTCGGTGGCTGGCGACTCTTCCGAGCCTTCGATCACGTTGCCGTCGGCATCGCGTTGACGCTCGCGACGGTTGCTGCGACGACGCTGGCCACGGGAACGACGACGTGGACGATCACCTTCGGCGCCTTCCTGACCGTCTTCACCCGGTTGCTCTTCGTTGCCGGTCAGTTCTTCTTCGGCTACGGCAGCAGCGGCTTGTTCGGCACGCGGTTGACGCTCTTCACGCGGTGGGCGTGGAGCGCGCTCTTCGCGCGGCTGACGGGCCGGACGTTCTTCGGTGGCGGCAACTGCAGCGGTTTCCGGTGCAACGGTATCCAGAGGTTCACGCAGTACACGAACCCGCTCTTCACGCTCGCCACGCGGCTTGCGGTCTTCGCGAGGGGCGCGCGGTGCACGTTCTTCACGCGGGGCGCGTGGTGCGCGTTCTTCGCGAGCGGCCGGTGCTTCTTCACGGGCTTCGCGCGGTTCACGTGGCGCGCGCTCTTCGCGCGGTGCACGTTCTTCGCGAGGTTTGCGTTCTTCATCGCGGCGACCGTTACGGTTGCGGCTTTGCTGACGGCCGTTACGACGCTCTTCGTTGCGTGCTGGACGCTCAGCGGCTGGCTTTTCAACCACGGCCGGGGCAGCAGGCTCTTCCTTGGTCGCGAACAGGCTGACCAACGACTTCACCAGGCCCTTGAACAGGCTTGGCTCTGGCGCGGCAACCGGGGCCGCTACCGGAGTGGCAGGGACTTCGGTTGGAACCGGAGCGTTGGCGCGGGCTGGAGCCGTCTTGACCGCAGCTTCCTGGCGAACCAGGGTGCGGGTCGCAGCAGCCGGTTGGACTTCTTCGACTTCGGCCGCGGCCGCAGCGATTTCGTAGCTGGACTGGCTGTTGGCGGCTTCCGGGCTGTCATCGCGAAGACGCTGGACTTCAAAATGCGGCGTTTCGAGGTGATCGTTCGGCAGAATGACGATACGGGCACGGGTGCGCAGTTCGATCTTGGTGATCGAGTTGCGTTTTTCGTTGAGCAGGAAGGCTGCAACCGGAATCGGCACCTGGGCGCGGACTTCGGCAGTGCGGTCTTTCAGGGCTTCTTCTTCGATCAGGCGCAGGATCGCCAGGGACAGCGATTCAACATCACGGATGATGCCGGTGCCGTTGCAGCGCGGGCAAACGATGCCGCTGCTTTCACCCAGCGATGGGCGCAGGCGCTGACGGGACATTTCCAGCAGGCCGAAGCGCGAGATGCGACCGACTTGCACACGAGCGCGGTCGGCTTCCAGGCATTCGCGGACTTTTTCTTCCACGGCGCGCTGGTTTTTGGCAGGGGTCATGTCAATGAAGTCGATGACGATCAGGCCGCCGATGTCGCGCAGGCGCAACTGGCGGGCGATTTCTTCGGCCGCTTCAAGGTTGGTCTGCAGGGCGGTTTCTTCGATGTCGCTGCCTTTGGTGGCGCGCGCCGAGTTGATGTCGATTGACACCAGGGCTTCGGTCGGATCGATGACGATGGAGCCGCCGGAAGGCAGTTCAACGACGCGCTGGAAAGCGGTCTCGATCTGGCTCTCGATCTGGAAACGGTTGAACAGCGGTACGCTGTCTTCGTACAGCTTGATCTTGCTGGCGTACTGCGGCATTACCTGGCGAATGAAGGTCAGGGCTTCGTCCTGTGCTTCAACGCTGTCGATCAGCACTTCGCCGATGTCCTGGCGCAGGTAATCACGGATGGCGCGAATGATGACGTTGCTTTCCTGGTAGATCAGGAATGGCGCGGAACGATCCAGCGAGGCTTCCTTGATGGCGGTCCAGAGTTGCAGCAGGTAATCGAGGTCCCACTGCATTTCTTCGCTGCTGCGACCCAGGCCGGCAGTGCGCACGATCAGACCCATGTCGGCGGGGGCAACCAGGCCGTTCAGGGCTTCACGCAGTTCATTGCGCTCTTCGCCTTCGATGCGACGGGAGATGCCGCCGGCACGCGGGTTGTTCGGCATCAGGACCAGGTAACGGCCAGCCAGGCTGATGAAGGTGGTCAGGGCGGCACCCTTGTTGCCACGTTCTTCTTTTTCGACCTGGACGATGACTTCCTGGCCTTCGCTCAGGACATCCTTGATGTTGACGCGGCCTTCAGGTGCCTTCTTGAAGTATTCGCGGGAGATTTCCTTGAGGGGCAGGAAGCCGTGGCGCTCGGAGCCGAAATCGACAAAGGCGGCCTCCAGGCTCGGTTCGATGCGAGTAATCCGGCCTTTGTAGATGTTGGCCTTCTTTTGCTCGCGTGCACCGGATTCGATGTCCAGGTCGTAGAGGCGTTGGCCATCTACCAGTGCAACACGCAACTCTTCGGGTTGAGTTGCGTTAATCAGCATTCTTTTCATGTAGTACCGTCGGTTTCCGGGCTGCCGGAAACGGCGTTCGGCACACACGACTTCTCACGGTCGGTGTCAGGTGCGTCGGGAGTGGTTGGCCAATCCCGTGTCCAGCGAGGTCCGGCCAATGTGGGCCTTCGTCGCGACGTACGCGTCCTGCTTGCTGTGGCTACTTAAGCACTCAGTCAGGAGGAGGAATCAACCGGCGGCTGTGGACGAGATGAAGCGTCTTGGGAAAGCCTATTGCTACACAGTCCAGCGGTTGTGCATCTCCACCCTACACGTATCCCTGATAATTCGGGTGCTGCCGCGCGCAGAATCCGCAGCGGGTTGGCATTTACCGTGAGCTCCGAAAGGGGAGGTCACGCATCATGGCTAATTTAGGCGTTGTTTCCGAAGCCTTCGCTCGGGGTCATCCGCAGCCGACTGCACTTTGTGAACTGGCCGTGAATATGGCTCGCGTGGCGAGTGAAAAACTCTGCTTTGCGGCGTGATTCAGGCCTCATGTCACCTGCGCTCGTTACAGCTGCAAACTCCACCGTTACGTAGCGAAAGCCCCGTAGGACGGCCTCGCGTCCTGGTGAATTGCTTTGGTCAGGGGCGGTTTTTGACCGCTAATCCGCTGTCCAGGCCGCTTTTGGCGGCGTTCGCGACTATAGCAGTAATGATTAAGTGCTTCAATTCCATAAAAAATTGATATCATCCGCGCCATGACGACTACTGCCCCCTCGACTCCAGGCGTTCAACTGCTTGAGGTCTCGCCGGAATATGCCGGCCAACGTATTGATAACTTCCTCCTCGCCCGACTCAAAGGCGTGCCCAAGACCTTGATTTATCGCATTTTGCGCAAGGGCGAAGTGCGCGTGAACAAAGGTCGGATCAAGCCCGAATACAAGCTGCAGGCAGGCGATATTGTGCGCGTGCCGCCGGTTCGCGTGCCTGAGCGCGACGAGCCGATGCCGGTCGCTCAAGGGCTCTTGCAGCGCCTCGAGGCGTCGATTGTCTTTGAGGACAAGGCACTGATCGTGATCAACAAGCCCGCCGGGATCGCAGTTCACGGCGGCAGCGGCTTGAACTTCGGTGTTATCGAGGCCTTCCGTCAGTTGCGCCCCGACGCCAAGGAGCTGGAGCTGGTTCACCGCCTGGATCGGGACACTTCCGGGCTGCTGATGATCGCCAAAAAACGCAGCATGTTGCGCCAC